>CP119316.1:2715000-3315000 GCA_029202985.1 Candidatus Andeanibacterium colombiense | reverse complement strand
GCGCGACCACTGGGCACGAGATCTGCCGCCAGGCCGGGGGCTCGCACGGACTGCTGCGGCATTATTCCGACAATGCCGACAACCTCCCGCTCGAAACCTACCGCACGATGGGAGACGACTTCCTCACCCGCTTCGAACAGGAACTGGCCGCGCCCGCCTCTTGAGCGAACGCGCGCTGCAACCGGCCGGGTCACGCTGCGCCAGCTCGCACCGCGTTGAACTTGTAAAGCGCCGAGACCCGCGCACCGCAATTCTTTCGGTGGAACCGCGTACTTCCATCATTATACAATGATGTTAGACAATAAAATGGCGAGGCCAACGAGTCTAGCGCCGTAGGGGGAAGAGATGTACGGCAGCGAACCAGCAACCCCCTCCCGCGGAAAGCGTGCATGGGTGCTCGCCGCGCTGACGATCACCTTCATGTTCAACTTCCTGGACAGGCAGGTGCTAGCGCTGCTGGTGACACCGATCAAGCGCGATCTCCACCTTAGCGACACTCAGGTCGGCTTGCTGATGGGCTTTGCCTTCGTCGCCTTTTACGCGATTGCCGGGATCCCCCTTTCGCGCCTGATCGACCGCGGATCTCGCAAGTGGATCCTCGGCCTCGGCCTCGGCTTCTGGAGTCTGATGACGATAGCCTGCGGCCTGGCCCAGAACTTCGTCCAGCTCGTCCTCGCCCGCGTCGGATTGGGTGTTGGCGAGAGCTGCAACACCCCGGCGACCTATTCGCTGGTTGCAGACCTCTATCCGCGTGAACGGCTGAGCCGGGCAATCTCGGTGATCAATCTCGGCAATGTCGGCGGACAGGGGCTTGCTCTGCTGCTGGGCGGCACGCTGATCCTGGGGCTGGCCCATGCGCCGACCGGCGAATGGCCGCTGGTCGGCGGGCTGAAGCCTTGGCAACTGACCTTCCTGATCCTGGGCCTGCCCGGGGTCGTCTGGGCGCTGGTAATGCTTGTCACCCTGCCCGAACCGCAGCGGCACCGCGAGATCGGCCGTGAATACGAGGCGCCGGCGCTGCGCGACGTGGCGCGCTTCGCCGCGCGCTGGCGCTGGCTCTATCTTGCGCTGGTGCTGGGCATCACGATCAAGGCGATGCTGTCATTCGGGGCCTCGATCTGGGGTCCGTCACTGTTCGAGCGCCAGTTCGGCTGGGCAACCGGCAAGCCCGGCCTGTATCTCGGGCTGGTCTCTCTGGCGGTGATGCCTTTCGGCCTGCTCGCCGGCGGCTGGCTGGCCGACCTGCTGCAAGCCCGCGGGCGCGACGATGCCAATGCAATCGTGTTGCTGTGGAGTACGGTGCTGCTCACGCCCTTCGCGATCCTGTTTCCTTTGATGCCCAGTGCCCCGCTGGCGCTGGCGATGCAGGGCGCAAGTCTCTTCTTCGGCGCGATGGGCACCGGACCCGGGAACGCGGCGATCCAGGTAATCACGCCCGGCAGGATGCGCGGCACGGTGACCGCCTTCTACGTCGCGGCGATGAATGTGATCGGCAACGGCCTCGGTCCGCTCTCCGTCGCGATACTGACCGACAGGGTGTTTGCGAGCGAAGCGATGCTGGGCAAGTCGATGGCGATCTCGGCCGCCGCGCTCGGCCCGCTTGGCGTGCTGCTCTGCTGGGTCGCGCTCAAGATCTACCCTCACGCGGTCGCCGCAGCGCGCGCCCGCGAAACCTGACAATCATCGAAAACCCGAGAGGAAGCCAATATGAGCCGCGAATTCGTTATCGACCCCACCAGCGACGCGATGCGTCAAGCGGCCGAGAGCTTCTTCGACCTGCTCTATGTGAAGAAGGACTTCGCCGGCGCGATGCGCGGGCATGTTTCCGAACGCCGCTTCACCGAGCATAATCCCGAACTGCCCAACTCACCCGCCGACCAGATCGCATGGTTCGAGGAGCGCCACGAAGCCAATCCCGAATTCTTCGCCGCCGAAGCCGAGTGGCAGGATCGCCAGGTCCACCGCTTCATCGCCGCGAATTACCTGATCGTGCATTACTGGATGTCGGTCGGCCCGACCGACAAGGGGCGGATGTTCGCCGACTTCTGGCGCTTCGAGGACGACAAGATCGTCGAGCATTGGGATGTGGTCCAGCCGGTCCCCGAAGAGACCAAGAGCGGCAATCCGATGTGGTAGGGGGCTGCGGCGCCGGCTCAGGCCAGCGCCGCCACCTTTCTGTGCGCCGACCGGTTCGCGCGTTCGAGGACGAACAGAAATACCAGCGATACCGCCATCAACGAGCCGAGCAGGTAAAAGAAACCGTTCGGCCCGCCCGCCGCCATGAACTGAACCCCGAAATAGGCGCCCAGCACCCCTCCGACCCGCCCGATCGCATCCGAAATGCCGATTCCGCTCGCCCGCAGCCGGTCCGGAAACGAAGTGGCCGCCAGGGTATAGACTGCGGTCACGAAACCGGCGCAGCCCAGCCCGGACATCGCCATCATCCCCGAGATCGCCGGCTGGCCGATCTCGACCGAGGCATAGGCACCCATCAACGTCATCGCGACGCCGGAAATCACCAGAGCAACCGCGCACACCAGATTCAAACCGAGGCGGCCCATTAGCCAGCCTGCCGCCGGGGTAAACAACACTGTCACGGTAGTCCAACTCGCCAGAGAGCCGCTGGAGAAAGCAAGCGAGAAGCCGAGATCGGAGATCGCCGTCGGAATCCAGCTGAGCGCCATATTGCCGAACATGTTGGTCGTCAGGAACAGCACGAACAGGCAGGCGGTGGTGACCGGGGCGGCGGTGAACAGCTGAGCGAACCGCTTGCCCAGCGAGGCCTGGGAATGCTCGATCGAAGGCGTTTCGGCCACCGGCAGCGACAGCAGTGCCTCTATCCGTTCGCGCTCCGCGGCGCGCGCGGGCTTGGTCGCCAGGAACCCGGGCGACTCCGGCACGAAGCACACGAACAGCAGAAAGCACGGAACCGCGAGCGCGGCGCCGGTCAGGAACAGCATCTTCCACCCGAGCACCGGCAGCATCGTCGCCGCGGTGAGCGAGCACAGCGTGAGCCCGAGCGGCAGCGACGCGACCGTGAGCGAGATCGCCAGCGGCCTGCGGCTGACCGGCGAGAGTTCGGCCACCAGCGCCATCCCGGGCGAGAAGAAGAACCCCATCGCCAGCCCCGCGACAAGCATGGTCAAGCTAATGTGCATCGGCGCGGTCGCGAAAGCGGTCAGCCCCATGAACACGCCGAGCAGCAAGATGCTGCCCGCGATCAGCGGCCGGCGGCCGATGATGTCGGAGATTACCCCGCCCGCCACCGTGCCGATCGCCGATCCGACCAGCACGGCCGAAACCGGTGCAGCCAGCGCGGTCGCCGCGACACGCCAGTCGGCGATGATCGCGGGCGCGGCGACCGGCAGGATCTGCACCGCCACCCCGCTGAACACGAACATCAACAGGATCGACAGGATCGACCAGAACGGGTGCGGCCGCGCCGCGAGCATTGAACCAGCCATCCTCTATCCCCAGACTTTCCGCGCCACTTCGACGACCAGCGCGAGTTTCTTCTTTTCTTCCTCGACCGTAAGCAGATTGCCGAGTTCGGTCGATGCGAAGCCGCATTGCGGGCTGATCGCCAGCCGCTCGAGCGGGATGAATTTGGTCGCCTCGTCGATCCTTCGGCAGACATCATCGACGTCCTCGAGCTCGCCCGACTTGGTGGTGATCAGGCCGAGCACGACCATTTTGTCGCCAGGCACGAAGCGCAGCGGCTCGAAGGTGCCGGCGCGTTCGGTGTCGAATTCCATCAGGAAGCGGTCGGTATCGACTTCGCCGAGCAGGAATTCGGCGACGCTTTCATAGCTGCCTTCCGCGCCCCATGCGCTGCGGTGGTTGCCGCGGCAGATGTGCACGCCGCGGGTGACGCCAGGATGCTTCATCCGGCCGAGCACGCGGTTGTCGATATCGACAAGCCGCCGCAGCGTGCCGCGCGCGGCCTCCGCCTTCATGCTGCCCTTTGCGACCGCGTCGATCGTGTCGATGTAGCGCAGGGAATCGAGCTGGAGATAGGGCACCCCCAGTTCGTGGAGCCCGTCGATCTCGCCGAGATAAAGCTCGACCAGGTCGTCGAGCAACTCGTCCATCGAGCCATAGGCCGAAGTGCTGACCTCGGTGTCATAGAGCCGGGTGAACATGCTCGGGCTCGGCATGGTGATCTTGAACGTGCCGGCCGCGTTGTCCTTGAGGAACTTCGCCTCGTCATGGGCGAAGCGGTGCTTGAGCCCGATCTTCCCGGCCGCGACATAATGCCGCGGAACGGTCTCTTCGGCGACATCGGAGTGCGCGCCCTGCCAGCGCCGCGCAGCCTGCCCCCCGCCGCGCTTCACGGTCGGGACGAGGCCGGAGAGGGAGTCGATCACCCCGTTGCCCCAGGCCGACCGGCGGAACTCGCCGTCGCTGAAGACCGCGATCCCGGCGCTTTCCTGCAACGCCAGCACGTCGAGGATCGCGGCATCTTCGCGCGAACGCAGCTCTCCGCCAGAAATCTTCCCGGCTTCGAATTCGCGGCGGCTCGCCAGCAAATCGGCCGGGCGCAGCAGGCTGCCGACCTGATCGGCGCGGATAGGTTTACTCATCTGATCAAACGCTCCTGCAGGATATCTCTCAGTGGGGTTCTGGTCCGACAAAGCGACCGGGCTCAAGCGGACTGTCCGGCCCGCCGGTCATCGAGCGGCCCGAGGCGCTGAATTCGGGGATCGGCTGGACCACGTCCCAATGCTCGGTGACCTTGCCCCCGCGCACCCGGTAAAGATCCGCGAACACCGTCCCCCGGGGATCGCTGTCGCTGGTCACGCGGCGATGGACGAGCACCAGATCGCCATCAGCGACCACTCGCTCGAAAATCGAGGTGCGGTTGTCCTTCGCCCGGGTTTCGGCGCGCGCTGCGAGGTAGTCGATCGAGCCCTGCTTGTCGGGTGGCATCCGCCCGGTGTGCTGCACGAAATCGTCGGCAAGATAGGTCTCCAGCGCTTCGACCAGCCGCCCGGATTCCATGCCCATATGCATATAATCCAGCACGATACGGCGCGATTCTTCGCTATCGTATGAAGGATCGGGATTGCCGTAGATCGGGTTCGACAGCGTCTCGCCCAACGCGATCGCCTCCGCGCGGGTGCGGCCGACCGGCAGGCGGTTGAAATGGGTCTGGTCGATCGGCTCGATGATGTCCCAATGCTCGACGAACATGCCGCCTTCGACCCGCCAGATGTCGATGAATATCCGGCCCTTGTCCTCCGGCCCGACGAACACGTGCGATTTCACCACCACATGGTCGGCATCGGCCATCACATTGTGGGCGACCGAAACATATTCGTCGGTCGCGCTGAACTCCTCGGGATCGTCCTCGCGGCGGCCTTCGAGATATTCCTCGTCGCCGCCATTGCCGTCGCCGATCCACGGATCGTGCTGGATCAGGTCTTTCGCGAAATATTTGGCAAAGGCCTCGAATGGCCGGTGGTCGACCTTCAGCAGCTTGCAATAATCGTGGATCGCGGCGCGATTGCGCTCGACGGCTTCGGGTTCAAAAATCGGATCGTTCATTCGCCTGCCTTTGCTGCGCGTTTCACTCGCCCGGGTTCGAGCGGGGTGTCGGGCCCGCCGGTCATCGAACGGCCCGAGGCGCTGAATTCCGGGATCTGCTGGATCACGCCCCAATGGTCGGCGATCTTGCCGCCAGCGACGCGGTAGAGATCGATGGTGGACTGGCCGAACTTGCCGCCGGGCACGAGACTGTGGACCATCACGAAGTCGCCATCGGCGATCGCGCGCTCGACCTTCGCGGCCGGATGGTCGGACTTGAAGGAGGCCAGCGCCAGCGTCTTGCTCGCCGCGGAATCGGCCTTCGGATCGGGAGAACCGCAGACCGGCGCTGCGACCGTATCGCCGGTCTTCTTCGCCGCGGCGTAAGTTCCGCCGTCCCCGCAACCGACCGTCTTGGCCATCGCGTCGTCGAGCGGCTGGATGATGTCCCAATGCTCGGCGAACTTGCCGTTCTCGAGCCTCCAGATATCGACGAATTCGCGCCCGTGATCCTTCGGGTTGGTGAAGATATGCGACTTGATCGCGACGAATTCGCCGTCGGTCAGGATGTTGTGGACCACCGAGACATATTGTTCGGTTGCGTCGTATTTGTCGGGCTCGGCCTCGCGGCGCTTCTTGAGAAACTCGACGTCGCCCTTGCCGCCGTCGCCGATCCAGGGATCGTGCTGGATCAGCAGATTCGCGTAATATTTGCCGAACGCCTCCTCCGGCTTGTGCCGGATCATCAGCAGCTCGGCATAGTCGGTGATCGCGGCGCGGGCGGCGGCGATTTCCGGATCGGCCGGGGCGGCCGGCTCTTCCTTCCTGGCCGAGCAGGCGCCCAGCGCCAGCGATGCCGCGAGCAGCGGCAGCAGGAAACGCATCTCAGGTTTCTCCATGGACGTAACCGGCGACCTGAACCGGCTTCAGCTGCATGTGCTCGAAGCACGGTTCGATCGGCGAGAGCGCGGGATCACCGTTCGACACCGCGAACAGCGGCACGAAATGGTTTAGGTCCGAGGTCAGGCAGCGCGCGCCAAAACCCATGCGCACCCGCGGGAGCGCATCGCCGGTCCAGTCGATATTGCCGCCGGCGGCCTTCGCCTGAGCCACGACACTTCCCCTCTCCCGACTTCATGGAGTCGGATATTCTGGTTGACAGGGACCTTGTAACGCGGCTGGATTGTTAGGCAATCGAATAACAGGAAATTTTATGCAAAAGCAGAGGCTCGGGCACATTACCGTCAGCAAGGTGGTCGAGGCCGAGGACGGCGTTCCTTTGCCGATGATCTTTCCGGCGATCGCCGCAGCCGATCTCGAGCGGGTCGGGCGCTGGTACGCCGACCCCGAGCTGACCAGCGATCCGGAGACCTCGAAGATCGTGCTGAGCATGCACAGCTTCGTGATCGAGATCGGCGGGCAGAACATCCTCGTCGACGCCTGCAACGGCGACGACAAGCAGCGCTGCATCCCCAGCGTCCATCTGCAGAAATCGCCCTATCTCGCGAACCTCGCCGCGCAGGGCTTCAAGCCGGAGGACATCCATATGGTCCTCTGCACCCACCTCCACTTCGACCATGTCGGCTGGAACACGCGGCTCGACAACGGCCGCTGGGTGCCGACTTTTCCCAACGCACGCTACATCTTCGGCCGCCGGGATTACGACCATTTCGCCAGCGAAGCGGCCGAACTGCCGCACCGCGAGGCCTACGCGGATTCGGTGCTGCCGGTGGTTCAGGCGGGTCAGGCCGAGATCGTCGACCTCGAAGGCCCGGCCGCCGCGCTGCGGGAGATCGGCGACGGCGTGTGGCTGGAACCGGCCTTCGGCCATTCGCCCGGATCGTGCCTGGTCAAGGCACAGTCGGGCGGTGACGAGGCGCTGTTCTGGGGCGACGTGATCCATCACCCGGTCCAGCTTGCCCGCCCCGAACTGACGCTGCCGTTCGATTTCGACCAGCCGCTGGCGGCCAGGGTGCGGCAGGATGTGCTGGAACGGATCGCGGATACCGGCACAATGTGCTTCCCCGCCCACTTCCGCGGGCAAACCGCCGGGCGGGTACACCGGGATGGGGATGCGTATCGGTACGAGTTCGTGGAATAGCGGTGCTCCTGCGAAAGCAGGAGCCCAGGGCGACCGAGCGCCACTTTGCCCTGGGTTCCTCCTTACGCAGGAATACGAAGCTACCCCCCATGCACCTTCGCAAACCGGCCGCGGTGGAACAGCAGCGGTTCGTGTTCGCCGGCTTCGAAGTTCACCACCCGGCCGAGGAAGATCTGGTGGTCGCCGCCTTCGAAGCGGTTCTCGGTCACGCATTCGAAATGGGCGACGCAATCGTCGAACAGCGGAACCCCGCCGAAGCCTTCGCGCGTGTCGAGCTCGGCGAACTTGTCTTCCCCGCGCGAGGCGAAGCGCGTCGCCAGATCTTCCTGATGCGCGCCGAGGATATGCACCGCGAAGACCTCGCATGCGGCGAAGGCCTCCATCGAGCGCGAGCTATTGGCCAGCGACCACAGCACCAGCGGCGGTTCGAGCGAGACCGAATTGTAGCTGTTCGCGGTGACGCCGTAGCGCCGGCCCGCCTCGTCGACCGTGGTGATCACCGTCACTCCGGTGGCGAACCTGCCCAGCGCGTTCCGGAATTCCGAAGGCTCGATAATTTTCACGCGAATGTCCGTATTCAGGCGCTTTCGGGGGGCTTCATCGCGGCGATGCGATAGCGGCGCACCGAGACAAGTTCGAGAACGTCGGCCGCGATATAGGGATCGGCCAGCGCCAGCTTTTCGGCGGCGGCTTCGTCATCGGCTTCGAGGATCACGACGCTGCCGATCGCCTTGTTGCCATCGTCGAGCAACGGGCCGGCGAGCGCCATCGCGCTCCCGAGCCCCTTGCGATAGGCGATGTGCTCGCCGCGCTTTTCGTCGCGCGCGGTCGCATGGCCGAGCTCGGCATATTCGACGAGGAAATGCGCCACGGCTCAGGCCGCCGCGGTGACGGGCTGAAGATGCTCGGCGAGTGGCTGGAGTTCCTGCCACTTCTGTTCCGGCGGGAACAGGAAGGTTTCGGCGGTGATCTCGTTCCAGTCGAAGATCGCCTGGTTGGCTTCGGGCAATTCGCCGGTTTCCTGCAGCCGGCGCACCGCGCGCAGCATCATGCGGCGGAAGGCGACCACCGCCATGTCCGAACGGCCGAGGTGCTCCTTGGTCCGGTCGGCGATCGCGCCCATCGTCTCGCTGACCGCGTGATCCTGCAGCGCGACCCCGTCGATCCCGGTCATGTTGCGCGTGCGCATCATCTCGGCGTCCTGGTTGTACCAGACCTTGAGCCCGTTGGTCTTGAAGAAGTCGCTGTCATGCGGCGTGTTCGCCTCGGCCTCGCGGTGCGCGCGGTCGATCGTCAGGCCCGGATCGTAGAAGAACTGGATGTGCCAGGTGGTGTAGTCGTCGCGCGGCACGAAGGCGTTGATCAGCCGGCGGTTGCGGCGGAATTCGGGCGCCTTCTCGCCGTCGGGCGGGATGAAGGTATAGAACGGCAGCGGGATCTGGGTCATGCGCGCCTGCTTGCGGCCATCGTCGCTGTTGCGCACCGCGCAGTAACGCATGCCGTAGCGGGTGAATTCGACTTCCAGCTTCGGGCGCAGATCCTTCTCATGCGGCCACTTGGCCGGCTCGGTCCACGGGCTGTCGCGGTGGAGCACCCCGGCGTGCGACGAATCGACCGCGCCTTCGAGCGCCTGCGAGTAGTTACATTCGTAGATCACGCGGAATGCCTCGACCTGGCCCTCGGGCAGGTCGAACCACGGGAAGACCGGGAATTCGGGCTCGAGCTCCTTCGGGCCCATATAGGTCCAGACCATCCCGCCCGCGACGCGGGTCGGATAGGCCTTGGCCTTCATCGCCTTGGCGAGCTTGGAATTCTCGGGTTCGGCCGGCGTGTCGAGACACTGGCCGGTCACGTCGAACTTCCAGCCGTGGAACACGCAGCGCAACCCGCATTCGCCGTTGACGCCGAGCGCGAGCGAGGTGCCGCGGTGCGGGCAGTTCTCGCCCAGCAGGCCGACCTTGCCTTCGCTGTCCATGAAACAAACGAGGTCTTCGCCGAGCAGGCGAATCCGCACGGGCCTGCCATCGGGCTTCAGCTCGTGGATCACCACGGCCGGCATCCAGAAGCGCCGCATCAACTCGCCCATCGGCGTGCCGGAGCCGATCCTGCAGAGCAATTCGTTGTCTTCGTGGGAGAGCATTTGACGGAACCTGTTTTGTTAGACAATAATATATAATATTCCGGCTTTGCCTGAAAGTCACTACCCTATCTGGGAGAAAACGCGTGAACCTCGACGACATCATCCCGGTCGAGAATTTTTCGGACCTGACGATCCAGACGCTCGCCGACCGGTTGCAGCGAACCAGGGGCGCCGAGCAATGCATCTATCGCGAGACCGAGCTCGACGAGCTGTGGCGCCTGATCGACGTTGCGGTGCGCTCGGGCGATCCGGATGGATTGCGCGATCGGGAAACGCTGCGCGAGATGCGCGACGCGGTGCACCGCGCGCACGATCTGGTGGGAATGGACAACAAGCCGCTCGAAGCGGCGGCCGCGCTGCGCGAGGTGCTGATCTAGCGGCGCTTGGCCGAGCCGCTCCTTCGCGCGCGGCTTCGGACCACTCACTGCCAGTAGACGAAGCCCATCGCATTGCCGGTGCCGGCCTCGCTGCGATAGCAGGGCACGTAATCGAGCAGATGCGGCTCCAGCCCGAGTTGCGCCATCGCGCCGGCGACCGGGATCCAGTTCTTCATTTCCGAAGTGCCATCGCGGAAGGTTTTTTCCCCTAGCGCGAATACCGGCTCGAACTCCTTGTCGCGCAGCGCTCCCAGGAAAGTCCGGTCGACGGTCTCGTCGATCACGAAATGGGTCAGGCCGCCGCTGGCGATCAGTGCGACCCGGGCATCGCTTTTCCATTCGCGGATCGCTTCGAGGATCGACTGGCCGAACTTGTAGCACCGGCGCGAGCTCGGCTGGTTGGGGGGGAAGAACGCGTTCACCGTCACCATCACGCTCGGACACGGCCGGTCGCGCATGATCCGGCGGTAAACGAAGCCCCAGGCGTGCGGGGTTTCCTGGCGCGGCAGCGCCGACATCGCCGCGACGTCGAATTCGTCCGCGATCGCCTGCTCGATGATCTTGAGCGCCAGTTCCGGGCAGCCGGGATAGTCGGCGCCCCCCGCGGGGATATAGCCGGGCAGCGACACCTCGATTCCGGGCGGCAGCTCCAGCTTGCGCTCAGGGCTGAACTCGTGGTTGGTGATCGTGTCGCCGTAATGGACCCCGAACGCGGGGTTGAGCGTGTTCCGGTAGATCTCGTTCTGGTCGTTGCCGACAATCACCGCGACATCGATCCGGGCTTCCTCGAAGATGTCGGCAAGCTGCTCGATGTTCTTCTGACACAGCGCCTGGCGTTCGTCCCACACGTCCTTGACCGCCTGCTCGGCGATTCCTTCACCCGCACGCGCGCTGACGAGTTGGTCGAACGACCAGTCGCCGCCCTTCCAGGCGTGGGTCGCAACCTTGTCCGCAGGTACCCGCAGACCCCAGGTTTCGGTCTCGGTGACAAGCATCGGCCCGTGGCTCGTGCCGATTCCCAGTACAACTTCAGCCATCCATCTCGCTCCAGAAAAGGCCCCTCCGGTTTATCGTTCAGCCGAGGAGCCTTGAAGTGCTGCTCAATATCGGATACTCAAGTGTATAACAATCACGGAAAGGCGGTCAATTCCGTCGGCCGGTGAAAAGATGCCGAATGGAGGGCAAATATGGCGAGTGACGTGCTGACGAACGTGGAAAAATCCGGAAATCTGTCCGGTCGCCCGGTCGTAGCGTCGAGTGCGGAGGCGCTCGCCAAGATCCGAGAACTGCTGCCCGACGTCGCCGAAGCCGATGTGTCCTCGGAAGCGGATCGCCATTTGTCTGACTCGCTGGTCGACAAGATTCGCGCCTCGGGTCTGTTCGGGCTGGTCATCCCGAAGAACCTCGGCGGCTCCGAATTGAGCTTTGCCGACCTGGTGCGCGTGACGGCCGAAATCGGTGCCGTCTCGGGCTCGGCCGCGTGGATCTACGGCGTGCTGGCCGGCCATAGCTGGCTGATCAATCTGTTCCCGGAGCAAGCCCAGCGCGAGATCATGGCCGATCCGACCACGCTGATCGGCACCGTCTTCCGCCTCGGCGGTGAAGTTGTCGAATATGAAGACGGCTACAAGCTCACCGGCGGCAACGGCCGGTTCTGCTCGGGCATCGATTACGCCAACTGGGTGATCATCGGCAATGCGGTGAAGAAGGCCGACGGCAGCATGGAACCGCGCTTCTTCGTCGTGCCAAAGACCGACATCCAGGTGGTCGACGACTGGCAGACGATGGGCATGCGCGCCACCGGCAGCCGCTCGATCAGGATCGACAACGCTTTCATCCCTGCGCATCGCAGCGTGAATTTCGCCGACATGCTGTCCGGCTCCACCCCAGGCGCGCAGATGCATGAAGGCGCGATCTACCAGATGCCTTTTGCCGATATCGCCCCCTTCTCGATCGTCGGCGCCCCGCTGGGAATGGCCAAGGGGATGGTGAATCGCTTCGCGGAAGAGCTCGGGAGGAAACTGGCCGATGCCGATCCGCTCGAAGTCGCCGAGCAATCCGCCACCCTCGCCCGGATCGGCGAAGTCAGCGCGGAGATCGACGCGGCGCTCGCGCTCGTGATCAGCGATGCGGAAATGATCGATCGGGCGAAAGACCCGGCTGACATCTCTCAGCTCCAGCGCGCGCAGATCCCGCGCAACTGGGCCTTCGCGGTTCAGCGCGCGCGCCATGCAGCCAACCGGATTTTCGAAGTTGCCGGCGGCAGCGCGATTTATAATGGCGACGCGATGCAGCGAATGTTCCGCGACCTCAATTCGAGCGCACAGCATTTCGCCTTTACCTGGGACCGCGCGATGACCGGCTACGGTCGCCGCGCCGCCGGTCTCAAGCAGGGTGAATTCGCCGTTCCCCGCCGCAAATAGGAGCCCGCCGCCAATGGACCTGCCGAGATACGATCCCATCGCGGCCGGCTTTCATTGGCTCGCGGCGCTGCTCGTCATCGCCCTGATTGTGCTCGGGATCGGCGGTAAAGCCGTCGGCGAGCCGCTCGGCATGAGCGGGATGGAAACGATCTTCCTTCATAAATCGCTTGGCATGACGGTGTTCGCGATCACCGTGCTGCGGTTGCTCTGGCGTTTCGGCCATCACCCCCCGCCACTTCCGGCGAACACCCCGGCATGGCAGCGCCGCGCCTCGCGCTGGGCGCATCTGCTGCTTTACACCCTGATGCTGGCGCTGCCCGTGCTGGGCTATTTGCTCAGCTCGGCTGGGCCCTACCCGCTTGAATGGTTCGGCACCCCGCTCCCTAAACTGCCGGTGTCGAAGGAGATGGGCGAAGTGGCAGCCTCTGCCCATGTCGCCGGCGGCCTGACGATGGCGGCGCTGGTCGTGCTGCACATCGCGGCCGCCCTATGGCACCAGTTCGTCCAGCGCGATCGGCTGATCGGGCGGATGCGGATCGGCTGACCTGGTCCGCCTGCGCCGTCAGTGCGGCGGCGCCATGATCGCGAGGCTGCTCCACGGCACGATGTGCAGCGCCATCAACACCATCCACAGGGTCGACAGCATTCCGACGGTGTAGCTCAGCCAGCGCAGCGTCCATTTGAGCCAGCCGGCTTCGAACACCGCCGACCAGCCGGTCGCATCGGCATCGTTCGGCCTGACCACGAACAGCCGCCGGTAATCGGGGAAATACTCGCTCATCAGATAAGCCTGCATCACGAACACCCCGCCGCCGAAGAACAGCATATCAAGAAAGCTCGCCCACAGCGCCGCGAGTGACAAATTGCCGCTGAGGAACGGCAGGATGTTCGCAGTGAAGGGCCACAGGTCGAGCAGGAAGGTCATCAGCATGACCGGGAAACCGATCACCAGCGCCAGCACCGTGTGCCGGTTGGTGACCAGCGCGAGGCCGAGCAGTATCTCGATCACCTTGGCCGATGTGAACATCCAGCCCGATTCGATCATCGTCCGCAGAATCTCGTGCTTCACCGGGCCGGCCAGCGCTTCGTGCATGTTCGGGAAAGGCAGGATCTTGATCCACCAGTTGATCCCCGAGCCAAGCGACTGGACGCCCAGCAGCCAGCGCACCGCGACGATTGCGAAATCCCGGTCGTTCAGCGACACTTTTGCCATTCTTGCCTCTCCTGCACGGCGGGTTCTCCCGTCTCGTAAAAATGAATATCTTATTGGTAGACGATTGCACGGGTCGAAGCTAGACCGGGCGCGAGAGGGACGGACGATTCCTCGCACCAGCGATAATTATAGAGAGGGAACGGGCCGATGTGGCGCGCGATCGAAAAATACGGCGTTGAATTCTGCCGCTATTACCTGGGCGGGTTCAATCTCGTCTCGGGGCTCAACTACTTCTTCCTGTTCTGGCCTCAGCCGGTCGTGACCGACTCGACCGGCAACGAATTCGTCTACGCCGCGATGCAGCTCAAGCTGTTCACCTTTGCCAAGATATGCGAGATCATCGGCGGGCTGACCCTGGTGACCAACCGCTTCGTGCCGCTGGGCCTGGTGGTGCTGATGCCGGTCACGCTGAACATCTTCCTCGTTAACGTGCCGTGGTCGCCGCTGCCCCACGTGCAGCTGTCGGTTACGCGCAATCTGGTGATGCACTGCATCCTGCTCGCGGCCTATGCCAATTACTTCTACCCGATGCTGAAATTCCGCGCCGCACCGCAGCCCGTCTGGCGCGATCCGTCGCGCATCACCAAATCCTTCTGAGCGGGAGAGACGCATGACCCCCGAATTCCTCGCCTGGTCGCACGCGAACTTCAGCTTCGTGATCGACGGCAAATACGACATGATGAGCCTCAACCCGCTCGAAATGACCAACTTCGAAATGTGCGGGACGATCGCCGGCGTCGCCGGGCTGTTCATCACCTTCGTGCTGAGCCGCCGCAATGCCAAGCGCCAGCTGCCGCATAGTTTCACCGCGCAGGAAACCGAGGAAGACAAGCTTCTCTGACGTTTCCCTCCGAACCGTTCCCGGCTAGCGCATCGGGCATGCGCCCATTCGACATGATCTGCCGGGAGCGAAAGCGGTGAAGCGGTTCCTGACCCTCAAGAGCCGCGACGTCGTGATCGTCGTCGCGGCCTCGATGTTCATGGCCCAGCTCGACGGCGCGGTGCTGGCGATCGCCTTGCCCGAGATTTCGCGGGCGCTGAACGTGTCGGTGGTCTCGCTCAGCCTTTCAATCACGATCTATCTCACGATGCTGGTCGCGATGCTGCCGATCAGCGGCTGGGCCGCCGACCGCTTCGGCCCGCGGCGCATCTTCCTCATTGCAACGGTCGGCTTCGCGCTGTTCTCCGCCATGTGCGCGGTGGCCGAGAGCTACTGGCTGTTTATCCTCGCTCGCGCGCTTCAAGGCGCGGCCGCCGCGCTGCTCACGCCGGTCGGGCGCCTTATCCTGCTGCGCGAGACGCCGAAGGATGAACTGGTCGATGCATTGTCCATCACCGCCATGCCGATGCTGATCGCGCCGACCATCGGCCCTTCGCTCGGGGGGTTCATCGTCGAATATGCACGCTGGGAATATATTTTCCTGCTGAACCTGCCGATCGCCGCCGCACTGTTCATGCTCGCGCGGCTGCGCATCCCGGCGATCCCACCCGATCCGTCGCGCAAGTTCGACATCGTCGGAACAATGTTGCTCAGCTCAGCGCTGATCTGCCTGCTGACAGGGTTCGACCGGCTGACCGGGGGCGTCCTGCGTCCGTTGCCCTGGGCCTTGCTCGCGTTCGGCGGGGTGCTGGCTTGGGCGACTCTGCGCCACATCAGGCGCCACCCCGATCCAATCGTCTCGCTCGAAGCGATGCGAATTCCGGGCTTTCGGACCGCCGCGGTCGGCGCGGGAGCGGCGGTGCGCCTGCCCGCACGCGCGATGCTGCTCGCCCTCCCGCTGATGTTCCAGCTCGGCTTCGGATTCAGCCCCTTCGTCGCCGGCCTGTTGCTGATCGCGCTCAACGGCGGCGATCTCCTGACCAAGCCGGTGACCCAGCCGGCCTACCAGCGCTTCGGTTATCGCGAGACGGTGATCTGGTCGAGTCTTGCCGGGTTGGTCGCGCTGGCGGTGATTGCCCTCGCCTCGCCGGGCCGGGGATTGGTCCCGCTGCTGCTGGTGGCTCTGATCGTGGTTGGGATCTCCCGGTCGTTCGTCTTCACCGGCATGGCCTCGCTGAGCTTCGCCACCCTCACCAAAGCCCATCTGAGTTCGGGCAATGTCGTCGCCAACGTCTCGATGCAATTGGTCAACGCCGTCGCGATTTCGGCCACCGCGGTGATCGTGACCCTGTCGGCCGAGGCCGGCGGCCGGGCTGAGCCGGCGGTGATCGATTACCGCATCGCGCTGATCGCGATCGTCGCGATCGGGCTCGTCTCGACGATCCGCCTGCGGTCGCGGCTGCCGCGCGATCTTCAGGAAATTCACGCGGAGGAGGCTGCATGAGGCGTTGCGCGCCTCACGATGAATTGTTATACACTATTTAATAGCAATCTTGACGGGACGGAGATTCCGCAAAGGGAGAATTGGATGCGCAGCTTAATCTCGCCCCTCGTGCTGATCGCGGCTCTCGCGCTTCCGGCGGCGGCTTGCGGCGCGGCCGATGCCAAGCCCGCGCCGGCCTCGGCGCAGGCGCCGCTGAGCGATGTGGAGATCGCGGCGATCCAGCAATTATGCGAGACCGCTTCGTTCAAATACGCCCTCGCGCTCGACGCGAAGGACCCCGACGCGCTGGCCCAGGCCTTCTCGGCAGACGGCGTATGGGAAGTGCTCGGCAACAGGATGGCCGGCCGCGATGCGATCCGGACCTACTGGAAAACCCGCACCGCCGACTGGGCGCCCGATCACGGCCGGCTGCACTCGATCGCCAACCAGGCGATCGACGTGATCGACCGCGATCATGCGCGCGGCATCTCCAAGGTCGCGATCTATTTCTTCAGCACCACGGATGGCAACAACACTTCCCTCGCCCCAACGCTGATCGCGCAGAACAACGACGAATACGTCCGCACCGCGGAAGGCTGGAAGCTCAGCCGTCGCAGCATCGTGCGGATCGCCAACGTCGGCGCGAAGTAACGCATTTTTACGTTCTCTTTCAGGAGTTAAATCACCGTGCGCCATAGCACCGACCGTATCCTCTGCACCCACGCCGGCCGCCTTTCGGCCTCGCTGCGCGAATTCGAACCGCTCGACATGAAGGTCGGCCAAGGCGCCGCCCCCGAAGACGCGCATTATGCCGATTTGCGCCAGCGCGCGATCGAGGACGTGGTCAAGCACCAGGTCGAACTCGGCCTCGACATCATCAGCGACGGCGAGCTCGGCCGCCGCCGCGACTTCACCTATTACAGCAAGCGCATGGGCGGGATCGAACACCGCGAGCTGAAGGAAGGCGAAGTCGGCGCGACCGTGTTCAAATCGCGCGAGCGCGACCGGTTCGACGAATATTACGCCGAGGTCGATTCCAAGCGGCCGTCCGTTGCCCGTCCGAAGAAGATCGTCTGCACCGGGCCTTTGGAGAGCCTGAGCCTCGAAACGCTGCATGACGAGATCGCGAACTTCAAGAAGGCGCTTGGCGGCCGCACCGATGTCGAGGCATTCTTCCCGGTGATCGCCCCGGGCTGGCTCGATCACTTCATCTTCAACGAATATTACACCAGGGAAGACGACTTCATCGAAGCGCTGGCCGAGGTGATGCGCCCCGAATACGAAGCGGTGGTCGATGCCGGGCTGATCGTCCAGATCGACGATCCGGGCATCTGCGACAGCTG
The DNA here is from genome assembly GCA_029202985.1 of Candidatus Andeanibacterium colombiense. Classification (GTDB taxonomy): domain Bacteria; phylum Pseudomonadota; class Alphaproteobacteria; order Sphingomonadales; family Sphingomonadaceae; genus Andeanibacterium; species Andeanibacterium colombiense. The sequence continues at coordinate 3,297,574 of CP119316.1, read as the reverse complement.
GCCGACGATCTATCCGAAGCCGACGATCGACGAATATCGCCGCTATGCGAAGATCCGCGTCGACGCGCTGAACCACGCGATCCGCAACATCCCGGCGGAAAGCATCCGCTATCATTGCTGCTGGGGCAGCTGGAACGGTCCACACTCGGAAGACCTGCCCTTGAAGCACATCGTCGATCTGATGCTTAGCCTGAACATCCAGGCCTACAGCGTCGAGGCCGGCAATGTGCAGCACGAGCACGAATGGCGCGTGTGGCAGGATGTGAAGCTGCCCGAAGGCAAGATCCTGATCCCCGGCGTGGTCAGCCACAAGACCGAGGTCGTCGAGCATCCCGAACTCGTCGCCGAGCGGCTGGTCCGCTATGCCAATGCGGTCGGCAGGGAGAACGTCCAGGCCGGCACCGACTGCGGCATGGGCATGGGCCGGGTCCATCACCAGATCGGCTGGGCCAAGATCGAAAGCATGGTCGAAGGCGCACGTCTGGCTTCCGGGCAGCTTTGGTGAACCCGGCGGGCGCGCCTGTCGCGGGTGCGCCCGCCGTTCCAGTGCCGCGCGGCACAGGCAAGGCGATCTTCGTCCTTGCCCTGCTGTGCCTGGTCAACGCCTTTTCCTATGTCGACCGGAGCATGCTTGCACTGGTGATGCCGCAGCTCACCAAAGAGCTGGCGCTGTCCGACACGGTCACCGGCCTGATCGCCGGCCTGCCGTTCGCGCTATGCTACGCGATCTGCGCGATCCCGATCGCCTGGGTCGGCGACAATTACAACCGCCGCAACCTCCTCGCAGGCGCGCTCGCGTTCTGGAGCGCGGTGACCGCGCTGACCGGATCGGTCCACAGCGGCTGGCAGCTCGCCGCCGCGCGCTTCGGCCTCGGCGCGGGCGAAGCCGCCGGGCACCCGACCTCCGCCTCGCTGATCGCGGACAGTTTCGACCTCAAGAGCCGCACGGTCGCTTTCGCCGCGCTTTCGGCCTCGGTCTCGCTCGGGCCGCTGATCGGCTTTCCGGTGGTCGGGTGGATGCTGGAACATCACGGCTGGCGGACCGCCTACCACGCCGTCGGACTGGCCGGAGTGGTCGTGGCGATCGTCTTCTTCCTCGTAGTGCGCGAACCCCCGCGCAGCGCGCGCCCTGCCGCCGCGCCGAAGGTTGGCTTCTTGGACGGCGCAGCCAGGCTGCTCAAGACCCGGTCCTATGCGCTGGTGATCTTCGCGGGCGGGTTCAACGCGATCAACCAGGGCGCGCTACTGACCTGGGGGCCGACCTTTCTCGACCGGGTGCAACACCTCGGCCCACAAGAGACGACACTCTACTTCGGGACCTTGCGCGGGATCGCGGGCCTGATCGGCGCGCTATCGGCCGCGGTGGTCGTCGGCCTGCTGGTTCGGCGGGACATCCGCTGGCAGATCCGCGCCGCGATTGTGGTCGCGGTCCTGCCGTTCCTTTCGGATATGACGTTTCTGTTCGGAGGACGGCCGCTCCTCTGGCAGACCGGCCTCGGCCTTTCGGCGTTTTTCACCCAGTTCGTGGTGGCGGTCAGCTATCCGCTCTACGTCAACGTGGCACCGAATAACCTCCGCGCGACCGCCTCGGCGTTCTATTTCCTGATCGCGAGCCTGATGGGCTTTATCCTCGGCCCCGGCATCGTCGGCTTCCTCAACGACCAGCTCGCCCCCAGCATGGGCGCCGGCGCGATCGCCTATTCGATGGCGGCGGCCTCATCGACCGCGCTGGTTTCGGCGCTGCTGCTGATCCTCGCCAAGCGCACCTGGGTCCGCGATGCGGAGCGGGCGGAAGCGAACTGATGCAATCACAGCTTCGGCGAAAGGACCATTTTGCCGACGCCCCCGCGCCCGGCAACCCGGCGATGCGCCTCAGCCGCCTCGCGGAGCGGCAGCACGTCGTCGATCAATACCCCGAACTCGCCCCGCGCGGCGGCGTCGAGACTGGCGACCACATCCTCATGGGTGAAGCCGAGGCTGCCCATCACCGCGATCTGGTAGAGATAGAGCCGCTTCACATCGAGCGGCACCTCGCCCCCGCCGTGGCTGCCGGCGGTGACCAGCCGGCCGTGCCGGGCGATCGCATGGAATGCCTGCGGGAACAGCACGGGATCGGCGATATTCTCGAACACCACATCGACCCCGCGGCCATCGGTCAGTTCCAGCACCCGCGCAGTGGGATCCTCCGCACGGTAATCGACCCCGTGATCGGCCCCGAGCGCGATTGCGGCGGCAACCCGGTCGGGCGCCCCGGCCCCGGCGATCACCGTCGCGCCCATCAGTTTCGCGACCTGCACCCCCGCGCTGCCAAGCCCGCCCGACGCGCCCATCACCAGCACGCTTTCGCCCGGCTTCAGCCCCGCCCGGTCGCGCAGCAGATTGAACGCCTGCGGGGCGTGACGGGTAACGATCGTCGCTTCGGCGAAGCCCAGCCCGTCGGGGATCGGCACGGTCGCCGAAGCAGGCAGCTTCACGAACTCGGCATAGCCGCCCAGGTGCTGCATTCCGACCGCATCGAGCGGCCCGACCGGTTTGCCGCGCCACGGCAGCGTCACCACCCGCTCGCCCACCATCCGCTCGGTCACGCCCGAGCCCACCGCGGCGATCACGCCCGAGGGATCGACGCCGAGGATATGCGGCAGCGTCACCGGCGCGCCATATTGGCCCGCGCGCACCACCAGATCGAGCGTGCGGTTGACCGAAACCGCATGGACCTCGACCAGCACTTCGCCCGGTCCCGGAAGCGGCATCGGGAAATCCTCGTAGCGCAGCACTTCAGGCCCGCCGAATTCGTGCATCACCACGGCCTTCATCGTGTTCAAGAGCGTGTCCTTTTCGCGGGGTGCCCGGCATGAGCGGGGCCGAAGAACTGGTCGCCGCGCTTGGGCGCGACATGCCGCTTACCCTTTCGGCGGCGGAGGCAGCGTGTCAAGTTGCCGAAAAGATCGTCTATCAATCTTTCCCCACAAGCGTCCCATTGGTGGGGATCAACGGGGCGCAGGGATCGGGCAAGTCGACCCTTGCCCGGCTGGTGGCCGAGGCGCTGGAACGGTTTCACGGGCGCCGCGCCGCGGTGTTCTCGCTCGACGATTTCTATCTCACCCGGGCCGATCGCAAGCAGTTGGCGTGGGAAATTCATCCGCTCTGCGCGACCCGGGGGGTGCCCGGAACCCATGATGTTGCGCTGCTGCGCGAGGTGATCGCCGAGTTGCGCGAGGCCGGGCCGAACAGGCGCACCACCATTCCGGCATTCGACAAGCTGGCTGATGACCAGATCGCAACCAAAGACTGGCCGGTGTTCACCGGCAGGCCCGGTGCGATCCTGCTCGAAGGCTGGTGCGTCGGCGCGCGGGTCGCGGATGTGGCCGCCTATGCCGGCCCGCCGAACGATCTCGAACTTGCGGAAGATCCGCGGGGTATCTGGCTCGGCTGGTCGCTCGCCTCGCTCGCGTACGAATATGAGGATCTGTGGGACACGCTCGATCTGCTCGTCTCGATCGAGGTTCCCGACCTTGAGACGGTGATCGAATCCCGCCTCGAGCAGGAAATCCGCCTCGCCGCCGATAGCGACCGCCCGCGGATGGACCGCACGGCCGTCGTACGTTTCGTCCAGCATTACGAACGCTATACGCGCGCCATGTGGGCCGCGATGCCGCAGCGGGCGGACATGCTGTTTCGCCGGAACCGCGGGTTCGGCTTCACCCTCGCCAAGGAAACGCCATGACCCCTCACCCCGACCAAGTCAGCATCGCGATCAAGACCGCGGCCGAGACCACCGAGCTCAGAACCTACCCCTGGCCCGAGCTGGGCGAGGACGAAGGCATGCTCAGGATCGAGGCCTGCGGGGTCGGCGGGGCCGAGCCCGAAGTCTACCGCGCGGCAGAGAAATGGGCGCCGGTCGCGATGGGCCACCAGATCGTCGGCAGCATCGCCGCGATGGGGCCGAAAGCACGGAAGATGTGGAAGGTCGCACCGGGGGAGCGGGTGGTGATCCAGGAATACCTCCCCTGCAAATCCTGCAAATGGTGCCTGAAGGGCGAATACCGCTTCTGCCCCGATGCCGATTTCTTCGGCGGGGCGAAACCGCGCCGCTTCGGGCTGATCGACCCGACCGATCCGCCGCATCTCGTCGGCGGCTTCGCCGAATACATCCACATCCCGTGGAACACCGTGTTCCACAAGATCCCGCAGGATCTGCCCGCCGAGCTGGCGACGCTGGCGATCCCGATCGGCAACGGGGTCCAGTGGGTGGCGATGGACGTCAACGCCGGGCCGGGCAAGACAGTGCTGATCATCGGCCCCGGCCAGCAGGGGCTCGGCGCGGTGCTCGGCGCGAAGGATGCCGGTGCATCGAAGATCATCCTCGTGGGCAAAGGCGCGCGCGACCAGGCGCGGCTCGATCTCGCGCCCGAACTCGGTGCCGATCATGTGATCAATGTCGAGCATGAAAGCCTGCTCGATGCGCTGCGCCGCGTGCTTGGCCCGGAAGGCGGGCTCGACGTGGTGGTCGATACCACCGGCGATCCGGGCGGCGCGAACATGGACCAGTATCTCGAAGTCGCGAATTACGGGGCCTGGCTGTGGGTCAACGCGATGGACCGGGGCGTGCCGGTGAAGGCGGTGAAGCAGAAATACCTCACCGTCCGCTCAGGGCGCGGGCGCAGCTGGTGGGCGGTCGATACCGCGCTGCGGATCATCACTTCGCGGCGGTTTCCGCTGGAGAAGATGTGCACCCATGCGTTCGGGCTGGACGAGGTTGACCGGGCGATCAAGGCGACCGCCGGGCGCGAGGTCGAAGGCGCGATCCATGTGATCGTGGACCCGTGGAAATGAACCTCCTCTCCCGTTGACGGGAGAGGGATACGCAGGCTTGCTCGCCTGCGAGCTAGCCGGAGTTGGGTGAGGGTTGGTTTTTTCTGGATGAAGGCAACCCTCATCCAAGCTGCGGTAGCGCGCTACGCGCCCAACCTTCGCTATCCTTCTCCCGTCAACGGGAGAAGAAGCCACTCGCGCAGCGCCGCGGTCACTTCGTCCGGCTTCTCCAGCATCGGGAAATGCCCGGTTCCCTCGACCGGCACCAGCCGCGCCCCCGGGATCGCCGCGGCGATCGAGCGGTTGCGGTCGGGTGTGGAGAGCATGTCCTCATCCCCGAACAGCACCAATGTCGGCACCGCGATCATCGCCAATACATCGCGCGGATCGGGGCGGTTCAGCAGTGCACGCACTTCCTGCTCGTATTCCGCCGGCGTGAAGCTCTCGGCCATCGAGCGTAGCAGGCCCATGTATTCCGCATCGTCGCGGCGCGAGGCATGGACGATCCTGGGGTTCCACCAATCGGCGAAAGCCGCCATCCCTTCTTGGTAGGTCATGTCGATCTGCGGCTCGCGCCGTTCGGCCTCGCCTTCCGCGATCGGATGGATGCTGGAATCGACCAGCGCCAGCCGGGTGATCCGCTCGGGCGCGCGGCGCAGCATCTCAAGCGCGACCCGTCCGCCCATCGAAAAGCCGGCCAGCGCGAAGCGCTCGGGAGCATTGGCAAGGATCGCCTCGGCCATCGAAACGAGGGAATCGTGACCATGCAGATGCGGGACGGTGATTTGCGCCACATCCGCCAGATCGCGCGCCTGGTTCTGCCACACGCGCTCGTCGCACAAAGACCCGGGCACGAGGATAAGATGCTGAATTGCTTGCCCCACTGGACGCCCTTACAAAAGTGTATAACAATCCTGCCTAACCTTTCGCATTGCGCCGCGCAAGGCGGTGCGTAAAACAATCCGCGCCTGCAAATGGAGAGCCGAGTGCCGCTGATCGATGCCCACTGCCATGCCTCGCCGCTGTGGTTCGAGCCGGTCGAGCCGCTGGTGTTCCAGATGGACCGCAACGGCGTCGCCAAGGGCGTGCTGACGCAGGTGCTCGGCCAGTTCGACAATAGCTATCAGGAGGAATGTGTCGCGCGTTTCCCCGGCCGCTTCGCCAGCGTCGGCGCGGTCCATGCGGCAAGCGCTGGCGCGGCGGACGAGGTTCGCCGCTGGGCAGAGCGCGGCATGGCCGGCCTGCGCCTGCGTCCCGAGGCGCGCAGCCCGGGAAGCGACCCGCTGGCGGTGTGGCGCGCGGCGGCCGAATGCGGCCTCGCGATCAGTTGCGGCGGGGCTGCGGGCAATATGCTGACCGAAGACTTTGCCGCCCTCGCCGGCACTTTCCCGAATCTGCCGATCGTGGTCGAGCAGCTCGGCGGCTGGACCCGCCCCGATTGCGACCGCGAGCCTGCAAGCTGGGCCGGCATCCTCGCGCTCGCCCGCTTCCCCAACGTATCGCTCAAGATCCCCACCCTCGGCCAGATCGCTCCGCGCCAGATCGGCAAGCCGCTGCCCAACGATGGAGACCCGGTACTCGACGCATCGCGGGGCGGCATCCTGCTCGAAGCGCTCGACGCCTTCGGTGCGGACCGGCTGCTGTGGGGCAGCGACTTTCCGGTCGTCGCATCGCGCGAAGGATACGCCAATGCACTGAACTGGACGCGCGCGCTGTTCATCGGCCGCCCGCAGGCCGAGATCGACGCGATTTTCGGCGGCAATGCCGAACGGATATTCTTCGCCCGTTCCGCTTGAATCGCGCCTCCAAGATTGTTATACAAAAGCGTATTCAACTTTGACGGACAAGCGCCATGGCCGAACGCGCCACAGACACGATCATCTGCATTTCCGGTAACGGGAACACGGTTTCCTCCAGCGAGACCGCTGCGCGCCGGATGCTGGTCGCGACCACCGTGGGCGTACTCGATTTCCGCCGCGATGGGCCCAGGACCGAATGGCAGTTGCAGGACGGCCTGCTGCTCGAAGGCAATCACGTCAGCTGCCTGGTCTATGACGAGCGTAACGATCTGCTGTTCGCCGGCATGCATTTCGACGGCGGCCTGCTGATGAGCCGCGACCGGGGCGCGACTTGGGAAAAGCGCGATGCCGGGGTCGCCTCGGGCCACGCCTATACGCTGCTGGTGCAGTATGACGGCGACCGCACGATCCTCAACCTCGGCACCGAGCCGGTGATGTTCTACCGCAGCTGGGACCTCGGCGAGAGCTGGACCGCTTTCCCGAGCTGCACCCAGGTCGAAGGCACGGAGCACTGGATCTTCCCGCGCTCGCAGCCGCATATCAAGCACATCGCCGCGCATCCATCGGAACCCGAGACGCTCTATATCTGCGTCGAGCAGGGCGATCTGCTCAAGACCACCGACGGCGGCGAGACGTGGACCTCGCTCCATTCGATGGAGCGCGAGGACGACAAGTTCCGCCGCGACCAGCACCGGGTGGTGTTTTATCGCACGCCGAACGAGCTGTTCTTCACCGCCGGGATCGGGCTCTATCACTCGACCGACGCCGGAGAGAGCTGGGAACGGCTGACGGACCCGAGCCACCCCTGCGGCTATCCGGATCCGTTCTTCGTCCACCCGACCAAGGACAAGCTCTTCATGCAAGGCGCCGGCGGCAACCCGAACCCGAGCTGGGCCGCCGAAGGCACCGCCCATCCGCAATTCGTCGTCAGCACCGATCACGGCAAGAGCTGGGTCCAGAAGATGGCGGGCATGGCCCATCCGGTGCGGGGCAATCTCGAGATCGCGGCGATGCACGATTCGGCCGAAGGGGGCCTCGAATTCTACTCCGGCTCGGCCGTGGGCGAACTCTACGTCAGCCGCGACGAGGGCGAGAGCTGGCAATTCGCGACCGGCGCGCTGCCGCCGATGTCGAAAGGCCCGCATTTCCGCTGGTTCCTGACCCCGGAAGACCGGGAAGCCTACGAAAACAAGCTGCGCGGGATGAACGCTTTCGCCTGACCGCACGCCAAGCCGAAGGGAAGAGTGATGGCAATGGGAAGGCCGTTTCGCGCGGACCAGATCGGCAAACTCTCCGGCGCCGAAATCACGGGGATCGAAGACGCGGCGATCAGCTGTGCCTCAACCCGCAATGCGGCTTCGCCAGCCACGAGGACGGCAACGACCTTTCCGAACAAAGCCAGTGGGCCAAGCTGCGGCAGATCGTCGAGCTCGCCCGGGAAACCTGGCCCGACGCCTGAAGGACTGAACTCTTGAAAATGGTTGATACCCACGCCCATCTGCTGACGGGCGACATCGCGGCCTACCCGCCCTCCCCGCCGAGCGGTGAATATAACCCGGCCGATCTGGACGATCCGATGACGGTCGAGCGGCTGCTCGAAGAGATGGACGCGGCCGGGGTGGACAAGGCGGTGCTGGTCCAGCGCGGCTCGATCTACGGCTTCGACAGCTCCTATGTCTGCGACAGCGCGGCGCGCTTCCCCGAACGCCTCGCGGCGGTCTGCTCGATCGACGCGACCGCCGCCGATTGCGGTGAGAGCGTACACCACTGGGTCAAGGATCGCGGCGCCGCCGGCATCCGGATGATGGAACTGGTCAAGGGGATGGACATCTCCTGGCTCGATTCCGCGCTCGCGCGCGATGCGTGGAAAGCGGCCGCCGAACTGGGCGTGCCGGTCTGCGTCCACTTCTTCCCGTGGAACCGCACCGAGGGCCTGACCCGCCTGAACGACATCATGGGCGCGATCCCCGGCCTGACCGTGGTGATCGACCATTTCGCCGCGATCAGGAGCGATGCCGGCGCGCCAGACCACGGGGTGGACGATCTGCTCGCAGGCATCGCCGCGCATGACGGCTGCACGATCAAATTCACCACCATCCCGCTCGGCCGCCTCGAAAGCGCCGGGATCGATGCCCGCCCGGTGGTCAGGCGAGTGCTGGACCTGTTCGGAGCCGAGCGAATGATGTGGGGTTCCGACGTGACCCAGTCGCCCGGCACCTACCAGCACATGGCCGCGCTCGGCCGCCGGTCGGTCGAGGGATTGAACAGCACCAAACAGGAGCAGATCCTCGCCGGCACCGCCGCCCGCGTCTACGGAAAAGGTTGGAACTAGCCGATGCGCCGGATCGCCACCGAAGAGGCCTTCGTCATCCCCGAAGTGCTGGGCCCGATGCTCGCACGCTTCGAGAGCGAGCCCTACGACCCCGACCTGTTCTTCTGGAGCAAGGCCGCCGCCGGCACCCCGCTCCAGCGCCGCCTGCTCGATCTGGGCGACGAACGGCTGCAGATTATGGACAAGACCGGAGTCGACGTTCAGCTGATCGGCCTCGCCTCCACCGGCGTGCAGATGTTCGACGTCGACACCGGCACCGCCCTCGCCACCCTCGCCAACGACGTGCTCGCCGATGCGATGCGCAAACACCCGACCCGCTACGCCGGCCTCGCCAGCTTCGCCCCGCAGGATCCGGCGCGCGCGGCGAAGGAGATCGAGCGGGCGATGACCCAACTCGGCTACAACGGCGTGATCGTGAATTCGCACACCAATGGCGATTATCTCGACCAGCCGGAATACTGGCCGATCCTCGAAGCCTGCGAGGCGACCGGCGCACCGCTCTATATTCATCCGCGCGCGCCTTCGCCGCAGATGATCGCGCCGTTTCTCGACTACACGCTCGAACACGCGATCTGGGGCTTCCAGGCCGAGACCTCGCTCCATGCATTGCGGCTGATCGTGGGCGGGCTGTTCGACCGCTTCCCCCAGCTCACCGTGGTGCTCGGCCACGGCGGCGAAGGGCTGCACTACTGGCTCCCCCGGCTCGACGCGATGCATGCGAACTTCAAGGCGCCCGAAGGCAAGCGCCCGGCGCTGCAACTGGCGCCGAGCGACTACATCAAGCGCAACTTCGCCGTGACCACCAGCGGGATGAACTGGGAACCCTCGGTCAAGTTTGCGATCGACGCCTTGGGTGCGGACAGAGTCATGTTCGCGATCGACTATCCGTTCGTCGACAGCGCGATGTCGGTCCAGCAGATGGACGCGATCGCCATTTCGGCTGAGGACAAGGCCGCGATCTACCATGGCAATGCCGAGCGGATTTTCCGCATCGCACCCGCCGGTTAATCCCATCGCCTGCAGTTGCACCAACTGCAAGTTGATGAAGTGCATACGGTCGGCGGCACATTGCGTTTCCATAAGCGCAGCTCCAAAAAGCAAGAAAGCCGCGCTTGCGGCGCGGCTTTCGTATGGGCGGGCAATCGGCGAGTCTTTCGCCGTTCGCTGCTGACGCTGACAGAATGCGGGCGTGTAGGAAAATGGTTTTTCGGCATGTCCGCTAACGACCCATTGCGGACATAACAGCGTAAGCTAAGCTCGATCGGATGAAGCCGAGCGCTCTAATTTTCGTTGCCTCACTTGCCGTGCTGAGCGGATGTCGCTCTTCCGGCCTTCCCAACGCCCCCTTGTTCGACGGCGTTGACGGCATGAACTACGCGCGCGGCACCCAGATCATGCAGGACCGGCTGCAATCGCACTTTCCCGTCGGGAGCTCTGATCGGAAACTGGCGACATATCTTGAACAGCAAGGTCTTCGGATCGAACACTCATCACCGTCCGACGAGCATATCGCCTCCCTGAAATATGGGGGCCCGATCTGCGGGAGCCAGGTCCGTGTTCAATGGGTCGCCGACAACGATCATGTGATCAGGAGTATGGACGTCATCTATACGGATACGGGTTGCCCGTAATCGCTTTTTCAACGGCCGCTTTGCACCCAATAGCAGACGTTGGCCTTCTTCTCCCGTCAACGGGAGAAGAAAACCCATCACCCCCCCTTCGGGATCTGCCGCTTGATCAGCGCCACACCCGCCAGCGACACCGCCAGCGAGCCGGCGATCAGCACGAAATAGCTCGACGCCCCGCCCATGCCCAGCGCGATCACTCCGGCGTAGGAGCTGGCGATCGCGCCGATGCGGCCGGCCGCGGCTGCCGCGCCGACGCCGGTGCCGCGCGCGCTGTCGGGGTAGAGGAACGCCGAGAAGGTGTAGAGCCCATTGAGCAGGCCGGAGGAAAAGGTTCCGATCACGAACAGGAAGCCGAGGATCGTGCTCAGCGGCTGCGGGCCGCCGTTGATCATCGTGCCGAGCGCCAGCGCCGCGATCACGCCGCCCGCGCTCATCGTCAACACCACGATTTTCGAGCCGAACTTCTGGATCAGCCAGCCGCTGCCCATCCCCCCGACCACGCCGCCGAACGACAGCCAGGTCATGCCGAGCCCGGTGACAGGCGGCGGGAAGCCGAGGCCGGCGAGCATGGCCGGGACCCAGCTGAACATCGAATAATTGGCCAGCAGGCAGAAGAAGAACGCCAGCCACAGGAAGATCGTGCTCGACGCGACCCCGCCGGTGAACAGCGCCGAGATCGGCGTGCGGTGGGTTGCCGCCGCGCGCGGATCGTTGGCGGTGATGCCGGCCTTGCCCACAGCAAGCCCGCAACGCTGCGCGATCGCTCGCAGTCGCTGCTGGCTGGCGCCCGAATTGGCGAGATAGATCGGCGATTCCGGCAGGGCCACCAGCAGCAGCGCCGAAACCGCGACCGCGATCCCGCCAAGCGCGACGAACAGCCCTTCCCAGCCGTAAGGCCCGAGCAGCGCATTGCCGATCAGCCCGGCGATCATTCCGCCGACCGCGATGAAAGTCATCCCCACCGCCAGCGCAACCGCGCGCGAGCGCTTCGGCGTGAATTCGGAGATCATCGCCGCGCCATTGGGGATCATCGCGCCGATCCCGAGCCCGTCGAAGAAACGCAGGATCAGCAGTTCGTGCGGGTTGGTCGCCCACGCCTGGGCGATGGTCAGCAAGCCGAAGAAGCCGGTCGAGACCACCATCATCGTGCGCCGTCCGAAGCGGTCGCCGAGCATCCCGCCGACGACCGCGCCAATCGTGAGCCCGAACAGCCCGATCGCGGCGATGCTGGCGAAGGCTTCGCGCGGCAGGCCCCATTCCTGCATCAGCGACGGGATCGCGAGGCCGAGCGACTGGTTCGCGACGCCATCGACCAGATAGGCCAATGCCATCAGCACCAGGATCGACTTCTGGAAGCCGCCCCACCCGCCTTGATCGAGCAGATCGTTGAGATTGACGCTCTTCGCGTCGGCGGCGGTGCTTGTGCTATCTCCCATATCGTCTAAATATATAGTATAACGATGCAGTCAATCATGAGGTTCGCAAGCGCGGCCACGAATTGGCTAACGAGAGGATAGGACATGAGCAAGGTCTGGTTTGTCACGGGTTGCGCCACCGGCTTCGGCCGGGCGCTGGCGGAAGCGGCACTGGCACGCGGCGACAAGGTGGCGGTGACCGACCGCAGCTTGGACGCGGTGGCCGGTCTTGCCGCGCAATACCCTGACAGCGCGCTGGCGATCGGGCTGGACGTGACCCGCCACGATCAGGTCGCCGCGGCGATCGATTCTGCGTTCGGCCGGTTCGGGCGGATCGACGTGCTGGTCAACAACGCCGGCTTCGCGGTGCAGGCGACGGTGGAGGAAGCCGATATCGAGCGGGTGCGCGCGATGTTCGAGGTCAATCTCTACGGCACGATCGACGTGATCCGCACCGCTCTTCCCCGCCTGCGCGCGCAGGGTAGCGGCCACATCATCAATTTCGCCTCGGTCGGCGGGCGCGTCTCGGGCCCGTTCATGGCGCTCTATTGCGCGTCGAAATTCGCGGTGGAGGGCCTCAGCGAAGGCCTTGCGGCCGAAGTCGCGCAGTTCGGGATCAAGGTCTCTGTGGTCGAGCCGGGCGCCTTCGCGACCAGGTTCGGCGCGACTGCCCAGGTGCCGGAGAACCCGATGCCCGAATATGACGCGATGCGCAGCGGAATGCAGGCAATGATCGCCACGCTCGCGCAAGGCAAGGCTGCCGACCTCGCCGGCGCGCTGCTCGAACTGGCCGACGCGCCCAACCCGCCGCGCCAGTTCATCGGCGGGGCCGACGCCTATGTGATGATCGAGGCCTCGCTCAAGGCGCAGCTCGCCGAGATGGCCGAGTGGAAGGGCCTGAGCGACCGCGCGAACACCGTCGCGCTGGAGAACATGGCGGGGTGAGATCGATCCTCCCCTGCAAGGGGAGGTGGCAGCCGCCAGCGGCTGACGGAGGGGTGTAACCGCCTGCGGGGACACCCCTCCACCACCTTTCAGGCGGTCCCCCTCCCCTTGCAGGGGAGGATCTCAGGCGGCCTGTGGCACCGACGCCCGCCGCAGCACGATCAGCCGCACCGCCAGCGCCATGCCGACCAGCCCGGCCGAAACCACGATCCCGAGCCCGCGCGCGGTCCCATCATAGAGCAGGCCCGCGATCCACGACGCGATCGCCCCGCCGGCGAAGGTCGAGGCGCCGAACAGCGCCGCGGCCGAACCGGCGCGCAAATTCGCCAGCGCCAGCCCCCCCGCCATCGTGTTCGCCTGCACCGGGGTGATGCTGCCCACCATGAAGAACAGCACCGCCAGCAGCGCCCAAATCCCGCCGAAGCCGGTCAGCGTGACGAACAGGAGCGCCGCGGCGACGATCAGGGAATTGCGCGAGGAGAGTTTGAGCAGCTGATCGGTATTCCGGGTCCGCAGCATCCGCCGGTTGATCTGCGCCGCGCCGACCAGCGCGACCGAATTGATCCCGAAGATCACGCTGAACTGGGTCGGGGTGAAGCCGTAACCGGCCACCAGCACCACCGAGGATTGCGCGACATAGGTGAAGAACGCCGCGCTGTTGCACATCGCCGCGAGAAGATAGCCCATCAGCGCACGGTCCGAGAGCAGCGCCCAATAGGCGGCGAACGGATGCTCGTCGCGCGCCTTTTGCGCGGTCTCGGCCGAGCGCGATTCGGGCAGGCCGATCGCTCCGCCGGCCACCAGCAACGCCGCGAAGCCCGCCATCACCCAGAAGATCAGGCGCCAGTTGCCGAACTGGATCAGCACCGCGCCGATCAACGGCGCGAGCACCGGGGCCATCCCGCTGACCAGCGCGAGCAGCGAGAAGAACTTGGCGCTTTCGGTCGCGTCGAGCCGGTCGCGCACCACCGCCCGCCCGGAGACCATCGCCGAGCACGCGCCGAACGCCTGCAGCAGCCGCGCAGCGAGCAGCACGCTAAAGCTGGCGGTCAGCGCGGCGATCGTGGCCGAGAGGGTGAACAGCACCAGCCCGGCGAGAAACAGCGGCTTGCGCCCGAAACGATCCGACAGCGGACCGGCAACCAGTTGGCCCCCGGCGATGCCGAACAGGAATACCGAGACGCTGGCCCCCGCCTGTTCGACCGAAGTGCCGAGATCGTGGGCGAGCGGGGTAATCGCCGGGAGATACATATCGATCGCCAGCGGCGCCAGGGCGGCGAACCCTGCCAGCAGCCCTACCTGGCCCTTCGTCATGCTCATTCTCGTCTCTCCCGATACCGGGCTATCGGTATCTTCTTTTGCCTAACAATTCCAGTCATGTTATCGGACGGGCGACAGGTAGATGAGAGGGACGAATGGCACAGAAGGTGCGCGCTGCGGTCAAGACCGGGATCGAGACGACCGAGATCCGCGAGTTCGAACTGCCGCAGATCGGCGACAGTGACGGGCTGCTCAAGGTCGAGAGCTCGGGCGTCGGCGGCAGCGATCCGGAGATGTACCGGCGCGAGAACACCGCGCCCTGCATCATGGGCCACGAAGTCGTCGGCACCGTCGAGCGGCTCGGGGAAGCGGCCGCGAAGCGCTGGGGGATCAAGCCGGGCGACCGCGTCGCGCTGCACGAATACCTCCCCTGCTGGCACTGCGAATGGTGCCTCAAGGGCGATTTCCGCCTGTGCATGGAAGCCGATTTCTTCAATGTGAAGGACCGCTTCAACACGCTCCGCTACGGCACCTGCAACGCGCATATCGCGCCGCATCTGTGGGGCGGGAACGCCGAATACATGTATCTCGCGCCCAACGCGGTGATCCATAAGATCCCATCCGCGATGGACGCGCGCCACGCGACGCTGGCGGTGCCGCTCGGCAACGGCGTGCAATGGGCGGTGCTCGATGGCGGCGCCGGGATCGGCAAGACCGTGCTGGTGTTCGGGCCCGGCCAGCAGGGCCTTGGCTGTGCGCTCGCGGCCAAGGCGGCGGGGGCGCTCAAAGTGATTATCGTCGGCATGACCCGCGACCGCGCGCGGCTCGACCTGTCGCTCGAGCTCGGTGCGGATCTCGCGATCGACGTCGAGCAGCAGGACCTCGCCAAGATCGTGATGGAGGCAACCGGCGGGCGCGGGGTCGATGTGGTGGTCGACACCACCGGCGATCCCGACGGCAGCATCGCCGCACAGGCGATCGCGCTGTCGGCCAAGGGCGCGTGGCTCAGCCTCAACGGGCTCGGCGCCCATGTGCCGGTCAACGAGATCAAGAAGCGCTATCTCACCGTGCGCGCGCCGCGCGGGCACAGCTACGCCGCGGTGCAGACCGCACTCGACATCGTCGCGAGCGGGCGCTGGCCGATCGACAAATTATGCAGCCACGATTTCGGGCTGGACGGCGTGCATGATGCGATCCTCGCGACCGCGGGCCGCGGGATCGAGGGTGCGATCCATGTGACGGTGAGCCCTCACTCGTCGTTGCGAGCGTAGCGAAGCAATCCAGGGCGCAGTCGCACTGACGCTCTGGATTGCCGCGGGACCTTCGGTCCCTCGCAATGACGAAAGTGCGGAGGCGGCCTAAACCAGCCCCGCCAGCGACACCTCGGGCCGCGCGCCGTAATGCGAAATCACTTCCGCCGCCGCGATCGAGCCGAGCCGCCCGCATTCCGCCAGCGGCTTGCCGCGAGTCAGCCCGAACAGCACGCCCGCCGCGTAGAGATCGCCCGCCCCGGTCGTATCGACCAGCTTCGCGATCGGCTGGGCGGCCACTTCGGCGCGCTCATCCCCGCGCACCAGCAGCGAGCCCTTCTCGCTCCGCGTGATCGCGGCGATCTCGACCTGTGCGGCCAGCAGTCCGGCCGCTTCGGCGAGCGACGTGTCCGGATAGAGCGCTTCGATCTCGGCCTCGTTGGCGAAGAGGATATCGACGTGGTCCGAGATCAGCTCGAGGAATTCGTCGTGATAGCGATGGACGCAGAAGCTGTCTGACAGGGTCAGGGCAACCTTGCGCCCTGCCCCTCGCGCCAGCCTGGCGGCCTTACGGAAGGCTTCCTTGGCCAGCGGCGGATCGAACAGATAGCCCTCGAGGTAGGTGACCTGTGCGGCCGCGACCAGCGCCGGATCGATATCGTCCTCGGTCAGATCCACGCAGGCGCCAAGATGGGTGTTCATCGTGCGCTGCGCGTCCGGGGTCACCAGAACCAGGCAGCGCGCGGTCGCCGGGCCGTCCTTCGCGGAAGGCGTTTCATAGGCGACGCCGAGGGAACGCAGGTCGTGCGCGAAGATCGTGCCGAATTCGTCATCCTTGACCCGGCCGATGAAGGCCGCCTTGCCGCCGAACGACGCGACCCCGGCAATGGTGTTCCCGGCGGAACCGCCCGACGCTTCGATGCCCGAGCCCATAGCGGCGTAAATTGCGTGGGCCTGCGCTTCATCGACCAATGTCATGCCGCCCTTGGCCATGCCGTGCTTGTCGAGGAACGCCTCATCGGTCTGGGCAAGGATGTCGACGATGGCATTGCCGACGCCGAGTACGTCGTAGGTCGCTTGGGTCATTGGATGGTACGCGCCTTCACAAGTTGGATGCGATCCCGGCGGGAGGAGGATTGCCGGGATCGCAAGTCGGTATGCTCAATAGCGGTAATGATCGGCCTTGAAAGGCCCTTGCTGGGGGACGCCGATGTAATCGGCCTGGCGCTGGGACAGGGTGGTGAGTTTGACCCCGAGCTTGTCGAGGTGGAGCGCGGCGACCTTCTCGTCGAGATGCTTGGGCAGCACGTAGACCTGGTTCTGGTACTCGTCGCCCTTGGTGTAGAGCTCGATCTGCGCCAGCACCTGGTTGGTGAAGCTGCTGCTCATCACGAAGCTCGGGTGACCGGTCGCGCAGCCCAGGTTCACCAGCCGGCCCTTGGCCAGCACGATGATCTGCTTGCCGTCAGGGAACTTCACCAGGTCGGTGCCCGGCTTGACCTCGGTCCACTCGTAATTGTCGAGCGCGGCGATCTGGATCTCGCTGTCGAAATGGCCGATGTTGCACACGATGCTCATCGGCTTCATCGCCTTCATGTGCTCGGCGGTGATCACGTCCTCGTTGCCGGTCGCGGTGCAGAAGATGTCGCAGCGCTGGACCGCCTCTTCCATCGTCACGACCTCATAGCCCTCCATCGCCGCCTGCAATGCGCAGATCGGATCGATCTCGGTCACCATCACCCGCGCGCCGCCCTGGCGCAGCGAGGCGGCCGAGCCCTTGCCGACATCGCCGAAGCCGGCGACGCAGGCGACCTTGCCTGCCAGCATCACGTCGGTCGCGCGGCGGATCGCGTCGACCAGGCTTTCCTTGCAGCCATAGAGATTGTCGAACTTCGACTTGGTCACGCTGTCGTTCACATTGATCGCCGGGAACGGCAGGCGGCCGTCCTTGGCGATCTGGTACAGGCGGTGGACCCCGGTGGTGGTCTCTTCACTGACGCCCTTGATGTTCTTCACGCTGGCGGTGAGATAGCCCGGCTTCGCCTTGAGGAACGCGTTCAGCGCGCGGACGAACTCGATCTCCTCGGCGTTCGAGGGCTCGAACAAAGTCTCGCCCGCTTCGACCCGCGCGCCCCACAGCGCGAACATCGTCGCATCGCCGCCGTCGTCGAGGATCATGTTGCAGGTAAGCTCGTCATCGCCCGAACGCGACCAGTCGAAGATCTCGGCGACGTAATCCCAATACTCGGCCAGGCTCTCGCCCTTGATCGCGAACACCGGGATCCCCGCAGCAGCGATCGCGGCCGCCGCATGGTCCTGGGTCGAGAAGATGTTGCAGGTCGCCCAGCGCACTTCGGCGCCCAGCGCGACCAGCGTCTCGATCAGCACCGCGGTCTGGATCGTCATGTGCAGCGATCCGGTGATCCGCGCGCCCTTCAGCGGCTGAGAAGCGCCGTACTCGGACCGCAGCGCCATCAGCCCCGGCATCTCCGTCTCCGCGATCTCGATCTCCAGACGGCCGTAATCCGCTTGGCTGATGTCCTTCACGATGTAGTCGTTCTGTTCGATCTTGGCGGCACTTGCCATTTCGTAAGCTCCTGAAAGTCTTATGGGATCAGCCGAGGGCGGCCTTGAGGTCGTCGACCAGATCGGTCTTTTCCCAGGTGAAGAAATCGCCTTCCGGCTTGCGCCCGAAGTGGCCGTAAGCGGCGGTCTTGCGGTAGATCGGCTTGTTCAGCCTCAAATGCGTGCGGATCCCGCGCGGGGTCAGCCCGCCAAGCTTCTCGATCCCCATGATCGCGCCTTCGATCGCGCTGTCATCGACCGTGCCGGTGCCGTGGGTATCGACATAGAGCGACAGCGGCTTGCTGACCCCGATCGCATAGGCGAGCTGGATCGTGCAACGCCGGGCAAGGCCCGCCGCGACGATGTTCTTCGCGAGGTAACGCGAGATATAGGCGGCCGAACGGTCGACCTTGGTCGGATCCTTGCCGCTGAACGCACCGCCGCCATGCGGGGCGGCGCCGCCGTAAGTGTCGACGATGATCTTGCGCCCGGTCAGCCCGGCGTCGCCGTCCGGTCCGCCGATCTCGAAGCTGCCGGTCGGGTTGATGTGATATTCGGTCTCGTCGCTTAGCAGGCTCGCCGGCATCACCTCCGCGATCACCCTGCGAACATAGGACTTGAGCTCGGCTTCCTTGTCGCCCGCGTCATAGCCCTTCGCGTGCTGGGTCGAGACGACGATCGCGGTCGCGGCGGCGGCCTTGCCGTCTTCGAAGCGCAGAGTGACCTGGCTTTTGGTATCGGGTTCGAGGAACGGCGCCGCACCGCTGTGGCGATCGGCCGCCATGCGTTCGAGGATCTTGTGGCTGTAGTCCAGCGTCGCCGGCATCAGATCGGGCGTCTCGTCGCAGGCGAAGCCGAACATGATCCCCTGGTCGCCCGCGCCTTCGTCCTTGTTGCCGCTGGCATCGACGCCCTGCGCAATGTGGACCGACTGGGCATGGAGGTTGTTCGAGAAATCGAGCGTTTCCCAGTGGAAACCGTCCTGCTCATAGCCGATGTCCTTGACCACGCCGCGCACGACCTGCTCGATCTCGGCGAGCGCACCGGGGGCCCAGGCGCCATTCTCATACACGCCCTTGCAGCGGATCTCGCCCGCCAGCACGATTTTCTGCGTGGTGGTCAGCGTTTCGCAGCCGATCCGCGCTTCTGGATCCTTCGACAGGAACAGATCGACCACCGCGTCGGAAATCTGGTCCGAGACCTTGTCG
Source organism: Candidatus Andeanibacterium colombiense (assembly GCA_029202985.1). Lineage (GTDB taxonomy): Bacteria > Pseudomonadota > Alphaproteobacteria > Sphingomonadales > Sphingomonadaceae > Andeanibacterium > Andeanibacterium colombiense. The sequence goes on along the minus strand of CP119316.1, from coordinate 3,278,360 downwards.
GGGTGGCCTTCCGAGACGCTTTCGGAAGTGAACAGATAGGTGGCGCGTTCCATGGTTTAGCCTTTGCTTCGAATTGATCGGGTTTTTCGGCCGTCAAGCGGTCACGGCTTGCGGGCGATGATATAGCTCTCGTCGTTGAACCACAGTTCACCGTATTTCTTCAGCACCGCGCGCGTCGCTTCGAGATATTGCGGGCTCGACATCGCGGCCGTCACGCGTTCGTCGTCGATCTGCGAGACGTAGACCGCGGCATTCCACGCGGCGAGCAGGGTCGAGGTGCCGATCGTCGCTGCCTCGCGGTCGATCTCGTCGGGCAGCGTGTGCATTTCATAGCGGAACAATGCGCGCGCCGCGGGCAGCGGCTCGAACAGGAAGTCCCTCGCCTCGTCGCCCAATTGCTCGCGGGTCGCCTCGACCAGCTCATGGCGCGAGGTGACGAACGGGTCTTCGCCCGGCCATACGCGCTGGACGATCTCCATCCCCGGATCGCTGCCGGCCGAATGGATGCCGAGCAGGCGCCCCCCGGCACGCAGCGCCCGGGCAAGCGGCGCGAGCACGCGCTTGGCCTTGAATTCCACCGAGGCGCGCAGGCGGAACGGCTGGCTGGCAAGCACGAGATCGTAATCGGCGCGCCGGTCATCCTGCTTCGGGATCACGCGGTCGAGCAGGAAGCGGCAATCGTCGCGGTAAAGCACCAGAACGGTCGGGGTTTCAGGCACCATGCTGCCGGTGGTCGGGTTGACGGTGGTCGTCCAGTTCTCGGCGAGGAACGGTTGCAATTCCTGGATCTGACGCTCGAAATCGGCCGAAGTCGCGCCCTTCAGCGCCACTTCCTTCCACACCATGCGCTCGCGCACCTTGGGATTGGCCGGGCTGAGCCACGGGGCGTCGGCATAGGAAATATTGGTGATCGCGATCACCATTTCGGGATGTTCGAACAGCCGGTCGGGCACCTTGTCGAGGAACAGGCGGATATCCTCGAGGCTGATTTCCTTGCCGGCGATGAAGAACGGCAGGCGTTCGTAGCGCCGGTGCATCTGGCGGATCACGCGGGCGAGGATGGTGCCGTCGCCGATCCCGGCATCGAAGAAGCGCAGCGCGGGCTGCTGGGGCTCGATTGCCTCAAGCTCGCGCGCGACCCGTTCGGCCACCACCCACTTCTCGGAGCAGGTGTTCACGAACAGCAGATAGTTCTGCCGGTTGTCGTAAAAACGGAAGTTCTGGCCTTCACCTGCCATCGCGCGCTCCCCGGGGGTGTTTATGGCGCCTTCCACCTTGGTTAGCGAGTCGACTGCGGCGGCCATCTGATCTCTCCGAATTCCATCGTCCGGGACTCGCCCCGAGACATTGTATAACGATTGTGTTAGGCGAAATTAAATTCTATCGCAATGGGCAAAGTTGGAGAATTCTGGTGGTCGATGCCGCTGGACCCTCGCGTTTCGGGCGCAACCTTCTATAAGAAGGGGACATGACGAGGCGACAAAAGCCAACGAAAATGCGGATTCACAGGTGACCAAGAGCTCCACGGCCAACACTTCACTGCCCAATCTCGTGGCGGATGAATTGCGCACCCTGATTGTCCGCGGCACGCTGCTGCCGGGCGAGCACCTCGGACAGACCCAGCTGGCGGAGCGGTTCGGCCGCAGTAAGGTGCCGGTGCGCGAGGCGCTCAAGCTGCTCGCGACCGAGGGCTTCCTGCGCCATGACCGCAACCGCGGCTATTTCGTCTCTCCGCTCGAAATCGACGAGGCGCGCCAGCTCTACAAATTGCGCCGCTGGATCGAGGCCGAGTTGCTCGAAACCGCCGAATGGCCGAGCAAGGAGAAGATCGCCGATCTGCGCGCGCAGTTCGACCGGCTCGGCACGATCGACCAGGGCAGGGATTACCAGCTGTGGATGGAGTTGCTCGCCCAGCTGCGTTACTCGCTGTTCGACCTTTCGCCCAACAAGGTGCTGCTGCGCGAGGCGATCCGGCTGTGGACGCTGACCGACCGCTACCGCGCGCTACTGCCCAAGGCCGCCGGGCAGAGCCCCGAACGCCGGCTGATCGATGCGCTGGAGAAGCAGGACCGCAAGGCGCTGCTGGCCGATTTCGCGGCCGCCCGCGCCGAGGTCGAAACCGCGCTGGAACACGCGATCGCCGACCAGGGTTAGGTTTCGAAGATTTTCTTGAGCAGAGCGGTGCTGGCAGGATCCTCCGCCAGCGCGGCGTAGAAGGTTTCGAGCGCGGTAAATTCTTCCGCATCGCCGGTAAGGCCCTCACCGAAGCGCGCGATCTCTGCCATTTCATCGGCCCAGCGCGCCGAGACCTGCCCCAGCCGCTGCGCCTGGCGTCCGCCCCATTCGAGGAAACCGGCATTGGTTTGGGCCAACTGCTCAAGGAAAGCATCCTTCACCCCTTCGCGCACCGCCAGCAGCGTCATCATCGCGAGCAGCGCGCTTTGGCCCTTCGACGTTCCGGCGAAGCATAGTTTGAGCGCCGACGCGGCGCCGACCGGCGCGTCGAGATGCTCGAAGGCGAGGCCGTAATCCGCCAGCGCCAGCACCTTGGCGGCATCGGGACCGGAGACGTAGAATAGCGGCCCGCGCGATCCGTCGGGCGCCGGTGGTCCGCCAACGATACCGGCATCGGCGACGCCGACATTGCCGAGCAGGTCCGCGATCGCGCGCACCTTCGCGGGCTGGATCGCGTTGCAATCGACAAACACCGCGCGGCGATCCGCGATATGGGCAAAGGCCTGCGCCACCGGCAGCGCCTGCGGGCTTGCGACGATCGACAGCGCGACATCGCACTGCGCGCATTCGGCCACCGATGCATCGCGCATATTCGCGGCTTCCGCCCGCGCTCGCGTTGCGGCGCTACGTCCCGCGAGCGGGGTCAGCACCTTGGCGCCATGCGCGGCCAGGGTCGCGCCGACCGCGGACCCCATCGCGCCGGCGCCGATTACCGCGACTTTCATGTGGGGCTTACTCCGGTTTACGGGTCTGGAGCGTATGGTACTTGAACTGCCTGCGCGCCTCGTCAAGCCGCATCCCGCCGCGGCACGCCGCGCGGATGTGCTCCTCGGCCGCGCCGATCTCTTCGGCGGCGGCGAGCACCGCGTCCTCGTGTTCTTTCGGCAGCACCACGATCCCATCCGGATCGCCGCGCAGAATATCCCCCGGCTGCACCCGCGCCCCGCCGATATTGACCGGGCAATCCATCTTCTCGACCTGCACCCGATCCTTGCCGGTCCGCATCCAGTGGCCCTTCGAGAACACCGGGTAGCCAAGCTCGCGGCACAGTTTCACGTCGCGGCTGATGCCGTCGATCACCGTGCCGCCAAGCTTTCGGCGGTGGGCGATCTCGGTCAATATATCGCCCCAGATCGTCGCATCCTCGCGCCCGCCGTTGTCGATCACGACCACCCCGCCCTCGGGCACATCGTCGATATAGTCGCCGACCGTTCCGGGCGGGTTCGCCGCCGGGCCGCACAGCATGGTGAACGCGCGGCCGGCCAGCTCGAACGCGGGATCGCGCCCGACGATCCTGTAGCATTGGCCGGCGATCCCGAGCCGGTCGAGCGCATCGGACAGAGTCGCCGTATCGAGTGCGCGGGCGCGCGCGACATTGGTATCATCGGCCATGTCAGATTGTCCGGAGCATATGTTCGTAATTGCCGCCGAGCACGTCGCTCATCCTGGTGCCCTTGGCCATTTCGGCGATCATCGCCGCCTCGCGCGCGCAGATATCCTCGCCCGCGGCGAGCACCTGCGCGACGTTCCCGGGCCGGATCACGATCACCGCCGTATCGTCGGCGACGATGTAATCGCCCGGATGCACGGTGACGCTGCCGATCTCGACCGGAACGTTGGTCGCCTTCTCGACCACGCGGGCCCGCGCGGTGAAACAGGTGAGCTTGTTGGTGAAGATCGGGAATTCGAGCTCGCGCGCCTCGTCGATATCGCGCACCGGGCCATCGGCGACGACCGCGCGGACATTCGCATGGCGGGCACCGCGCGTGAGCAAGCCGCCCCAGCAGCCGGCATCGACCCCGGTGCGCTGCTCGACCACGATCACCGAGTGGGCATCGGATGCCTCGATCGCCTTGGTGCCCAGATGGCTCGGCGGGCCCGGCGGCGGGTCGCCGGTGCCGAGCTTGACGGTCACCGCCACGCCCGCGATCCGTCCGGTGCCGCTCTCGCGCCGCAGGCCGGTGACCTGTCCAGTCAGGCCGAGCTTGTCGAGCGCATCGCTGAGCGCGCAAGTGTCGATCGCCGAGAGCCGCGCGAGGATTTCCGTCGTCTCGCTCATGCCTTGGGCGGGTCCAGCTTGAACAATTTGATCGCATTGCCGAACATGATCTTGTCCTTGTCCGCCTGGCTCAGCCAGTCGAAGCCGGTGATGAACGGCGCGATATCGTCGAGCGTCTTGCCGGTATGCGGATCGACCGCCGAGCCGACCCCGGGGCACTCCGCGCCGAACAGGCAATTGTCCGCGCCGACCGTCTTGATCAGCAGCCGCAGCGCCTCTTCGGAATAGAGCACGGTATCGTAATAGATGTTGCGCATTTCCTCATAGAAATCGCCGCCGCGGCGCAGCGCCGAGGCATGGAAGCGCCCGACATGATAGGGGATCGCGCCGCCGCCATGGCTGCAGACGATCTTGAGCGCCGGAAAATCCTTGAACACGTCCGAATGGATCAGCCCGTAGACCGCGACGGTCTCGTCGAGCAGGAAGTTCAGCGTATAGGGCGTCTTCTGCGAGCGCGACCCGGCCGAGTGGATATGCGCCGGGACGTCGAGTTCGACGAGCTTCTCGTACAGCGGATACCAGTAACGATCCCCCATCGGCGGCGCTTCCGTGCCCGAGTTTTCATAGGGATCGGGATTGAGCAGGCAGCCCTTGAAGCCGAGCGTCTTCACGCAACGCTCGAGTTCGGGCAGCACGTTCTCGATCGGCTCGCCCGCGACCTGCGGCAGTCCACAGATCGGCGCGAAGCGATCGGGCAACAGCTGGCACTGGCGCGCGATGATGTCATTGGTCGCTTCGGTGAACCAGTGAACGAGAAAACCCGGCTTTTCCGAATGCATCATCTGGAACGGCCGCGGGCTGAGCAGCTGGTAGTTGGTTCCGGCCCGGTCCAGCATATCGAGATGGCCGCAAGGGGCCATCTCCTTCTTGTTGGTGTAGCTCAGGATCTGCTCGTCGGTCAGCTCGGGGAAGCGCTTGCCGTGTTCGCCGCGGTGCGACAGCAGCAGCGATTTGTAGACCCACAATTCCGCCGGCGCGCTGACATGGCCGTGGCAATCGATAATCATGACGGAACCTCTTCCCGGATGGCCGCTTTGCGCGACGACAGAATACAATTTCGTATAACTATCTTCGGGGGCCGGTCAACCCGGCTGAGGGAGAGTTTAAGCGCGAAGCCTCGTCATTGCGGGACGCGTGGCGACGCGGCAATCGGGCATTGCGCATGGGCGCCGGATCGCGGCGCGACCATCGGTCGCTCTCAATACCGGAACGAAGAACTCAACCGAAGAGCGCGGCCATGCGACGCATCACCACATCTTGCGCCCATTGGCGGTGGTATCGGGGACCTTCTGCTTCAAATCCCAGTGCTCGGAGATCTTGTTGTCCTTGAAGCGAAACACATCGATATGCGCTTCCTCGCCGGGGACGCCCTCCACGCTGTAGAGGTAGTGGACCAGCACGAAGTCGCCCTCGGCGACGATCCGCTGGGTGCCGAGCACCGGCTTGGGCGCATTCGGCTTGCCCCATTCCTCCTGCAGGTAATCGATCGCGCCCTGCTTGCCGTCGGCGATCACCGGGCTGTGCTGGCGGTAGTCCGGATGGAACCACTTATCGATCGCGCTCACCACGCCGCCCTTGCCGACCTCGTCGCCATAGGCGCGGTAATCGGCGAGCGACTGTTCGCGGCTGACCTTCGGATCGGGCAGGCCGCAGGCCGGAGCGACAATCGAATCGGGCCGCGCGTGAGCCTCGGCATAGGTCTGGAACCCGCAGCCCATGCCGTTGCGATGCGGCATCGCGCTGTCGAGCGGCATGTCCTGGATCACGTCCCAGTGCTCGGCGATCTTGCCGTCCTCGACCCGCCAGATGTCGACGAACAATTTGCCGGTCCCGTCCGCGTTGACCCCGTGGTGCATCGCCGAGAACAAATCCCCGTCCACCAGCACCATATCGATCACATGGGCCTGCGGCGGTGGAGCCGGGACCGGCTTGGGCATCGCGAAGAGCTTGTTCATATAGGCGCGCTGCGCCTCGACCCCGTCACCCATACCCGGATTGTGCTGGATGAAATCGGGCTTCGCGAACTGGGCATAGGCGCTCAGATCGTGCTTGATGAAATAGGTGTCGAGGAAGGCCGTCGCGACCTTGCGGGTCGCTTCGGTCTGCGCGGCGCGATCGGCGCTGGCAACCGGAGCGGTTTCCTGCGCGGCGGCACAGCCGGCAATGGTTAGGGTGCTGGCGGCCAGCAGCAATCCGGCAAAGCGTTTCATCATCATTCTCCCAGCGAGTGGCCTGCGAGCCGCTCAAGTTGTTTCACGATCGCCGAATGGTCGAGCCCGCCCTCGCCGTTTCCACGCGCGGTATTGAGCAATTGTTCGCAGAATGCGGTCTGCGGCAGCGGGATGCCGAGTTCGTCCGCGCCCGCCAGCGCGAGCGCGAGATCCTTGTGGTGAAGATCGATCCGGAAGCCCGGGCTGAACGTCCGCTTGAGCATCCGCTCGCCGTGGACTTCGAGCACCTTGGAGCCGGCGAAGCCGCCCATCAGCGCCTCGCGCACCTTGGCCGGATCGGCCCCGGCCTTCGAAGCGAACAGCAAGGCCTCGCCGACCGCGGCGATGCTGAGCGCGACGATGATCTGGTTGGCGACCTTGGCGGTCTGGCCGGAACCGCTCGGCCCGACATGGGTGATGTTCTTGCCCATCGCTTCGAACAGCGGCTTGGCCTGGGCGAAACCGGCATCGCTGCCACCGACCATGATCGTCAGGCTTGCGGCCTTGGCGCCGACCTCGCCGCCCGAAACCGGCGCATCGAGATAGTCGGAGCCGAGATCGGCGATCCGCACTGCGAAGCCCTTGGTGGCGATCGGCGCGATCGAGCTCATGTCGATCACCAGCTTGCCGCCTCCAAGCCCTTCGGCGATTCCGTCCGCGCCGAACAAGGCCGCTTCGACTTCCGGAGTGTTCGGCACCATCAGGATCACGACTTCGGAGGCTGCGGCGACGGCCGCGAAACCATCGTGACCGGTGGCGCCCGCGGCAATCATCCCGCCCGCCGCGGCGCTCGATTTCGCCACATGCAGCGCATGGCCCGCAGCGAGCAGATGCTCCGCCATCGGACGCCCCATGATCCCCAACCCGATAAAACCGATCTGCGTCATTTACGTGGTGTTCCTCATCTCTCGCAAAATAGTCTACTTTTTTGTTAGTCAAAATGCCAAGACATAAATGCCGGCGTCGAACGAGCCTGTGGGCGGGCGAGATTGGGTAATTGCCAAGTTAGGCAATCCGCGCCAAAGGGGATGCAAGGGAATGGTAGAAATTACGAAACCGGATGGGGGCGTACCGGCCAAGATCGCGAACGAATTGCGTTCGCTGATCGCGCGCGGAACACTTGCCCCAGGCATGCGCCTTGGCCAGACCGAACTGGCCGAGCAATTCAGTGCGAGCCGCGTTCCGGTGCGTGAAGCGCTGAAACTGCTCAGCTCCGAAGGGATCATCGAGCATGATCCTAATCGCGGCTTCTTCGTCACGCGCCTGTCGCGCGACGAGGCCGAGCAGCTGTTCACCCTGCGCCATCTGGTCGAAGACGAGCTGCTCAGCACGATCGAATGGCCGAGCGACGAATTGCTGGCCGAGCTCGACCGCCGGGCAAAACATCTCGAGGAATTGCTCGATGCGGGCGACCGGTCCGCCTGGTGGGCCGAGCACCGCCATTTCCACACGCTGATCTTCGAGCTGTCGCCGAAGAAGACGATCATGCGCGAGGCGATGCGCCTGTGGGCGCTGACCGACCGCTTCCGCGCCCTGCTGCCGCTGCCCCGCCGTCCGGGCGAGGAACGCAGCGTGGTCAACAAGCAAGAATTGCTCCAGGCGCTGCGCGCGAAGGACCGCAAGAACGTGATCGCGGTGCGGCGTGCCCGGCGTGAAGGGTTCGAGCGGTTGCTGCTCGAGACGCTGGAAGCGCGCGGACTTTAAGAAAGCGCTTTCTTCTCCCATCGACGGGAGAAGGATAGGGAAGCTTGCTCCGGAACGGAGCTAGCGAACCTTGGATGAGGGCTGCCTTCGCTTAAGAAACCAAACCTCACCCAACTCCAGCTAAACCGCTGCGCGGCCAAGCTTCCGTATCCCTCTCCCGTCAACGGCAGAGGAAAATCTCACCACAGATTCTTGCTCGCCAGCGCACTGCCTTCCACCAGCGCGGCGATCTTGGCCCAGCCGATCTCATGCGGCATGCGCCCGCCGCCCATGCCGCAATCGGTCCCGGCGATGACGTTCTCGCGGCCGACGCAGCCGGCGAAGCGCTGGATCCGGTCGGCGACCACTTCGGGGTGTTCGATCGTCATCGTGCGGTGGCTGACCACGCCCGGGATAATGATCTTGCCGTCGGGCAGCCTGGTGTCCTGCCAGATCTTCCATTCGTGCTCGTGCCGCACGTTGCCGGCCTCGAACGTATAGGCCTGCGCGTCGATCTCCAGCATCAGATCGACGACTTCCTTGAACGGGATGTCGTCGATATGCGGGCCGTTCCAGCTGCCCCAGCACAAATGATAGCGCACCCGGTCCTCGGGGATGTTGCGCAAGGCATAGTTGAGCGCCTCGACCCGCAGGCGCGACTGCTTGCGGTATTCCTCGATCGTGATGTTCGGCACCAGCGTGGCCCATTTGTCAGGCAGGTCGGGCCCGTCGAGCTGGAGGATAAAGCCGGCGTTGACGATCGCCTCATATTCGGGGCGCAGCACTTCGCCGAGAGCATGGATGAACTCTTCCTCGTTCTTGTAGTGCTCGTCGAAGATGAAGTGGTGCAGCCAGCCGGGCGACATCATCGGGAAGAACGCATCGCGGTCCTTGATCCCGAGGCTGTCGAGCACGCGCTGGAAGCGCTGCAGCTCGCTGTCGATGATGTCGATGTTCTTCACCTTGAGCGCATCGACCGCGACCATCCGCATCGCATTGTTGGTCGGCGCGCCGTCCTTGAAACGTTCGGCATCCGCGGCCTTGTAGAACTGCGGGAACTCGCGGCGCTCGCGGCTGTCGAACACGCGTGCGCCGACTTCGCCGACCTTCGCTTCGCGGTAAACGATCCCATCGATCCGCTTGCCGTATTTGGCGAAAGTGTTGAACCGGCCGGCTTCGCCGTCGGAGATCACATCGACCCCCATGTCGACCTGGCGCTGGACCATCTCGGCCATCGCGCCTTCGAGCGCGGGGAGATAATCGCTGTCGGGAATCTCTTCCCCGCGCGACTTGCGCTGCTCCATCGCGCGGAAGCTCGCGTCCTCGGGCGAGAGGCGGCCCACGTGGGATACGAGGATGCGGTCGTCACTGCGCTTCATGGAAACTCTCCGGTGGAATTGTTAGTCAGTTTGGTAAGACGATTCTTCGGAGCGCGTCAATCGCCAATTTCAGAACGGGGGCGGCGCCTTCCCCAGAATCAGGTCTGCCGCCTTCTCGCCGATCATCATCACCGGCGCGTTGGTGTTCCCGCCGAGCACGCGCGGCATCACCGAGGCATCGGCCACCCGCAGCCCTTCGACACCGTGCACCCGCAGTTGCGGATCGACCACCGGGCCGATCGCGCAGGTGCTCGACGCATGGTGGGCGAGGATGCAGGTCTTGCGATTGAAAGCGTCGATCTCGTCGTCGGTCTGGACATTCGCGCCCGGCATCAGTTCCTTGCCGGTAAGCGAGGCGAGCGGCTCGGCCGCGAAGAAATCCCGCAGCTGGCGGACCGTGCGGCGCATCGTCTCCAGGTCGGGCGGGTCCTTGAACATGTTGATATGGACCTTTGGCGGCTCCGCCGGATCGGCCGAACGCAGCTTGACCGTGCCGCGGCTTTCCGGGCGCAGCAACACCGCGAACACCGTCATCGCATGGCCCGCGCCTTTGCGGATGCCGGGGAACCACACCCGCCCGTCGAGCCGGGTGGGATAGACATTGGCCTTCACGTCGGGCCGCGCGAGGCCTTCCTGGGTGCGGATGAAGCCGAAGCTGGTCACCGGCAGTTGCGTGGCGTGGCCCGGCAGGCCGAGGTAGAATTTGGAGAGGTTCCACGCGAGCCGGTCGAAGCGGAGATTGTTCTCGAACCCGACCGGCTGGTTCAATTCATAGCCGATCCCGGTCAGCGGATGCTCCTGCAGATTCCGCCCGACCTCGGGCAGGTCGACCAGCGGCTCGATCCCCAATGCGCGCAACTCGTCCGCCGGGCCGACGCCCGACTGGAGCAGCAGCTTGGGCGAGTTGTAGGCGCCGGCCGAAAGGATCACCTCGCGTTCGGCCGTGACCGCATGCATCCCGGAACCATCGGCGAGTTCGACCCCCGTCGCGCGACCGTTCTCTATCACCACGCGCGTGACCAGCCCGCCGGTGATCACCGTGAGGTTCGGCCGCTTCAGCGCCGGGCGGAGATATTGCGTCGCGGAACTGGCCCGACGACCTTTCGCGACCGTCACTTCGGGCGGAGCGAAGCCTTCGCCGGTCTCGGCCCCATGCTGATCGTCGGTCACCGCATAGCCGAGGTTGCGTGCGGTCTGGGTGGTCGCATCGTAGACCGGGCCCGAGACATCGACCGGAGTAACCGTCAGCGGACCGCTGCCGCCGTGGAATTCGCTCTCCCCGCGCCAGTTCGCCTCCGACTTGCGGAAATAGGGCAGCACGTCCTTCCAGCCCCAGCCGGTCGCGCCGAGTTCCTCCCATTCGTCGTAATCGAGCGGATGGCCGCGCGAATAGACCATGCCGTTGATCGACGAAGTTCCGCCCAGCACCTTGCCGCGCGGCAACCACAGTCTGCGCCCGTCCAGCGCCTCCTCGGGTTCGCTCCAGTAATTCCACGACAGCCGCTTGACGAATTGCAGCTTCATGAAGGCGAAGGGCAGTTTCATCAGCGGGTGGCGATCCTGACCGCCCGCCTCGATCAGCAGCACACTGACGGCCGGGTCCTCACTCAATCGATTGGCCAGGACGCAGCCTGCCGAACCGGCCCCGACAATGATATAATCAGCCTTTGCGGCGTGCATCTCGATCTCCCAATCGCAAGATGTAATACTAGATTGTCATACGATTTCAATTGCTGCATGAGACCGGGCATGGACGCGCAACGCTTTTATATCGGCGGGGAATGGGTTGCTCCGCTCGGCCACGAACAGGTCGAAATCCGCAATCCGGCCGATTTCACGGTGATCGGCAACGCCGCGCTGGGCAATGCCTTCGACGCCGACCATGCGGTCGCGGCGGCACGCAAGGCCTTTGAAAGTTGGCGCTTCAGCTCGATCGAGGAGCGGATGGCATTGCTACGCCGGATGCGCGCCGCGGTCGAAGCGGCGGCGCCCAGAATCGCCGAGCACCTGATCCGCGAGATCGGCCTCACCACGATGGTTGCAGGCGGGCAGAGCCACATGGCGCTCTCGCATTTCGACGCGATCCTCGACCTTCTGCCGAGCTACCCCTTCTCCGAACCCTCGACCGAGCGGGTCGAGCTGGTCAAGGAGGCGGTCGGCGTGGTGGTCGCGATCACCAGCTGGAACGCGCCGGTCAGCCAGATGCTGTGCAAGGCTGTGCCCGCGATCGCCGCCGGCTGCACGGTGATCGTCAAGCCGAGCGAGCAGGCCCCGCTGTGCGGTATCCTGCTGGCCGAGGCGCTGCAGGACGCCGGCATCCCGCCCGGCGTATTCAACCTGCTCAACGGGCGCGGCAGCGATTGCGGCCAGCGGCTGGTCGAGCATCCCGACGTCGACATGGTCTCGATGACCGGCTCGGTCCCGGGCGGCGGAGCGATCGCCGCGGCCGCCGCGCCAACGATCAAGCGGGTCCACCAAGAACTCGGCGGCAAGTCCCCCAATGTGATCCTGCCCGATGCGGACTTTGCCGAAGCGATCCCCAAGGGCGTGTTCACTTGCATGATGAACGCCGGCCAGACCTGCGCCGCGCCGACCCGCATGCTGGTGCCCGAAGACCGGTTCGAGGAAGCCGCCGCCATCGCGGTCGCGGCCGCCGAGAGCTTCACCGTGGGCCCGCCGGATCAGCCGGGCGTCACCTATGGCCCGCTCTCTAACGAAGCGCAGTTCCGCCGTGTCAACGCTATCCTCGAAGAAGCCATCGCCGAGGGCCAGCCGCTGCTCACCGGCGGCCCCGGTCTGCCCGGCCACCTCGACACCGGCTATTACGCCCGCCCGACAATCTTCGGACCCGTCGAGCCCGAGGCCCGCATCGCACGCGAGGAGATTTTCGGCCCGGTGCTGTGCCTGATGACCTACAGGGACGTCGAGGACGCGGTGCGGATCGCCAATGCGACCGAGTTCGGTCTCTCCGCCTATGTCGAAAGCGCCGATCCCGCGCTCGCCCGCAAGGTAGCCGGGCAGATCCGCGCCGGCTGGGTCAACATCAACTATCCCGCCTGGACCGCCGCCGGCCCCTTCGGCGGCTACAAGCGCTCGGGCAACGGCAAGCAATACGGCGTGTGGGGCTTCGAGGAATTCCTCGAGACCAAGACGATCGTGATCTGAGAACCAGGGAGAGACGATAGTGGCGAGAGTAGCGGCGATTACCGGATCGGCCGGCGGCCTGGGCGCGGCGATCGCGAAAAAGCTCGGCGCAGATGGCTTCGCCGTCGCGGTCATCGACGTGAAGGATGGCGGCGAGACGGTCGCGGCGATCCGCGATGCGGGCGGCACGGCCGAGTTCTTTGCCTGCGACATGACCGATCCTGCGGCGGTTCAAGCGCTTGGCGCGACGGTGACCGCCAAGCTCGGCCATGCCGACGTGTTGGTCAACAACGCCGGGCGCTATGACAACCGCAGCTTCGACGAGCTGACGTATGACTTCTGGCGCCAGACGATGGCGCTGAACCTCGACGGCATGTTCCTCGCCTGCAAGGCCTTCGCGCCACAGATGCGCACAAACGGCTGGGGCCGGATCGTCAACATCGCGTCGAATTCGACCTTCCTCGCCCCGCCCGGAATGGCGCAATATATCGCGTCGAAATCCGGCGCGATCGGCCTCGCCCGGGCGCTGGCGAGTGAATTCGGGCCCGACGGCGTGACCGTAAACGCGGTCGCTCCCGGCCCGGTGGTCACCGACCAACTCCGCCTCGCCTACGCGCGCGACTTCGCCGGCGGCGACGCCTCGGGCTTCGAGGACTTCATGACGATGATGGCGCAGAACCAGTCGGTGAAGCGCTATGCGACGCCGGACGACGTGACCGGCATCATCGCGTTCCTGGCCAGCGAGGCCTCGGCGATGATCACCGGCCAGACGATCGTCTGCGACGGCGGCTGGGCGCGGGTTTAAATTCTCGTCATTGCGAGCGACCGAAGATCGCGAAGCAATGACGAATTCGTAACCGGGATCAGTGCGTCTGGCGCTGGATCCCGGTCGCCCCCTTCACGATCCCCTTGCGGCGGTTGATCGTGTCGGTCACGATGAATGCCTTGATCGCGTCGATATCCGCCTGGCTAAGGCTGTCCTTGAACGCCGCCATTCCCGCATAGGACAGCGCCCCGTCGTGCACGATCTGGTCGAAGCTGTCGATCACCGGCTGTTGCAGCGTCCACAAATTCGGATAAACCCCGACCGAGCCGCCCGCCGCATGGCAGCGGCTGCAATTGTCCATGAACAGTCTCTGCCCGCGCGCCAGCACCGCCGCGCCCGCTGCGATCGGCTTGGGGATCGGCGGCAGCACCACCGGCTTGCGCTTGGGTGGAAGCGGGATCGCACCACCGCCGACCTTGAGCACCACCAGCCGCTGGTAGTTCTCGTAGGCGAGCCCGGCCACGCCCGGAGCGAAGGCTCCGCCCTGCGGCCCGCCGGCACCGGCCAGGATCGCGATATATTGCTGGCCGTCGAGCTCGTAAGTCATCGGCGCGGCAGTGATCACCGTCCCGATGAAGATATGCGCGACCTGCTTGCCGGTGGCCGCATCATAGGCGTCGAGATAGCCGGTCGCGCTGCCCTGGAACACCAGATCGCCCGCGACCATCGTTCCGCCACCGAGGAAGGTCGGCAGGGTGACGCTCCAGCGCGCCTTGTTCGAGACCGGATCCCACGCGGTCAGCCGGCCTTCGAACTTGCTTTGCGGCCGCCCGGCGAGATCCTCCTTCGCGAAAGGCGGGAAACTGCCTTCTGCATATTGGTTGATGTGCCCCGGGACGAACTTGGCCGGAGTGATCTGCGACAGCTTCATCCCCGCATCATAGGTCGGGATATAGACCAGCCCGGTGCGCGGGCTGAACGCCATCGGCGCCCAGCCGTGCCCGCCCGCGCCGCTCGGCCAGACCAGCTTGGGTCCGTTGCGGTAGTCGGCCTCGGGGTTCAGCTTCGGCCGCCCGGTCGCCATGTCGATCCCGGTCATCCAGTTGACCCGGGTGTAGGGATTGGCGCGCAGCAGCTTGCCGGTGTCACGGTCGAGCACGTAGAACACGCCGTTCTTCGGCGCCTGCATGATCACCTTGCGCGGCTTGCCGTCGATCTCGAGATTGGCCAGCACCAGCGGCGCGGTTGCGGCATAGTCCCAATTGTCACCCGGAACCTCTTGATAATGCCACTTAACCTGTCCGGTCTTGGCATTCACCGCAACGATCGAGGATAGGTAGAGTTCGTCGCCAATTTTGCCGCTCTTGCTGCGCAGCCATGACGGATGCGGGCCGCCGTTGCCGGTGCCGATGAAGGCGGTGTCGGTTTCGGGATCGTAGGCGAGCCCAGCCCAGGCATTGCCGCCAAGGCCCATGTCCCAGCGCGCATCGGCCGGCCACGTCTTGCGCGCGGCGGTGACGTCGGGGTTTTCGTCGGGTCCTTTGGCTGGGTCGCCCGGGACCACCCAGAAGCGCCAGGCCAGCTTGCCGGTCTTCAGATCGAAGGCCGAGACATAGCCGCGCGAGCCCATGTCGCCGCCGCCATTGCCGATGATCACGACATTGCCGGCGATCTGCGGATAGCCATTCGAGGCATAGTTCCAGTGGCGGTCGACGAAAGTGTCGGACTTCCAGACCTGTTTGCCGGTCTTCGCGTCGATCGCGAACAGATAGCCGTCGAGCGAGCCGACGAAGACCTTGCCGTCCGCCAGCGCGATCCCGCGGTTCGAGACGCTGCAGCAGGCGTTGCGGCCATAGGAACCATCGGCCTTGGTGTCGAAGCTCCAGCGCGTCGCGCCGGTCTTCGCATCGACCGCATAGGCCTCGCCCCACGGGCCCGAGAAATAGAGCGTGCCGTCCTGCACCACCGGGGTCGATTGCAGCGCGTAATGCATGCCGCCGCGGATTTTGAAATCGGTGAATTCGAACGCGAGGCCGAGCTTGCCGGCGTTGTCCGCGTCGATGCCCTCGAGCGGCGAATAATAGCTATCGCCCATATCGCGCCCCGGGCGCGACCATTCGCCGGCAGTACCGGGAGCACCGAGCAGCTTGTCCGAAGCCTTGTCCTCGCCGTGCCCGCCGCAGCCCGAAAGCACCAGCCCGCAGCCGAGCGCGAGCGCCGCCAGAACCCTACCCGTTCTCATCCAAAACCCGCCCTTTGTTCACGGTGTTCTACTCGGCGGCGATGGTCGCCTGCCCGGTTTCCGCCGACAGTCCGGCCGCCTGTTCATCGGCAATCATCTGCTTGAGCAACCGCCGTGCCATCACCGGCGCCGCATCGGTTTTCAGCATTACCGGGCCCAGCGCCTCGATGTCGCCGGTGTTGCCCATGCGTTGCTGCACCGCCTCGATCATCGGCTCGTCCTGCGTGCGGAAGGCGGTGTTGAGGATGGTGGCGATCGCCTCGTCGATCTGCGGATCGTCGAGCTTCAAATTGCGCGCGGCCGCGAAAAAATAGTGGCTGGTGATCTCGGTCTCGGGCGTCATGCAATGGGCCTGCGGGAAGCAGAAGCCATCCATCTCGGTCTGCCCGTCGAAATAGGTGCCGTTGTCGAAATCGATCGTCGCGGGCGGATACCAGTGCATGTGGGTGCGCGAGATCGCCGGCTCGGCCGGGAAGCCGAACAGGTCGATCGTCGCCTGGTTCGGCGGCAACCCGTGGCGGTGACGATAGTAATGCACACTCCGCTCGGTCTTCTCGACCGAGGTGGTCGTCGCCGCGAGCTGCTGCTCGGGCGTCACGCCCGGCATCTTGAAGCCCGGGTGGAGATAGGGCGCATGGGTCAGGTCGAGCAGATTGTCGCTGACCAGCTGGTAATTGCCCTTCACCTCGAGATGTCCGCGCTGGACGCGCCACAGGCTGTCGTCCTCAAGATAGGGGAAATGCGGGATCAGCGAACTGTCGGCCAACGCGGCCTCGCCCGGCCAGATCCACACGAAGCCATAGCGTTCGAACAGGGCGAAGCTGCCGACATCGGCCGCGCCGAGCGCCTTGCCTTCGTTATGGGGATTGCTGACGCATTTGCCCGAACAGTCGAAGCGCAGCCCGTGATAGCCGCATTCGATCTCGTCCCCCACCAGCCGGCCGATCGAAAGCGGCGCGAACCGGTGCGGGCAGCGGTCGACCAGCGCGACCGGGCTACCATCTTCCTTGCGGTAGAACACCATCGGAATGTCGAGCAGCTTGCGCGCGAGCGGCGTGCGCGAGACTTCATCGGTGAAGGCGGCGACGTACCAGCAATTCTTCAGATACAGGCCCACGGTCTCTCTCACATCTTATCCATTATCGCCCGGGCGATACCACGCCGCGGCAGGCAAAGCCGATAGCAGATCAAACACAGGATTGACTAACACTATTTGCTACCACAAACACCGCCCTCCGGGAGAGAAAACACATGGCGGACGCAGCGCCGGCAATGGCGCCGAACGAGGCAGGAAACACCGCGCGCCCGGGCGCCCGGGCGATGCTGTCGCTGGTGATTCTCTCGGGTATCGTCGGGCTCAACACGGTCGATCGCAACATGTTCGGCCTGCTGCTGCCGCAGATCCAGCGCGACGTTCCGATTTCCGACACCGCGCTCGGCTTCTTGATGGGGCCGGCCTTCGTGATCGTCTATTCGCTGGCCGGAGTGCCGATCGCCTGGCTGGCCGACCGCACCGGCCGCCGCACCATCATCGCCGCCGGACTCGCTTTCTGGAGCGTGGTCACGATGCTGACCGGCGCGGCGCAGACCCTGATCCATTTGCTGATGGCGCGCATGGCGCTGGGAGTGGGCGAGGCAAGCAATATGGCGCCGACCTCTGCGCTGATCGGCGATATGTTCCGCGGGCGCTGGCGGGTGCTGGCGATGGCGGTATTCTCGGCCGGGGGACCACTTGCGATCATGCTGTTCTATCCGCTGATCGGCTGGATCGCCGAGCATCATGGCTGGCGCCCGACCTATCCGCTGATGGGCGCCATTGGGCTGGTGGTCGCGGCGCTGACCTTGCTGGTGGTGCGGGAGCCCCGACGCGCGGTTCCGGGCAAGGTCGGCCAGACTGAAGACGGCTTTGTCAAATCAGCCGTCAGCATCCTCAAATCGAAGAGTTTTCTGCTGCTGTGTGCAGGCGGCGTGATGATCAGCATCAATTACTCCGCGGTGCTCGCCTGGCTGCCGGCCTTCATGCTGCGGGTCCACGGGCTCGACGCACAAGCGACCGGGGCGCTGCTCGGAACCTATAAGGGCCTGCTCGGGGTGGCCGCGACCCTGGCGGGCGGCGTGGCGGTGACCCTGCTGATGCAGCTCGACCGGCGCTGGATGGCCTGGGCGCCGATGCTGTTCGCGTTCGGCATGATCCCGGCGCAGATGCTGTTGCTGCTGGCCGACAATCCGCTGTGGTGGCATGTCGGGCTCGCGCTCGAGACGATCGGAATGCAGGGCATCACCCCCGCGCTGTTCGCGCTGCTGATCACCCTGCTCGAACCGCGTGTCCGCGCGACCGGGGCGGCGCTCTATCTGCTGATCTTCAATCTCGTCGGGCAAAGCGTCGGTCCGCTCGCGGTCGGCATGCTCAACGATGGCCCCTTCGCTGCATTGGGCGCGCAAGCCATCCGCTATTCCCTGCTTACCGCCCCCGCCGTCATCGCGCTCGGGGCGATCCTGCTGTTCGTGCTCTCGCTTTCGATGGAAGGCGGAAAGGAAGAAGCCCACCGATGAAACCGCTCCATCGCCTCGCGGTCGTGACGCTCGGATCGGCCGGCGCGCTCGCGCTCGCCGCCGCCGGGCTGGCGGCCGATGCTCCGCAGCCGGTCAAATTGTCATGGCTCTCCCCGCCCGGCGATGCGGCCAGGGGCGCGAAGATCGCCGCGGTCTGCCTCTCTTGCCATGCGGCGGGCGCCCCGGCGACCGACCCGGTCGCCCCCAGGCTTCACCGCCAACGCGTGAGCTACCTGTTCGCCGCCGTGGCCGCCTTCCGCAGCGGTGAGCGTCAAAGTCCGCTCATGGGGCCGATGGTCAAGGATCTGTCCGACCAGGACCTGCGCGATGTAGCCGTCTATCTCGCGGGCGAGATGCTCGACAAGCCTCCGAAGTCCAACGAGGCCGATCCATATTACCGCTACGCCCGAGCCCATTGCACAATGTGCCACGGCGAATCGGGTATCGGCGAGATGGAGGGCATGCCGGTGCTCACCGGGCAGGATCCGGCCTATCTCAGGAATGCGCTGGAGGAATATCGCAAGGGCATCCGCAAGGACCCGACCATGCGCGAGGTCGCGGGCAACCTCACACCCGCCGACGAGCAGGGCATGGCCGCCTATTTCGCGCAGTACCAATGGCTGGAGAAGCAGAAGTGAACCGCTGCGCCTTAGCCCCCATTCTTCTTGGCACCGCGCTGGCCGGGCTGGCAGCCTGTTCGTCGGCACCCCGCGATATGCCGAAGATGATCGAGCTCAAGCCCGGCAGCTTTCTGATGGGCGCGCCCGAAGGCGCCGATGCGCAGCAGGGTACGCCGCAGCACCGGGTGACGATCAAGGGCTTCCGCCTGGCCGAAACCCCGGTGACCTTCGCCGAATACGATGAATTCGCGAAGGCGACCGGCCGCCCGCTGCCGCAGGACGACGGGCTCGGCCGCGGCGCGAACCCGGTGATCAATATCGATCGGGGCGATGCGCTTGCCTATATCGACTGGCTGAACCGGACCGCCGGCGGCGGCTACCGCCTGCCCAGCGAAGCCGAGTGGGAATATGCCGCGCGCGCCGGGACCACGACCGACTTCTACTGGGGCAACGAACCCGATCCGGGCATGGCGAACACCCGCACCAATGGCGGACGCGACCATTTCACCTACACCTCTCCGGTCAAAAGCTTCCCTGCCAATCCCTGGGGTTTCTACGACATGTCGGGCAATGTCTGGGAACGGACCGCCGATTGCCTGTTCGCCGACTACACCGGCGCCCCGACCGACGGCAGCCCGCATGTCGAACCGGGCTGCGGGATCCACATGGTCCGCGGCGGCGACTATTCGAGCTCCAGGCGCGGTCAGAAACCGACCGCGCGAGCCGCGGCCGGCGATCACTTCCGGTCAGGCAGCCTGGGCTTCCGGGTGGCACAGGATCTGACGGCCGAATAGAACCTAAAGCGCACTTCAGGTGGCTATTTCGCCTGCTTGAGCAGGTCGTCGCCGTCGCCCTGCCTCAGCGCGAGGAAGCTGACGATCGACAGCAGCATGATCCCGGCCAGCACCAGCGTGGGCATGGTGAAGGATGCGCGCACGGTCTGTCCGCCGACCGCGGAATAGCCCAGCAATATCGCGGTCAGGCTGATCCCAAGGGCCATCGCGAGGCGCTGGACCACCGCCGCGACCGAGGTCGCGCGACCCAGTGCATCGGCAGGCAGGCCGGAGAAGTTGAGCCCCGCGAGCGTCGACAGCTGGATCGAATGGACCAGCCCGAACACGAACATGAACCCGCCGAGGATCCAGAAGCTGTCGCCTGCATGGAACAGCAGCAACGCGGCGAGCAGCACGCCCATCGTGCCGCTGTTGAAAATCAGCAACGACCTGATCCCGAGCCGCTTGAGCAACGGATCGAGCCCGAGCCGGAGTGCGATCTGGCCGAAGGCGAGCACCGCCATCAGATAGCCGGCGACCACCGCCGACCCGCCGAGGCCGAGCTGGAAAAACAACGGAAACAGGAACATCGACGCTCCCAGCACCAGCCGCGAGAACGACCCGCCCAGCACCGCCACCCTGAACGCGCGGTAGCGGAACAGTTTGAGATCGAGGATCGGCTCGCCGCTGCGCGCATGGAACCAATAGGCAGCCGATGCGGCGATGCCCGTAGCCAGCGCGATCAGCGCCTTGTCGCTGACCGCACTCTCGGCCGCGACGATCTCCAGCGCAACCTGGAGCGCGACCAGCGCGACCGCCACCAGCCCGAAGCCGAGAAAATCGAATCGCGCGGTCCCGGTCGCCTCGACCTGAGGGAGCAACCGCAGCGCCAGCCCGACCCCGATCACGCCGAGCGGCAGGTTGATGAAGAATATCCAGCGCCAGTCGAGTGTGGTGGTGATCCATCCGCCGACGATCGGCCCAAGCATCGGCCCGAGCAGGCCGGGGATGATCATGTAGCTCATCGCGCGCACCAGTTCCTCGCGCGGGAAGCTGCGGGCAAGGATCAGCCGGCCGACCGGGGTCATCAATGCCCCGCCCACCCCTTGCAGGAAGCGCCCCGCGACCAGTTGCGGCAGGCTGCCGCTGAGGCCGCAAAGCAGCGAGCCGAGCACGAACACCGCGATCGACGCGATGAAGATGCGCTTCGCCTCGAACCGGTCGGCGAGCCAGCCCGACGCCGACATCCAGATCGACACGCTGACGAGATAGGCGGTCAGCGAAATCCCGATTTCGCTCGCACTGACATTCATCGCATGTGCGATCCGCGGAAGCGAGGTCGCGATGATCGTGCTGTCGAGCCCCTCCATGAAAAAGCACGCACCGACCGTGATCGGCACCGCGCGCGACATGGCGAGCACCGTAGCGGGCTTGCCGCCGAGATCGGGAACTTCGCCTTCGGGTGTCGCGGCGGAAACGGCGTCGATCTGGCGTTCGGTCTCGCTCACGCGGTCCGCCCGGCCCCGATCGCCTCAGCCTCGATCAGCGCCGCGAGTGCGCGGCGAGCCGTCACCGGCCCACCGTCGGATTTGAGCAGCACCGGATCGAGCGCCATCACATCGGTCTCCTCGCCCATCCGCGCCTGCTGCGCCTCGATCATCGGCTCGTCCTCGTTGTGGAACGCATTCTCGATGATCCCGAACAGGGTCGCGTCCGCGGCCGGATCGTCGAGCAGCATGTTGCGGCCCTGGCCGAAGAAATAATGGCTGGTGCGGTCGGTCTCGGGCGTGATCGCATGGATCGCGGGGAGGCACAGGCCGAGTTCTTCCGCTTCGCCAAGGCGTGAGGCACCGGCATCGAAATAGATCAGCGAAGGCGGCAGCCAGTGCATGTGGCTGCGCGAATCCATCCGTTCGTCCTCGAAGCCGAACAGGCTCCGGGTCGGACCGTTGGGCGGGAAGTTGAGACGCCAGCGCCTGGCGATCACCCGCTCCGGTTCGCGCACCAGTTCGGTGGTGGTGCTGGCGAAGCGTTGCTCGAGCGAGACGCCGGGGATCGCGAAGGCCGGGTGGAGATAGGGCGCGTGGGTCAGGTCGAGCAGATTGTCGACCACCAGCTGATAATTGCCGCGCACCTTGAGATAGCCGAACACCGTCTTGAACTTCGGGTCCGACAGGAATGCGAAATCGGCCGGCAGCTTGCTCTCGTCGGGTGGGGCATCGCCCATCCATATCCATAACAGGCCGTGGCGCTCCATCAGCGGGTAGCTCTTCACGCTGGCCGCCTTGGGCAGCGCCGCATAATGCGGATTGTAGGAGCAGGCGCCATCGGTGCCGAAACGCAGCCCGTGATAGGGGCACTGGATCTGGTCTTCGACCACCGCCCCCATCGAGAGCGGCGCGAAGCGGTGCGGGCAACGGTCGAACAGTGCGTGCGGCTTGCCGTCGGACGCACGGAAGAACACCAGATGCTCGCCGAGCAATTGCCGCGCCATCGGCGCGTCGGTCACTTCGCTGCCATAGGCGGCCGCATACCAGCAATTGCGAAGATAGGTCGTCACCGGCGACTCCGAAAATCAGGCAAATATCGTAACACTATTTTGCCTAACAATCTTTTAGAGCGTAATGCAAGCCCCTCGGAATATCTTACTTTGGAGGCTTCTCCACCCGCGGCTGCAGAGGGTGCAGAGCGCTGATCGGCTTGGGATCGGCGATATATTGTCCAACCATCACACCAAGCCAGCCAACCTGCACCAGGCCGACCAGCATGGACAGCATTGCAAGCGGCAGGAAGATTGGCTTGAGCAAGCCGCCGACCACCGTTGGAAACTCTCCACCATCGGCCTGCCGCGGCTTCGCCGGATCGGGATTGGGCTTCGCCTTCACCGCCAGCATCGGGCGGTAATGGTCGAGATAGGCGATCAGCATCACCAGGGTCATCGCCAGCGTGCCGCTGCCCATCAGGAAGGCGCGCAGGCGGAATTCGGGTTTGAACACGTCGACGATGAACACGATCACCGTCACGCTCATGCTTACCACCAGCCCGAGCGGGACGAAGCGGTTGGCGAGCAGCGCGACCCCCGCGACCAGTTCCACCGCCTTCACCAGGTGGAACAGGATCCCGTTCTCGATCAGCGCGCCGACGATGTCGGGCGGGGGCAGAAAATGCACGAAATCCGACATGCTCGGATAGGGCGTGATGATCTTGAAGAACCAGTTGAACCCGTTGACGAAACACACCGCCCCCAGCAGGATTCGGATCGTGGGCAAGGCAAAGCCGAGCACCCGTTCACTGGCTATCGTCACGCCGATTTACTCCGAAATGCAAAGCAGGGCCGGGTTCGCAAACCCGGCCCTGCCCGTGACATAGCCGTCAGAAGCTGCGCTTGATCGAAACCGCCCATTCACGCGGGGGAGCCATCACATACTGGCCGGTGCCGGTGAAGTAGAACGCGAAGGCGTTGGTCCAGTAGTACAGGTTGGTCAGGTTTTTGACCGACAGCGAAGCTTCCCAGTTCTTGTCCGCGCTGACGAAGGCGATACGCGCATTCACGGTCGTATGGCCCGGGATCAGATAGGGATTGAGCCCGGCGAACTGCGGATCCTGCGGGAAAATGTTCGGATCCGGATAGAACCCGTTGTTGGCCGGATCGGAATAGGTCTTCGAGGTGTAATCGACATCGACCCGCGGAGTGATCGTCGCGCCATTCTTCATCTGGAAACGATAGGCGATGCCGCCCGACAGCTTCCACTTCGGCGTCAGCGGCGGATAGTCGTCGATGTTGATATAGGACGCCAGTGCCGCCGGCGCGAGTTCGGTATACTGGAAGTCGAGATAGCTGAGCGAGCCGTTGATGGTGAGACCATCGACCGGCTCCAGATTCGCCTCGACCTCGAGCCCCTTCATCTTGGCCGAACCGGCGTTGAAGGGCTGCGCGGAAAGCAGGCAATCCGAATTGCCCGGGTTTTCGTTGCCCACGCAATAGCCCGCCGCGTTGACCAGCACGATGTCGTGATACTTGCTGTAAAAGCCCGCGAAATTGAGCCGCACGCGGTTATCGGCAAAATCGGTCTTCAGGCCGAGCTCCCAGGTATCGAGCGATTCGGGCCCGAACGAGGTTGCCTGGTTGGGCGAGAACGGCTTGGCGTTGACACCCCCACCCTTGTAGCCGGTCGACCACTGGGCATAGGCCATCACCTGGTCGTTGAACCGATAGTTCACGCCCAGGCGATAATCGACGTGATCGCCCGAATAGCTCAGCGACGGCAGCGCATTGAGCGGAGCCTGGGCCGGATTGGGCGGGCCGCCCTGCAAATTGGTGCGGTTGAAGTTGTAGACCTTCTCGTCGTCGGTATAGCGGATGCCAGCGATCAGATCGAGGCCTTCGGCAGGGTGGAGCACCACATGCGCGAAGCCGGACTTGCTGGTCGTATCGACCGGATCGTGGGTGATGAACTGCGTCGGCGGAGCGTCGATCGAGTTCATCAGCACGCCGTGCGCGTCGTAGTAGAAGCCGCCGACGGTCCAATCGAGCAGGTCCGATTTGCCCGACAGGCGCAATTCCTGCGTGAACTGGTGATAGGTATTGTGGATCTGCGTGGTCGACACGCCGATCGGGCTGCCGTCCTGGTCGAAACCTGCCAGGGTGTTGAGCGCGCGATAACCGGTGATCGAACGCAGATTGATGCTGTCGGATACATCGACCGAGACGTCGCCCGAAATACCCCAGGCCTTGTTCAGCGTCCTGGCGCCGGCATCGAAGCCGTTGGTGGTGTCGTCATAAGTCGCATAGGTGACGTATTTCTTGTCGGTCACGAAGCGGCTGTCCCACGGCGTGCCCGCCGGATCGCCATTATAGGTCGGCGCACCGAACGGAGCGAAGGCATAAGCCAGCTTCAGCGCCGCCGGGTCGGACTTGTCGATCGTGCGGTCGCCGATGATGTTGATCTCGACATTGTCGCTCGGGGTGATCCGCAACGCCGCGCGTACGCCCCAGCGCTGGGTGCCGCCCTCGGTGCCGATCTGGCAATCGGTGCCGACGTTGCCGACCGGGATATTCCCGGCCAGGGACGGATTGGCGCAAGCGAAGTCAATCCGCTTCATGTAGCCGTCCTGGTTGCTGGTGAAGCCGCTCACGCGCAGCGCGGCGATGTCCTTCAGCAGCGAGACGTCGAGCGCACCGCGCACGTCGATGCGGTTGCGCGACCCATAGGTCGCCTCGACATAGCCCGAGCCGTCGCCGACCGGCTTCTTGCCGTAGATCTTGATCGAACCGCCCTCGGAGTTCTTGCCCGACAGCGTGCCCTGCGGGCCGCGCAGGATTTCGACCCGGTCGATATCGGCCAGTTCGAAGTCGGCGCCGGTGATCACGCCGTAGTAGATGTCGTCGAGATAGATGCCGACACCCGGTTCATAGGCGAAATTGTTGTCGTATTGGCCGACCCCGCGGATGAACACCGAGGTCGATGCGCCGAACACGGCGGCATTGCTGGTCAGGTTCACGCTCGGCGCGATCGCGACCAGTTCCTTGGTCGTATCGATGCCGCGCGCGGCCAGCATTTCGCCGGTCTGCGCGGTGATCGCCAGCGGCGTATCCTGCAGCGACTGCGCCTGGAACTGTGCGGTCACGATGATGTCGGTATTGCCCGCGGGCTGGGTCTGGTCCTCCGCGAAAGCAGGGCTGGCCACTGCCAGACCGATCAGGGAGACTGCGGTGCAAAGCGCGGCACGAGTCGCGATTCGCACGGAATTCCGTGAGTTTGCCATTATTTATCCCTCCCAAGCAGGGTCGTTTATTATTGGATTGGTATACACTTTTTGTATACTAATCTGCAAGCGTAATTTAATACGAATTCACTCAGGCCAGCCGCACCCGGGTCATACCAGGACGGTTTCGAACGCTCCCGCCTCGTTTCAGGGTCGCGGAATGGCCGGTTCGTCGAGCCGGTCCCAATAGCCGCCGGTATGCAGCGAGCGCATGGCGGGATCGGCCATCAGTTCGTGCGGGAACCCGAGCGGGACGAAGCTCGCCCGATCGAGCAGCGCGACCTGTTCGGGCGTGAGCGTGAAATCGAAGGCGGCGATGTTCTGGTCGAGCTGTTCGACCGTGCGGGCACCCAGCACCGGGATCATCGCGGTACCGAGCGGCTCCTTCGCCACGACCCAAGCGATCGCGACCTGCGCCGGACTCGTCCCGGTCACGGCGGCGACCTCGTCGAGCGCGGCAACGATCGCCTCGCGCCGGTCTTCCGGAATCTGCCGTACCGGGCCGCCGCCCTGGGTCACCCGGCCCGTGGCGTTTTTGTCGCGGTACTTGCCCGACAGGGTGCCGCCGCCGAGCGGCGACCACGCCATGATGGCGAGCCCATAGGCCTGCGCCAGCGGCAGGAACTCGCGCTCGACTGTGCGCTCGGCGAGGCTCATTTCGACCTGGATCGCGGCGAGCGGTTCGGTGCCGCGGATTTCCGCCTGGGTCAGCGCGCGCGAAACCCGCCAGGCCGGAAAGTCGGACATTCCAATGTAACGGGTCTTGCCCGCGCGAACGAGATCCTCGAGCCCGCGGATGATCTCGTCGGTCGGGGTGACCAGATCGGGCATATGGACCCAGTAGATATCGACGAAGTCGGTCTTGAGCCGCTGCAGACTGCCCTCGATAGAGGCCATCATCGCCTTGCGGCTGTTGCCGGTCTTGGCGATCGACTGCATGCCCACAGCGGTGGTGTATTTGGTCGAAACGATGAAATGGTCGCGGTCATGCGCGATCAGATCGCCGAGGATCGTTTCGGATTCGCCGTTCTGGTAGCCATCGGCGCAATCGAGGAAATTGCCGCCCGCCTCGACGAAGCGGTCGAACACCACGCGCGATTCCCCCGGGGTGCACCCCCAGCCCCACGCGGTACCGAAGGTCGCGGTGCCGAGGGCGGCCTGCGACACGCGCAGGCCCGTTCTGCCGAATACCTTGTAGCGCATTATTCCGCCTTCGATCCTTTCAGAAACAATGCCTTTGCCGCGCGCAGGCTTTCCAGCCGCATCACGTCCCATTCGGCCGGCAGCAGCAACAGCAGCAGCACGAAACCGACGCGGAACACGAGTTGCTGGATGTCCCAAACCTCATGTTCCAGCCCGTGGCCGAAGTTGACGATCACCAGCACTGAGAGGATGCCCCACAAGGCCCAGTCACGCTTGATGCCAAGGATCAGCAGCAACCCGCCGGCGAATTCGACCACCGCGCAATAGATGTTGGTCGCCCACAGCAGCCACATGGGGAAGAACGCGTGCAGGGCCTGAAACCACTGCATTTCGGCTCCCAGGCCATTGAAGAACAGCTTGTGCATTGCGATCTCGGCCGAGAGGCAGCCGATCACCAGCCGCGCTCCCCACAGGCCGATCGCCCGATTGCGCTGCGTAACTTCCCCCATCATCTGCTCCCTCAGTTCAGCTCGACACGATAGCGGCTCGCCACCGCATTGCCGGGCGGATCGATCCCGACGGCCCGGATGGCATCCCGCGCGGCTTCCCATTGGCTGTAGTTTTCGAGCCGCGGGATGCAGACTACCTCGCCCAGTTCGAGCCCGGCAAGACCGGCTTCGGCAACCGCTTCGGGCGCCTGGACCATCTCGGAAGGGAACAGGTCGAACAGTCCGTTTTCTTCCGCTCCGCCAAGGTTGGTGCGGGTCAGCCCCGGAACCAGCAGCTGGAACTTCACCCCGCTGCCGGCCATTTCCTCGGCCAGCGCCTGGGTGAATTGCGACACGAAGCCCTTGGTCGCGGCATAGACCGCGGCGGTCGGCAGGATGTTGAACGCAATGCCCGATGCAACGTTGACGATCGTGCCCCGCCCCGCCGCCTTCATCGCCCGGGCGGCGGCGTAGGTCAGGCGGGTGAGCGCGGTAACGTTGACCGCGATCATCGCCTCATGCGCGCCGGGTTCGACATCGAGGAAGCCGGCGAGCGAACCCATCCCGGCATTGTTGATCAGCAGGTCCACGTCGCCTCGCGCGAGCCGCGCTTCGACCGCCGCAATGCCGGCCCGATCGGCGAGATCCGCCGGGAGGATTTCGACCGAAACGCCGAACTCGGACCGCAGCCGCTCGCCAAGCTCCCTGAGCACCGCGGCCCGCCGCGCGACCAGGACGAGGTGGTGCCCGCGCTTCGCGAGCGAGACCGCGAAGGCCGCGCCGATTCCGGAAGACGCACCCGTGACGAGGCTCAGTTCGAAATTCAGGGACATCTCCACTTCTCCGGCCGATGACGTCGCCGCCGCCTGCCGGGAGCGGGTGGCAGGCGACGGCGACGATACGCCAATTTTTCCGGTCGAAGGCGAGGCCCGCCGGGAAACTCCCGGATCGCACCCTCATCCGTCGCCTTGTTATCGTATATCGTATACCAGTATTGTATAACGATTGGCAAGTGCTATGGCACCGGCTTATCGATGGTGAAACGGAGACAGGGCGGAATGGCGGAGTTTGTCGTGACGTCGCGGAATGGCACGCGGCATCGGCTGGAGATTCGGGAAAACCTCAGCGTGATGGAAGCGATCCGCGACGCCGGGATCGACGAATTGCTGGCCCTGTGCGGCGGCTGCTGCTCTTGCGCGACCTGCCATGCCTATATCGATCCCGAGCTTGCCGAACGGGTGCCGCCGGAGGACTGAGATGGACCGTTACGACGCGATCATCGTCGGCGCGGGGCACGGCGGAGCGCAGGCCGCGATCGCCTTGCGCCAAAACGGGTTCGAAGGCTCGATCCTGATGATCGGGCGCGACCGCGAGCCGCCCTATGAACGCCCGCCCCTGTCGAAAGAATATCTCGCACGCGAAAGAACGTTCGAGCGTATTCTTATCCGCCCCGCGCATTTCTGGGGCGAGCGCGATATCGCGCTGAAACTGTCCGCGACGGTGACTGCGGTCGACGCCGCTGCGCATAGCGTGACCCTCGAAAGCCGCGAAACCATCGGCTACGGTACGCTGATCTGGGCCACCGGCGGCGATCCGCGACGGCTCAGTTGCCCCGGCGCGAAGCTCAGGGGTATCCACTATGTCCGCGACCGCGCCGATGCCGACCGGATGATGGCCGAGCTCGATGCCGGAGCGAAACGGGTGGTGGTTATCGGCGGTGGCTATATCGGGCTCGAAGCGGCGGCAGTGCTGACCAAACTCGGCTGCCAGGTGACCCTGCTCGAAGCGCTCCCCCGGGTGCTCGCGCGGGTTGCGGGCAAGGATCTTTCGAACTTCTACCAGGCCGAGCACCGCGCCCATGGCGTGGACTTGCGCACCCAGGCTCAAGTGGTCGCGATCGAAGGCAAGAACGGCGCCGTGACGCAGGTAATTCTGGCCGATCGCGAGACTGTTCCAGCCGATATGGTCGTGGCCGGGATCGGGATCGTCCCGGCGGTCGCGCCGCTGATCGAAGCCGGAGCGGCCGGTACCAACGGCGTCGATGTCGATGCGACCTGCCGCACCAGCCTGCCCGACATCTATGCGATCGGCGATTGCGCCGCGCACTCTAACGCCTTTGCCGAAGGGGCCACCATCCGCCTCGAAAGCGTGCAGAACGCCAATGACATGGCGACCACCGCCGCCAAGGCGATCTGCGGCGATCCGCGGCCCTATCATGCGGTCCCGTGGTTCTGGTCCAACCAGTACGACCTCAAGCTCCAGACCGTCGGCCTGCACACTACGCATGACGCAAGCGTGCTGCGCGGCGATCCGGCCGCGCGCAGCTTCAGCGTAATCTACCTGCGCAAGGGCCAGGTGATCGCACTCGACTGCGTGAATGCGATGAAGGATTATGTGCAGGGCAGGAAATTGATCGAGGCCGGGATCGTGCTCCCGCCCGAACGGCTTGCCGACACCGCGACCCCGCTCAAGGAGCTGATCGGCCCATGACCATCGAACGCGCCGACCCCGAAGTGGTCGCCGGCCTCGCCCGTCTGGGCGTCGCGACCGTGCACGAGGCACAGGGCCGGACCGGCCTGCTCGCATCGTATATGAAGCCGGTCTGGCGCCCGTGCCGCGTGGCCGGATCGGCGCTCACTGTTTCCCTGCCACCGGGCGACAATTGGACGATCCACGTCGCGCTCGAACATATGCGCCCCGGCGACATGCTGGTGGTTGCCCCGACCAGCGCCTGCGAGGACGGCTATTTCGGCGATCTGCTCGCCGTCTCGGTTCAGGCGCTCGGCGGGGTCGGACTGGTGATCGACGCCGGTGTGCGCGACACGCAGGAGCTGGAGGAGATGGGCTTTCCGGTGTGGTCGAAGGCGGTGTTTGCGCAGGGGACAATCAAGGCCGCGATCGGGCATTACAACGTGCCGCTGGTCTGCGCGGGCGCTCGCATCGAACCGGGCGACGTGGTTGTGGCCGATGGCGACGGGGTTTGCGTGGTCAAGCGTGCCGAGGCGGCCCCGGTGCTGGAACTGGCGCTCGCGCGAGAGGCAAACGAGGCGGACAAGCGCAAGCGGCTGGCGGCTGGGGAACTGAGCCTGGATGTGTTCGATTTGCGGCCCTGACCGCGCCGAATAGCCGGAGCCCCCGCGAAGGCGGGGGTCTCAGGCCTTGTGAGCGCCGCGCTTGAACCGCCTGAGGTCTCCGGCTTCGCGGGGACTCCGGTTGGTCAGAAAATCACCTCACGCGTGCCGCCCTCCACGCTGCACACAGTGCCATTGGTCGCGCTCGCGTAATCCGACGCGAGATAGACCGCCATGTTGGCGACCTCCTCGCCCCGCGCGAAGCGCTGCAGCAGCGAGGCCGGGCGGACGTGGGTAAAGAAGTCCTTCTCTACTTCCTCCAGCGTCTGGCCGGAGGACGAGGCAATGTCGTCGTGCAGCGCGGTGGTGACGTCGGATTTGGTCGGCCCGATGATGACCGTGTTCACCGTAACGCCCGTTCCTTTCGTATATTCGGCAATCGAGCGCGCAGTGGTCAGCAGCGCGGCCTTGGTCGCCGCATAGGCGGCCATGTCGGGCGACGGGCGCAGCGCCTGTTCCGAGCTGTGAAAGATCATCCGCCCCCAATTCCGCGCGATCATCCCCGGCATGTAGTGTCGCGCGAGGCGCACGCCGCTGAGGAAGTTCATCTCGAACAAATCGAGATAGACTTCGTCGGGCTGGGTCAGCACGCTTTCGATCACGTTCACTGCGGCGTTGCTGATCAATATGTCGCAGCTTGGCGCGGCCGCGATGATCGCGTCCGTCCCGTCGCGGGCATGGAGATCGGCGATCGCGCCGGTGAACTCCTGCCCCGGAAACTCTTCGCGCAGCCTGCCGAGCGCCTTCTCGACAGTTGCTTGCGAGCGGCCGTTGACTGTCACATTGGCCCCTGCACGCGCCAGCCCCCGGGCACATTCGAAGCCGATGCCGCCGCTCGATCCGGTAACGACCGCATGCTTGCCGGTAAGGTCGATAATCATTGCCTTGCCCTCCTCACCAGATTGCCGGTCGTGTGCCGCCTTCGGCACTCAGCACCGCGCCGTTGGTCGCCGAAGCGAGCGGCGAAGCGAGATAGACCATGAAATTGGCGATTTCCTCGGGCCGGGTCAGGCGCCGCTGGAGCGATGCCGGGGCGACGAGATCGATGAAATCCTGCTCGTCTTCTTTCGCGGTCCGGCCCTTGGCGGCGGCCATCTCGGCGGCAACCGCATCCAGGCTGGCCGAATGCGACAGGCCGATCATCACCGTGTTGACCGTGACCTTCGTCCCCCGCGTCACATCGGCGAGCGAGCGAGCCAGGCTGAGCTGCGCGATCTTGCTGGCCATGTAAGGCGTACCGCCCTTGTAGGCCATCAGGCCGCGCTGTGAGCCGCTGAACAATATCCGCCCGTCATTCCGCTCCAGCATTCCGGGCAGATAGAAGCGCGACATGCGCAGCGCGCTCATGAAATTGATTTCCCACAGCTCGCGATAGGTCTCGTCGCTGGCGTCAAGCGCGTCGTCGCGCGCGATCACCGCGACGTTGTTGACGAGAATGTCGCAGCGCGGAACCTGTGTGGTCAGCGCGGCGCAACCTTCGCTGGTGCCGACATCCGCCGCCGCGGCGATCACCGTGCGCCCGGGATATTGAGCCCGCAAATTCTCCGCGATGCCCCCGACCTTCTCGGGCGAGCGGCCGTTGATCACGACATCGGCCCCCGCTTCGAGGAACCCCCGCGCGGCGGCATTACCGATGCCGTCGCTCGATCCGGTGACCAGCGCGAGCTTGCCCGCAAGATCGACCCTGATCATCGCGCGAAGGCGGCCGGAGCCTGGTCGAGCAGGATGGTCTTTTCCTCGAGATAGGACGAGAAGCCTTCCGCCCCGCCCTCGCGCCCGATGCCCGATTGCTTGAAGCCGCCGAATGGCAGCGTGTAATCCATCTTCATGCCGTTCTGGCCGAAGAACCCGGTCCGTACCGAACGCGCGATGCGGTAGGCGGCGTCGGGATCGTTGGTGAATACCGAGCCGTTGAGGCCGAAATCGCTTTCGTTGGCGATGCGAATCGCGTCCTCCTCGTCCTCCGCGGGGATCAGGCTGAGCACCGGGCCGAAGATTTCCTCCTGCGCGATTCGGCTCCGGTTATCGACGTTCGCGAACAGTGTCGGCTCGATGAAATAGCCCTTGTTGAGATGCGCCGGGCGCTGGCCGCCGGTGACGAGGTCCGCGCTCTTCTTGCCTTCGGAGATATACATCTCGATCCGCTCGAGCTGGCGCTTCATCGCGACCGGGCCGAGCACCGTATCGGCTTCGGTGCTGTAGCCGATCTTGAGCGCCTGCATTTCCTTTGCGACCAGCTCGGCGAGTTCATCGTGGCGCTTGCGCGAAACCACCGCGCGGCTGAGCATCGCGCAGATCTGGCCGCTCATCAGCGTGATCGTCCTCGCGAGGATCGCGGCCGCCTGTTCCAACGGGAAATCGTCGCGGATGATCGCGGCCGACTTGCCCCCCAGTTCCAGCGTGACGCGCGCGATGCGTTCTCCGCAGGTCGCGGCGATCTTCTTGCCCGCGGCAGTCGAACCGGTGAAGCTGACCTTGTCGACATCGTGGTTCGCGACCAGGTGCTGGCTCGCCTCGCGGTGCGCGGCGACGAGGTTGACCACGCCCGCCGGAATGCCCGCCTCCTCGCACGCTTCGGCAAGGATATAGGCTTCGACCGGGGTTTCCGGCGAAGGCTTCATCACCACCGTGCAACCCGCCGCTAGCGCATTTGAAAGCTTAGTTCCCATGATCGCATAGGGCCCGTTCCACGGGGCGATCGCCGCAACCACGCCGACCGGCTCGCGCGCGATGATCGCAGTGTCGGCGAAGCGGCTCTCCACCCGCTCGGCGAAGGGGAAGCTGCCGAGCATTTCGGTCATATAGGCGAAGGTCTCGGTCCCCGCGGCCGAGAGCATCGGCGCGACGCTGAGCAACCCGCCCATCTGCTGGTTCCACGCGGCCGCGATCTCGGGCTCGCGGCGGCGGAGTATTTCGACGACCTTGCGCATGTAGCTCTGGCGCTCGGCAGCAGACATCCGGGGCCAAGGCCCGTGATCGAACGCCCTGCGCGCGGCTTCGACCGCCCGGTCGACATCGCGCTCGTCCGCCTCGGCGACCGCGCCGACGACGCTTTCGGTGTCGGGCGAGATGAGCTCGATTGCGCGCCCGCTCGATGCGGCGACCCATTCGCCGCCGATGAACAGCCGGTCGGGATGCTTCAGGCAATCGGTGATTGCGGTGCTCATCGTTTATCGTCCTCTCGATCCCTGCCCATCATGCGGGGCATTTTGTCTAAACATATAGTTAGACGATTCGTTCGAGAAAGGCGACGGGTTTTAGCGCACGTTCAGTCCTAATTCGCCGAGCAACTGGCCCGCCTGTTCCCGCGAGATCGTCGCGCCGCGGAACAACGAGGCGTCGACCAGCTTGATCCCGCCCAGATCCGCCCCGCGCAGATCCGCCCCGTCGAAGCGCGATCCGGCGAGCACCGCATCGCGCAGGCTGCAATCGTTGAAAGTGGCGTGGCGGAAATCCGCGTTGCGCAGATCGGCCTGTGAGAAATCGAGCTTCTCCAGCACTCCCTTGCGGAACGACCAGCGCGGCATTTTCGCGTTGATCAGCAGGGTTTCCTCGAACGAAGCCTCCAGCGCGCGCGCTTCCGAAAGATCCGCGCCGGTCAGCTTGCAGCGGGCGAATTTGGCCGAAGTCAGTACCGCGCCGCGCAAACTGCTGTTGTTGAGATCGCAGGAGGTAAACCGGGCCTCCGCGAGATCCGCCGCGCTAAAATCGGCGAAGGCACCGCGGCACGATTGCCATCCGGTCGCCTCCAGCCGTGCGCCGGAAAAATTCATTCGGCGCAGATTGCAGCGCTCGAAGGTCCAGCCGGTCAGATCCAGCCGCGACAGGTCGGCGTCCTCCAGATCGCACTCGGTCAGATGCTGGCGCCCCGATCCGGCCAGGCGTTCGATGGCGCTGCGGTCCAGGGCCTGCCCTTCGATCCCCTGTCCGGAAAACAGATCGTCCATCGCGCCTATTCTTCACCCAGGCAGGCCAGCGCGACGTTGCGCAACCACGACAGCCCCTCGTCCGCAGCGAGGCGGCTGTGCCACAGCATCGCCATTTCGACGCGGTCGGGACTGGCCGAGGTGTCGATGATCGCGATGCGCTGCTCGCGGGCGCTCCTTTCCGCAAGCCGGCGCGGCACCTGCGCGACCAGGTCGGTTACGGCGACGGTCGCGATGGCGGTGACCGCATCGTGCAGACGCGGAGAGCCATCGCGCAGGCCCCATATGCCCTCTTCGCCGCCCGTGACCACAAGCCGCTCGAGGCCGCCATCCCAGCTGAAGCCGCCGTGGCCCGGGAACGGCTGCCCGACGACCACCTGCAAACGGCAATGCGCGGGCAGGTCCGCCAGCGCCTCGGGCCGATCGCGCAGTGGATTGTCGCACGCGGCGATCCACACCACGTCCTCGAAGAACAGCCTGTGCTGCCTGAGCCGCCCCGGGATCTTGCCAAATACACCGAAGGCCAGATCGGTTCGCCCGTCGTCCAGCGCTGCCAGCAGGCCCGGCGCGGGGCTGTCGATTTCCAGCACGACCCCCGGCGCGAGCCGCCGTGTGCGCGCGATCAGTTCCGGCACCAGCAGGGCACAGAAATAGCCTCCGGCGCTGATCCGGAAGTGGCGCCGGGCATTCGCTGGATCGAATGGCGAGGGCGCCAGCGCTTCCTGCAACTGGGCCAGGCCTTCGCGGATCCCGGGCGCGATCTCGGTCGCCCGTGCGGTCGGCTGGAGCCCCGAAGGATGGCGCAGGAACAGCGGATCGTCGAACGCGAGCCGCAACCGCCCGAGCGCATGGCTGATCGCCGACTGGGTGAGACTCAGCCGTTCCGCCGTACGGGTAACACTGCGCAATTCGAAGATCGCATCGAACACCCGCAGCAAATTGAGATCCACGCTCGACATGAATTCAGTTCATATCGAACCAGCCCAATCTTCACTAGGTTATTTTATGCAACGGATTAGATGGGCGGCGGTGCAGGAGAGAACCCTCCCCCTTCCCCCTCTCTCTCCTGCATCCTTTTCCCTTGAATCGCTCCGGGAGTTCCTGTGGCCGAGTTGTCGCAAGATACCGCTATCGAGGCCGGCGCCGAGGAAGACCGCAAAACCGTGAAGCGCAGGCTACGCGCGCCGCTGATGATCGCGGCACCGGTGCTGGTGCTGCTCGGGGCACTGTTTTTCTACCTCCACGGCGGCCGCTACGAAGCCACCGACAACGCCTATGTCCAGGCGGGCATGGTCGAGATTGCGCCCAGCGTCGGCGGCCATGTGGTCAAGGTGCTGGTGAGCGAGAACGAGAGCGTCCGCGCCGGGCAGGTGCTGTTCATGATCGAACCGGGGCCCTATCGCAGCCGGGTTGCCGCATCTAATGCCGCGCTCGACAATGCGCGCACCGGGATCGCCGCCCGCCGGGCCGATTTCGAAGCCGCGAAAGGCCGCGAGGCGGCCGCCCGCGCGCAGCTCGATTACGCGCAGCGCGAAGCCGCCCGGCAGAAGCGGTTGCTCGCCGACGGGATCAGTTCGCAGGACGATTACGACAAGGCCGTGCTCGCGGTACGCACCGCCCACGAGACGATCCGCAGCGCCTCGCAGGAAAGCAGCAGCATCGCGGCCGAGCTTTCCGGCAGCGTGAACAGCGCAGCCGATAGCCAGCCCGCCGTGCGCCAGGCAGCCGCCGTGCTGAACGACGCGCAGCGAGATCTCGGCTACACCACGGTTCGCGCCCCGCAGGACGGGATCGTGACCAAGGTCAGCCAGCTCCAGGTCGGCGACTATGTCACCGCCGGCAAGCCGGTCTTCACGCTGGTCGGCAAGCATTTGTGGATCGAAGCGAACTTCAAGGAAGACCAGCTTCGCTACATGCGGCTCGGCCAGCCGGTGACGGTCGAGGTCGCGGCCTTCCCGGGGGAAGACCTAAAGGGCCATGTCGCGAGCTTCAGCCCCGGCACCGGCAACGCCTTCGCGCTGCTGCCGGCCGAGAATGCGACCGGCAACTGGGTCAAGGTGGTCCAGCGCCTGCCGGTCGAGATCGAACTCGACCGGGCGCCTTCCGCGCTGCTGCTCCATGCCGGGCTCAGCGCCGAAGTGACCGTCGATACCGGCCACCAGCGTCATCTGTTCGGCCCCGACACGCCGCCGGTCCAGCCGAAGGTGCCGCCCAGGCTCGCCCGGTGACGGCGGGGCAATATCCCGACGCCCCGACGCGCCGCTTCATCACCTTCTCGGTGATGGCGGCGACGATCATGAATGCGCTCGACAGCACGATCGCGAATGTCGCGCTGCCACATATCCAGGGCAGTGTCTCCGCCTCGCAGGAAGAGATCACCTGGGTCCTGACCTCCTACATCGTGTCGGCCGCGATCTTCACCCCGCTGACCGGCTGGCTGGCCGGGCGCTTCGGGCGCAAGCGGCTGATGCTGGTCTCGGTGGTCGGCTTCACGATCGCCTCGGGCCTGTGCGGTCTTGCCACCAGCCTGCCCGAACTGGTGCTGTTCCGCATCCTACAGGGCGTGTTCGGCGCGGCCCTGGTGCCGATGAGCCAGGCGATCCTGCTCGATATCAACCCGCCTGAACGCCACGGCCCCGCAATGGCGATCTGGGGCATGGGGGCGGTGCTCGGCCCGATCGTCGGCCCGGCACTGGGCGGCTGGCTGACCGACAATCTCGATTGGCGCTGGGTGTTCTACATCAACCTGCCGATCGGGATCGTGACCTTCCTCGGCATCTCCGCCTTCCTGTCCGAGACCCGCGACAAGATCCCGCCCAAGCTCGATTTCCTCGGCTTCGCGTTGCTCTCGCTCGGGATCGGTTCGCTGCAGCTGATGCTCGACCGCGGGCAACAGCAGGATTGGTACAATTCGCTCGAGATCTGGATCGAAACGATTGCGATGGCGACGTTCTTCTATCTGTTCATCGTCCATTTGCTGACCACCAGCAAGAAGCCGTTCATCGAATTGCGCCTGTTCGCCGACCGCAATTTCGTGCTCGGCACCTCGTTCGGCTTCTTCCTCGGGGTGATGCTGTTCTCGGTACTCGCGCTGCTGCCGCCGATGCTGGAGGGGCTGCTGGGCTATCCGGTGGTGCTGACCGGGCTCGTCACCGCGCCGCGCGGGGTAGGCTCGCTGGTCTCGATGGTGATCGTCGGGCAGCTGATCAAGCGCTTCGACGTGCGGGTGCTGATCCTGATCGGGCTGAGCTTCAGTGCGCTGGCGATGTATATCATGTCGAGCTTCTCGCTCGGCATGGACAGCACGCTGGTGATGGCCTCGGGCTTCATCCAGGGGCTCGGCACCGGCCTGATCTTCATCCCGCTTTCGACCCTTGCCTTCACCACGCTCGACACGCGGCTGCGCAACGAAGGCGCGGCGATGTTCACGCTGATCCGCAACATGGGCTCGGCGATCGGCATCTCGGTGCTGCAGGCGATGACGATCCGCAACACCAGCACCGTCCATGCGCGGCTGGTCGAAAACATCCGCCCCGACAATCCGGTGCTGCAGCGCGCGATGCCCGATTTCGACTTCGGCATTCCGGTGCAGGTCGCCCGGCTCAATGCCGAGATCACGCGCCAGGCAGCGATGGTCTCCTATATCGACACCTACTGGCTGCTGTTCGTGATCACCTGCGCGATCGTGCCGCTGCTGCTGCTGATGCGCCCGGCCAAGAACAAGCCGACGGAAGAAGATCTCGGCCTGCATATCGAGTGACAAAATGAAGAAAGTTCTCGCCCTTTCCGCCCTGCTGCTGGCCGGCTGCACCACCGTCGGCCCGGATTACGAGCGCCCGGCCGCACCGGCCGACGGCGCCTATGTCCCGCCCGCCCCACCGGCAGGCGCTCCTGCCGCCGCGCTCGGCCAAGGACCGGCAACGCGCTGGTGGGAAGCCTTCGGTTCGCCCGAGCTGGACGAGCTGGTCGACCGCGCGATCGCCGGCAACCAGACCCTCGCCGCGAGCAACGCCACGCTCGAACGCGCGCGCGAGCGGATCGCCGCGCTGGCCGGCGAGCGCCTGCCGCAGGTCGACGTCAACCCCGGGGCCTCACGCCAGGAAGTGAACCTCGCCAGCTTCGGCTTCGACCCGGCATCCTTCGGGATCACCGGCGGCAACCCGATCTTCAACCTCTATTCGGTCGGCGGCGGCGTGTCCTACGATCTCGACCTCTTCGGGGGCAAGAAGCGCGCGATCGAGCAGGCGGCGGCCCAGGCCGAAGCGCAGTTGCACGAGGCCGAGGCCGCCCATCTGACCATCGCCGGACGGGTGGTGAACCAGGCGCTGACCATCGCCGCGATCCGCGCCCGCATCGCCACCGCCACCGCGGTGATCGACGACGGCCA
The DNA here is from genome assembly GCA_029202985.1 of Candidatus Andeanibacterium colombiense. Lineage (GTDB taxonomy): Bacteria > Pseudomonadota > Alphaproteobacteria > Sphingomonadales > Sphingomonadaceae > Andeanibacterium > Andeanibacterium colombiense. The sequence continues at coordinate 3,239,855 of CP119316.1, read as the reverse complement.
GCGCAATTTCGAGCTGACCGATGCCCGCCGCCGCGCAGGCAAGGGCAACATGGTGGACGTGCTGCAGGCCCAGAGCTGCCTGACCGCCGACAAGGCGGCGCTGCCCCAGCTCGAACAGCAACTGGCCGAGGCGCGCAACATGCTGGCGATCCTGCTGGGGATCGCGCCGACCGAACTGGGCGCGACCGATTTCGACATGGCCGACTTCACCCTGCCGGCGAACGTCCCGGTCGCGCTGCCTTCGGCGCTGGTCCACCAGCGGCCCGACATTCTGCAGGCCGAGGCCGATCTCCATGCGGCGACCGCGGGGGTCGGCGTCGCCACCGCCAAGCTCTACCCGGACATCACCCTCGGGGCGACGCTGACCCAGTCCTCGCCCGGGATCGGTTCGATCCTCGACGAAGGCTTCCGGGCGTTCGACATCTTCGCCGGCGTCACCGCGCCGATCTTCCACGGCGGCACGTTGAAGGCCGAGAAGCGCGGCGCCGAGGCCGAGACCCGTGCAGCCGCGGCGACCTATCGCGAGACGGTGATCGAAGCTTTCGGCCAGGTCGCCAATCTGCTCGGCGCGCTCGACACCGATGCGCGCGGGCTGGCGGCGCAGCAGGATGCCGCCGCGATCGCCGAGCAGTCGCGCGAGCTGTCGCAGAAAGCCTATCGGGCGGGCAGCGGCACGGTGCTTCAGGTGATCGATGCCGACCGCACCTGGCAACAGGCCCGCGCCGGGCTGGACGAGGCACGGGCCCGGCAATTGCTCAATGTCGCGCGGCTCTATGTCGCGACCGCCGGCGGCTGGACGGGACCGGCGCAGGCGGCGCGATAGGGCCGGCAGGCGTGTTACCCAGGGCCGGATCGGAGCCGGCGGCTGGAATGGCGGCGAAATGATGGGAGTCGTTTCGCCGCCTGTCCGGGTTAGAACTTCTTAGCGACCTGAAGCTGGACCACCCGGCCCAGCGGCGAGGCGTTCGACGGATCGAAGCGGATACTGGCGGTATTGCTCGAGTTGATCACCAGCGGCGGCCCCCGGTCGAACACGTTTTGCGCGCTGATGGTGAAGCTCAGGCCCTTGAGCAACACGCTGTCTTGGTCGTCGAAGTCGTAATGGACCGCGAGGTCGACGGTGGTGTAGCTGGCGATATGGGTATAGTCGCCCGTCAGCCCGGTCGGCAGCAGGACCGGATCGATCGTGTAGCCATTGGCATAGTTGACATAGCCGGCCAGCGTCAGCGAACCCGGGCCGACATCCCTGCTCCACGATCCGTCGAGCCGGCCGCGGAAGCGCAGCGGATAGCCGAACTTGTTGACCTGGTCGATCACCGGCGCGCCCGGAAGCGGGGAAACTTTCCAGCTGTTGATGTAGGAGCCGATCACGCCGATGTGCCACGCATTGGCGCCCGCCGCCCAGTCGTAGGACGCGGCGACGTCGATGCCGTCCGCATGGGTCGAGCCGGCGTTCAGGCGATGGCCGTTGGTGACCGCCGCAACGTCGGATGAAGGCAGGCCGAGCACCGGACCCTGGGTCCCGCCCGCGTTGATGCAGCCGATCATCTGATCGTAAAGCCCCTGCGAGGTGATCGCCTGGCCATTGACCGCCACGCAATCCGCATTGCCGGAATTGATCGGGAAAGGCCCGAAGAAAGCGACCGGATTATTGGCCGCCTTGTCGGGGAAATAGCTCGGATTGTAGATGATCCCGCTGTCGTAATAGCCGAGGTTGATCGCCTGGACCGTGCCGACATTATACACCGGGGTCGAAACCTGACCGGTGTATTTGGTGTTCCAGTAAGTCACGGAGATATTCACACCGCTCGACGGCGGAACGATATCGAGCCCGAGCGACCACGAGGTAGACGATTCCGGCTTGAGATTGCCCGCGGCACCGCCGAGAGCCTGATAGATCGTGATGTCGGACCCGCCGCAGCCGGTGCAATCGGCGGTGATCAGATCGCCCGAGACCACCGCCGGAATATAGCCGGTCTGCGAATAGGGATCGTTGTCGACCAGGGTCGGCGCGCGGAACGAGGTGCCGTAGCTGCCGCGGAACTTCAGCCAGTCGGTCGGCGCCCAGTTCAGCCCCAGCTTGGGGTTAACCGTGGTGCCGACATCGCTGTAATCGTCCGCCCGGATCGCCGCGGTGAGTTCGAGCCGGTGGATCCCGGAAACCGCGTTGGCGGCGCCGAAGATCGGCACGAACAATTCGCCATAGCCCGACTTGATGCTGCGCCGGTTGACGGTCGCACCGAACGAGTTCGCATTGATGAATTTGGCCTTCAGATACTCCCCGCCCACCGCCAGACGGACATCGCCGCCGGGCAGCGCGAACAGCGAACCGTCGAGGTTCAGCGCGTAGTCCTGGCTCTTGTAGGTGGTGTCGATATCGAAGGTGTTGCCGGCAAAGATGTCACCCGCATACTGGCCGTTGCCGCAATCGAGCGCGGTCCCGTCGCAGAACGGATTGAACGCGTCGGGCGTGCCCAGTGCCAGCGCTGCGGCAAGCACCGGATTGTTGTCCAGCCCGTTGCCGAAATAGAGCGTGTTGGAAGCATGGGCGAAGCTCTTGCCGAAGCTGGCATAGGCATTGGCGCGCCAGTTGCCGAACAGATCGACCTTGATCCCGCCGGTCGCGTCCCAGGTGCGGGTGAAGCCGCTGCGCGTGCCGGGTCCGCCGTCGCCGACATTGTTATAGGCCACGGTGAGCGAGCCGGCGCTGCAGGCAGCGAGCAGATCGGCCGAGGCGCCGGTCAGATCGTGATTGCAGGGGCTGTAATAATTGCTGTTCGGGACGGTCAGCAGATTGCGGTTGTTGACCGCCGTGCTGAACAGCGCGAGGTCGTAGTCGCGCTTCGAATAGAAGCCGTCGGCATAGATTTCGACCCCCGGAACCACTTCCTGGCGGAAGTTCGCGGCGACCTGATCGCGCTTGAACCGGGGGATCGCGTCGTAGCCGGTCCACACGTTCTGAGTGTTCGCGGTGCCCGCCGCGCCGATCTGCGCGAGGGTGACATTGCTGCCGTCCTGGCCCGAGGGGAGCGCATAGGTGTTGCCGTTGTAGACGATGTTGCCGAGGCTCGAATAAATCGACGACGACGGCCCCCCGTAGGGCGAGAAATCGTCATTATAGAGATCGGGGCGCGCCGAGGCCTTCAGCCGGTCCGAATGGGCGTGCTGGTACGACACGACGATCCCGCCCGACCCCCAGTCATATCCGCCGACCGCTGTACCCTGCCAGCTGTCCTGGCCATCGGCCGTGCCGTATTGGCCATAGACTTCGAGGCCGGTAAACGGCGCACGCATGACATAGTTGACCGTGCCGCTGATCGCATCGGCGCCGTAGTTGGCCGAGGTCCCGTCCGCGACGATGTCGATCCGCTGCAGCATCTGCACCGGAATGTTGTCGCCGTCGAACGTGTTCATGGCCGCGCCGTCGTAAGGCACGCGGTGGCCGTTCACGAGGCTGAGGGTCGCCTGCGGGCCGAAGCCGCGCAGGTTCGGCGATTTGTTGAACGATAGCGCGTTGAGGTCCGAGGTGCCCTGGGTCGAGCCGCCCGAATAGGAGTTGCCCGAACCCAGCGAGAGCACCGACGGGACCTTGGCAAGAATATCGGCTGTGCTGAGCTGGCCGGTCTTGGTCATCGCTTCCTGATCGAGCTGGACGACCGCGGAGCCGACCGGGGCGACGCCGCGGATGCGGGTGCCGGTAACGATGATGTCGTCGGCGGGGCTCTTGTCGGCGGGGGCCGCATCGGCAGCCGGGGCGGCGGCGCTATCCGCGCTGTCGGATTGGGCAAAGGCCGGGGCGCAGACCAGGGTCGCGGGGACAATTGCTGACAGCGAAACTCCCTTGAGCAGGGCACGCATTACGAGCTGGCGATTCATTGACGATCTCCCTGAATGCGACTCGATTTGTTGTCCCGCTGCGGACCCAACCAAGCCATTTTTATTTAACCTGTTGTTTTAGCTAAAGAATCTAACTCGAGGAATCCATGCCGCGCGGCACGCCCATATGGAGCCCACCAATCCGGCGAAATGTTTATCCAAAATTGCTATACAAAAGTAAAGGCATTTATATGGGCGCGGGAGGTCGGCTGAGCCGCCGGCCGCGTGGCGGCATATCGCGGCCGGATTACAGGCCCGCCACGAACCAGCCCCCAATTTGTTAGTTTACATATTATTCAAATTTCACGGCAAAGATCGTCCCACGCTCGAGCGCAATGCTGGTTGCGTCCGCCGTGCGGCAAAATTGGACGCGGGGCGGATTTACGCGTAGGGGCGGCGCGAACCGCGCTTCCGGGCATTTTGTGTACCGAAGCCGTCCACTCGATCCACCATTCAATGGCACCCGCCCCCGCGGCCCCCTATTTGTGAGTTCCATGAGCTTTTCCAATCTCCCCCCATTCCTTTCCGACGCACTGGCCGAACGCGGCTATGCGGACCCGACTCCGGTGCAGGCCGCGGTCCTCGAACCCGAAGCCCGCGGCCGCGACCTGATCGTCTCGGCCCAGACCGGCTCGGGCAAGACCGTCGCCTTCGGCCTCGCGATGGCGAGCGACCTGCTCGGCGAAGCCGGCACGCTCGAACCGGCCGACGGCCCCGCCGCGCTGGTGATCGCGCCGACCCGCGAACTGGCGCTGCAGGTGAGCCGCGAGCTGATCTGGCTCTACAGCAAGGCCGGCGCCCGGGTGACCACCTGCGTCGGCGGAATGGACGCGTCGAAGGAACGGCGCAGCCTGAGCCACGGCGCGCATATCGTGGTCGGCACGCCGGGCCGCCTGCGCGACCACCTCGAACGCGGCGCGCTCGACCTGTCGAGCCTCAAGGCGATCGTGCTCGACGAAGCCGACGAGATGCTCGACATGGGCTTCCGCGAGGATCTCGAAGAAATCCTCGACGCAACGCCCGAAACCCGCCGCACGCTGCTGTTCTCGGCGACGATGCCGCGCCCGATCGCGAACCTCGCCAAGCGCTACCAGCGCGACGCCTTGCGCGTCTCGACCATCGGCGACGAGCGCGGCCACGGCGATATCGCCTATCAGGCGGTCACCGTCTCGCCGCCCGAGATCGAGAATGCGGTGGTCAACCTGCTGCGCTTCCACGAAGCCGAAACCGCGCTGCTGTTCTGCGCCACCCGCGACAACGTCCGCCATCTCCACGCGACGCTGCAGGAACGCGGCTTCGCGGTCGTCGCGCTCTCGGGCGAGCATTCGCAGGCCGAGCGCAACCACGCGATGCAGGCCCTGCGCGACCGCCGGGTGCGCGTCTGCGTCGCGACCGACGTCGCCTCGCGCGGGATCGACCTGCCCACGCTGAGCCTGGTGATCCACGTTGAGATCCCGCGCGACGCCGAGACCCTGCAGCACCGTTCAGGCCGCACCGGCCGCGCGGGCAAGAAGGGCACCGCGGTGCTGATCGTGCCTTATCAGCGGCGCAAGCGGGTCGAGAGCATGCTGCGCGGCGCGCGGATCGATACCGAATGGATCGAAGCGCCAACCCCGCAGATGATCCGCGCGAACGACCGCGAGCGGCTGCTCAGCGCGTTGCTCGAACCGGCCGAGTTCGACGAGGAAGACCGCGAGCTGGCCGCCCGCCTGCTCAGCGAACGCTCGCCCGAGGATATCGCGGCGGCGCTGGTCCGCGCGCACCGCGCCGCGATGCCGCAGCCGGAAGAGCTGATCGCGAACACGCCCGAGGCGCGCAGCGCCGCGCAGAAGGAACGCCACCGCCCCGGCTTCGAGGACACGGTGTGGTTCCGCATGGAAGTCGGCCGCCGGCAGAACGCCGATCCGCGCTGGATCCTGCCGCTGCTGTGCCGCCGCGGGCACATCACGCGCAACGAGATCGGCGCGATCCGGATCGGCGCGAACGAGACCTTCTTCCAGGTGCCCCGCCCGATCGCGGGCAAGTTCGGCGCGGCGCTGTCGCGCACCGCCAATTCGGAAGACGAGCAGGACCGCATCCTGATCGAACAATCGGCGAGCGGCCCGCAGGAGGATGCGCGCGGCGACCGCCAGCGCGGCGGCCCCAACCAGAGCGCGCACCATTCGGGCGGCGCGCCGCACAAGCCGCGGGTCCACCGCAAGGGCCCGTCGAGCGGCCCCTATAAGGGACCCCCGAAGGGACCGGGCAAGGAAGGCGGCAAGCCGTGGGCGAAGAAGAAACCGCGCGACCGGTAAGCCCGGGCTTGCGCATCCTGGTCGATGCCGACGCCTGCCCGGTCAAGGATGAGATCTACCGGGTGGGCGCGCGGCATGCGGTGCCGGTGACGATCGTCAGCAATTCCTATCTACGGGTGCCGCAAGACCCGCTGGTCAAGCGGGTGGTGGTGAGCGACGGCTTCGACGCGGCCGACGACTGGATCGCCGAAGAGGCCGACAGCGCGGCGATCGTGATCACCGCCGACATCCTGCTGGCCGACCGCTGCCTGAAGGCCGGCGGCACGGTGATCGCACCGACCGGCAAGCCCTTCACCGCCGCATCGATCGGGGGCGCGATCGCGACCCGCGCGATCATGGCCGATCTGCGCGCCGGCGGCGAACAGCTCGGCGGCCCGGCCCCGTTCAGCAAGACCGACCGCTCCGCCTTCCTCCAGGCGCTTGACACCGCGATCGTGAAGCTGCGACGTGTTCAGCCGCGATAGGCAGTCCAAAGGGACAGCCTGAGGGTTACACATGTGACACTCTGTCCGGCTGGGTGTCCGGCTTGGAAAGCCGAGGGTTTGTGCGGGTTACATGGGTCCAGGGTTACACCTTGCGGCCTGACGCGGAGCCACCCCGCCCAGCGTTACCCAACTCCGATGTGGGAGAGTTCGACGAGGTCAAAGAGCCACCGCGAGGATCGCAAATTCCGGGCGTGTAGGAAAATGGTTTTCGAGCGGGTGCCGAACGTTTCGAGAGCAATCCCGCACCAGCTCGCTTTCTACCGCGCAGGTCGCGCCAAGCACGCTGTGCTTGAATGAAAACCGACCCGTCCCAGAACACCCTAAGGCGCCGACCGCTCTTCGGTCGCCTCGGCCAGCATCAGCATGAAATCCTCGCCCTCGTCGGTCCAGCAGCGGCGCGGGGTCCAGCCGCTGGCCTGGAGCATCAGGCGGGCCTGGTCGGGCGTGTATTTGTGGCTGTTCTCGGTGTGGATCGTCTCGCCTTCGAACAGAGCAAAGCGGCGGCCTGAGACGGTGAAGGCGACGTCGCGCAACGCTTCGATATGCATTTCGATGCGGCTCCAGTCGGCGTTCCAGCGGACCCGGTGGCGGAAGGCGTCCAGCGGGATGTCCGCGCCGAGTTCGCGGTTGATCCGTTCGAGCAAATTCAGATTGAACTGCGCGGTCACGCCCTGCGCGTCGTCATAGGCGCTGACCAGCCGGGGGATCGCCTTCACCCGGTCGAAGCCGATCAGCAATTGCGCATTGTCGCCCAGCGTCGCGCGCATCGAGCGCAGCAGATCGACCGCGGTGGCCGGGACCATATTACCGATGGTCGAGCCGGGGAAGAAGCCGAGCCGCGCCTCGCCCGGCGCGAAGGCCGGCAATTCGAGCGAATGCATGAAATCGCCCTCGACCGGAACGATCGGCAGATCGGGGAACTTGGCCGAAAGCTCGGCGGAGGAATCCCGCAGGAAATCGCCCGAGATGTCGATCGGGACATAGGCGGCCGCGTCGATCGCTTCGAGCAGCAGCGGGGTCTTGACCGAACTGCCCGAGCCGAATTCGACCACCACCAGACCCGGCCCCGCTTCCGCGCGGAAATCGGCGCCGTGATCGCGCAGCAATGCGGTCTCGGTCCGCGTCGGGTAATATTCCGGGAGCGCGGTGATCTCTTCGAACAATTCGGACCCCCGCCGGTCGTAGAACCAGCGCGCCGGGATCGCCTTCTGCCGCTGGCCGAGGCCCGCCAGCACATCGGCGCGGAACGCGACGTCGATCCCGCCTTCGTCCTGGGTGACCAGTCTCAATCCGGGGGTGACGGCCATATCAAAGCGTCCTTGCAAGCCGCAGTCCGGTGAACTGCCAGCGTTTATCGGGGGCGAAGAAATTGCGGTAGGACGCGCGCAGATGGCCGCGCGGAGTGGCGCAGCTGCCGCCCTTGAGCACGTAGAGCCCGTTCATGAACTTGCCGTTGTATTCGCCCACCGCGCCCTCGGCGATCGCGAAGCCGGGATAGGGACGATAGGCCGAGCCGGTCCATTCCCAGACATTGCCGAACAGGCCCGCGAGCCCGCCATCGGCTTCAACCGGAACCGGGGCAACCGGCCCCGCGCGGTCGAGCTGGTTGCCGGCCCGCGGGTCGGCGCGGCGGGCGGAGGCTTCCCATTCCTGCTCGGTCGGCAGGCGGGCGCCAGCCCAGCGGGCATAGGCATCGGCCTCGAAAAAGCTGATGTGGGTGACGGGTGCGGCGAGGTCCAGCGGCTGCCAGCCGGCAAGAGTGAAGGCCTCGTCGCCCTCGTCGTCCCCGGCGCGCCAGTAGAGCGGTGCGGCGATGCCCTCGCGCTTGACCCAGCTCCAGCCATCGTCGAGCCACAAGCCGGCGCTGGAATAGCCGCCATCGGCGATGAAATCGCACCATTCGCCATTGGTGATCGTGCGGTCGGCCAATGCATAAGGCGCGAGGTAGTGGCGATGGAGCGGGCGCTCGCAATCGAAGACGAAGCCCTCCCCCGCGTCGCCGATCTCGACCAGCCCGACCGGCCCGTCGAGCCAGCCGAGCGCCGCGGTTTCGGCGCGCGCGGACGGTGCCTGCGCGTCCCATGCGGCCGGCCCGAGCGGGTTGCTGGAGAACAGATGCTTGAGGTCGGTCAGCAGCAATTCCTGGTGCTGCTGTTCGTGATGCAGGCCCAGCTCGATCAGATCGCCGCAGCTTTCCGCCAGCCGGGGCAGCGCGTCGAGCAGCGCGGCATCGACATGCGCGCGATAGGCCTTCACCTGGTCGAGGCTCGGCCGGGTCAGCAGCCCGCGCTGCGGCCGCGCGTGACGCGCGCCTTCGGCTTCGTAATAGCTGTTGAACAGGAACGGCCAGTCCGCGTCGAACAGGCGGTAGCCGGGCACATGATCGCGCAGCACGAAGGTTTCGAAGAACCAGGTGATATGCGCCAGATGCCATTTGGCGGGCGAGGCGTCGGGCATCGACTGCGCGGTCGCATCGGCATCGGACAAAGTCTCGGCCAGCGCGAGGCTGAGGCCGCGCACCGCGGCGAAGCGCTCGGCGAGATCGCCGGGATGCTCTGCGATTGCCGCTGGATCGGCCAGTCCCCCCATACGCGTTTCCTCCGTGCCGCTCGAGCGGCTCCGCCTGAATATACGCACGAGTGGCGCCACGGTTACCCCCGAGGCCAGATTTTTTCGCGCGCCGGATCAGCCCGGATAGGGTGAAGCCTGCAACAGCCCGGCCAGATGGGCGCAATTGGCCGCGACCATCTGCGCGGTTTCGGTCACCTTTTCGGGCGTTTGCTTCAGGTCCTTGAAATCGACCTTGCCCATCGCCTCGCCGACCCAATAGCACGCCGCCACCGCCGGGATGGTGAAGCCGACATCGTTGAGCGCCTGGAACAATTGGGCGGCGGAGTAATGCGCGCCGTCCTCATTGCCGACGATCGCCGCCACCGCGACCTTGCCGTAGCTTGGCATGCGGCCCCGATCGTCGGTCTCCCCGAAGAAAGCGTCGAACCGTTCGAGCACGCGCTTGGCGATACTGCCGATCTGGCCCATCCAGATCGGGCCGCCGAAGATCAATATGTCGTGATCGAGGATCTCCTTGCGCAGGGCCGGCCAATCGTCGCCCTCGCCTTCATCGGAGCTTACGCCGGGCTTGATATTCAACGCGGCGACGCGAACAATGCGGGTGATCTCGACCTCTTTCTCCTTGAACGCGTCTTGCAGGACCGCGATCATCGCATCGGTCGACGAGCTTTCCGAAGGATCGGACTTGAGAGTGCAATTGAGCGCGATGGCCTTGAGCGGCATAGGCAGTTCCTCTCCGGGGGACCTGTGCCTAACTCGCTGCGCCACCGGGCGGTTCCGGCGTGAACATCATGCGCGCTGAGCCGATCGATCTTTCGGTCAACGTGCCGCCGTGGGTAATCGGCGAGGCGGACTTCGCCGAGGCGAACCGCCGCGCGATGGAGCGGCTGCGGGCGCTGCCTTCGGGCGGGCTCTATCACCACAACGGCACTCCCGAAGCGCAAGCGGCGATCACGGGCTGGCTGGCGCGCGGCGGGGTCGCGGCCGAACCCGGCGAGGCGATCCTGTGCAACGGCGCGCAGCAGGCGCTCCATCTCGCGCTGGCGGAATGCGCGCGGACTTCGCGGATCGTCGCGAGCGAGGGCGAGACCTTCTCCGGGGCGATCCTCGCGGCCGTGGACCTTGGCCTGGACTGGGCGCCCGTGGCCCATGACGACGAAGGAATGCTGCCCGACGCGCTGGACCGGGTGCTGCGCGAATCCGGCTGCCGCACCGTGTTTACCACCCCGGTGTGCCAGAACCCGCTCGGCTTCGAGACCGGCGAGGCGCGCCGCCGGGCGATCGTGGAGGTGTGCCGCCGGAACGACGCGGCGATCGTCGAGGACGACATCTACGCGATCTACGCCGCGAAGGGCCGCGTGACCTATCGCGAGCTGGCGCCCGAGCGGTGCTGGTATCTCACCAGCCTGTCGAAATGCCTGACCCCGCTGGTGCGGCTGGGGACGCTGATCCCGCCGCCCGGCCGCGCGGAGCCGGTGCTGCGCGCGCTGCGGGCGCAGAGCTTCGGCGTCGCCCCGGCGGCGCTGGAACTCGGCTGCGCGCTGCTGGAGCTGGGCGCGGATGTGGGCGCGGCCGAGTGGCTGCGCGGCGAAGCCAAGGCCCGCATCGCCCTGGCACAGGAGATCCTCGGGCTCGACCGGGTGCCCATGCCCGAAGGCGCGCCGCATCTGTGGCTGCCGATGGCGGAAGAGCGGACCAGCGCATTCGCGGCCAGCGCGGAGGCGGCCGGGGTCAGGGTCACCCCGCCGAATGCGAGCGCGATCGGGCCGCGCGCTTCATCCGGCATCAGGCTATGTCTGCTCGCACCCGAACGGCGGGCGGATGCCGAGGCGGCGCTGCGGGTGCTCGCCGGCATCGAGCGCGGTTGAGACGGCCGGGGCTGGACGCTATTCCGTATCGCAATCCGGACCGGCAGCGAGCGGCCTGCCAGCGGCCTGACCCCGCCGCTGGCACCCGAAACCGCGCGACGCGCCGCCGAGCGGCTGGCGCGGCCGGGGCCGGAAGGTCGGCGCGGCAAGGCCCGCGGCCTGTTGCCGCACGGCGATACGAAGCCTTTCATAAGTCGCGAGCAGGTCGAGCCGTTCGCCGACCTGTCGCATCCGAGCGGCGACCCGCTCGAGCTCCTGTTCGTCCAAGAATGGTTCTCCGCTAGATGCGAACCGGTGATGCTGGCCGCATGGAACGGATGCCTGGGCCGACCGGGAGTTCCGCCCGGCCCGCTGCGCTGCGATGAACGGTTTTTCGATGGCGACAGCCCGCACTAGTGCGCGGCCGGGTTCGGTCCGCCGACCCCGCCCCGGGGCTTGGGGATGATCCACGCAAGTTGGCCCGCGAGGACGCACAGCACCCCGATCACCAGGAACAGATGGTCCGCCGCGATCGCCGCGCCCTGCTGTTCGATCAATTGCGCTAGCTGCCCGCGCGCCTGGTCCATGCTCATGCCCGCCGCCTGCAGCCGTTCGACGAACGCATCCGCCTGGGTGCCGAGCCCGGCAAGCTGGGCGCGCGCCTCCTGCGTGCCGTCGGCCCATTCGGTGGTGATGACCGAGGTCGCCACCGCGGTTGCCAGCGTGCGGACGAAGGCCATCAGCCCGGCGGCCGAGGCGGTTTCCTTCGGCGGCACCGTCGCGAGGCCGAGCGTCATCAGCCCGATCATGAAGAACGGCGTGCCCAGCCCCTGCAGCAATTGCGGCCAGGTGTAGTCCCAGAAGCTGTCGCCGACGCCCCAGAGCGAGCGCAGATAGGACACGACCCCGAGCCACATCAGCCCGAGACAGATCGTGATCCGCATATCGACCCACTTGCCCAGCCGCCCGGCGACCGGCGCCAGCAAGATCGCGAACAGGCCCATGGTCGACATCGCGTAACCCGCCCAGGTCGAAGTGTAGCCCATCGTCGACTGAAGGAACAACGGCACCAGCACCACCGAGGAATAGATCGTGCCGAAGCCGATCGAGATCGCGATCGTGGCCGCGGCGAAACCCCGGTGCCGCAGCACCCGCAGATCGACGATCGGCTGTTCCGCGGTCAATTCCCAGATCATGAAGGCGACGAAGCCGATCGCCGCCGCCACCGCGAGGCCGACGATCATCGGCGAGCCGAACCAGTCGTTCTCGCGCCCGAGGTCCAGCATGATCTGGAAGCAGCCGACCCAGAACACCAGCAGCGCCAGCCCGACCACGTCGACCCGGCTCGATATGCCCTTGGTCTCGTAGGGCCTCAGCAGCGTGTACACGCCGAACAGGCACGCAGCGGCCGGCGGTATGTTGATGAAGAAGATCCACGGCCACGACCAGTTGTCGCTGATCGTGCCGCCAAGAATCGGGCCGAGGATCGGCGCGACGATCGTGGTCATCGCCGCGACCGACATCGCGAGGCCCGCCTTGGCGCGCGGGAACACCCGCAGCAGCAGCGTCTGCGACAGCGGCATCAGTGGCCCGCCGCACAGGCCCTGCGCGACGCGGAATGCGATCAGCATCCCGAGTGTCGAGGACAGGCCGCACAGGGTCGAGAACAGCGTGAAGCCGCTGAGCGAGAACATGAAGGTGCGCAGCGTGCCGAAGCGCCCCGCGAGCCACCCGGTCAGCGGCACGCAGATCGCTTCGGACACCGCGTAGGAGGTGATGATCCAGGTGCCCTGGCTGCTCGAGACGCCGAGGCTGCCGGCGATATGCGGCAGGCTGACATTGGCGATGGTGGAATCGAGCAGCACCATGAAATTGGCGAGCCCGAGGACCAGGGCCGCCGCTGCCAGCCGGGGGCCGGACAGCGGCGGCGGAGCGGTATCCGCCTGGGGGGAAGACGGGCCGCTCACTTACTTGGTCACATCAATAGTCGCGTCCATCGACAGGCCGACCCGCAGCGGATGCTGGGCCAGTTCCTTCGGATCGAGCGCGACCCGCACCGGCAGGCGCTGGACGACCTTGATCCAGTTGCCGGTGGCATTCTGCGCCGGGATCAGCGCGAAGGCCGAGCCGGTGCCGCCGGAGAGTCCGATGACGCGGCCGTGATAGGTGACCGAGCCGCCATAGAGGTCGGAGGTCAGTTCGACCGGCTGGCCCGTGCGGACGCGCTTGAGCTGGCCTTCCTTGAAGTTCGCATCGACATAGAGCCGGTCGATCGGAACGACCGTCATCAACACGGCCCCCGCCGCGACCCGTTGGCCGACCTGAACCTTGCGCTGCGCGATCACCCCGTCGAACGGCGCGCGCAGCACGGTGCGGTCGAGATCGAGCTTGGCCTGGTCGCGCGCGGCCCGCGCCGCGAGCACTTCGGGGCTGGTGCTCTCGGTCGTGCCCCTGGTCAGCGCGAGCGTGGCATCGGCCTCCTGCGACGCCGAGCGCTGGGTCGCCTGGGCCTGCGCGACCTGCGCGCGGGCGACATCGAGATTGGCCTGCGCGCTGCGCAAGGCATTGGTCGCGGAAGTCAGCTCGTCGCCCGAAACCGCGCCGGTCGCCGACAGTGTGTGGCGGCGGTCGTAATCGACCTTCGCGCGTTCGTAATTGGCCTGCGCCACGCTCAGCTGCGCGCGGGCCGCCTGGATGTCCGATCCGCGCGCCTGCGCCTGCGCCAGCAGCGCCTGCCCGCTCGCCGAGGTCTGGCGGAAGCCGCGTTCGGCCCGGGCGAGGTTCGCCTCGGCCTGGTCAAGCGCGATCCGCGCGTCGGAATCGTCGAGCCGGACGAGAATGTCGCCCTTCTTCACCCGCGCGGTATCCTCCACCAGCACCTGCGCCACCGGGGCGCCGACCAGCGGGGTGATCTGCGCGGTATCGGCGCCTACATAGGCATTGTCGGTCGAGACCGAGCGCCAGGCGAAGCCGAGCTGCCAGATCAGCACCACCGCCGCGATCACGGCGAGCACCACGCCGAAGATCAAGAACAGGCGCTTGCGCGTGGCGGTCTTCCCGGTGTCGGGCAGGGTTTCCGGGGTTTCGGTCAGGGTGGCCATGATGATTACCTTGCGGGGGATGCGGAAGATGCGGCGGAGCGGTCGGAGAAGCCGCCGCCGAGGGCACGGACGAGCGCGATGTCGAGCGTGACGGCGCGCGCATCGAGATCGGCGGCCGAGCGGCGCGCGGCGAGGACGGTGTCTTCGGCGGTGAGCACGTCGAGATAGGTCGCGAGGCCGCCGGTGTAACGTTGCTGCGCGATCGAATAGGCGCCTTCGGCCGCGCTCAATGCCTCCGCGGCGGAAGCCCGGCGTTGCCCGAGCGCGCGGATCGAGGCCGAGGCGTCGGCGACGTCCTGCAGCGCCTTGATCAGCGCCGCGTCGTAATCGGCGACCGCGAGGTCAGACGCTGCTTCGGCGCCGCGCAATTGCCCGACCAGCCGCCCGCGGTTGAGCAGCGGCAGGCTGAAGGCGGGGCCGACGGAGCCGTAGGTCGAGCCGCTATCGACGATGTTGCCGAGCCCGAGCGACTGGACCCCGATCAGCGCGGTCAGGTTGATGTCGGGATAGAAGGCCGCGCGGTCGCTGCGGATCGTGTGGGTCGCCGCTTCCGCGCGCAGGCGGGCGGAGACGATGTCGGGCCGGCGGCCGATCAGGTCGAGCGGCAAATTCGCCGGAAGGCCCCGGGGGGCGAGCGCGGCAAGCTGCGGCCGGACGATGTCGAGCCCGCGGTCGGGCCCGCTGCCGACCAGCGCCGCCAGGCGGTTGCGGGTGAGCGCGATCGCTTCGTCGAGCGCCGCCACATCGGCCTCGGCCGCCGCCGCGCGCGACTGCGAAAGCTGCAGCGTGCCGCGGTTGTCGAGCCCGTTGTCGACCCGCTGGCCGGTGAGCTTGAAGGTGTCCTGCCGCACTTCGAGCGCGCGCGCGGCGATGTCGCGTTCGGCGAAGAGCTGCGCGAGATCGGCATAGGCGCCGGCGACATTGCTGGTCAGCAGCAGCAGCGCCTGGTCCGCGTCGACCTTCGCCGCCTGCGCATTGGAGGTCGCCGCCGCAAGCGCCGCGCGGTTCTTGCCCCACAGGTCGAGATCGAACGAGGCGCTGGCGTTGAGCGCGCCCGCATCGTTCCAGCCCTTGGGCACGAACTCGGCCGGAATGCCGTTGTTGTAGCTCTGCTTGTTGAAGCCCGCATTGCCGCCGGCCGAGACGCTCGGCAGCAGCACCGAGCCCGCCTGCCGCGCCAGCGCATCGGCCTGGCGGATCCGGGCCATCGCGGCCGCCACATCGGGCGAGCCGGTGCGCGCCTCGGCGATCAGCGCGTCGAGCTGCGGATCGCCGTAAGCCTGCCACCAATTGTCGCCCGGCCACACGGCATCGGCGGTTGCGGCGAGGCTGCGCCCGGCCGGCAGGCTCGATGCGGAACGGGGTTCCGCGAGTTTGCCGGGGGCCGGAGCACAGGCGGCGACGCCGGCAAGCAACAGAATGGAAATGAGACGCTTCACGAAACCGTACTCCTTGGTACAGAATCGCCCTTGCGCTTTCCGTCGAGATGAGTCAAGAAGATCGTACTGGAGAGTACGATAAATGATCTGCGAGGACGAAAAGACCCCCGGAAAGCGGGAGGCGCGGCGGCAGGAACGGCGCGAGGCGATCGTTGCGGTGGCCCAGCGCCACTTCCGCGAACATGGCTATTCCGGCACCAGCATGTCGGCGATCGCGGCGGATCTGGGCGGCTCGAAAACCACGTTGTGGACCTATTTCGCATCGAAGGAAGATCTCTTCGCCGCGGCGCTGGACGAATGGACCGTGGCCTTCGGCTGCGACAGCACCATCCATCCCGCCGGGGATTTGCGCGAAACGCTGACCGCCTATTGCACCGAATTCCTCAGGGTGATGCTGACCCCCGAGGTCGGCACCTTGTTCCGCCTGGTGATCGCGGAAGCGTCGCGCTCGCCGGAGATCGGCCGGATTTTCTACGAGCGCGCGCCGCTGCGCCGGCACAAGGCGATGGCCGCCTATTTCGAGACCCAGATCGCGGCCGGCACGCTCCGCCCGGTCGATACGCTGCGCGCCGCGGCCCAGCTCCATCACCTGTGCATGTACCGCATCTTCATGCACAGCATGTGGGGCCTTGGCCCCGACGTTTCGGACCAGGCGATCGCGCGCGAGGTGGAAGAAGCGGTCACGCTGTTTCTGGATGGCTACGCCGCCACTTCCGGCTAAGGCGCTGGCTGCCCCGCCCAGTTGGGCACCGGTTCGCGAAAGGACGCATCATGGCCGAACGATTTGAACGGCACAAACAGCCTTGGAACGCCGAAGAGATCCAGAAGCTGCACACGCTCGCCGGCAAGGGCATCGCGCTCAAGGCGATCGCCAAGGCACTGACCCGCAGCGAGGAATCGGTGAAGGACCGCGCGAAGGCCGATGGGCTGAAGATCGCCAAGAAGCACTGACAAGGCCACGAATCTCTGGATAACGCCGCCCCCGCGCTTGGGGCGACTCCGCGCGCCACCTAAGTGCCGGGGGTGACTGCACTCATCCAGATCGGCGTCGACGGCCGCGGCGCACCGGTGGAGATCGACGTCGAGGAACTGCTCGCGACGCGCCTGCTCGTCCAGGGCAACAGCGGCTCGGGCAAGTCGCATCTCCTGCGCCGGCTGCTGGAGGAAAGCGCCGGGATCGTCCAGCAAGTGGTGATCGACCCGGAAGGCGATTTCGTCAGCCTGGCCGATGTGTTCGATCATGTGGTGATCGATGCCGCCGCTTATTCGGCCGCCGAACTGACCCGCCTCGCCGCGCGGATCAGGAAATACCGCGCCTCGGTGATCGTCGCGCTCGAGGGGCTCGATGTCGAGGCGCAGATGCGCTGCGCGGCGCTGTTCCTGTCGGCGCTGTTCGATGCCCCGCACGAACAGTGGTTCCCGGCGCTGGTGATCGTCGATGAGGCGCAATTGTTCGCGCCCGCCGCCGCCGGCGACGTCAGCGACGAGGCCCGGCGGATGTCGCTCGGCGCGATGACCAATCTGATGTGCCGCGGGCGCAAGCGCGGGCTGGCCGGGGTGATCGCGACCCAGCGCCTCGCGAAGCTGGCCAAGAACGTCGCGGCCGAAGCGTCGAACTTCCTGATGGGGCGGACCTTCCTCGACATCGACATGGCCCGCGCGGCCGACCTCCTCGGCATGGAGCGGCGCCAGGCCGAGCAGATTCGCGATCTCGAGCGCGGGCAGTTCCTCGGGCTCGGCCCCGCGATCAGCCGCCGCCCAGTCTCGACCCGGATCGGACCGGTCCGCACCGGCGCGCGGTCCTCGCCCGGGGCGCTCGCACCGCTGCCCGAGACCACCGCCGACGAGCTCCACGCGCTGCTGCATGACGGGCTCAAGCTGGAGGAGCCGGCCGAGCGCCCGGTCGCACCGGCCCCGGCCGTGCCGGCGGCGGACGAGCTGATCGAACGGATCGAGGCGCCGGCTCCGCAGGCCTCCGGGACGGCCCCCGGGACCGCCGCTGTGGCGATGATGCCCGGCAGTGCCGAGAGCACCGCCGCGATCGCCGCGATCCTGGCCGACATGGCGGCCGAGGACGGCGCGACCTTCAAGCAGCCGGCGAGCCTGTACCAGGACTTCACGCTGCGCTGCCGGATGCAGCGCATCTCCAC
Source organism: Candidatus Andeanibacterium colombiense (assembly GCA_029202985.1). GTDB lineage: Bacteria > Pseudomonadota > Alphaproteobacteria > Sphingomonadales > Sphingomonadaceae > Andeanibacterium > Andeanibacterium colombiense. The sequence goes on along the minus strand of CP119316.1, from coordinate 3,222,092 downwards.
CGGCGGGATCGACATCGCGCGCTTCCGCCGCCTGTTCGCGAGCGCGGTCGCCGGCATTCCCGAGCCGGCCGACGCGCCGTGGCCCGAGATCATCGATCTCGCGGGCGTGCTGTCGGACGATGTACTGGCGCCGTTCTTCGTGATCGCCCGGGCCGCGCTCGACAATGCGCCCTGCCCCGACGACGAGGAACTGGCGCGGGTCTATGGCACCAATTCGCCCGGGCGCATCCGCCGGCTGATCGAGCATTTCGAACGCAGCGGGCTGATCGCGGTGCGCACCGATCTGGGCGGGCGGCGCACGGTGCTGATTCCGGAACTCGGGCTCGCGACGGCGCAGACCGGTTACTGACGCCGGTCAGTCGCCCGTGCTTTTCTCCATCATCTCCATGAAGCTGCGCGCCGCGTTGCGGTCGTCCTCATGCGCGAAGGCGACGTCGAGGTCGGGCGCGGCGCCGAACATATGCAGCAGCGTCCACAGCGCGAACCGCCGACCGCGATCCTTCTCGAGCCCGAGATCGACGCGCATCCGTTCGATCCCCTCGGCCATGCCGCCGGCGGAAATCGCGCCGGGATCGGCCGTGCCGAAATAGCGCATCATCTGATCGTTCAAATCCATCGCCCGCACCATGGCAGCGCGAATGCGCCGCCGGCAAGCGTTTAGCCGGGATCAGTTCGCCCGCAGGCCCCATTCGCGGTTGATCCCCAGCGCCGCGAGCGTGCAGATCGCCCCCGACAGGAGATAGCCGCCCACCGCGATCAGCCCGAAATTGGACGCGAGCAGCAGCGCGGCGAGCGGCGCGAAGCCCGCGCCGATCAGCCACGAGGCGGTCGCGGTGGTGCCGGCGCCGGTATAGCGGTGGCGCGAGGAGAAGCTGCCGTTCACCGGGCCTGACGATTGCCCGAACGCGATCCCGAGCAGCAGGAAGCCAAGCATCATGTAGGTCCATTCGCCGGCCGCGCCGTGCGACAGCAATTGCGGCGCGAAGCCGCTGTAGGCCGCGATCAGCCCGGCCGAGAGGCCCAGCACCATGCGCCGCCCGAGGCGGTCGGCGAGAAAGCCCGACAGCACCACCGCGAACACCCCGACCACCGCGCCGACGATCTCGATCACAAGGAAGTGGACCGGCAATTCATTGGTGTTGAGCAGGATCCACGAGAGCGGGAACACCGTGACGAGGTGGAACAAGGCGAAACTCGCCAGCGGGGCGAAGGCGCCGAGGATCACGGTACGCCATTCGTCGCGGAACATCTCCAGCACCGGCGAGGGCTGGAGCTCGCGGTTTTCGTAGAGCCGCTCGAACTCCGAAGTGGAGATCAGGCGCAGCCGCGCGAACAATGCGACGACGTTGATCGCGAAGGCGACGAAGAACGGATAGCGCCAGCCCCAGTCGAGGAAATCGGCGGTCGAAAGATTGGTCAGCAGGAACGCGAACACCGCGGCGGCAACCAGCAGGCCCAGCGGCGCACCCAATTGCGGGATCATCGCGAACCAGCCGCGCCGGCCCTCGGGCGCGTTGAGCGCAAGCAGCGACGGCAGCCCGTCCCAGGTCCCGCCCAATGCGAAGCCCTGGCCGATCCGGAGCAGCGCCAGCAGCGCCACCGCGAAGCCGCCGGCCGAGGCGTAGCTCGGGAGGAAGGCCATCGCCATGGTCGAGAAGCCGAGCAGGAACAGCGCGATGGTGAGCTTCACCCCGCGCCCGTGCCGCCGGTCGATCCACAGGAACAGGAACGCGCCGACCGGCCGCGCGATGAACGCGAGCGCGAACATCCCGAAGGAATAGAGCATGGCATTCAGCGGCGAGGCGAACGAGAAGATCACGCTGGGGAACACCAGCACCGAGGCGATCGCATAGACGAAGAAGTCGAAGAATTCCGACGTCCGCCCGATGATCACGCCGACCGCGATCTCGCCCGGCCTGACGCTGTGCTCGCGCGCATTGATCGCACGCGCATCGCGCTCGAGCGAAGTGGAATTGGCCGGTTCGGCGGTTGTGCTTGCCATTACGGCCCTTTCCTTGGACCTGCTCGAATTGTAGCGTGCCCGGAAGCTTACCATCCCAACGATGATTCGCGATCCTGTTTCCCGTTGTTGGCCGATTTGCTCATGCAATCGCTTGATTTGAGTCAAAGCGGCACCGGCGACGGCGCTTTAGGGCACAGGCAGATGCTTCGTTCGACTCCCCCCTCGATCCGGTCCGCCCGCGCCCTGTGCGCCGCCGCGGCACTGGCCCTGCTGAGCGGCTGCGACATGGTCGTGATGAACCCGACCGGGGACATCGCGGTCCAGCAGCGCAATTTGATCCTCGTCTCGGTCGTGCTGATGCTGCTGATCATCGTCCCGGTGATGGTGCTGACGGTGCTGTTCGCGTGGAAATACCGGCGCGGCAATCCCGACAAGGTCTACGACCCCCATTTCAACCATTCGACCACGCTGGAACTGGCGATCTGGGCATGCCCGCTGCTGATCATCATCGCGCTGAGCGCGGTCACCTGGACCAGCACCCATCTGCTCGATCCGTTCCGCCCGCTCGAACGGATCGCGCCGGGCCGCCCGATCCCGGCGGGCACGAAGCCGGTCGAGGTGCAGGTGGTCGCGCTCGACTGGAAATTCCTGTTCATCTATCCGGACCAGGGCATCGCCACGATCAACGAACTTGCGGTGCCGGTGGACGTGCCGGTCCATTTCTCGATCACCTCGACCAGCCAGTTCAACACCTTCTATGCGCCCACGCTGGCCGGCATGGTCTATGCGATGCCGGGGATGAAGTCCGAACTCAACGCGGTGCTGAACCAGCCCGGCGAGACCTGGGGCTATTCGGGCAACTACACCGGGCGCGGCTATTCCGACATGCGCTTCAAGCTGCGCGGAATGGACAGCCCCGGCTTTCAGCAATGGGTCGCTCAGGTAAAGGGCAGCGGCGGCGCGCTCGCGACCGCGGAGTACCTCAAGCTGGAACAACCCAGCGAAAAGGCCTCGGTGCAGCATTTCTCGGGAGTCCAGGCCGATCTGTTCGACCGGATCGTCAACCAGTGCGTCCAGCCGGGCAAGGCCTGCATGGCCGACGTGATGATGCGCGACCGGATGCGCGCCTCGGGCCAGGCGGGCGGGCAGCCGGTCCCGACCGATCAGGTCGGCGACCATTCCCCGGCCGTGCCCGCGCTCGAGAAGGCACCGGGCCACGAACATGGACATAATCGCGACTTCTCCCTGCTGACGCTCCCGCGCGCACTGGCGCAGGCAGGCGGCACCAAGCCAGCATCGAACCACTCATGACCCAGACCCTCGCAAAAACCGTCTTCGGCCGCCTCACCTGGGATTCCTTCCCGTTTCACGAACCGATCCTGCTCGGGACCTTCGTGGTCGTGGCGCTGCTGGGGCTCGCGGTGGTCGGGCTGATCACGCGCTACAAGCTGTGGGGCTATCTCTGGCACGAGTGGTTCACCAGCGTCGATCACAAGAAGATCGGCATCATGTATATCGTCCTCGGGATCGTGATGCTGCTGCGCGGCTTTTCCGATGCGATCATGATGCGTCTGCAGCAGGCGATCGCGTTCGGATCGAACGAGGGCTATCTGCCCCCGCACCACTACGACCAGATCTTCACCGCACACGGCACGATCATGATCTTCTTCGTCGCGATCCCGCTGGTCGTGGGCATCGTGAACTTCGTGATGCCGCTGCAGATCGGCGCGCGCGACGTGGCCTTCCCATTCCTCAACAACCTCAGCTTCTGGCTCACGGTCGCCGGCGCGGTGCTCACGATGATCTCGCTGTTCGTCGGCGAATTCGCGCGAACCGGCTGGCTCGGCTACGCGCCGCTGTCGGAACTTGCCTACAGCCCGGATACCGGGGTCGATTATTATCTGTGGTCGCTCCAGATCGCCGGGGTCGGCACCACGCTGTCCGCGATCAACATGGTCGCGACGATCATCAAGATGCGCGCGCCCGGCATGTCGATGATGAAGATGCCGGTGTTCTGCTGGACCGCGCTGTGCTCCAACGTGCTGGCGGTGGCGATCTTCCCGGCGCTGACCGCGGCGTTCTTCCTGCTGCTGCTCGACCGCTATGCGGGCACGCATTTCTTCACCAACGAACTCGGCGGCGCGCCGATGATGTACTGGAACATGGTGTGGATCTGGGGCCACCCGGAAGTCTACGTGCTCGTGCTCCCGGCCTTCGGCATCTATTCCGAGATCACCCAGACCTTCACCGGCAAGCCGCTGTTCGGCTATTCCTCGATGGTCTACGCGACCGTGGTCATCACGATCCTCAGCTACCTCGTGTGGCTGCACCACTTCTTCACCATGGGCGCGGGCCCCAGCGTGAACAGCTTCTTCGGCATCGCGACGATGGTGATCTCGATCCCGACCGGCGCGAAAATCTTCAACTGGCTGTTCACGATGTACCGCGGCAACATCCGCTACGAACTGCCGATGATGTGGGTGGTCGCCTTCATGCTGACCTTCACCGTCGGGGGCATGACCGGGGTCCTGCTCGCGATCCCGCCGGCCGACTTCGTGCTGCACAACTCGCTGTTCCTGGTCGCGCATTTCCACAACACGATCATCGGCGGCGTGGTGTTCGGGCTGTTCGCGGCGATGGTCTACTGGTTCCCCAAGGCGTTTGGCTTCAAGCTCGATGAATTCTGGGGCAAGGTCGCCTTCTGGGGCTGGGTGATCGGCTATTGGGTCGCGTGGACGCCGATCTACATCGTCGGCCTGATGGGCACCACGCGCCGCGTGAACCATTTCGACGACCCGAGCCTGCAGCCCTATTTCATCGTCGCCGGAATCGGCGCGGTGATCATCCTGATCGGCATTCTCGGCTTCGTGATGAGCATCGTGATGGGGATCGTCAAACGCCGCGAGCTGGCCGACACGACCGGCGATCCGTGGGGCGGGCGCACGCTCGAATGGTCGACCTCGTCGCCGCCGCCGGCCTATAATTTCGCGTTCACTCCGCTCGTCCACGATCTCGACGCGTGGCACGACATGAAGACCCGCGGCTACCAGCGCCCGACCGCGGGCTTCAAGCCAATCCACATGCCGCGCAACACCGGTGCCGGCGTGATCCTCTCCGGCCTCGCGCTGGTGCTGGGCTTCGCGATGGTGTGGTACATCTGGTGGCTCGCCGCGCTCAGCTTCGCCGCGCTGCTGGTGACCGCGATCGCCCACACCTTCAACTACAGTCGCGACTATTACATCCCGGCCGAAGAAGTCGCCGCGACCGAGGGCCGGCGCGCACCCTCCCCCGCCGCAGGAGCAGGCGCATGACCGATACCGCCGCTCCCGCAGCCGAACCGCCGGTGTTCCACGTCTTCGACGACGATCACGCCCACGGCAGCGGCGCGACCGCGCTGGGGTTCTGGATCTATCTGATGAGCGACGCGCTGATCTTCGCGTCCCTCTTCGCGATGTTCGGCGTGGTCAGTTCGAGCTTCGCGGGCGGACCGGTGCCGCGCGAGATCTTCGACCTGCCGCTGGTCGCCCTCAACACCAGCTTCCTGCTTGCCTCCTCGATCACCTTCGGCATGGCGATCCCGCATATCGAGGCCGGGCGGGCTGGTCCGACGCAGTTGTGGCTCGGCATCACCGGCCTGCTCGGCGCGGCGTTCGTCGGGGTCGAACTTTACGAGTTCTCGCATCTGATCGCCGAGGGTGCCGGGCCCGGGCGCAGCGCCTTCCTCTCCGCCTTCTTCACGCTGGTCGGGACCCACGGGGCCCACGTCACGGTCGGGCTGATCTGGATCGTGGTGATGCTGGTCCAGATCGGCCAGCGCGGCCTGATCCCCGAGAACCGCCGGCGGCTGATGTGCCTGAGCATGTTCTGGCACTTCCTCGACATCATCTGGATCGGCGTGTTCACCTTCGTCTATCTGTTCGGAGTGATCCAGTGAGCGATACAGCTTCCCATACCCACGGCGATCAGGGGCACGGCAATCACGGGCACGGCGATCGGCCCCACAGCCAGCGCGGCTTCTGGATCGGTTCGCTGCTCGCGATCGTGCTTACCGCGCTGCCGTTCTGGCTGGTGATGGGCGATGTGCTGCACGACAAGATCGCGACCGCCGCCGCGATCTTCGCCCTCGCCTTCGCCCAGATCGTGGTCCACGTGGTGTTCTTCCTCCACCTCGACACCCGCTCCGAAGGCGGCTGGACGTTGCTCGCGTTCCTGTTCACCGTGGTGATCGTCGCGATCACGATCGGCGGGTCGGTGTGGGTGATGTACCACCTCAACGCCAACATGATGCCGATGGCGCAGATGCCGATGGCATCCATGTCGGGCGCGCCGTGAACCGCCGCCAGGCGTGACGTCTCACACCACCGCGACGGCAAAGCGCGGGCGCCGCGGCCTGATCGCGGCGCTGGCGGTGCTGGCGGCGGCGTTCCTCGCGCTCGGCGTGTGGCAGGTCGAGCGGCGTACCGAAAAGCTCGCGCTGATCGCCGCGGTCGACCGGCGGATTGATGCCGCACCGGGTCCCGCGCCCGGCCCCGCCCTGTGGCCACGGATCGACCGCGAACACGATCTCTATCGCCGGGTGACCGTTCGCGGCGTGTTCGAGCATCAAAACGAGACCCCGGTGCAGGCGGTGACCGATCTCGGCGCCGGCTACTGGATCGTGACCCCGCTGCGCACCGATGCCGGATGGCGGGTGCTGATCAACCGCGGCTTTGTCCCCCAGGCGCTGCGCGAACGCGCGACTCGGCGGCAAGGCGAATCGCAAAACGCGGTCACGGTGAACGGGCTTTTGCGAATCACCGAGCCCGGCGGCGCTTTTCTGCGCCGCAACAATCCGGCGCGCGGCCGCTGGTATTCGCGCGATGTCGCCGCGATCGGCAACGCAAAACATCTGCCCGATCTCGCCCCCTATTTCATCGACGCGGCGGCCGCGCCGGCCGCGCCGGGCCAGCCGATCGGCGGGCTGACGGTGGTTTCGTTCTACAACCACCACCTCGAATATGCGCTGACCTGGTTCGCGCTGGCGCTGATGGCGCTCGGCGGAATCGCCGTCGTCCGTCGGGATTGAGCGGGCGAAACCGGCGGACTGTCTCATCACCGTAATATTACGCTTGACCGGTTGCGTAACAACGATAGTCTCGGCTCCAGGTCATATAGAACCCGATCTTTGGGAGAGTGTCAGCAAACGTCGTGCCGCCTGGCGGCACGGTGTGAGGAGACTCTGCCATGGATCGAATTCTGGCCTCCGGTGCCCGTTTTCCGCGATTTTTCGGACGCAAATGCGCGCTCGCCCTTGTCGGCGCAGTGGTCGCCGCGAGCGTCCCCACCTCCGCGATGGCCGCTTCCGAAGCGAGCACGCGGGTGGTCCGCTGCGGATCGCAAAGCTGCCTGTTGATCAGCGGACATCGCGACGATCCTTCCGCCGCCGTGAGCATCGCGGGACAGGCTGTCGCGGTCGAAGGGAAGCGTGGTTGGAAGGCCCGGGTTCCGGTCGATACGGTGCGTCAGTGGTGCGGGCCCTACGCGCGCACGATCGAGGTTTCGCTGCGCGATCCGAACACCCAGGTCGAGACTTCGGACAGCGTCGATCTTCCGCTCGGCCTGCTCGGCACGCTGACCGATCTGGCGGCGCTGGAGATCAGCATCCCCTGACCGGAACTTTGCCGCACTGCACAAAAAACGGCAGAATTCAGCCACTCCTTGCAACCCGCACTTCATCGCACTATGTGAGCCGTGTAGCCGCCGCAGAGCGGCACCAACGTTCACACACAGGAGATTACGATGAAGAAAGGCCTTCTGGTCTTGGCCGCGTGCGCCCTGGCGTCCTCTGCCTCTGCCGCCACCACCGACAACCCCTTTGCCCAGGACAAGGCGACGCTTCGCCTCGAAGGGCTCGACCTCTCGACCGCGGATGGGCAGCAGCGCCTCGATATCCGTCTGGACCAGGCCGCCCGCGCAGTGTGCGGCGACCGTCTGGCGACCGTGCACCTCGCCCTTGGCGAGCGCAGCCGTCAGTGCCAGGCCGAAGTGATCGCGGACGTCCGCGCCCAGATCGATGCCCGCCTGGCGAAAGCCGCCGGCAACGCCCAGGTTCAGCTCGCGTCCAACCGCTGAGCCGGATTAAAGCCGTTCCGCAGCCCGGTGCTCCGGGCTGCGGAATGAGGCGCCGCTTCGCGCGGCGGGGCCGCTAGGGCCTTACCCTCCCCCGACTATTTTCCCGTCCACGCGCCGGATCGCGATCACCGCGGGTCGCGGCGGCATTGCCGGGTCGAAGTCCGGCCACCGCGTGGTCACCTCGTCGATCCCGCTCGCGCCTTCGGACGGATGCTGGATCGACAGGAACATCGTGCAGCCATCGGGCGTGAAGGCCGGGCTGCAGCATTCGGATTTCGACGGCGCCGAATAGAACAGCCGCGGCAGGCCCGCTAGCGGCCCGGCGACATGCATCGCCCACACCCCGTCGTGCTTGCGGATGCCCGGCCCGTCGCTGCACAGCCACAGCCGCCCGGCCGGATCGAAGCCGATATTGTCCGGCTCTACGAACCAGCCTTCGGAGCTGGTCCCCGCCGGGAAAGTCCCGCCCTGCGCCGGATCGCGCGGATCGCCGCACAGCAGGAACACCCGCCAGGCGAAACTGTCCGCGCCGTGATCCGGCTTGTCCCCCACCCGCGGCGGCATCAGTTCCAGCATATGCCCATTGGCATTGGCCGGGCGCGGATTGGCCGGATCGACCTGGTCGGTGCGGCGTTCGGCATTGCCGGTCAGCGCGATGAACACATGGCCGTTCACCGGATCCGGCTCGTAGCCCTCGGGCGAATCCATCGGCGTCGCGCCGAGCAGGTCGGCCGCGCGGCGGGTCTGGAGCAGCACATCGCCCTGATCGGCAAAGCCGTTCTCGGGCGTCAGCGGGCCCTGCCCGTGGACCAGCGGCAGCCAGCGCATCGTCCCGTCCGCGGCGAACAGCGCGGCGGAGAGCACGCCCTCGTCCAGCAGGTCGCGGTTGGCCGCGCGGTCCACCGGATCGAACGCGCGGTCGCTGACGAAGCGGTAGCAATATTCGAATTCCCAGTCGTCGCCGAGATAGACCACCACCCTTCCGTCCGCCGCCAGCGCGCAATGTGCGCCCTCATGGGCGAAGCGGCCGAGCGCGGTGCGTTTCACCGCCGGTTCGTCGGGCGCGAAGGGATCGATCTCGACCACCCATTCGAAGCGGTTGGGCTCGTTCGGCTCGCGGTCGAAATCGAAGCGTTCGTGGAACCGCGCCCAGCCATAGCGGCCGTGGGCGGATGTTTCGTAATGGTTGCGTTCCATATGCGCGCGGTCGGGATGGGTCTCGACCGTGCCGGCGAAAAAATCGGCCGAGCCTTCCTCGCAAGTCAGGATCGTGCCCCAGGGGGTGATCCCGCCGTTGCAATTGTCATGCGTGCCCAGCACCGCGCGGCCGGTCGGGTCGGCGCTGGTGCGCAATTTCGGATGGCCCGCGGCCGGGCCGCCGATCCGCATCGGAGTGTCGGCGGTGATCCTGCGATTATAGGGGCTGCCCCGCTCCACTTCCCACACATCGCCGGTGCGGCGCACTTCGACCACCGAATGGCCGCATGAGGCGATGCTGATATCGACCTGCTCGCGGGTGATGTCTTCCGCCACCCGGTTCCCCGCCAGCCCGGCGAACATCAGCTGCGGGATCGGATATTCGTGGTTCACCGCCAGCAGCCCGCGTTCTGACGACCGGCTGCCATGCGGCAGCGGCATGAAGGCGGTGTAATCGTTGTTGTAGCCGAACCGTCGGCGGGCGCCGCGGGCCGACTGCTTCTTGAAATCGAAATCGGGTTCGTCGTCGAACATCGGATCGCCCCAGCGCATCACCACCTGGCGCTTGTAGCCTTCGGGCAGCATGTCGTAGGCGCGCGCCTCCAGCTTGATCTCGGCGAAGTCGAACGCCTGGTCCTTCGCGTAATCGAGCCCGGCCTCCGCCCCCAGTTCGGCGGCCTTCACTTCCGCCCCGAGCCCCAATGCGGTGCCGACCGCCGCACCCGCCGCGCCGAGCAGGAACGCGCGCCGATCGATCACCTGCGACACCGGCGGCGCGTCGCTGCGCGGGCGATAGGGGCGCGCGCCGCCCTTGTCGTTGCGGACTATCCCACGGACCAGGGCGGCGCGCTGCTTGGAGAACATGGCGTCAGAACGAGGCGTTGATGCCGAAGGTCATCGTGCGGCCAGTGTAGGTCGCGCCCTGCAGATAGGGGCTGCCTTCGCCGTAGCGCTGGTCGACGATCGGCTTCTTGCCGCTGTTCAGCACATCGACCGCGTTAACGAACAATTTCACCCCCGGCACCACCGTGTAGCGCAGCTGCGCATCGAGCGAACCATAGGCCTGTTCGACGATGCGGGTGTTGTAGCTGGAGAAGCTCACCGCCTGCTTGTCGCGCCAGCTATAGGCCAACGTCCCTTCGATGCCGTATTTCTGGTAGGTCAGCGCGCCGGTGAAGATCGTGTTCGGCGCGTTGAAGAAATCGCCGTCGGGCAGCCCTTCGATCCCGGCGTCCGCCTTGCTGTGCTGGAAGGTCGCATTGGCATAGATGCCAAGCCCCCCCAGCGCGCCCGGCAGTTCGGTGAACTGCTTCACCAGGTTGAATTCGATGCCGTAGATGTCGGCGTTCTTGCCGTTGGTATAGGTAACCACGTCGTCGATCGTCTTGCCGGCCAGGCGCGGATCGTTCTCGAACCGCTCAAGGTCGCCTTCGGTCTCCGGCGCGGTGCCGCTGAAGATGAAGCGCTTGATCTTCTTGTAATAGACCCCGCCCGAAATCAGCCCGATCGAACCGAAATAACGCTCGACGCTGAGATCGAAATTATAGGCATAAGACGGCTTGAGGTTGGGATTCCCCATCTCGACGTCGACTTCGCCGTCATCCTCCTCGATCGAGATCGCGCCCGACATATACAGCGGCTCGGGCCGCGCGATCGAGGTGTAGAACGCACCCCGCACCACGAAATTGTCCGACGCGCGATAATTGACTTGCAGGCGCGGCAGGATGTTGGTGTAGCTGGCCGTGCTCTTGATCTTGGTGAAGACCGGATCTTCGCCTTCCAGCTCCAGCGCTTCCCAATTGTCGGCGGAAACCCTGGTGTAATCGAACCGCGCGCCGCCGATCACCTCGAGCTTGTCCCACGCGCCCTTGGCCATCGCATAGGCGGCATAGGTGTCTTCGTCGCTGGTGTAGCTGTCGCCGTCGATCGGGATCGCGCCGTCTTCGACATAGCCGTTCTCGAAGTCGGAATTGGTATCGACGAGGTGCTGCGAATAGTTGCGCCAGTCCATCAGATTATCAAGGTTCAGCGAGAGGAACGGCGCATAGGGCGTGCCGACGACGCCGGTGTCGATCAGCTCGCCGGTGCCGAACTGGTTCAGCGTCAGCGGGCCGCTGAGATCCATAACGTTGCCTTCGAACAGGATCTTGCGCGAGCGTTCCGCCTTCGCGCCGAACTTGATCATCTGCAGCCAGGACCCCGACGGCTCGTAAGTCACGTCGAGATGCGCGGAATAACGGGTGTTCTTGGAATCGTCGATGTCGATGTCGTTATAGCCGAGCTCGTAGCCGTCCGGATCGGCGATCGCCGCGATGTCGTTCGCGGTGAGGTTCGGTACCGGGAATTTGCCGGAGAAATCGTAATCGAACAGATTGCTTTCGAGCTGCTTGGTGAAGGCCACCTCGTTGTCGAACGGCTCGGTGCGCTTGCCGGCCGAATAGCCGGCGCCGTATTCGAAAGTGAACCCGCCGGTGTGGGTGATCCCGCTCAGCACGTAGCTCTGCTGGGTCAGGATCGTCTCTTCGTACTGGTTGAAGATGTTGGCGGTGCCGGGCTCGGTCAGGATCAGATTGCCGTCGTCGTCATATTCGTCCGTGCCGCCTTCGAAATAGAGCGCATGGCTCAATTCCTTGTCGTGCAGGCGGTTGTAGCTGCCCTTGAAGGTGAACTGGGTCGCATCGCTCGGCGCCCAGTTGAGCGCGAGGTTGCCCGAGATGTTCTCGCGGTCATTGTCGTAGCGGGTCTGATGGTACTGGTACGGGGTCACGCCGCTGGAGGGTTCATCCTCCACGTAGCTCATGTAATCCTCGTCCTGGTAGAACACGAAGCCGCGCGTCTTGCGCTTGGACCAGGCGCCCGAAACGAGGATGCCGAACTGGTCGTTGTCGCCGAACTTCGTCGCGAGCGTGCCCTGCACCATCGGTTCGACCTTGCCCGCGAGATCGTGGTAGAACCCGCTCACCGTCAGATCGATCACCGGCTTGCGATAATCGAACGCGGTCGCGGTCTCGAGCACCACCGCGCCGCCGATGCCGTCGGCTTCCTGGTCGGGCAGCAGGGTCTTGTGGACCGTGATCGAGGCGAGCGCGCTGGTCTGGATCATGTCGAGCGGAACCCGGCGGTTTTCCTTCTCGGGCTGGGCGGCGTTCATGCCGTTGATCTGCGTGTTGTTCAGCCCGCTATCGAGCCCGCGGATCGAGATGTAGCGGCCCTCGCCCGCATCGACCTCGCGCTGGACCGAGACGCCCGGCACGCGGCGCAAAGCCTCGGCCGCGTTGAAATCGGGGAAGCGGCCGGCCTGGTCGGCCGAGACCACGTTGCGGGTGTTGTCGGACGCGCGCTGCACGCTGAGCGCCCTGGCCTGCGCCGCGCGCTGCCCGCTGACGACGATCGCGCCGCTATCCTCGCCCAGCGCGGCATCGTGGCGCAGCGCCGCCCCCGGCGCGAGCGTCACCTGCTCCGACTGCGGCATGAAGCCGAGGTAATCGACGGTGACGGTATAGCTGCCCGGCACGACATTGCCGAAACGGTAAGAGCCCTGCGTGTCGGTCACCGCGGTTTGCCCGGTTTCGACGATCCGCACGGTTGCCCCGCCCAGCAGCGCGCCGTTGCCCGCCTGGGTTACGGTGCCGCCAAGGGTCCCTTCGGCGGCTTGGGCGAAGGCCGGCGCCGCGCTCAGCGCGAGCCCGGAAATGGCACCGCCGCCGAGGAGCAGGGCGGTGAAACGGATGGCGGCTTTCGATTTCGAATACATGGCTTTCCCCTTGCCCCGGCTCGAAAAAAGCGGGACTTTGCCTGTGCGGCACTGATGGTTCGGTGATGGCAGCCTCTAAGCCCTGGTTCACGCACGCGCCGCGGCCGAAGCCAGCTGGGCAAGCCTGCAGTGAAAGTTGCCGGCAAACTGTGAGGGCGAGCTAGAGCGGCTGTGTTTCAACACGGAGACACTCGGCAGGGAGCGTTCCGATTATGGCATCAGGGAATGCAGCCGGGTATGTTTCAGGCCTTCGGGGTCACCCAAATCTCGACCGGGGCGACGAACTTGCCCGGCGCGGGCTTGCCCACGTTGATCCGGTCGACCGTCACCAGCTCGCCGGTCTCAAGGTTGAAGCTGGCCCAGGGCTTGGGCATGCGGCCGAAGCTCATCTTCTGGATCGGGCGCCCGGTGGCGCTGTTCATGATGGTTGCGATGACACTCATCGCGCGCCGATAGCCACCGTCGGCGCGGCCTGTCCAGACGGGGCCGGGGATTTCCACCGTGCGGCGAACTTCTCCGGCGCGGGAGCGTTGCAGTCTGATGCTGGCCTTCCTCGATTTCGAAGCATCCTCGCTGAGCAAGCGCAGTTACCCGATCGAGGTCGCCTGGGTGTTCGAGGACGGGCGCAGCCGCGCATTCCTGATCCGCCCGGCGCCGGGCTGGACCGACTGGAGCGGCGAGGCCGAGGCGATCCACCGGATCGACCGGGCGACGCTCGTTGCCGAAGGCGTGGATCACACCGAGGTGGCGCAGGCGATGGTCGAGTGCCTCGCCGGCCACGACCTGCTCGCCAGCGCCCCGTCATGGGACGGCAAGTGGCTCAGCTATCTGCTGCGCAGCGCCGGCTTTCCGCGCCATACGCTGCGGCTGCGCGACAGCGACGATGCCCATTACGAATGCGCGCGGGCGATCCTCGCGCCGGTCGTCCCGCCAGAGCGCCTCGCGGCGACGATCGCCGAGCTGTTCGCGCGGATAGAGATCCGCCCACCGGGCCAGCCGCCGGCCCACCGCGCACTGGCCGACGCGGCGGAAGAACGCGAGCTCTGGCTGGCGGTGCGGGCCGCCGCGCGCGCGCTTGCGGCCGGCTGACCTCAGGAACTGGTCGGCAGGCAGACTTCGAACACGCTGCCCTTGCCGGGCGCGCTGGACTTGAGCGTGATCGTCCCGCCGTGCAGCTCGACCAGCTGCCTGACGAGCGCCAGCCCGATGCCGAGGCCTTCCTCGGTCTTGCCGTTCGCCCCTTCGACCTGGGCGAAAAGCTCGAATATCTCGGCCTGCCGGTCTTCCGGAATACCGATCCCGGTATCGGACACCTCGATCGCGACCGAGCTTCCGGCGGAGCGCACGGACAATCCGATCTTCTGGCCGGGCGGCGAATATTTCACCGCATTGCCGAGCAGATTGTTGATGATCTGCGCAACCCGGGCGTAATCCGCATCGAGCCAGATCGGCTCTTCGGTAATGTCGAGCGTCAGTTCGTGCCGCGCTGCGGCGATATCGTGGGCAGCGAGGCGTGCGGCAAATTCGAGCACCTCCTGCAGCTTTACCCGCTCCTTCTTGAGCAGGATCTTGCCCTGGTCGATCCGCGCGATGTCGATCAGGTCTTCGACCAGCCGGGCGAGATGCTGGACGTTCTGACCCATTTCCTGGCGGAGAACCTCCGCATGGTCCGGGTCCTTGCGGCGGGCCAGCAGATCGAGCCCCGCCCCCAGCGCCGCGACCGGATTGCGCAGCTCGTGCCCCAGCATCGCGAGGAATTCGTTCTTCCGGCGATCCGAGGTGCGCAGCGCGCGCGCCAGGCCCTCCAATTCGTCGCGCTGCGAAATGATCTGCTGCCGCTGGCGGTAGAGATCGAAGAACACTTCGGCCTTCGATCGCAGCACGTCCGCTTCGACCGGCTTCTGGATGAAATCCACCGCGCCCGCCTCATAACCGCGGAAGCGGCGCTGCGCGTCGGCGGTGCCGGCGGTCAGGAAGATGATCGGGACGTGGCGCGCCCGCTCGCTGCTGCGCATGAATTCGGCCAGCTCGTAGCCGTTCATGCCCGGCATCTGGACGTCGAGCAGCGCCAGCGCGAAATCGCCCTTGAGCAGCAACTCCAGCGCCTCCTCGCCGGAGCGCGCCTTGTGGCACACCAGCCCGTCGCGGCGCAGCAGCGCTTCGAGCGCAACGAGGTTCTCGTCGAGATCGTCGACCAGCAGGAAGGGGACCGGCTCGTTCATAGGCATTACGGCTGGCCCAGCTTGAGGAGGAAGGATTTGATACCGGCGATATCGAGAATGCGCGCCGAAGGACAGGCCGCCAGCGCGCTGGCCGGCATGATCGAGGTTTCGGCGGTGTCCGGATCCTCGACGATCGCGATCCCGCCCGCCGCGGCAACCGCGCGCAGCCCCGCCGCGCCGTCGTGGTTGGCGCCGGTCATCACGATCCCGACCAGCCCGGCGCGGTAGGTATCGGCGGCGCTTTCCAGCAGCACGTCGATCGCCGGGCGCGAATGGTTCACCTGCTCGTCCAGCGCCAGCGCCAGCGAGCGGTCGGCCTCGACCAGCAAATGATAGTCGGACGGGGCGAAATAGATGACGCCGGGCGCGGCGTGTTCCTTGTCCTCCGCCTCCTTGACCGGCAGCGGGCATTTCGCGGCGAACAGCGTGACCAGCGCATTCTCACGGTCGGGCGGGACATGCACGACGATGAACACCGGCACCGGATAGCCGGCCGGAAGCGCCGGCAGGATCTTCAGCAGGGTCTG
The DNA here is from genome assembly GCA_029202985.1 of Candidatus Andeanibacterium colombiense. Classification (GTDB taxonomy): domain Bacteria; phylum Pseudomonadota; class Alphaproteobacteria; order Sphingomonadales; family Sphingomonadaceae; genus Andeanibacterium; species Andeanibacterium colombiense. The sequence continues at coordinate 3,206,318 of CP119316.1, read as the reverse complement.
CACCGCGCCCGCCGACGCGCCGATCGCCACCGCGGAGACAGCCTGGCGCTTCACCGGTCGATCCTCTGGTAGATTTTTTCCTCGCGCACGAAATCGGCGAAGGCGTCGGCGTGGGCGGAGAAGCGCAGGCTCTCCTTCGAACCCAGGCCGAGAAAACCCTTGCGGGCGAGCGAATCGCGAAACAGGCCGAGCGCCTGATCCTGCAGATCGCGATCGAAATAGATCAGCACGTTGCGGCACGAGATCAGATGCATCTCCGCGAACACCGCATCGGTCACCAGACTGTGATCGGAAAAGACCACGTGCCGGCGCAGGCTCTTGTCGAACACGGCATGGCCGTAATCCGCGGTGTAGTAATCCGACAGCGACGAGCGGGCGCCGGATTTCTGGTGGTTCTCGGTGTATTTCTTGATCAGGTCGAGCGAGTAGATTCCCGCCTGGGCCGCGCGCAGCGCATCCGGGTTGATGTCGGTCGCGTAGAAGATCGTGCGGTCTCCAAGGCCCTCCTCCTCGAACAGGATCGACAGCGAATAGAGTTCCTCGCCGTGGCTGCACCCGGCGACCCAGACCTTGAGCGAGGGATAGGTCTTCAGATGCGGGATCACCTTCTCCCGCAGCGCCCGGTAATAGCTCGGGTCGCGGAACATCTCGCTCACCTGCACGGTGAGGTAGTTCAGCAGGCGCGGCAGCATCGACGGATCGTGCAGCAGGCCTTCCTGCAGCGCGGACACGGTCGCGAAGCCCAGCTGGATGCGGGCCTGCAGCAGGCGCCGCTTGATCGACGCCCGCGCGTAATGGCGGAAGTCGTAATGGAACCGCAGGTAGAGCGCTTCGAGCAGCAGCTCCAGTTCGACGTCCTCAATCTCGCCTTGCACGAAGCCTCCTCACCGCGGCATCCACACGCGCACGAGGGACAGCAATTTGTCGACGTCGATCGGCTTGGCCATGTAATCGTTCGCCCCGGCTTCGATGCAGAGCTTCTGGTCGTCGGGCATCGCCTTGGCCGTCAGCATCACGATCGGGAGCTTGGCCCAGTGCGGATCGCCGCGGATTTCGCGGGTCGCGGTCAGGCCGTCCATCACCGGCATCATCACGTCCATCAGCACCATATCCACCGTGCCCGACGCGTCGTCCGCGGAGGCGGCAAGCGCGTCGATCGCCTCCTGTCCGTTGCGTGCGATCTTGACCACCGCGCCGCGCGATTCGAGTACGCTGGTGAGCGAATAAACGTTCCGCACATCGTCCTCGACGATCAGGATCCGGCGGCCTTCCAGCGCGGCATCGCGATGGCGGGCCTTCTCGATCATCTCGCGCTGTTCGGGCGGAAGGTCGGACACCACCTGGTGGAGGAACAGCGAAACCTCGTCCAGCAGCCGCTCCGGCGATTTCACGCCCTTGATGATGATCGAACTCGAATAACGCCGCAGCTGCTGCTCGTCATCGGCCGAAAGATCGTGCCCGGTATAGACGATCACCGGCGGGAAGCCGTGGCTGCCCTCGGCACTGAGGGTTTCGAGCAGCGAAAATCCCGACGCATCCGGCAGCGACAAATCGAGCACCATGCAGTCGAAGGTCTGCTGGCGCAGCTGTTCGATGCATTCCGCCGCGGTCCCGACGCCGACCGTCTCGACATCGCCGGATGCGAGCAGCCGGCCGACCGCGTCGCGCTGGACCGGATCGTCCTCCACGATCAGCACGCGGCGCATGCGGGTGGTCAGCATCGCCTGCAGGCCCGAGAGCACTTCCTCGAGCTCGTCCCGCCGCACCGGCTTGATGTGATAGCCGACCGCGCCCAGCGACAGCGCGGTCTGGCTCTGGTCCGCCGCCGAGATCACATGGATCGGGATATGGCGCGTCTCGGCATCGTGCTTGAGCCGGTCGAGCACGGTAAGGCCCGACTGGTCGGGCAGGCCGAGATCGAGCACGATCGCGCTGGGCTTGTGCTCCTTCGCCAGCCTTAATGCCTCCTCCGCCGTGTCGGTGACGATGCACTGGAAATCCAGCTCGCGCGAAATGTCGCATACGATCGCCGCGAACGCGGCATCGTCCTCGATGATCAGCAGCACCCGCCGCCCGGGCAGCAGCGCCGCACGGTCGTCCGCCACCACCCCGCGGCGCGATCGCCGGGGCTTGGCCTCGGCCGCTTGCGTCGCCGCGGAGCTGGCCGCGGCCGGCGCCGCGCGTCTATCGCGCGGGGCGACCGCCGCGGCATCGTACACTTGCGGCACGGTAAGCGTGAACGTGCTGCCTTCTCCGGGCGCGCTCTCGATCGCGATCGCGCCACCGAGCAGGCGGGTCAGTTCGCGCGAGATCGACAGGCCGAGGCCGGTCCCGCCGAAGCGCCGGCTGATCGTCGCATCCGCCTGGTGGAACGCCTCGAAGATGCTCGCCTGCTGATCCGGCGAAATCCCGATCCCGGTGTCACGCACCGCGAACGAAACCTCCCTGCCCTCATGGCAGGCGATAACCAGGCCGACGCTGCCCTCGGCAGTGAACTTGAACGCGTTCGAAAGCAGGTTCTTGAGGATCTGTTCGAGCCTGAGGCGGTCGATCTCGATCGTGTCCGGGCAGGCGTCATGGATCTCGATCGTGAAGTCCAGCCCGCGTTCCTCGGCGATCGGCTGGAACATCTGGCGGACATCGTCGGCCAGACGCTGGAGCGCGACCGGCTCGGGCCGGATCTCGACATGTCCGGCCTCGATTTTCGAAAGGTCGAGGATGTCGTTGATCAGGGCCAACAGGTCGTTGCCCGAGGATTCGATCGTTCGCGCAAACTTGACCTGCTCCTCTGAAAGATTGCCCGACGCATTGTCGCTCAGCAGCTTCGACAGGATCAGCAACGAGTTGAGCGGGGTCCGCAACTCGTGCGACATATTCGCGAGGAAGTCGGACTTGTACTGGCTCGCCTGCTCCAGCTCGCGTGCCCTCAGCTGGAGGGTGGAGCCCGCCCGCTCAAGCTCGTCGCGCTGGTTTTCGAGTGCCTGCGCCTGTTCCTCGAGCTGGCTGTTGGTCTGCTCGAGCTCGACCTGCTGCTGCTCGAGCCGGACCTGCGATTCCTTCAGCGCCCGGCCCTGCTCTTCAAGTTCCTCGTTGGATACCCGCAGCTCTTCACTCTGGGTCTGGAGCTCTTCCGCCTGACGCTGGGTTTCCTCGAGCGCATCCTGGAGCCGGACGCGGAACCGCGCGGAGCGCAGTGCGATCCCGATCGCCGGAGACACCTGCTCGAGAAATTCGAGGACGAGCGGGTCGATCGGCTCGAAGAAGCCAAGCTCCATCACCGCATTGACGATCTCGTCGGCCTTGGTCGCGACGATCGCGAGATGCCGCGGCTTGTCGCGCCCGAACGCCGATCCGATGGTGAGATAGCCTTGCGGGATGTCGTTGAGCACGATCGGCAGGCCTTCGGCGGCGACCTGGCCCAGCAGGCCCTCGTTCAGCGCGAAGGCTTTCGGCACATCGGCATCCGGCGGAATGCCCAGCGTGGCGACACGCTTGAATTGCCCGGCCTCGCCCTTGAACAGGGCCCCGCCCTGAAACCCGGTTTTCTGGGACAGGAACGCAAGAATATCTTCGCCGAGCCGCTCGACCGTCTTGTCGCCCCGCATCGCGGCGGCAAGACCTACCTGCCCCGACTGGAGCCAGGCCTGCCGCGCCTGCGCGCGCCCGTTCCGGCGCAGCAGGATGAAAATCGCGATCGTGAGGGCGATCCCGAGCAGCCCCGCGACGATGCCGTTGGTGACCGCCGCGCGCGACGACTGAGCCATGTCGTCGAGCCGGATCTGCCGCAGCCGCATTTCCTCGCGCGCCATTACGTCGAGCTGGGCGCGGATCGCGTCCATTTCGGTCTTGCCCCGGTCGCTGGCAACGATCGCGAGCGCGGCCGCCTCGCCTTTGGACTCACGCGCCTCGATCGTCTCGCGCAACTCCTCGAGCTTCGCGTCGACGTGCCGGCGCAGCGGCGCCAGATTGCCCTGCTGCACCGGATTGTCGCGGGTCAGCTCGGCCACGGTGTTCAGGCGGTCCGGCAGGGCCTCGATCGCGGTCTTGTAGGGTTCGAGATATTTGCCGGTGCCGGTCAGCAGATAGCCGCGCTGCCCGGTTTCGGCGTCCTGCGCGGTCGAAAGCAGTTCCTCCAGCGCGATCAGGACGCTGTGGGTATGGCGGATCGATTGATCGTTCTCGCGCAAACGCTGGACGTTCACGTAGGAAACCGCGGCGCTGACGGCGAAGAACAGCAGCCCGAAGATCAGTCCCGCAATCAGCCCCGCGTCGCTGCGGGAATGCGAAACCGCCAGAAATTTCGATTTTTTCATTCGCTGGAATATCCGCAGATGCCGACCGGAGCTTGCGCGGCCCCGAGGGAGGTAAACGTTTCGACCGGCTCGATTGATCCGGCGATTATATGGGTGATGGAAAACAGCCTGGGAAGATCGTGCGTCAAAGAGGCCTCTCGGAATGAATGCCGCCGATATGCACGCATCTGCACGGAAATGGCACCCACGCAACAGTGCAGGCGACGGCGCGGACCGTCTCACCAAAGGATCGCCGACCCGTCAATACCATTGCATGTAACGGTGCCGACGAGAAGCGCGACAATCGTGCCGGAGGCGTTAGAGTGGCGCGACCCAATGTGAGGATTCCATGCACCGTCTTACCCTTGCCCAGGCCAATGCCCTGACCGCCGCCGTCCACGCCGATGCGCTTCAGCGCGGGCTCAAGCCGCTTTCGGCGGTGGTGCTCGATCCGGGCGCGAACCTCATCGCATTCCAGCGGCAGGACGGCGCGCCGCAACTCGGACCCAAGCTCGCGACCGGCAAGGCGGCCGGCGCGCTGGCGCTCGGCGTCACCAGCCGGCGGCTGGGCGAGATGGCGGTCGAACGGCCGCATTTCATCGCTGCCGCAAGCGGCCTTGGCGAAGGCGGGATGATCCCGGCCGCCGGGGGCATCATCGTATGCGATGCGGAGGGCACCGTACTCGGCGCACTCGGCGTCTCGGGCGACACCTCGGACAATGACGAAGCCTGTGCGTTTGCCGCAATCGAAGCCGCCGGGCTGGTGGCGAAGGTGTAGCTGCTCAAGGCAGCGGCTGTACCACCGGCTCGGACACGAATTGCAGCTCCTGCGGCGCAGGCGCCGCGGGCGGCGCGATTACTTCCACCGGCACCGGCGTCGCGACCACGGGCGTGATGGGTACGGGTGGCGCGGCGAAGGCGCTGGTTTTCACCGCCACGCGTCCGTGCAGCGCCTCGATCTCGGCGTGGCGGCGCTGGAGGTAGAATTCGCGCGAGGCGGTATAGGGGTCCGCGGCCGCGCGCTGGCGCCTCAATTCGTCATCGAACTGGACGCGGAAGTCGAGCGAGCGGATCGTTCCGGTGGTGAGCGTATAGATGGGATCGTTGAACGGCTTGCCGACCGCGGTCGGCAGCACCACCCCGTCCACCGCGCCGCCGACCATGTCGCGCAGCGTGGTCGGCCCGACCAGCGGCAGGAAGAAGAACGGCCCCGGACCGACCCCGTAATAGCCGAGTGTGTTAGCGAATCCGTTGTCGCGGTACGGCAGGTTGAACGGATCGTCCTTCGCGACGTCGATCAGCCCGGCGATCCCGACGGTCGAATTGATCGCGAAGCGCCCGAGCGTCTCGAACGCCTTCCCCGGCTTCAGCTGCAACATATAGTTGAGGAAGATCACCGGCGATTTGATGTTGCGCAGGACGTTGCGCAGCCCGGTGCGCACCGGCCTCGGCACCACATCCTCGTAGCCCTTGGCAATGGGGGCGACGAAGGCGTCATCCACCTTCTGGGTCACGTCGTAGGATTGGGCATTGAGCTGGGCGAGCGGATCGCCCGGCGGTGCGACATAGGGGCCGGAGGAAACGACGATCTCGTTGCCATCGGCCGGGGCGGGATGGCCGGCAGGCGATGGGGCCGGAGTTTCCGCCGGGGCGGCGTCTTGCGCGGGGGCGGCGTCTTGCGCGGCTTCGGCCGGCACCGGAACGGGCGCGGGAATTTCCGCGGCCGCCGGCACAGCGGCGACGATCAGCGCGGCCATCGAGATACTCAAGCGAAAACCCTTCCAGCGTTACCGCGCCCGAAACCGGACTGCGGCCCCCGTACCGGAACGACTATTGCGACAAATTCCTTACCCGGCAATGGCGAGTGCTACGAAAAACCTCAGCTGCCGGTCAGCGCGAGCGCCCGATCGTCACCACCACCCGCTCGCGGCCGCCGCGTGCCCAGGCCTCCGCGACCCGTTCGAGCGGCATTGTCACGGTCGGCAGAGCCAGCCCGGCCGGCGTCGCCGCCGCGAACAGTGCCGCAATCGCCCCGACCAATCGGTCGAGCGACACGCTGCCGATCCCGCTGCCCATCAGCTCGATCGCCGAGGAGCGCAGCACCGCGCCGGGCAGGGAAATCTCGGCCCCGCCGATCGAGCCGATCTGGACGAAGCGCAGCGGCACGCCGTCGCGCCCGGCCCTGGCCCCGGCGATCAGCGCGGCGCGGGCGCTGGGACCCCAGAGATAGTCGAGCACCACATCCACCCCCTGCGCGAAATGCGGCTTGAAGCTGCGTTCCAACTCGCTTTCCTCTCCATCGAGCGGGATCGCGACATCCGCGCCGAGGCTGTCCAGCACCGTGCGGTCGCGCCCGGTCGCGATCACCTTGCCCGCGCCCATATGCCGCGCGATCTTCACCGCCAGCCGGCCGGACGAACCGGTCGCGCCGTTGATCAGCACGGTCTCGCCCGCCCGCAGCTTCGCGCGCTCGGTCAGCGCTGCCCACGACGACATGCCCGGATTGGCGATCGCCGCCGCGGTCACGTCGTCGAGCTCGTCGGGCAGCGGGATCACGCGCGCCGCATCGACCACCGAGCGCTCGCCCATCGCCCCGAACGGCGCGCGCGGCAGTACGAAATAGGCGCGGCGCCCGTCTTCGAGCCGCCCTACCCCATCGACCCCGGCAACGAACGGATAAGCACCGGCGGAACTGTAATGCGTCCCCGAAGCGCGCGCCCGGGTCAGCGGGCTGAGCGCGGCGGCGCTAACCTCGATAAACTGCTCGCCCTCGGCAGCGGCGGGCTCGGCGAAATCCAGCCAGGCAGGCGCCTGCCCCTCGACGGTTACGACAGCGGCTTTCATCGCGGCACTCCCTTGCTTTGCAGGCTCGAATATATGTGTATTGTGCACGGATATTTCCGAACCGGGGCCGCGTCAATGGAAAACGTGCATAATACACATATACTGGCACAGTACCGCGACTTCCACCTCGCGCTGCTTGAGATCGTCGCGGTGATGAGCCGCCCGCAGCGCGACGAGGCGCTGATCCGCGCCGCCGGAATCAGGCTCGACCGGGCGCTGTTCCCGCTGGTGGTGGTGATCGAACGCTTCGGCCCGATCGGGATCGTCGACCTGGCCGACCGCATCGGCCGCGATCACACCACCGTCAGCCGCCAGGTCGCGAAGCTCGAAACGCTCGGCCTGGTCGTGCGTGAAGCCGATCCGTCCGACCGCCGCGTACGCCGAGCCGCGATCGCGCCCGAAGGCAAGGCGATGACCGACCGGATCGACCGCGCGCGCGAACAGCTCGGCCTCGCGGTGTTCGCCGACTGGGAGGAGCGGGATTTCGACGATCTGGTGCGGCTGATGGGCAAATTCGCCGCAAGCTTCAGGGATGTGCCCGAGCGCCCCTAGTCCTCGTCCTCGAGAGGCTCCGGCATCGCCGAACTGGCCGCCAGCACCGCAACGTTGCTCTCCACCGCGAGCAGGAACAGCGCGCCCGCGAACCAGTCGGTCGGGGTATGCGGCGCCCAGAAATCGCCGATCCGGATCAGCGTCGCCGCGCTGCCCATGCCGATGAACACGCAGCCGAGCACCGCGACGCCCAGCGCCGCGACCAGCCCGGCGAAATGGCCCGAGCGAACCAGCGCCCGCTCGCGCTCGTCGAGTTTGCCGCGCTGTGCCTGGCGCAGCGGGCTCAGCTGCTGGAGCGGGAAGCTCATCGCCCAGGCTGCCATCACGATGGTGTAGCCGTAGATCGGCGAGCGCGCGATCTGCACCCACAGGCCGGCCACGGCCAGCGCCAGCAAGGCCACCGGCAGCAGTCGCAGCCGCAGGGGCATCGCTTGTTCGAAGCGCCGCGACATGCGCGGCACGCCGGTCGCCTCCGCAATCCTGTCGAGCTTTTCGGCGATCGGATCACCCTTGTAGGGCATGGCTCATTCTCCGTCTGGTTCGGAATTCTGCCCGAGCAGCGCCTGCGCCACGCTCGGGAACGGTCTGAAGGAAAACAGCAGCTCGACCGGGACCTTGAACACCAGCGCGATGTTCAGCGCGAGTTCGAGGCTGGGATTATAGTCGCCGCGTTCGAGGAAGCCGATCGTCTGCGGATTGACCCCGACCTTGTCGGCCAGCGCCTTGCGGCTCATGCCGGTTTCGGCGCGGAACAGGGCCAGGCGGTTGTAGATGTGCTTCGGCATATGCGTTTATATGCGGAATTATTGTGTTTACGCAACGATTCGTTTTTTGGGGCATCACTTGGGGTGATCCCCGGCGCAGGCTGGGGTCTCAGGCGGTTGTGCGCGAAAGAAGGAGACCCCGGTCTGCGCCGGGATCGGATTTGCTTGCTGCATGGCTGTGAGGGTGCGTTCTATCCCTGCCGAAACCCCGCCAGCCGCGCCACCGCCTCATCCAGCACCGCATCCTGCTTCGCGAAGCACAGCCGCAGATAGCCCTTCTCGGGCGCCTCCGAATAAAACGCCGAGACCGGGATCGACGCGACCCCCGCCGCGCGGATCAGCCGTTCCGCCACCACCGCATCGTCCGGCTCCAGCCCCGAGGCGGCAAGGTCGATCGTCACGAACCAGGTTCCGTCGGCCGGAAGCAGCACGAAGCCAGCCGCGGTGAGCCCATCGACCAGCCGCGCCCGCGCCGCCGCGTATTGCGCGCGGTGCGCCCCGTGCCATGCGGCCGGCAGCGCCAGCCCTTCGGCCACCGCCCATTGCAGCGGGGTCGCGCTGGTGAAGGTCAGGAACTGGTGCTGCCCGGCGACCGCATCGGCGAGCGGCCCGGCGGCGACCGCCCAGCCGATCTTCCACCCGGTAAGCGAGAAGATCTTGCCGGCCGAGCCGATCTTGATCGTGCGCTCGCGCAAGCCCGGGATCGCCAGCGCCGAAAGATGCGCGGCCCCGCCGAACACCATCCCCTCCCAGACCTCGTCGCAGATCAGCACCAGATCGTGCGCCATGCAGATTGCCCCCAGCCGCTCCAGCTCGGCACGGGTGACCAGCGTGCCGGTCGGGTTGTTGGGCGTGTTAAGCAGCACCGCGCGGGTGCGCGGGTTGATCGCGGCCTCCAATGCGTCGAGCGGCAGCGCCCACTCCGGCGGCAGCAGGTTGAGCGGCTTGGCGACCCCGCCCGCGCGCTCGATCAGCGGGCGGTACGCATCATAGGCCGGCTGGAACAGGATCGCCTCGTCGCCCGGGCCGACGCAGGCGAAGATCGCCGCGGCCAGTGCCTCGGTCGCGCCCGAGGTCACCACGACCTCGTCCGCGGAAACTTTCAGCCCCTGTTCCCGCGCATAATAGGCGGCGACCGCGCCGCGCAATTCTGCCAGCCCGCGCATCGGCGGATACTGGTTCGAATGCCCGACCAGCGCGCGCTGCGCCGCCGCCAGCAGCTCGGGCGCATGCTCGCGATCGGGGAACCCCTGGCCAAGATTGATCGCCCCGGTCTCCCGCGCGAGGGCCGACATGAATTCGAAGATGGTGGTTTTGGGTGCGTCGCTCATCCGCGGTCTTTTGGAGCGGCGGCGCCGGGCCTGCAAGTATCGGCAAGCGGGCGCGTTTCGCCCGCTTGCGAGCGAATCCGTCTGGCAATGGAAGGCACGATCCCTATACCTTGGAGAGGGAATCGCGGGGGCTTATGATTGTCGGGATCGATCTTGGTACTACCAATAGCGCGGTTGCTTATTGGTCGAAGGGGGAGCCGCGTCTGGTCCCAAACAGCCTCGGGCATTACCTCACCCCGTCGGCTGTGAGCCTGGGGGACGATGGCGAGCTGCTAGTCGGGCTGCCCGCGCGCGAGCGCCAGCCGACCCACCCGGAACGCACCGCGACCGCGTTCAAGCGCTACATGGGCTCCGCCCGCAAGGTGAAACTCGGACGCAAGGACTATACGCCGGAAGACCTTTCCGCGCTGGTGCTCGCGAGCCTCAAGCGCGATGCCGAAGCCCATCTGGGCGAAGCGGTGACCGGCGCGGTGATCACCGTGCCCGCCTATTTCAACGACAAGCAGCGCCGCGCAACCCGTCGCGCCGGCGAGCTGGCCGGGCTGAAGGTCGAACGGCTGATTAATGAGCCGACTGCGGCGGCGCTGGCCTTCGGGATTCACCAGCGCGAGCTGGAAGAACCGTTCCTGGTGTTCGATCTCGGCGGCGGAACCTTCGACGTGTCTCTGGTCGAGATGTTCGACGGGATCATCGAAGTGCGCGCTTCGGCGGGGGACAACCGGCTGGGCGGCGAGGATTTCAACCAGGTGCTGATTGACTGCGCACGCGAGCAGCTGGCCGGGTCGCTGCCCGACGGCGGGCGCGACGCGGAGGCGCTGCACGAAATCATGCGCGACGCAGCCGAGCGGACTCGCCGGGCGCTGAGCGAAGCCGAAGAAGCCACCTGCCGGTTCGTGTGGCAGGGCAAGGAATACGAGTTCGCGATCACCGCCGAGAAATTCGCCGAACGCGCCGAACCGCTGATCGAGCGCTTGCGCGAGCCCGTACTCCGTTCGCTGCGCGACGGCGCGACCAAGGTCGGCCAATTGTCGGAGATCGTGCTGGTCGGGGGCGGCACGCGGATGCCGGTGGTGCGCAAGGCGGTGACGCGCATGTTCGGGCGTTTTCCCGATACCACCGTCCATCCCGACCATGCGGTGGCGCTGGGCGCCGCGATCCAGGCGGGGCTCAAGCAGCGCAACGCCGATCTCGACGAGGTCCGGCTGACCGACGTCTGCCCCTTCACCCTTGGGGTCGGCGTGGGGGAGCGCGACAACCAGGGCGGGATTCGCAGCGGAATCTTCTCGCCGATCATCGAACGCAACACGGTGATCCCGGCCAGCCGGGTGCAACGCTATTTCACCATGGCCGACAACCAGGACACGCTCCGGCTGGAAGTCTACCAGGGCGAAGGGCGCCATGTGAGCGACAATGTCTGGCTCGGCCAGCTCGACATCCCGGTGCCGCGCAAGGGCGCCGGCGAAGTGAGCGTCGATTGCCGCTTCACCTACGATACCAGCGGGCTGCTCGAAGTCGACGTGACGGTGCCGGGGACCGAGGTCTCGCGGCAATTGCTGATCTACGACCGCGAGGATTCCGCGCTCGCCGCCAATCTCGACGCACGGCGCGACGCGCTGGGCGCGCTCAAGATCCATCCGCGCGACCAGGCCGCCAATGCTGCCGCGCTGGCGCGGGCCAACCGCTGCTATGAGGGCCATCTGGGCGAAACGCGCGACTATGTCGGCGGGTTGATCGGCTTTTTCGAGAATGCGCTGACCGGACAGGACCCGCGCGAGATCGACACCGCGCGCGATGAACTCACTCGCCGGCTGGATGAGGTCGAAGGCGAGCAATACCTGTGATGTCGCTGTCGCAGGCATGGAAGCAGCTCGGCATCGCGCCCTGCGCCGACGAGCGCGCAGTCAAGCGGGCCTATGCGGCGAAGCTGAAGGCGATCGATCCCGACCGCGAGATCGACGTCTTCTCGAAATTGCGCGCGGCGCTGGCGATGGCGCAGGCCGACGCGCAGCGGCGCGCGGCGGCGCAGCAGGCGGGTGGCGGCGGCGCAGCAGTGGAAGCGATGCCCGGCGCCGGGCCGGACGAGGCGGAGGTTCCCGCCCGAGCGGAACGCGAGCACCTTCCGGTGCCCGCCCCCCAACCCGAGCCCGAACCCGATCCGGCGCGGCCGTTCATCGACGTGATCGTCGCCAATCTCTTCCCGCAGGAAGGCGCCCCCGCCGATCCGGCAGCGCTGGTCGCTGCGGTCACCAGCCTGCTCGCCGATCCGCGGATGGAGCAGTTCGATTTCGCGACCGAGACCGAGGAATGGCTCGCGACTACCGGCCTGCAATCGATTCCGCGCTCCGATCCGGTGATGTTGATGCTGGCCGACCGCTTCGAATGGGAACGGCAGCTCGACCGGGCACAGCCCAATCGATTGCTGCTTTCGGCCGCCCAGCGCGCGAACGACCTGCGCTGCATCGGCGCGCTCTCCGATCCGCTGCATCGCTGGCACGAGGCATGGCTTGCGCTGAGCCGGGCCGAGCCGGTCAAGCCGGTGCTGGCGGATACGCTCCGGCTGGCGCCGGCGGTGTCGGAACTCATCGCCAGCCTCAGTTACAACAATCCGCAAGTGCTGCGGCAATGCGACCCGGCGGTGATCGCGCATTGGACCGAAGCCGCGAAAGGCAGCGTGAGCGCGGAGATCGTCCCGGCCAACGGGGTGAGTTGGTTCGGCTGGCTGGCGATCGGCTGGATCGTGGTGAGCGTACTGGCGCGCATCGCCATCGCGTCCGGCCAATGAGCCGGGGCCGGGTCCGCTTTCCCGCGCAGGTTCGGGCGAACCGCTGGGGCGGCCTGGCCGAAGCGGTGCTGTCCTATGCGCCGACCACCAGGGGCCGGGCCAGCCGGATGGAGCTGGTGCTGACGATCTTCGCGGCTTCGATCCTCGGCACCTTCGCCGGCCGCCTGGCCCCTCCGCACCCGAGCGCGCTGACGCCCGCGCTGGACGTCCTGCTAGGGGTTCTGATCGCGCTCCCGGTGGGCTCGGCGATCCTGCGCCGGCTGCACGACGTCGGCCGCAACTGGACCTCGCTGGTCGTGCTGCTGGCGCCCTACGTCGGGGTGCTCATCTTCGGCTATTACCTGTTCAAGCCGAGCATTTACGACGATTGAGATAGAACTGTCGCGGCAGGCGTTCGGCCAACTTGCATCAAATGCAACGCCAAGCGGCAGTTCTCCCTTGCTCAATCTTCCCCGAAACCTCACATTTCCAGATCATGCTGCGCCAATACGAACTTGTAGAACGGGTCAAGGCCTACGATCCCGACGCCGACGAGGCGCTGCTGAACCGCGCCTATGTCTACACCGTGCAGAAGCACGGCAGCCAGAAGCGCGCCAGCGGGGACCCTTATTTCTCGCATCCGGTCGAAGTCGCTGGGCTGATGACCGACTTGAAGCTCGACCAGGATACGGTGATGACCGCCCTGCTCCACGACACGGTCGAGGACACGCTGGCGACGATCGAGGATATCGAGGCCAAGTTCGGGCCCGACGTCGCGAAGCTGGTCGACGGGGTGACCAAGCTCTCCAAGCTCGAGCAGATGCCCGAGAACGAGCGCGCGGCCGAGAATCTGCGCAAGTTCTTCCTCGCGATGAGCGAGGACATCCGCGTGCTGCTGGTCAAGCTGGCCGACCGGCTGCACAACATGCGCACGCTGCATTTCATCAAGAGCCCGGAAAAACGCCTCCGCATCGCGCGCGAGACGATGGATCTCTACGCCCCCCTCGCCGAGCGCGTCGGGATGTACGAATATATGCGCGAGATGCAGCTGCTCGCCTTCGAACAGCTCGAACCCGAAGGCTATGCCACGATCACCGGGCGGCTCGCGCAGATCCGCAGCCAGGAAGGCGGGCAGGTCGATGCGATCGCGCTGGCGATCAAGCAGGCGCTGGCCGAGGCCGGGCTGAAGGTCGAGGTCTGGGGCCGCGAGAAGCACCCCTATTCGATCTGGAAGAAGATGGCCGAACGGCACGTCAGCTTCGAACAGATCACCGACATCATGGCGTTCCGGGTGCTGTGCGACAACACCGAGGATTGCTACCGCGCGCTCGGCGTGCTGCACACCACGTGGCAATTCATCCCGGGGCGCTACAAGGATTACATCTCGACCCCGAAGTCGAACGGCTATCGCTCGCTCCACACCGCGCTGATCTACGAGAACTCGATGCGGATGGAGGTGCAATTGCGCACCCGCGAGATGCACCACACCAACGAATACGGCCTCGCCGCGCATTGGGCCTACAAGCAGGGCAATGTGACGCCCGACGGGCAGGTCGGCTGGCTGCGCGATCTTATCGAGATCGTCGATGCGAGCCACGATGCCGAGGAACTGCTCGAGCATACCAAGATGGCGATCTATCAGGACCGCATCTTCGCCTTCACCCCCAAGGGCGCGCTGCACCAGCTGCCCAAGGGCGCGACCCCGGTCGATTTCGCCTTCGCGGTCCACAGCCAGCTCGGCGCGCAGGCGGTCGGCGCGAAGATCAACGGGCGGCACATGCCGCTGCGCACCGAACTCCATAACGGCGACGTGGTCGAAATCATCAAGCGCCGCCATGCGGAACCGCAACTGAGCTGGCTCGGCTTCGTGGTGACCGGCAAGGCGCGCGCCGCGATCCGCCGCGCGGTGCGCCAGAAGGAACATGCCGAGATCGCCGCGATCGGGCTGAAACTGTTCGAATCGATCGCCGACCGGGTTCCGGCCAAGATCGGCAAGAAGGCGGTCCGCGCGGCGGTGCAGCGGCTCGGCTTCGATGACGAGGACGATCTGATGTATGCGATCGGCTCGGCCAAGCTGAAGGACCGCGATGTGATGGAGGCGCTGGTTCCGGGCAGCACCGCCGACCTGCCCGAGCCGACCCAGCACGAACGCGCGATCTCGATCCGCGGGCTCACCCCCGGGGTCGGCTTCACCCTGGCGGAATGCTGCCACCCGGTTCCGGGCGACCGCATCGTCGGCCTGCGCCACCCGGGCGAGGTGGTCGAGGTGCACACGATCGATTGCCTCGAACTGGCCAACGGGATCGATGCCGACTGGGTCGACCTCTCATGGGGCGAGCGCTCGCACGGCGCGACCGGGCGCGTGCGGGTGGTGCTCTACAACCGGCCGGGAACATTGGCCGAGGTCGCGGGCATTTTCGCGAAGAACCACGCGAATGTGATGAACCTCGAGATGACCCAGCACGACGATCCGTTCCACACCTATGAGGTGGATCTGGAAGTGCAGGACCTCGCGCACCTCACGCGCATCGTCAGCGCCTTGCGCGCGAGCGACGCGGCGGCGGAAGCGGCGCGGCTGTGAAGGTTCGGGTGTGATTGTCGGCCTGGATCACGTCCAGCTCGCGATGCCGCGCGGCGGGGAAGATCGCGCGCGGACGTTCTACGCCGGGGTGCTCGACATGCGCGAACTGCCCAAGCCGCCGCATCTCGCGGCGAATGGCGGCTGCTGGTTCGAAAGCGGCGGGGCGCATCTGCATCTCGGGGTCGAGGAAGGCTTCAGCCCGGCGAAGAAGGCGCATCCCTCGCTGCTGGTGGACGATCTCGCGGCGCTGGCCGCGCGGCTGGCGGAGAACGGGTGCGATTACACCCCGGGCAAGCCGCTCTCAGGCTATGTCCGCGGCGATACGCATGATCCGTTCGGCAACCGGATCGAGCTGATGCAGCGGGTGGGATGACGGGCGATTTTCCGTTTTCCTACACGACTGCGATTTGCCATGCTTTTCGCCGGCTCTTTGACTTCGTGATTGTTCGATCGGTCGGCGATCCCGCGTGAGAATTTGCTCGTCTGGTCCCCCGCGCAGGCGGGGGTCTCGGGCAGTTCAATGTCGCGCTCTCCGGCTTGAGGTCCCCGCTTCGCGGGGACGCGGAGAGTGCATGCCCCGAAAATCCCGAGCCTGTCACTCTCCCCACACAAAGCGTTGTTCGGAAAGGCAAAATAAGCCGGACACCTACCCGGACAGAGTGTCACATGTGTAACCCTCAAATCCTACAAAAGCTCCAGTTCGATCTCCAGCAGGTCGCCTTCGTCCAGTCCCTCGGCGCGCTGGATCGCTTTCTTGATCGGCAGGAACCAGCCGACATCCTTGCTCGGAAACACCGAGGTCGACCATTTGCTGTCGCCGAGCGTGACATCGACCTTCACCGAGCCGAACCCGCGGCGCTTGCCGAGTTCGAGCCGCCGCATCAGCTCGTAGCCCTTGATCGCTTCCTCCGGCTCGCCGCGGATTTCGACATAGCCGAGCCCGGCAAAGTCTCCGAGCTCCCAATGGATCAGCCGCGCGCTGAAGCGGACGATCTCGCCGCTCATGACTTGGCGTGGCGGATCGGGACGGGGACGTTGCAGATGTCCACTCCGCCGGCAGGCTGGATATAGAAATCGTCCTTCCGGTTGGCGCGGGAATAGGCGTAGGCGGCGAAGCTCTTGCTCTCGGTCGAGAGATATTCGAAGCGCGGCAGCTTGGCGTTTCCTTGTTGGCCTACCGCTTCGCTACTTGAGGCCAGGTCGTTCCCCAGCCGCACCGACAGGATCGGCACCCGCTTGTCCGCCTCGTCATCGGCATAGAAGCCGAGGTCGCCATGCCCGCGCGGCAGGCTGGAGAGGTTCTCCATCCCCTCGACGATCCGGCCGACGAGGGCGATGTTGCGATCGAGCTGCCGCGGGGCCTGCCCGATAACGGTGTAGAGTTCGGCGCCGGTGCCGGTGTCGGGCGAGACGTTTCGGCCGACGCCGACCATGCCGTAGCAGTGGGCGGGCCAAAATTTGTTACCCTTCATGCCGATCGGCCAACCATGCGCGAATCCGACTTCGCTGGTATAGGCGTCTATCCTTTGCCAAGGTATCGCCTCGCCCTTTCGCGTGTGGCCGCGGGCGAAGAAGTCCGTCAAAGAACCAAAATCCGGGATGCTCGGATCGGTTGCGCCATACTCGCTCTCCGGCACCGCCTTCAGCCCATCCGGCAGCGGCTTCTTCTCGGTCACATCGCCCCACTGGACGACGTAATTGTCCTGCACCCGGTTGATGCTGGTCCCGTCCCACCAATGCGCGGCGGCGAGTGTGCGGATATTGGCGACCCAGCCTTGGCTGAACGGCGCAGGCATCAGCTGGATCACCACCCGGCGCGGATGGCCATCGCGGTCGGGCGCGAGGTCCATCACCAGCAGGTCGACCGGGTTGATCGCGACCCAGTCGGAAGCGGGCGCCGCGGCAATAACCGAGTTCGGCGTGACCGGCGCATCCTCGGCCAGCGCGGGAACGGCCAGCGCGGCGGCGGCAAGCAATATCCAGCGTCTCATTCCCCGTCCTCCAATGCGTGCATGGCCTCGTCCGAGAGGCCGAAATGGTGCCCGACCTCGTGGATCAGTACGTGACCGACGAGATGCTCCAAAGTCTCATCCCCGCGCTCGATCCATTCGTCGAGGATCGGGGCGCGGAACAGGCGGATGCGGTCGGGCATCGCGCCCGAATGGCCGATGCTCTTCTCGCCCAGCGGCAGGCCCTCGTAGAGCCCGGTCAGCTCGAACGGATCCTCGATCCCGAGCGCCGCGAGCGTCTCGTCGTCGGCGAACTCCTCGACCAGCAGCACGATGTCCGCAAGATGCGCCCGGAACTGCGCCGGCAGCCGCTCCAGCGCCGCCCGCGCCAGCAGCTCGATCTCGCCCGCCGAGGGGGCAATGCCGAAAGTTCGATCCATATGCGAAGGTTAAGCGGGACAAGGCTTGCCCGCAAGCCAAGCTACCGCTATCGGCCCACCCTTCCGACAGGCATGCGGAGCGGTGGCCGAGTGGTCGAAGGCGCACGCCTGGAAAGTGTGTATGGGTCAAAAGCTCATCGTGGGTTCGAATCCCACCCGCTCCGCCACGCAAGTCATTGTATTAGCTCGATATTTTAGCATTCCCTGCACTAGGGCCGTGTCCGCGCGACTGAGTGGGACAATGCGTCACGACTTCCCGAATTTCCCTGAATTTCCAGGTCGACTGGTCGCTGCACGCGCCGGGCAATGTTCTCGACAAGACTCATGACGAGGCAATCGCTCTCGGATGCATCGATAACGATCGCCGGTATTTCGGACTGCCCGAGCATCTGGAAGGCCTCCAGCCGTCCTTCCCCGCAGACGAGATCGAAGCGGGGACCGCCGGGACCAGGACGTCGGCTGACGGTGATAGGTCGCTTGAGCCCTATCGCCTCGATATTGTTTACGATCTCGCGGTGCTGCCGTTTGTTGCGGGCCCGCGGATTGAGCACGGTGATGCGGGAAACCGGGATCATCTCGACCTGCTGGGGCGTCGCATGGGCCATCAGGCTGCCTCCGCAACTCTTACGGGCGCGGTGATATCGTAGAGATAGTCGAGGCTCTCGAAGCGATATGCGTCCAGATTGAAGCCGTTCTCCTCGGCCAGTCGCAGTCGGTCCGAAACCTTGTCGAGGCGCGGAAAGAGATAGAAGTCGAACGGCGCCCGGTTCATTGAGTCCATCCGCACGACGATCGTGATGTCAGGCGCGAGCGAGGCGTCAAAACGCAGCTTCCAGCGCAGGAGGCCGGAAGGGGTCGCGGTACAACGAACAATGACCACCGAGAGGCTGATCTCGTCATTCACGATAATGCCATCGGTGCCGGTGTCGCAGCAGGTGCTTCCGGCAACTCGGAGACCATCAAGGACCAACTCGAGGATTTCGGGATGAAGGCCACGCAGCGCGCGGTTGATCTCGACATAGCGGTAGTCCCGGTCCGGCCTGAACCCGACCAGACTGTATGCCCTGAGAAGACTGCCAAACCGCGAACCATATGCGCTGCTGGAAGGCATCCCTTCGCATTCATCGATAATCAACCCGGACAGCAAGCCGCTGCGCCCATACAGGTTCCGCAAGGCCTCGAGCATCTCGCCGTCCGAAAGGCGAAATGAGCGGGCGCTGATTATCCCCTGCGCTGCTTCGTAGAGGTCCCGTTCGACGATGGCCTCGAACGCCTCGGGGGCGCGAATCCACATGGCCGGCTCGTTCCTGACCCGCTTTTTCTTCAACTTGAAAGAGCGCCGGTTCCACACGTTATCGCCGACATACTTCTCGTTGACGAGAAGCTGATGAACGGTGCCCCGGGTCCACGGACGGCCGAGATCGGTGAACACCCTGCGCCTGTTCAGATCTTCCGCGATCTTCAGCTCACTCAGCCCGTCATGCACGAATGCGCGATACACCTCGCGCACGATGCCCACTTCCTGCTCTGGCCCGGGCGTCAGGATCACCCTGTCGGTCTGAATGCTCTTGTGCTCGCCGCGGGACAGGGTGCCCTTGGTCGCACCATGTTCGTCTATAAGCGTTCTTCGCAGCCCGAAGCCTGCCGGTCCGCCTTGCCGATAACCCTTTTCTATGAGCCTGCACTGGCCCGCAAAAACCTTGGCAGAGAGTTCGCGGCTGTACTCTCCCGCCATGGCGCGCTTGACGCCCTTGACGATCGTCGAGACCGGACTGCCATCATTGTCGAACTGCTCCGCGCAATATTGCACCGAGATCCCGGCTCGCTTGCAGATATATTCGTAATACGCACTCTCATCGGCGTCCTGGAACCTGCCCCACCGGCTGACATCGTAGACCAGCACCATGGTAAAATCAGTTGCGCCCGCCTGAACGTCCTCGATCAGTTGCCGCAGCGCATCACGACCGTCGATCTTCAGCCCGCTCTTGCCGGCATCTGCGTAGGTTCGCACGATCTTGATCCCGCGCTCGGCTGCATATTGCCGGATAGCGTCACCCTGGTTCTCGGTGGAGTACTTCTGGTGATCCGTTGACATGCGGACGTATTCGGCGGCGCGAGTGACCGGGGGGTTAAGCGGTGAACGCTCGCCGGATACTTTGTTCCAATCCTGCAATTCACCCGTCCTCGATGCTCGCGATGCAACTGGCAGCCGCCCTGGTGCTTTGATTGAACAGGGGACGTTCGAGTCGAGGAACGTTGCCCTTTTCTGACCCTAGCGAGAAAGAAGGGGTAAGAAGTTGCCGAAAACGGGCAAGGAACTGCACCATCATGGTGCGGAGCGGGATTTCGCGGCTATGCTTTCCAAAGCACTGGTCATGGAACTGGATGGAACCCACAGAGCGGTGAAGACCGTGATGCGTTGGACAGGAGCCAGCGAACGATGCGTCAAGCACTGGCTTGCGGGTACGCATGCACCGAGTGGAGCGCACCTCATACAGTTGATGCGCCATTCGGATCAGGTAATGTACACTGTACTGCTTGCGGCTGGACGCGAGGACTTGATGGTGGCGATCCAGCTCTCCGCCGTGCGATCAAAGCTGGTCGAAGTCCTCACACTCATTGATCAACACTAAAAAGCGAGCAAGTTTGCCCGCTCGGAAGGTGCCGCTTACATAAGACCAATGCGCGCCCGCGACGTGTGCAGCAAGGCCAAGGCAGGCTGGCGCTGCAGGCACTGCTTTGATCGGCAGTGCGCTCTCTAATTATCGTTCAGTGGTCGTGCAGTCGATCCCGAAACCTCCCTTGCTCATAGGGTTCGGGGTGTAAGCTCTTACGGCAGGCCTAAGGACTTGGCTATCCGAGTGACTTCGCTACCCCTGCTCATATCTCCCAAAGAGAACGGTTTTCGCCCCCTACCCGCGCCCAATTATGCTAATCATGGGGGCGACAGCAGCGGCGGCGAAATCGCGCAGCCATTGTAGTGCGGCACTAAGTCAATATTATATCTATATAATCCTTGGCCATTTATTACCTTATTCAGCGCCGAAATAATTGGCGGAATATATATTGACGAAGAAAAAATTATGAGCAAACTTGCATGCGACCATGCAGGGTTAGCGCACGGTCGGGGGGTTCCATGATCAGGTCGCCACGTAGACTGGTGCAGACCGTCGCGCTGATCGCTGGCCGGGCGCCCGCGCTCGGTGCTCCTGCCCAAGCCGGGCTGTTCGAGCGCATACGGGGAGTAGTTGAAGATCCAAATATCGTCGGCTTCGCGATTGCCGAAAAGATGATTAATGGCCGGTCAAGCGGCGAACTCGGCGTCTGCTTTCATGTACGCCGCAAGCACCCCATCCGCGAAACCGAAACCCGCCAGCTGATCCCGGAAGTCATCCCCGATCCACAGGGACGGGCGGTCTTCACCGATGTCGTGGAAGTCGGTGAGCCGCGAGCCTATGGCAATGTCGCGCAAAATCCGATCCGCGGCGGATTTAGCATCAGCCACGCGAACGGCCCCGCAGGGACACTGAGTGCGATTGTGCGCAAAGGTGGCAAACTGCATTTACTGAGCGCTCAGCACGTGTTCGCGAACATGGACACCGGGCGCGCGGGCGACTCGATTGTTTACCCGGCTCGGAGTGATGGCGCAGGCAGCCCTATCGGCAGGCTTGTCGCCTATAACCTGCTCGACACGGGCAAGGACTTTCCCAATAGCGTCGATGCGGCGCTCGCGGAGCTCACCGTGGATCCGGGGCGCCTCAACACGAGCCTGCTCGACGCAGCTCGACCGCTCGTCATTGGCGACGCGGCCGATCAGATGTGCGTTGCGCTTATTGGTCGCACGTCTGACAGAGAAGTTCGCGCTGTTGTCACTGGCCGGAGTGCACACGCCAAGCTCTACTATGAGGGACTGGGATTTATCCGGTTTCGCGAGCAGGTCGCCTGCACACCTTTTGGAGATGAGGGCGATTCAGGAGCGCTGGTTATCGACGCCGCCACAAAAAAGGTGGTGGGCCTGCATATTGGCGGCGCCGACGGTGTCAGCTGGTTCACTCCGATCCGATCCGTTTTGACGTTTCTCGGCGCCAGCTTCGCGCCGTGAGGTTTCGTACGCTGCCCCGTCCACTCACTTCAAGGAGACGCGCCATGCGCCTGCTTTTAGCCTTTACGGCTTGTGCCTCGCTTTTGCTCCCGGGCTGCACGACCACGCTCAAGACTCGCCCAACCTACGAGGTGAGCCATCAAAAGGAAGCCCTCGGGGGTGTGAGTTACAGCTTGCCGATGCTGCAATATGCTGTCGACCTCACCTATGCCTTGAAAAAGTGCCCTACCTTGGCGGCCGGGGTGCCAACGAGCGCGTTTGATTTCAAGATCGGGGCGACTGCAACCTCGAGCTATGTGGCCGGCGAAACTTACACAGTCGACTATCGCGCACTCACCAACATCTTCAAGGTGACTGACTTTTCGATAGAGACTTATCCAAGCGGTGCTCTCAAGGCGATCAACGCATCGGCTGAGGACAAAACCGGCGATGTCCTGAAAAGTGCGGCGGAGGTCGGCCTCGCAGGAGTGTCGATGGCTGCCGGTAATCCATCAGTGGCACTCGGCATTGCCAAAGCAGACGATGGGGGTGCAGGCGATATCGCCAAGGATTTGATCAGCAATTCGACAATGGGCATGCCAATCTGCTCGCCCCCCGCGATGAAGGCACTTGCCGACGCGACTGCCGCCCGTGCGAAAATCAAGATCCTGACCGATGACACAACGCGCGATACAAAAGTCATTGAGGCAATCGCTGTGCGCGCAAGCAATAAGATGACGCGCAAAGAGGATCGCCTTGCTCTCTATAACAGCCAGGTTGCCCAGATCGCTCGGCAGGAAGCTCTTGCTGCGGAGGAGAAGACGCGCGACGATGCAGACGAGATCCTGACCTTCAAGGAAGATCGGCTATGGCCCGAGGATCCGTTCATGGTCAGCGGCGGCGTGAGCCGGAGCGGAGCACTCAATGCCTGGCTGACACCGCTCATCGCGTACGTGCCCAGCAATCTTGTCGATCCGGTCGCACTCAGAAAGGCGTGGGCAGAGAAAAAGGCCACACTGGAGTCAGAGTTGGCGAAGAAGGTCGAAGCAATTATCGAGGCTGCAATCTCCGACCAGTCTGACGAGTCCCGCGAGGGCCTCTGCGCCGTAGGTGAACAGACAGGCGATTGCCTCGCTGCGCGAGTCGGCGTCTACGGCGAGATCGTTCCCACGCCGGTCGCGCCCGCGCCCTGTACAGATGCCAAGCCCCGAACGGCACTTTGCGTCACAGCCAACAAAGCAATTTCAGCTCGTACGGATGTCGAGCACGAAGGTCTGTTCGTCCGCCAAGCCGCTCGCGGCCGTCTGTTTCTTTGTGATGAGAACAAGGCGTGCTCTGACGGCGACCGCGTACCGCTCCTGAAAACTCAATGGGTCACTGCTCCCCAACTCGGCCAGTTGCGCTTTGTGCCGTTTCACAATGGCCCGTTTCAGAACAACGCGCTCGGGATCCAGCTTGCTGAGGATGGCACAATTACGAAGCTGCAATATGCCGAGAAGTCTGCAATCCTCGCAGGAGCACTTGCTTCAGCCAGCACCGGCGTATCTCAGATCGAGAGCTATCTCGACGAGCGGGAGAAGGAGAAAAAGCAGGACATTGCTGATGCTCGTGCCGAGCAGACATATCAGCGCGGCGAGGTCACCTATCAGCGCAATGAAGTCACTGCGGCCAGGGCCGAGGAGATTGCTGCAATCCAGTTTGAGATCGACAAGACCACCAAAGACCAGGCGCTCAACGCATTGTTGCATCCGCCAGCCTATGCGGGGTCAGCAATGGCCAAGGATTATGCAGATGAGACCGCCAGGCTCAACGCGATTGCAGCCCAACTTCAGGCGCGGCTCGCGATCTTGACAGCGCAGTCTGCGCTTGATGCTCAAGGCAAATAAGGGCGGTCTGATTGTTAGCGCCCGGACGAGCTTTCAATCGATGATTTTCTAGCGCGACTTGCGGCGGTGTGGGGCGTGACCGTTGCCGAGATAATTCCGCATATCCCCACAATCTGTTCGATCGTCACGGGCAAGGCAGCGATGACCGAGCTCGGAAACGCGGAAAAACAGGAGATCGGGAGGTGGGCGAACAATCGCTGTGAGAACAGCCATTTGAGCTTCCGCAGACGGGAGCGCGCGATGCTCAGGTTCAGGCAAATGAAGTCACTTCAGAAGTTCGCCTCAGTCCACGCGAACGTCCACAACCACTTCAATCAGGAGCGCCACTTAATAGACCGGAAAACATTCAAGGAACGACGCTCGGCCGCACTGGCCGAGTGGCAGACCCTTGTAAGCTGACCATGTATCTATTTGGGCGAATTTCGCCTGTTGGAGACGAGTTGCGGTTAGACTGACAGCACCCAACCGATGCAGTTCGTCTGACAGCACCGTCTAGCTTTCTGGCAGAACATGCCATCCGGCGAAGCCTGACGACTTGGCTTGCCACGGCGGAACATCGCCTCGCCTCCCCGAACCTCTTACCAATCGGCTTATTCGTCCCAGAGAACTCGCTTTTGTGCCGAAAGCAATCAAAAATTTATCACCACTCTAGATGCAACTTAGAATTTCCAATATACATATTTAGTCGCAAGTCAACATAGCCGAAATTTCTTGTCTCTACTTCTGTTGCTGATTTTATAGAAATAATTCTATATATTGCATTCATAGATAAAGTGTTTATGTTTTTAACATTTATTATTAATATCGTTTCAGATTTATTTCTTATTATAGACTCCACTAATTCAGACAAAGAATTTTCGGAAATTGGGCCTTCGCAAAAATCGAAGTCAAAATAGGACGCAGCATTTTTATCAAAGCGCAAAATATTTACATAATCCGTTAACTCTATTTCAAAAATAGATTTCATAATTTGCGACCTGCCCATATGTTTAAAATTATTCTGGAAGTGGATACGGGTCTAACTCAATAAATCCTGACGGCACCCCTGGCCCTGGGTCGCCGTGATAAGGAGCTAAGAATAATCTTCCGTTTGATCCCACAAATAGTCTTGGTCCATTCCAAACGGAAGGAAAGCGAGCAGGAATGCCGGGGATCGAATATCTCTGGTAGAATACACCCTTACCCCCGGGAAGGCCAGCCTCCCTAGCGCCAAGCGTCGTCCTATCACTTGGCCTGCCAGATGTTAATATATCGGACATCGCGGATTGTAACGCCTGACTATACCCAGAGCTGTCAAGGCGAGCCCACCAACCATCATCTGCGTAAAAGTGGTCAGAAAAGGGGACATGCAGGATTGGCGGAGCAGACTTCTTGGCGCCTATTACAAGCATGCAGCCTGACGGATCAGCAATGCACGCAATTTCAGCGTCATTCGGGCCAGCCCATGTGGATGGTCCATCGAAGGAATACGTCAATCTGTCTTGAGACAACCCTGTAATAGTTCGGCTGACGACGATATCTCCATAACCCTCAGAAGAAGAGCTCCCGCCTCCGCCTCCGCCTCCGCCTCCGCCTCCGGAATAAGAGCCGCTCCCTACCGGGGTCGGAGCGCTCCCGCCGGACGGGAATGTGCCCCCCACAATGTATGAGCTGAAGCGACTTTGATCGACCCCGCAAATGTGGGTTCCCGTGCCAGGGACAAAAGGATCATCCGCACAAGTCAAACCAGTCGGATCGACACCATTGGCTGGATCTCCATGAACATAAGCATACATATTCATCCCATCACTATAGCCGATCGGATCAGTCTGCATGAACCTGCCGAGCGTCGGTGAGTACATCCGCGCCTTGTAGTAGTACATGCCGAGCTCCGACAGCCACGCTTGGCCGGTGTACTGGAACCGCCCGCTGTTAGTAGAGCCAGGGATGCCGTATTCATCGTACGAGTTGATCCCACCCGGAATCACCGCACCCGTGCTGTCGGTCACCGCCACGATCGAGCCGCGCTCATCGGCATAGAGATAACGCCGCGCACTGTCCGACACGCCGGATCCTTCGAACCATACCAGCGGATCATCGCCACCGCTCAAGCCATGGATATGGCGCCTCAACAGCGTACCCGCTCCGTCGTATTCAGCAACAAGATCATCGCCGCTGTATAGGAACCGCGTCGTGTCTGTTCCGCTGACCAGCTCATAAAGCCGACCAAGTGGGTCGTAGCGAAGCGACGCACTGCCGCTACCGCCACTCCGCGTTACAAGTCGGTTCTCAATGTCGTAAACATAGGTGTTCGTCCCGTCCGAGGTCAGATTGCCGTTGGCGTCATGGGTGAAGCTGGTGCTCGCAACCGCGCTGTACTGGTTCAGCCCATTAGCGGTGTAGTTCCGGTCGACGTTAGCCGCCCCATCCCAAGCGTAGGTATCGTTGTCGCGAGTGCTGCTCGCGATCTGCGAAGCCGGGTTATAATTGAATGTCGTACTAGCATCCTGGCTGGTGCTGGCCGGATCGAGCGACAGGCTAGCCATTCGCGAGACCGCGTCGTAGGCTACCCCGCTCGACTGCGCCCAGCTCGAGGACGAAGTGTTGTAGCGCCTGAGCGCAACCGGCCGCCCGACGCTGTCGAGACCGATCTCGATCAGCGGCGAGGTGCCGTTGAGATCGATCGTCGAGAGCGCACCCGAAGCGCTGTAGTTGTAGCCAACATAGTTGTTGTCGGGATGCACGATCCGGGAAAGGTTCCCGGCAACGTCATAGACGTAGGACAGTGCGCGCGAGTCGCTGCCCATGTTATTGGTGGTGCCAGTCAGCTCGCCCTTGGCATCGTAGGTGTTGGTAATCCCTTCGCCGCTCGCGCTGTCAAAGCGGGCATAGGTCATCCCGCCAAACAGGTCGTAACCAAAGTAGGCGTCCCGTGTGTAAGTGCTTGCGAGGCCCGAGCGTGTAGGCACATTCTTGACCGTCAGTCGATTTAGATCGTCGTAGATGAGTCCGATCGTCTCGCCACGGCGGGTACGAAAAGTCGCGACATTGCCGTTGGCGTCCCAGGTCATCTGCTCATAGTCGGTGGTCGAGCTGGTTCCGGCGCCTTTCGTTGAGTTTGGATATCTGGTTTGCACCAGACGATCGTACCCGTCATACTCATAGGTCGTTTTGTTGCCTTCAGCATCGGTTGCGGTCGCAAGCTCGCCGTTATCGGTGAAGGTCCGGATGGCGTCGTCCGCGGCCGCGCCACTAATCCCCACGCTGCTGGTGGCCTTGGTCACCCGGCTGAGCGCATCGTAGGTATTCTTTACCACCCGGTCCGGGCCGTAGGCCCCGGTGGTCTGCGGCGGAGTGCAGGACGTGGCAGCGATCGAGCCCCAGTTGGTCGGATCCATTCGCTGAATCGAACAGCTGACCCGGCCCATCGTATCGTAGACAGTGTCGCTCACCTCGTAGTTTGTACTACTGGTACCAACCTTGTGTCGCACCGGACGGTTGTAGATGTCGTATTCGGTGGTCAAACGGCTCACTTCTGAGAAAGCCGTCCAATTCGCATCAGTTAAGCCCGTCACGGTCCCTGACTGCACAAGATATGATCGGCCGGAACTATCGTAGTTATATTTGATCGCGGGAAGCTTCGCCGTTCCGGTTCCGTCTGGGTCAGAGGCTATTTCACCTTCTAGACGTCCTGAGGTACTATAGCGCATTCGCGTCGTATCAGTGGCACCGGAGAGAGGCCCATCTACTGTGAGCAACTGACCAAGACTATTATAGGTCACAGCGGTGGAGGCTAAGAGCGTATTATTACCTGCCTTCGTGGTCACTTGTGTCTGCTGAAGATTGTTAGTCGCGGTCGATGCGGGATAGATCATTGAAGTGACCTTTTCGTTGGCCGTCCCGACGCAGGAAGGCGCTGTGCCTGCCCGGCAGATCGAAATGCCGGTCAGCACATAAATGCTCCCCGAGTTTGAGTATGTGCTCGCAGCCGTGAGATAGCGCGCCTGCTTGGCGGAATAGCTATAACGCACTTCAGGTCGCGTGCCGCCGCTGTCGGCAGGGGGCTTTACCGAAGTCACTCCTCCCGTGGTGCTGTCATACATATAGTCGGTAACATTGCCCTTGGCATCGGTCCTGCTGGTCGGCTGATTGCAGGTCTTCTGGTTGCTGCAAGTCGAGGTATAGGATGCGCTGGTTGAGATGTTCGACAGGCCCGAGCCGCTCTTGGCAACATAAGTGGTACCGATGAGGTTGGCCCGCGTATCGTAGGCGTAGGAAACCTTGTTGCCCTCGGGCGCCGTGACCGACTTGAGCAGGCCGACCGGGCAATTGGTGTCGCCAGTGACGCAGTAAGCGAAGCTGGTCGTTTTGTTTGCCTCGTTTTTGTCAGCAGTGACGCCCTTGTCCGCATCGAAGGTGATTACCCGCGTGTTGGACGCGGGATCGGTTACCGTGGTGGCAGTCGATGTATAGGCATAACCCCAAGTCGAGCCGAACTTCTGGATGCTCGTGACCTTTCCGCTCGTGTAGCCGATCGTGACGAGATTCGACGATGCGCCGGGCGGTTTGATGCCGGTGATACCGTCAGCCGTGATCGTGTAGGTCGTGGTCAGACCTTCGGGATCTGTGTAGTTGTATCCGCTGTAGGTTGCTTGGGGCCAGCTGTTGGAGAAGGTGCAGCTGCCGCCGGTCGGTGCGCAATATTCGACCGCGTTGTTGAGCGCGGTGGCCTTGATGAGGTTTTGCCAGCCATAAGTGTCAGCAGCACTGATAGTGTCGGATGCGTAGCCCAGCTTGATCTGGTAGCCCGTGTTGCTCCTGATTGAGGCGAGGCGCATGAAGGTGAACGTCTGCCACTGGCTGGCAAGCAAGCCACAGTTGATCTGCAACTCGTATGGCAGAGGCATCTGATAGCATTCAGGAGGGAGGGTTGGACCCGTCTCATAGCTCGAAATATCGTAGTCGAAATACCATTCGACGCCGTCTGGATAGGTAATCTTCGTTGCATAGCCCTGACTGACATCCAGCAGGAATTTTGCGGGGGTATAGGAAAATGTGACCACGGTTCCGTCACTCGCCGTGAAGAGACCGCGTCCCGCGCTGAGGCTGGATCCGTCCTGGAAATACGGGCGATAGGTGCCCGATACTGACTGAAACATCAAACTTTGGCCATGCCAGGTGACGACGGGATTTGTCGTACTGCCAGTCATCGTGGGCATCTCGGAATAGCGCCAGCCATTCGATACCCAATGCCGGGTGAAGCTCAGACCGTGATGGTCATCCGGCCCGATCGATACGTCTGTCCGGCCGAGCAGAAGCTGGCCTGAGGTCAGATCGACACCGTTCGCATCAACGGTCGAGCGTACCGGCGGCGCGGGTACAGGATCGTCCGCGAGTGCGGGGCCTGCAAAGAGCGCTGCCGCCAGCAACATTCCAAGCGTCGAAACAAGCCGCCCGAAGAAACCCTTGCCCATCTATGTCCCCCTCGCCCGCACTTACTGTGCGGACTGCTCCGGCGCCCCGGCCGGATCGTTCTGAATAAGTGCACCGATATCGATCTGCCCCGGACTGACCCCCGGAGGGTCGCCGCTCTCGGCTGCCTGGCTCAGGGCCGAGGTTGCGTGTCCGCGAGCCTGGCCCTCACCCTGTTCGTCCGCATTGCCGTCCGACACCGCTATCATGCCGCTGCTCTCGAACTGGCTGTAATCCAGGGACAGGCCTTCAATCGTACCGAGAGGCCCCCGCCCGCTCGACGCTGCGAGCACGGAGCCTAGATCCTCAACCATCGGCAGCCCGCCGACAGTCTGCCGCAAGAGCAACACGCGGGTCCGCCCATTGTGTTCGAGCACCGCCAGCGTCGCCTCAAGGGCGTTGTTGGTGAAGCTTTCGAACTCATCTGCATCGCCCAGGATCAGGCCGGTGCCCCAGCATCCGGCATAGATCGGCCGCGCACCTGTATCGTCGGCGTCGCCCGCGGAAACCCTGCAGACATGCGAGGTCTGCTCCGCGGGAGCCTGCACCTGCGCATGAAGCGGCGACAAGGCCGCGCCCGCGAGAAGCGCGATGCAGGTCAACCACCTGGCCGGGCGAAGAGACGGGGCAGCGAGTTCAGTCACCGGGCTTTCTCCGTGGAATTCAGTCATTGTCGAGGATCGTGCCGACGCCCGTCGCATCGATCAGCGTGCCGGCGGACGGGCTGGAGAGCGTCACGATCACCGTCTCGTCGGATTCCGCAACCGTGTCGCTCGTGATGCTGACGGTGAAGGTCTTGGACGTTATTGACGCGGCGAAGCTCAGCGTGCCCGATTTGGCGGTATAGTCCGAGCCGGCCGTCGCAGTGCCATTACTGGTCGCATAATTGACCGTTGTAGTCCCCGTAGCCGTGCCCACCTTGGTGACCGTGAAGGTGAACGAACCGCTTTCGTTGTGGCTCTCGTCCGAGAT
The DNA here is from genome assembly GCA_029202985.1 of Candidatus Andeanibacterium colombiense. Classification (GTDB taxonomy): domain Bacteria; phylum Pseudomonadota; class Alphaproteobacteria; order Sphingomonadales; family Sphingomonadaceae; genus Andeanibacterium; species Andeanibacterium colombiense. Next base: position 3,176,414 of record CP119316.1, on the reverse strand, counting down.
CAGGAAGCCCAGCTCATCGCTCTCGATGGTCCCGACCCCCAGCGCATCGGTCAGCACCGCGCCGCCCGTCGGCGAGGACAACGTGACGTTGAGCGTTTCGTCCGCCTCCGCGAGACTGTCATTGATCGTGTTGACCGTGATCGTCTTGGTCGTCTCACCGGCCGCGAAAGTCAGCGTACCGGAGGTCGCGGTATAATCGCTTCCCGCCGTCGCCGTGACGTTCGAGGTCGCATAGTTCACGCTGGTCGAGCCGGTGGTCACGCCCGCACGGGTTACCGTGAAGGTGAACGCGGTGCCTTCGGTTACCGTCCGGTTGTTGATCGACAGGCCGGTGTCGTTGTCGTTGATCGTGCCGACACCGACCGCGGTAGTGATCGTGGCGCCGCTCGACGGACTGGACAGGGTCACCTTGAGGGTCTCGGCATCCTCGATCTCGGTATCGTTGATCGTGCTGACCGTGATCGTCTTGCTCGTCTGCCCGGCCGCGAAACTGAGCGTCCCCGAGGTTGCGGTGAAGTCGGTACCCGAAGTGGCCGTGGTACCGGAGGTTGCGTAGTTCACCGTCACGGCAGTGGTCGTCACATTGGAGCGGGTCACGGTGAAGGTCAACGCCCCGCCTTCGGTAGCGCTCGCCGCACCAATCGCGAGGAGCGCGCCATCGTTATCGAGGATCGTTCCGGTGCCGGTCGCGGTGGTGATCGTAGCCCCGCTCGAAGGACTGGAAAGCGTCACGGTCAGCGTCTCGTCGGACTCGGTTGTGCTGTCGTTGGTGGTCGTGACCGTGACCGCCTTGCTGGTCTCGCCAGCGGCAAAGCTGAGCGTTCCCGACGCAGCGGTGTAGTCGCTGCCTGCGGTCGCGGTGCCGTTGGCGGTTGCGTAGTTCACACTGGCGGCGATGGCGGTATTGTTCGAACGGGTGACCGTGAAGCTGAGCGTTCCGCCCTCCGCGACGCTGGCGTTACCGATGGCAAACTGGGCCGGGGTATCGTTGTCCGCGATGGTGCCGGTCGCAGTGGCATCCGCGAGCGTCGCACCGACCGGCGACGAGAGCGTCACCGTCAGGGTCTCCGCGCTTTCGGAGGCAGCATCGTCAGTCGTCGAAACACTGATCGTTTTGGTTGTCTCGCCCGAGGCAAAGCTGAGCGTCCCGGACGTTGCCGTGTAGTCCGATCCCGCCGTGGCCGTACCATTGGAGGTCGCATAGCTGACGCTGACCGCCGAGGAGGAATCTCCTCCGCGCGTCACTGTGAAACTCAGCGTCCCGCCTTCGGTCGTGCTTGCGTCCGCAATCGCCAGGGTCGGGCTGTCATTGTCGGTGATCGAGCCGACCCCGACGTAATCCGTCAGCCCCGCCCCGCCGGTCGGCGAGCTCAGCGTAAGGTTGAGGGTCTCGAGCGCTTCCTGGACCGTGTCGTCGGTTGTCGGCACTGTGATAGTCTTGATGTACTCGAGCAGGTTGAAGCTCAGCGTTCCGCTGGTAGCGGTATAGTCCGATCCCGCCGTGGCGGTTCCGTTGCTCGTCGCATAGCTGACCGAGACCGTGCTGAGCGTGAGGCCCGACTTGGTCACCAGGAAGGTGAGATTACCCCCTTCCGTTATGCTCGCATCCGAGATCGAGAACGTTACATCAGGATCGCCGTCGTCGTTGATCGTACCGGCACCGCTGCCGTCCGCGATCGTCGCGTTGGTCGGCGAGGATAGACCAAGACTCATGGACTCGGCAGACTCGACATAGCTGTCGGTCGTGGTCGTGACCGCGACGGTTTTCGAGATCTCGCCTGGCGCGAAACTCAGCGTGCCTGAGGCGGCGGTATAGTCGGTCCCGGCGTTCGCCGTGCCATCGGCGGACGCATAGGCAACCGTCACCGTGTTCCCGCTGACGGCTGAAAGTGTCACGGTGAAGCTGAGGTTACTGCCCTCGGTTGCGGTCGCATCCGACACAGAGATTGAAGGAGGCGTATCGTTATCGGTAATGGTGCCGGTACCGGTCGCACTTGCGATCGCCGCGCCGCCGGACGCGCCTGACAGGGTAACCGTCATGGTCTCGGCAGACTCGATCGCGGCATCGTCGGTGGTTGCGACGGTAATCGTCTTGCTGGTCTCGCCCGAGGCGAAGCTCACCGTACCGGAGGCGGCAGTATAGTCACTGCCTGCGAGCGCGGTGACATCCGCGGTCGCATAGCTTGCACTGGCCGCAATCGAAGTTACGCCCGAGCGGGTTACCGTGAAGACCAGGTCTCCGCCTTCAGTGGCGGTCGCATTGCCGATCGAAAGATCTGCAGTCGTGCTCGCCCCTGTCGCGGTGTAATTGGTGCGATTGCCCGCCTTGTCGTAAGTTATATCTACCGACTGGCCGTTGTTGACCGTGCCCGAGCGATCGACCCCTACAACCTGCCCGCGCGCGTCATAAGTGTAGGTGATCGTCTCGCTGGCGAGGAGAGATGACGGCAAGCTTGCTGCCACAAAAAAACCGATCGCCCGCGCGACCGAAAGGCGCTTGTTGCCCATCGAATCCCCCAACCCCTGTTCAGTAAAAATGACTAACCAGAGTTACAAGTCAATGACTTCTTTCGGGTTCTGGGGAACGCCGGGTAGTTATACTTACGCTTATCCCCCGGCAGATGCCGCCCGGATCCCCGCAACGATGCTCGCCGCGCCGAACAGGATAAAGCACCCCACGATTACGATCGCCCCGCGCCGCCAGTCCATCCGGCCAGTGAGCATCAGAAATCCCACCATAGCGACGGCAATTACCGCCACAGTGGTGGCAACCGTGCCGAGCAGCGTGTCCTGCATCCAGGTGGCAGCGTTGACCAGAACGCCCGAGCCTTGAGGGTCCATTCCTAAATTCCTTTTGTGGTAGTTTCACTTGTCCTTCCGGCGCAGCGAGGCACCGGCATAGGGATCGTAATTTGCAGGTGGCAGCGGCGGGCGAACCTGGCGTTCGATCACCAGCGGCACCGGTGCCTGGTTATCTCCGGCGAGTTCGCTGCCCAGTCCGCGCAAGGCAAGCGCGAATGTCGAGGCGCCCAGCAGCACGAAGCAGCCCATGATCACCTGCCCTCCCCGCCGGATCGCGAGTTGGCCCGTCAGCAGCAGAAAACCTAGACACGCGACCGCAATCACGCAGAGGGAGGTGGTCAGCGTTCCCGCCAGAAGGCCGGTGATCCAGTCAGCCGCGCCCCCGAGCGCGTTTTCACCATCGGGCGTGAGCAGGGAGGCGGCGACTGTCATTCCCGCACCATTACTTCGCTGACCCGGCGGCGGCCGCCGCTGCGTTCGAGCTGGACGAACACGTCGATGCTCGATCGCACATAATTCAGCACGTCATCCCAGCGCAGCTGCGCGCCTGATTGAAGGACCAGCAGGGCAAGCTGCTCTATCGCCCGCATCGGCGAGTCCGCGTGGATCGTGGTCATCGAGCCGGGATGTCCGGTGTTGACAGTACGCAGGAAGGTGTAAGCCTCCTTCCCGCGCAACTCACCAAGGATAATTCGGTCGGGCCGCATTCGCAGAGCGGCGATCAGCAGATCCTCAGCGCTGAGCGAAGTCTCGCTAAGAGCGCTGCGCGCGGCTAGCAGGCCGACCGCATTGTCGTGGGTGATGTCGAGTTCGGGCGTATCCTCGATCAGGATCAGGCGCTCGTCCGCGGGTATCTCGCGCAGCAGGGCGCCGAGGAAAGTCGTCTTGCCCGTCGAGGTGCCGCCCGAGATCAACACATTGCGCCTCTGCTGTACCGCGTCGGCGATGAACGGAAGTGCTTCGCCGCCCCCGATACTGCGGAACCGGGGCGCGGTGCCCAAGTCATGCGCGGCAGGCTCAAGCCCATCGAACGCACCTTCCGCTGCGTAATCGGCGAGCGAGAGCTTCGCCGCGACATGCTTGCGGATCGCCATCGCGAGGTAGCCGCGGGTCGCAGGCGGCGCGACAACCTGCACCCGCGCGCCGTCTGGCAGGCTCGCGGCGAGCAGCGGGTGCTCCCGGCTGATCCCCTGTGAGCTGCGCGCGGCGATTTGCCGCGCAAGCCGCATCAGCACCGGCTCGCTAAGCGCGGCGCAGGCGTGGCGCTCGATCGCACCGCCGAGGGTTTCGGTCCAGATCTCGCCCGGGCGGTTTACATAGATGTCGGTGACCAGCGGCTCGGCCAGATAAGGGCTGAGCGGAGCAAGGAAGCTGTCCAGATAGACGCCGCCATCCAGCACTTCGCTCATTGCTCCACCGGCGAGAAATCGAGATCCTTCGCGACGAATACCGACAGGCTGGTGCCCTGTTTGATTGTCAGCGTCGGCACCACCTGGGACTGCCCTTCGGTCGCGACCTTGCTGAGGTTCTGCGTGCTTCCGGGAAGCGCGACCACCAGCGCATCATCGACTTTCCGGGTCGCGACGCCGGCCCCGATGTCGAGCACGGTCTGCAGGATCGCCGAGCCGAACCGCGCCCAGAAGTGGCTGTTGACCTTGCCCTTTACCCCGGCGCGCCCGAGCGGATCGGCCGCGGGAGAGTCCAGATTGATCATCGCGCCATCGGGCCGCAGCAGCCGGGTCCAGCGCACCAGCGCCCGGTTCTGCCCGTAATTGAGGTCGGAAGCGTATTCGCCGTAGAGCCGGCTGCCGCGCGGGATCAGCACCTTCGAGCCATCAAACCCCATCACATCGCGCGAGACGACCGCCCGCACCTGCCCTGCCCGGGTTGAGTCCAGGGCGGATTCGAGGACGGCGGGGATGATGGTGCCCTTGGGCACGGTGACCGACGGGTTGGCGAGCCTGGTCGCGAGCACGCGCTCATCGGCGGCGGCGCTTGCCGGGGCCGCCGGGCCTGGCGCAGCGGATACGCGGGACCCGATGCTGGCATCGTAAACTACCGATGGTCCCGGTAACGGCGCGCCGGGGAAAACGGCCGGTGGCTGCGGCGATAACCCGGGAAAAGCCTCACGCTGCGCCGGCGGCGCCTGCACCACGCGGGTCACCGCGCGCTCGGGAAAGTATGGCGCCCGGCCCGAGGGCGGCGGCGGAAGCGTTGCCGGGGGAAGCGGCGGTGCAACCGCCTGCTCCACGGCAAACTGTGCCGGCACGTCGAGCGGCGGAAGCGAGGAGATCGTGCCCCCGCCGCTTTGATACCGGGTCTCCGGCTCGGCGAACTCGAGCCGCCGGGCGGAAAGCGCCTGGAACAGGAACAGCCCGCCAATCAGAAGCGCGCCGAGGAATATCCACAGCCCGGCATTGCCGGCGCCGGAGGTGCGCACCACGGGCCGCAGATCGGCGGATTCCTGTCCATTTGTGGCTGCCGCGTCGCTCATATCAGCTCTGCCCCGCCTTGCGCGTCGCAGTGGCCTTTTCCTTGTCGAACCGGAATACGAGTTCGGGATAGACCCGGTCGATCACCAGCCTGCCCTGGCGCATGTAACCCGCAACCAGTTCCTCACCGCCGGACGGACCGACCCCGAACACCGCCGGCAGCGCGCGGCCGTCGCTCCATTCGATGAAGGTGCGCAGCCCGTCATCGCTGATCGCGTCCGGCCGCAGCACCCGCGATCCTGCCAGGTGATAGGAATGGACCGTTGCGCCCGGCGCCGGCTGCGAAGTCGACGATGCGGCCGCGGCATCCTTGCCGGTGACGAACCTGACCAGATAGGCTGCGGCCAGGCCCTGCCCGGTCTCGAGCGAGAACTCGTAGTTCTGCCGGTCGGTCTCGACCTTCAGTGTCGCGGTCGCTCCGGTCCGCGCGGGCGTGATCGCGATCGTGTCGCCGCGTTCCATCACCGCGGCGGTGAATGCAGCGCCGTCCGACAGCACCACCCGCTTGATCTGCTCACCGGGATGAAACATCAGCGTGAGGCTTCCTTGCGGAAACGTGACCAGGCGCACCGGCATGTTGGGCTGGTAGACGATGGTCTGCAGCCGCGGATCCTCCAGCGACGGCGAAGGCGATACCTGCGCGGATGCGGCCACCGGAACGAGCGCCAGCGCGAGGGCGGCGAGGACACGCTTCACGGCGTCGGCCCCGGCTGCGGCGCTGCTGCCGGAGCGGCAACGCCCGGAGGGGTAGCCTGCACCTCATTCACCACCGGAAGCGTCTCGGGATCCTTGCGGTAGCGCATGACCTGGAAGCCGAGCGGATTGACCAGGCGATCCTCCGCGCTCATCCCGGCATCGCTGAAGCGGAAGTTGATCACCGCCGCCCAGTGCTCGACATATTCGGCGCTGCTCCCGCGGTCGGTCCGCACCGTGTCGAAGCGCACCAGCGACTGGTCGGGGCGCAGCGAGGAGACGCTGCGGATACGGACATCGACGCGTGCCGCCTTCGGCAGGGTCGCGAGCGGTCCTTCCCGATTGCTCGCCTGCATCAGCGATACGTAGCGATCGCGCGCCTCGCCGGCGGACCACAGGCCGACCTTGCGGTAGTTCTCCTGCAGGGTCTCCGCATCGAAGCTCTCGCGCGCGATCACGTACTGCACGAGGAACGAACGGGTCAGCGCGGCATCGGGCGTAAGCGTGCGCTGCTCAAGAGGTCTGAGCGCTTCCACATAGCCGGTCTGCCGATCGACCAGCAGCGTATAGGGCACTTCCTTCTTGAGCGGGATCAGCAGCACCAGCGCAATCGCCTCGAACAGCGCCACGGCCGCGGCGACGCCCGCGACGATCCATGCGGTCCGCCGCGAACGGTCCTGCGCGGCGTTGCGGTCAGCTGACCAGCTTTCGGCTGCCTCGTAATAATCCTCAAGCTTTTCATTGCGCAGGTCGTTCATCGCGTGTCGTTCCTGCGCTGATGGGCGCCGGAAGCCCGGCGGCTGTTCCGGCGATAGGAGCTGCCGAGCGCCTGGGCTCCTCCGGCCCCGCCGGCGGTCGCCGTAACCGGCCCGCCACCCCGCACCGCCACTTCACTCAGGCGCCGGCCCTCGCGGCGATCGTCGAAGCGCTCCTCGCGCCGGATCGTCGCCATCATCGCCTCGCTCACCGCCACGGCGCGTGAATGGACCGGAAGATCACTCGATCGGTCGAGCACCGCCGGGACAGTCCGCTCGGTCGGAACAGGCTCCGCGTGTACCGCAGGCTGCAGCCAGCTCGCCATCGGCCAGCTGTTCTGGAACGCGACCCGCGTCAGCACCGCGAGTAAGGTAAACCCTGCAAGCGCAAAGCCCAGCGAAAGCGCGAGCAGCTCGGTCGGCGCTCCCGGTGTCGCATAGCCGAGCGTGCGCCGGTTCAGCGCGTCCTCGAGCCAGGGCTCCATCACCGCGACCTCGATTGCCAGCAGCAGCGAGATACCGAGCGACCCGAGCGCGGTCAGGACCAGCCCGCGCAGCCAGCCGGCAAATATCCCGCGGGTCACATCGAACAGCAGCAGTCCGGCAATCACCGGGGTCAGCGCGAGGAGCAGCGCCGCCGCGATACGCAGCGCGCCGAGCATGCCGATCGTCGCGCCAAGAAATATGGTCCGGCCATAGCCGAGCGCGCTCTCGTCCTGCAGCGCGATGCCCTGGAACGATCCCGGCTGCTCGCCAGGTACATCGAGCGATCCGACCTGCCGCCCCGAGCCGACCTGGGTCAGAGCGATGATCCCGTCATCGACCTGTTGCAGGCGCCCCGCAAGACCATCGCCGAGTTCAGGTAGGGCATCGCCGCCGATCGTCGCCCCGAGCTGCGCGGGACCATGCAGCACGGTATCGTAGGCGAGCGTGCGAAATGCTGGCCAGCTGAGCGCAAGGGTCAGTACGATCCCGATTTTGAGCACCGCCCCGACTGCATCGCCGGGACCGACCCGTCTGCCGAACAGGAGCCGGATCCCGAACAGTGCCACGAAGAGCGTCAGCAGCGCGGTTAGCAGGCTGGAGGCGGGCGAGCCGCTATTGGCGAGTGACTGAAAGCCGTAGCTGCCAACGATCTGCGCCTGGCAGTCGAGGTGACTCAAGGTCTCGGTCAGGAATCCCTGGCCGGTGGTGACTGCGGGACAGGCCATTATGCCGCCATTTCCAGCAGGGTCTTGAGCCACTTGTCGGGCGCATAGCCGGTCTCCTCGACCAGCTCGTCAAACAGCCGCACCGTACTTTCGCGGCCCGAGAGGATGGTCAGGATCTCGCGCTCACCCGACAGGTCCAGCCGCGCGACCACGCTGTCGTTGCCGTGCTTGATCAGGAAGCAGTGCGAATTGTCCGGCAGCGTGCGGACGAGGTCGAACTCATGCGGGGTCAGGCCGAAGCCGTTGATGTAGTCTTCCGCCCGGCCTTTCGGGTTGATCATGAATATCTGCGTCGCGGCCTGTTCGATGATCGCGCTCGATATCCTGCTCTCCAGCGCATCCTGCGCGCTCTGGGTCGCGAACCCGACCACCCCGTTGCGCTTGCGGATGGTCTTTTCCCAGTCCTTGATCCGGCGGATGAAGACCTCGTCGTCGAGCGCCTTCCACCCCTCATCGACCACCACGATCGACGGCGTGCCGTCGAGCCGTTCCTCGACCCGGTGGAAGAAATAGAACAGCGCCGGCGTGCGCAGTTTCGGATCGTCGAGGATCGCGGTCATGTCGAACCCGACCGTCTCGGCGTCAAGATCGGTCTGGTCCTCGGCATTGTCGAACAGCCAAGCCTGCTCGCCCTCGCCCCACCACGGCCTGAGGCGCGCATAGAGATCGTCAGACCGCGGGCGGCTGTAGCCGCGGAACAGCTCCACAAGGTGGCGCAACCGGCGGCGGGCCGGAGGCTCAACGTAGCTCGCCTCGATCGCGTCGCGGATATGGCCCATCTCCTCGCTGTCCGTCCCGCCAGCAAGCAGCGATAGCCACTCGATCAGGAACTGGCGGTTGGCCGGCGTGTCGGGCAGCTGGAGCGGATTGAGGCCCGAGGGTTCACCCGGTCGCAGCCGGTCGTACTGTCCGCCGATTGCGCGGATGAACAACTCGGCGCCGCGGTCCTTGTCGAAGAAGATGATCCTCGGCGCAAACTTGCGCGCCTGCGCGAGCAGGAAATTGAGCACGACCGTTTTGCCCGATCCCGAGGGGCCGATGATCGTGAAATTGCCCAGGTCATGCGCATGGAAATTGAAGAAATAGGGCCCGGCCGCGGTGGTCTCGAACAGGGTCACCGCATCGCCCCAGTGATTGCCGCGCGCCTGGCCGACCGGGAAATTGTGCATGCTCGCCATTCCGGCGAAATTGCGCGACGAGACCATTCCCGACCTTGCGATATATTTGAAGTTGCCGGGGAACTGTGCCCAGAAGGCTGGCTCCAGCGCAACATCCTCGCGCACCGCGTTGATTCCGAGATCGGCGAGCATCGCGATCACCTCGGCAACCTCGCGGTTAAGCCGCCCAAGATCGTCGGACTGAATCGCGATCGTCGAATGGTGCTCGCCGAACGAAGCGCGCCCGGCGGCGACATCGTCCTTGGCGAGGTAAAGCTCATCGCGGAGCGAGAGTGCGTCGTCCTCGGCGGACTTCATCCGGCGCAGCGCGAGGTTCATCCGCCCCAGCGCCTGACCGCGTTCGGCGAAGGCGAAGCTCTGGCTCACCTGCATCTCGAACGGCAGGCGGTAGAGCTCGTCGAACATGCCGGGCATCGTCTGCGACGGATAATCCTTGATCGAGACCAGCGCGGAGAAGCGGCGTTTGCTCTGTCCTGCCGCGGCAAGCTCCACTGCATCCTGCCCGAAGCTGATCCGGCGCCAAGGCAGGTGCATGCCGATGTCGCCATGCGGCAGCGCGACCGGACGCATCTCGCCGTTGAACAAGCAGGAAAGAAATTCGAGCGGCTCGGAGCGGAAGCCGTCCTGCGGTGTCTCGTAGACCGACAGCAGCCGCGGCGCATATTGGCCGAGCGCCGCCATCAGCGCCTCGCGCGCCGCATCGAGCGCGCGCCGCTCAGCCGCGAGCACCGCGCCGCGCTGTTCGATCCCGCGCGCGAACATATCACGCACCCGGTCGGCGATCCCGATCCGGCCCTGCAGCGGCCGCCGCACAATGGTCAAGAACAGCTCGTTGACGTACATCTGCTTGGCTTCGAGCCGCCGTCGCCAGCGGGCATCGAGGTTGCGCGAGAAATCGTCGGCGTAGTCCGCATCGAGCGCCACGTCCGCACGGCGGCGGATCACGTGGTGGTAGACCGCAAAGCGCGACGAACCGACTGCGCGCAGCATCGCGTCGCGCAGCTCAGCGCGGTAGTTGAGTTCGTCGCTGTCGGCGGTCTCGAAGAGCAGCCCGCCCAGATGGATCGTCTGCATAAGCAGCCCGTCACGGGTCTCGAGGGTGACGTCGTCGATGTGGCAGGCGTAGGGCAGATGCGCTCCCGCCGGCTTCTCGCGCCCCGCAAATCGAGCCGAGCCCGGTCCGGCCGGGGCGCGAGGAGCGGCCGGCCGCGTCAGGGACGATAGGAATTGCATTGCCAGAACGCGAAGTTTTTGACCCGCGGGCAATTACGCACGCGTGAAATCCACAGATCGAAGAAGCGCGGTTCGCGAAGGCAGACCAGCGCGCCAACGAGATGGATCACAAGCCCGGCGAGCAGTACCTTGAAGCTCTTGAATATCAGGAACAGCTCGACCGTCAGGATCGCGTTGATGACGAAGTAGCTGTAGGTCACGCCCGCAAACATCTGCGGGCGGGTAAGCGCTACGAACAGCGTATCACGGCGTAACTCTTCTGCCACTGCGCCCCCTCATCGCGCGTCCCGGTTGGCGCGATTCTCGTTTCTACCTTCATCGCAAATCGAACGATAGCAACCGGAAATGGAAATAAATGCGGCAAACTGACACTGGGCGTTTAGATTACGTGAGAGTGCGTGAGGAACAACGCGTGTTTGCAAGCCGCAATCGACAAGGTGGCGTTTGTGATTGAAGTGCTTGTAGACGTTGGCGTTGACTGAGGCGAACTTCTTTAAGCTTTTCAACTGCCGAAACCGCAGCATCGCCCGCTCGCGCCGGCGAATGGTAGATGCGCATTTTTCACAGCGGTTGTTCGCGTCCCTGTCGCCTCCTGCTTTGCTCGTTTCCGAGTTCCTTCATGGCCGCCTTGTAGATCGCAGGCCGTCGGTGGTGATCGTTTCAATCCGGCCATGGCGCTTGAGCGTCTTCTTCATGAATCGCAGAGCAGCATCCTTGTCGTGGGCCCCGGTGACGTAGCTTTCCAGGACCTCGCCTTCCTGATCGACGGCGCGCCAAAGCTAGTGCATCTCGCCATTGATCATCACATAGACCTCATCGAGATGCCACTTCCAGTGCCCGAAGCCGCGCATCCGGCTCATGCGCTGCCGGCGGATATCAGCGAAAATCGGACCGAAACGGTTCACCAGAAGGGGACGGTCTCGTGGCAGACGTCGATGCCGCGCTCGAACAGCAGATCCTCGACATTCCGCAGGCTGAGCAGAAACCGGACGTACGTCAGGACGACGAAGCGGATGACCTCAGGCGATGAGTTAAACAGTTTGAGCGGGCATCGCGCTTGCGAGGACGAGGCATCGCGGCGCCCTACACTACACCCTTACAAATCGCCGCATTTGGTTTGCCAGCACCTTCATCAAGCATCCTAACACCACGGGGCTCGTCGCCCCTCTGTGATGAGCTGCGTCGGCAATTGCTGCGTCGGTAATATATACCAGCGAATACGTAATAAGTTCTGCTGGACGGCGAGCGGTCAGTAACGGATGTTATCTTTCGTTGAGGGGCTGATTCGTTCAGTCAGCCCTGTTCTTCGGGGGCTCAGGGGCATGGCCATTTCTGGCGTGTTTGGTTTTGTGCGCGATCGCGCGGTCGCGGTTTTGCGCGTTATTTCGGCGCGCAAGGTTATCGGGGTGCTTTGCGCACTCATATTTCTGCCATCTCTGGCTTCGGCCACTGAAACAAAAACCTATACATATGATGCGTTGGGCCGCCTGACGCAGACGCAGAGCGCTGGCGATGTGAATGACGGTCAGACAACCGCCACAAGTTACGATCCGGCCGGAAACCGCACAAACCAGACGGTCACTGGTGTTCTTTCGGCAACGCTCTCGATCGGAAATGCCAGCGTGACTGAGGGGGGGACGCTAAGCTTCACGGTCACCCGTTCGGGTACGACCACCAGCGCGGTGAGCGTTGATTACGCGACGGCAGGCGGCACCGCGACTTCAGGCAGCGATTTCACCGCAGCCTCGGGTACGCTGAACTTTGCCGCGGGCGAGACGACCAAGACAATCTCGATCACCACGATCGACGACGCGGTAGCTGAGTCTGCCGAGGCGATGAGTGTGACCCTGTCGAACGCCTCCAGCGGAGCGACGATTGCGAACGCGACAGGCATCGGGACGATCAACGACAATGATGTAGCGCCAACGAACCTGGCGATCGGCAATGCCAGTGCGACCGAAGGCGGGACGCTGAGCTTCACAGTCACGCGTTCGGGCAATACGGCGATTGCTGCCAGCGCAAGCTATGCGACCGCGAACGGTACCGCCACGGCGGGAAGCGATTACACTGCCGCCTCGGGCACGGTGAGCTTTGCCGTCGGCGAAACCAGCAAGACGATCTCGGTCGCGACGATCGACGATACTGCCATCGAATCTGCCGAGACGCTGACGGTCACACTGTCGAGTCCCTCAGCAAATACCACCATCACCACGGCGACCGGCACGGGTACGATCAGCGACAACGACACCGGCCTTGCGATCAGCGATGCAAGCGCGACCGAAGGCGGGACGCTGACCTTCACGGTGACCCGCACCGGTGTGACCACCGGCACGTCGACCGTGAGTTATGCCACGTCGAACGGAACGGCCGCCGCGGGTAGCGACTACACCGCCGCTTCGGGGACGCTCAGCTTCACCGCCGGCCAGACGAGCAAGACCATCACGGTTGCGACTACCGACGACAGCGCAATTGAATCCGCCGAGACATTGACGGTGACGCTATCGAGCCCGTCGGGGGCAATGCTGCTCGATGCTACCGGTATCGGCACGATCAACGACAATGATGTAACGTTCGCGATCTCTGACGCGAGCGTGACTGAAGGGGGCACGCTGACGTTCACGGTAACCAAGTCCGGAACCACATCGAGCTCGTTGTCGGTCAATTATGCCACCAGCAATGGCACCGCGACTGCCGGATCGGACTACACCGCCGCCAGCGGCACGCTGACGTTCACTGCGGCACAGACCAGCAAGGCCATCTCGGTCAGCACGACGAATGACACGACGTCTGAAGCCAACGAGACGCTCAATGTCACGCTCTCCAGCCCCACAAGCCCGGCGACGCTAGCCGATGCAACTAGCGTCGGTACCATCGTCGATAACGATGCATGGTCTTCAACGCTTACGCTGGGCGAATATGAATGCGGAACGAGATGTCTGGACCGCGGCTATGTTGCTGGAAATGGTTCTCTGAGTAATACATCGTATAATTCCTACACTGTAACATCTCTCTTCATGCAAAGGGATAATGGTGTTTGGACGGTTTTTCTATCTATGTACGGGAGTCCCGTTCCGCCAAATTCTGGATGGACTTCGATAACAGTTCCGGGTGTTGGAACGCTAAACCGGGCATCGGCAACCTATTCAACGTCCGGAACCATCGCGACCTGGTCTTGGAGCGTTAGCAACAACATCACAAACGGCACGGTGACGATCCAGTGAGTGAGGGTATCTCAAAAAACGGGGCTCTCGACGCAGGCTCTCCGCGGAGCATTGCCAATTACGTGTTCTACAACGTGCGGCGCGCCTGCGCCTGCCGCCGGGTTCCAGGGGGCCACGAAATGACTTATTTGCGTAGGATATGGTTCACGCTTGTCGCCGCATTGCTCATGGCAGTTCCTGCTCACGCGCAGGAGATTCCGGATAAAAAGGAGTTCGACCTCTACACTTCGGGCGGGGTCGATATCTTTACCGGGCAGTTCAAGCTCTTCTCAAAAGACATTTCGGTCGGGAGCGGCGAATTCCCCGCAAGGCTCGATCTGGTCCGCGAAAACGGCCAATATCCATTTCAGGCTGACCAAGCCTACGTGACGAACAATCTGCGCCTGACCGCGTACTGTTTTCCGTGCACGGCGCTGAACCCAAACAAGCTGACGGTTAAGGCCTTCGACGGGGTCCACAGTTTTTCGGGATCGTACGTCGCCTGGGGCACCGCACGGACCTGGACCAGTGACGCATTGGACGGGGCCCAGGTGTTCGACAGCGGCGGAATGCTCGAGTTCAGGTCGAAGGCTGGCGATCAGATATTCTTCGCTGCAAACGGCGACGACGGGACAGGTATCGGTTGCGGCGGATACTGCAGGGTTCCGGTCTATGCGGTGATGGCAAATGGCGAGAGCATGGTATTCAATTACGACAACCAGCCGTGGACCGGGTTTTCGCTAAGCAGATTGATTTCGGTGGTCAATTCGCGCGGATATGGCCTCCAGTTTGGCTATATGAACCCCTCGCTGACAAGCGGAGACCTCGCCCAGAGATACCTGCTTACGTCGGTGACCGCTTTCCGCTCGGGATGTGTATCTGGCGTGACGAGTTGCTCCACCGGCACGCTTGCAAGCGTGAGCTATGGCTGGACCAACGTTGGCACCAACATCATCGGCGATACCCTTTACCGGATGACCTCGTTCACGAACACGCAGGGGCGAGTTCTGAATTACGAGTATGCAGCAGCCGGTCATCGCATGAGCTCGGCCGCTTACGCAGATGCGCCGACGGTCAAGCTGTTGCAGAACACTTACGCGGCCTACAGTGGTAACGGGGATTGCGAAGAGGGCAAGGTCACCCAGCAGACGGACGCACTTCTCCAAGCTACGCAGTACGACATTGGCTATTGCTCTACATATCCGAGACGGAAGCCGACCACGACAGTGACTGCGCCTGATGGTTCGGTAACCGCCTATGAATTCACCGCGGGCTTTGACGGTGCGACCATGGGCTCGCCAACGACAATCGACAGGCCTCTCTCGCGAACGCTGACCTATACATATGACACCGGTCGCCTTGCCAGTTCAACGGACGCCGAGGGAAAGACCATAACATTCGTTCTCGATGATCGAGGCAATGCAACGCAAACTACTACGACCCCAAAAACCGGGTCGACGGAAACCGCGCTGGTTGAATCCGCTAGCTTTCCGGCCTGTGATTTAACGAATTTCCGGTATTGTAACAAGCCGAGCTATACGATCGATGCTCGGGGCTCGCGCACGGACTACCAGTATGACGCTGCTCACGGGCTACCGATCGTTGTCCTTTCGCCTGCGGACGCCAATAATGTCCGTGCCGTGGTCCGGAACACCTATTCCTCGTTCTATCCGGCTCCCGGGGTTGTAGCGCCTTCAGGGATTACGCTTGTTTCTGCGTACTATCTCACGAGCAAGGATACCTGCCTGACATCGACGGTGACCGGCACGACGGTCGATTTTACCTATACTTGTGCGTCCGGATCCCGCGACCGGACGAACTTCGTCTACACCGCCTCGACCTCATCCTCGCGCACGAATCATGAGCTCGAGGGGGTGGTCGATGACGCAGACTCCGCGCCCGTCCGCACCTGCTACCGCTATGACCAGGTCGGGAACCAGATCGCCGAAACCAAGCCGCGCGCCGCGCTCAGCACCTGCTCCTGAGGAAGGGATCATGAAGCACATTGCATCCCTTTGCATGGCAACTGCTATCGCTTTTGCAGGAATCGGCTGTGAACGGGCTGAGGCCCAATCCACCTCCAGCGCCTTTACCAGCTATGTCCGTTACGATGTCTTACGGCGGGTGGTGGGCAGGATCAGCCCCGATCCGGACGGTACCGGCCCGATTGCCTTTGCGGCCGTGCGGAACACCTACGACACGGATGGACGGCTGATCAAGGTGGAGACGGGGGAACTGGCCTCCTACCAGTCGGACAGTGTCGCTCCATCCGCATGGACAGGGTTCACCATCTTCCAGACACGGGACATCAGCTACGATGTGCTGGGACAGAAGCTCAAGGAGACGGTTTCGGCCGGTGGATCTATTAAAACCGCGATCCAGTTCAGCTATGATAATATGGGGCGCGGTGTCTGCACTGCGGTGCGGATGAACCCCGCGATCTTCACGAGCCTGCCTGCAGATCCCTGCACGCTGGGCACCCAGGGGAGCGGTTCCAATGCGTTCGGTCCCGACCGGATAACGAAGACTACCTATGATTCAGCTGGCCGGCCGATGAAAATCCAGCAGGCGCTGGGTACGAGCCTGCAGCAGGATTACGTGACCTACACCTACAGCACGGCCGACAAACAGCTCACAGTGACGGATGCCAATGGCAACCTTGCAGGCTTTTCATACGATGGTTTCGACCGGCTTCAGAAATGGAGCTTTCCTTCCAAAACCACGGTTGGTTCGACATCGACCACCGACTTCGAACAATACGGTTATGATGAGAACGGTAACCGCACATCGCTTCAAAAGCGGGATGGGACGACGCTCACTTACGCGTATGATGAGCTGGATCGCATGATCCAGAAACGGGTCCCGGATCCCGCTGGCAGTGCCGCCGCGACTTCGACCGGCAATTGCTATACGCTTGCGAGCGACACCAACGATGTTTGTTATAGCTATGACCTTCGAGGTCTGCAGCTTTCCGCCCGGTTTGGATACGCTTCGGGCCAGGGGATAACGAGGGTCTATGACGATCTCGGACGCCCGACTTCGAGCACTAGCAATGTCGGGGGGACAAGCAGGACACTCAGCTACGAGTATGACGCAGATTTAAACAGGACACGCATAACCCATCCCGACGGGAATTATTTCGTCTACGCTTATGATGGGCTGGATCGGAATATCTCGATTTCCGAGAACGGCGGCACCACACTAGTGACGATGGGCTACAACTCTCAAGGCAAGCGCTCCTCGCTTTCGGGAGGCGCTGACACAGCCTACACTTATGACAGCATGACGCGCTTGGCCACGATCAGCCATGATCTCGCATCGACGGGCCAGGATGTGACGTACAGCTTCACGGCCTACAATCCCGCAAATCAGCTTCTCACGCGCTCGATCGACAACAATTCCTACAGCTGGGATGGAGCTGTAAATGTCAGTCGATCCTATGCAGTCAATGGTCTCAACCAGTATACCAGCGCCGGGCCGGCATCGTTTTGCTACGATGACAATGGGAATCTAACCTCGGATGGAACCTGGGTATACCGGTACGATCGGGAAAACCGGTTGACCGAGGCCCGAGCCGCAGTGTCGACCACTTGTCCTGCGGCAACGACTGGGAGCTCGATTGCCGGGTTGGCCTATGATCCGCTGGGCAGGCTTGCCCAGACAAGCGGAAGCGCGACGACGCAATTGCTTTATGACGGGGACGCGCTGGTCGCGGAGTATTCCGGCACTACACTGCTGCGGCGTTATGTTCATGGCGCCAACGTGGATGAACCGTTGGTGTGGTATGAAGGCTCGACCGTGACCGGTTCGAGCAGGCGGTCCCTGCGGGCGGATAATCAAGGAAGTGTTGTATCCGTCTCCGATGCGGGCGGAGCGGGGATTTCCATCAACAGCTATGATGAATATGGGATTCCGTCCGCAGGGAACAGCGGGAGATTTCAGTACACGGGGCAGATAAATCTGCCTGAAATCGGCATGTATTACTACAAGGCGCGGATTTATTCCCCGACGTTAGGCCGGTTTCTGCAGACTGATCCAGTCGGTTTTGACGACCAGATCAACCTATATGCCTATGTTGCAAATGATTCGGTCAACAGCAGCGATCCGACCGGGTTGGCGAAGGTAAAAGCATGTACTCAAGGACCTCCGCCCGCGACCCAGGGCGAAGAAGCTGCGCCACCTCCCGCTTGTGATAACGGCAATGATGAGGATAAGGATAATGAGATAGATGTTTTTGGTCATAGAGAGAGTGACGGTAAAAAACCAATTGGTGAGATTGCCAACGGTGTCACTGGACAGTCGCAAATAGCGCAGGCGACTATTCCGCCGTCAAATCTGCCTGGTGGTCCGTATACCGAAAAGCCTACAACTCCTGGAAACAGGCCCGGAAGCTATCAGGGGCCTAAACAGCCGAGTGGACCCAGGCCTCAAGCTCAATGGGTGCCGCCAGAATCCGAGGGAGGCCCTCCTGGCTCCAAAGGCTACTGGAAGGTTCAACTTCCAGGTCAGCAAGGATGGGATCGGTATTCTCGGAGTGGTCAGCCACTCACCCCCGACCAAGCTCATCCCAATCCCGTCGGACCGACCCGTTCTTTCTTCTTCCTATCGCCGGTTGGGGCATTTCTATGCTTACTCTTCTGTGAATCTCCTGCTTACTAGTGATCGGTCAAAGTTATGTCTTACAATAGGATAGGGTCGAAATTACAGCGGTGGGCGGCCAAACTTGGTATCCACCTAGCCAAGGAAAGTAGCGGCCCCGAACGTCGATATTTCTATATATCGAGCGAAGTGGGTGAAACTTTCCAGATTGTCATTGAGCCGGAGCGTCATGGGGCCGTAAGGATGGACGCCCACCTCATTGAAAGCCCGAGCGACGAAGAGGCCCATTTTATTTGGGAGGTGCCCGTCTCGCAGATTGAGAACTGTCTTGATTTGAGTCTAGGGAGTGCTCAAACATGGTTTAGGCGAGGCATGGCAAAAGGAGAGTCGGGATTGTCAGACTAACCTCTGGTAGTCGCTCAGCGGCCCGAGGCCGATCTTTCCTTCCTCACCGACGGACGCAGCTTTCCACTTCGCGAAAGCGGCGGTCGGTCCCGTCAAAGGGATGGTCTGGTGGCCGACCCGCTGCTGGCGGCCGGGGATGAGCAAGGTCAGCAACCCGTTCCGCTATTTCCACTCGTCGCCTGAAATCATCCGCATGGTGGTGATGTTGTACGTGCGGTATCCGCTGTCGCTGCGGAACGTCGAAGACCTGCTGTTCGAGCGAGGTTATGACTTCTGCCACGAGACGGTTCGCCTGTGGTGGAACCGGTTCGAGCCGATGTTTGCAGCCGAGATCCGCAGGCGGCGTGTGGGCCACATGCGAGGCTTTCGGCACTGGCGCTGGCACCTCGACGAGATGTACGTGAAGACGAACGGCGAGATGGTCTACCTGTGGCGCGCCGTCGATCACGAAGGCGAAGTGCTGGAGTCCTTCGTTACGAAGAAACGGGACAAATCTGCGGCGTTGACCTTCATGAAGAAGGCACTGAAACGGCATGGAAAGGCCGAGGCGATCGTTACCGATGGGCTGCTACCCTACCCGGCAGCGATGAAGGAACTGGGCAATCAGGATCGTCGCGAGACGGGCCGGTGGTCGAACAACCGAGTTGAAAACAGTCACCTTCCTCTGCGCAGGCGAGAGCGGGCGATGCTCAGGTTCCGAAGGATGAAATCGCTGCAGAAATTCGCCTCCGTTCACGCCTCCCTGCACAACCATTTCAACTCGGAACGCCACCTCGTCGATCGCCAGACTTACAAGGAACGCCGCTCGGCCGCGCTGGACGAGTGGCAAAATCTCGCGGCCTGAATTACAGCTGATCCGGCCCTCGGTGCGTCTACCGGAGACAAGTTGTTATCCGACTGACAGCACCGCCAGCTAGTCTCCCACTTTCCCGTGCCTCTTGGGAGCCTGCATGCGCAGGCTGCAGTTCTGCGCCTTTCCACGCTCTGAACCAGATCGGGAGACAGGCCCTCTCTCTCGAAGCACAGAGTATGCAGCGACGCGGCGGATCATTCTGTGACGGGATGGCCGGAAGGTTCCCCAAGACAACAGAAACGTTCGCTTTTTTACTCGATGGAGGTTGTTACACACCCGCATTCTTCCGTGCTGCAGAACCTCATCCGGGCGTCCCAGTCGCGAGCTGCTGCCCTGGTTTCAGCACGATCTTGGTGTATTCGTTCTGCTCGTCATGGAACAAACGGTAGCCGTCCGGCCCGGCATCGAGCCCCATGCGATGGCTGATCAGGAAGGTTGAATCGATCGCCCCTTCCGCAATCGCGGTGTAGAGCGGCCGCAGATATTTCTGGACGTGGGTTTGCCCGGTCTTGAGCGTCAGGCCCTTCTCCATGAAGGCACCAAGCGGGAACTTGTCGACGAAGCCACCGTAGACGGCCGGCATCGAGATACGTCCGCCCTTCCGCGTTGCCATGATTATCTGCCGGATTGAATGGGCGCGGTCGGTGCCCAAGAAGGTTGAGACCTTAATCTGATCGATGATGTTGTCGGCGAAGGCGCCGTGCGCCTCAAGCCCAACACAGTCGATCGAGGCATCAGGCCCGATCCCGCCGGTCATGTCCTGGAGCGCTTCGTAGACCTTGCTCTCTTCGAAATTGATCGTCTCGGCGCCGAATTTCTTCGCCAACTCCAGTCGATGGGGAAAGTGGTCGATCGCGATGACGCGCTCCGCTCCCATGAGGAAAGCCGACTGCACGGCGAACAGACCGACCGGCCCGCAGCCCCACACCGCCACCGTGTCGCCTGGCTCGATCTGTGCGTTTTCAGCGCCCATCCAGCCGGTCGGGAGGATGTCGCTGAGAAACAGCACCTTGTCGTCCTCGATACTGTCGTCCGGAATCACGAGACGGCCGAAATCGGAAAACGGCACCCGCACATATTCGGCCTGTCCCCCGGAATAACCGCCCGTGAGATGGCTGTATCCGAACAACCCGCTCATCGGCTGGCCGTAGAGTTCGCGGCCAAGATCCTGGTTGTCGGCCGGGTTGCCGTTCTCGCAGGCCGAGTATTGGTGTTTGTGGCAGTGATAGCATCCGCCGCACGCGATCGTGAACGGGACGACGACGCGCTGGCCCTTTTTCAGATTGCTTGCGCTGCCGACGTCCTCGACCACACCCATGAACTCGTGCCCAAGGATGTCGCCCGGTTTCATCGTCGGTATAAAGCCGTCGTAGAGGTGCAGATCGGAACCGCAAATCGCTGTCGATGTGACGCGAATGATCGCATCGCGCGGATTGAGGATTTCAGGATCGTCCACGGTGTCGACCCGCACATCGTGCTTTCCGTGCCAGGCAATCGCTTTCATCGGATCAATCCTTCTGTGCTTCAGCAATGCGGCGATTGCGGGCGTTGGTTGCGATCTCGCCGGTTTCCATCAGCTGCTTGAAGCGGCGCAGTTCGCGGCGCGTCTGGATGCGGGGTTCGCGCTGAAACATCTTGGCTATGATCTGACCCACCACCCCCGCAGGAGGCTCGTAGGCGATGGTCGCGCGCACGACCGTGCCGCGCTCCCCGGCATCCACGAACTGGATACGACCGCTATTCGCGACGTCGGCGCCTTCAGCGGACTGCCAGGTGATTTGTTCTCCCGGAATGTCCTCGGTAATGACCGACTCCCAGCTGACTTCCTTCCCTGCCGGCGCCTTTACGGTCCAGCGCGAGCGCCGGTCGTCGATAGGCTCGATCGAGGTGATGTTCTCCATGATCGCCGCCAGGTTCAGGGGATCGCGCCAGAAGTGATAGAGTTCGCCCGGGGAGCGGGCGATCGTGACGGCTTCCTCCAACAAGGCGCGGCTGGAGTTGGCCTTTTTCGATGCGGTAACGGGGGCGTCATCGTGCGGGGCCGCCGCAGGCTCCTGAAACGCCTCAGGGGCAAATGTGTTCTGCATGATTGTTTCCTGTTCGGTAAGCGCCCAACCGGGCTCGGCCAGCTCGGTTCCGAGGCCCGAGCCGCTTCTTTCGTTCACTTCCGGTATTCGCGCCGAAGCGCCATATTTTGGGGACGGGCGTTCGCGCGTCTTCATCAGCCCCTCCGCTGGAAGACCGCGGCAATCACCGCGATCCGGTCGACGTCCTCGTATCCAGGGGTGGAAAGTTCCTCTCCGAACACGTCCGGATCGAGTTCTTCGTAGCGCAGCTCGAACCTGCCCTCGGCCGCCATCGCATGGAGCCGGGCCTGCAGCTGATCCGCTCCGCCAACGATTGCGCTGCCCGTATATAGAATAAACCGGCCGCCGGGATTGAGCGCCGCCAGACCTGCGCGGGTCATGGCAATCGACACTTCCGCCCCGTGCATCCCGCCACCGTCGCGATAGGTGCGCCCGGCGGGGTCGATAATGTAGGGCGGGTTGGCAAGACCGAGATCGATGCCCTCGGCGAAACCTGCCAGGTCGCGCCCTTCGCGTGTTTGAAGCGGGTGCCCCGCTTCCTGGGCGTTGATCGCGGCCAGTGCGAGCGCCTGCGGATTGAGGTCGGTCGCCACTACGGTAGCGTTCTGGCTTAACGCGGCGGCGGTAACCGCCCCCACGCCGGCGCCTGTGCCTATATCGAGAATAACGCTGCCCGCAGGCAAGGGCGCGGCGCGGAGTTCACGCCGGATCAGATCTGTAAAGCGGTAGCTGTCCGGGCCAAGGAAAACCGAATCTTCCGCGCTGGTCGGAAATGCGGAGTGGATGAACAGGTGCCCCTGCACCGCCGAGACCCGGATGCGCGCGCGGCAAAGTGCCCCTTCGGTAACCAGGACATTGGCCTGCGCCAGCAGACGTTCAAGTTCGGGGTCCACCGTCCCCACAACGAAAGGCCGGCTCCAGCCGAGGACGTCTTCCCGCGTGAGCCCCGGCCGCCGCGGTTGTCGGGCAAGCACGCGCTCGTGGCTCGCCGGGGTCGGCGTAACGAAGCGGTAGCCGACGTGCTTAAGATAGCGGAGCAATTGCACCAACGCCCCCGCTTCGCGCGAAGTGGCGGCGAAAGTGCCCGGCTCGATGAGTGCCGCAGTCATGGTTCGTTTCCTCCGAATCCCGGAGTGCGGGTGGACATTTCGAAGGTGTCCCCCGCACTCAGGACGTGAAGCACAACCCCATGCATCGAGAGCGCGCGGTCAGGCTTGGCTTCGGAAATGTTGGAGTGCGTGACGTTCTGTCCGTCGGCGACGTAGACTCCGCCGGCGCCAATCACCGAGAAGCTGTCGCCGCGCATGACCACGGCGGTATCTTCATCGATGCCGATCCCGACAACGCGCGGATTTTGCGCCACAGCGCCGAGCAAGCGCCCGATGCGGCCGCGTTCAGCGAAATGCTGGTCGATAATTGCATCGGGAACGAGGCCAAGGCCCGGAGCCATTCGCAGGTCGCCGATGCGATGCGTTTCACCGCTCGCGCCCTTGGTGAGCATGATCTCGCTCATGAAAGCCGCACCCGCGGACGTGCCGGCAACCACACCTCCTCGGGCATGAATGTCGCGCACCATGCGTTCGATCGGTGTGTCGCCAATCTGGCTCGAGATTCTTAGCTGGTCCCCGCCGGTGAAGAAAATCCCGCAGGCATCGGCAAGCGGAGCGAGGGTTTCCTCGCTAAAGCTCTCAACCCGGTCCGCTACGTAAAGTTCTACGAGATCGGTTAATCCCAGAGGCGCGAACGCTTCCTTATAGGTCTCGAAATAGCCTTCCGGCTCATGGCTTGCGACAGTGGCAATGACCAGCTTGCCGCCCCCAACCGCTTCGGCGATCGCCCGCAGGATCCTGCGCTCGCCCTCCTTGTCTTCGTGTCCGCCAATAATGATCAGGGGTCCGTTCACTCTAGCCACTCCTTAAGGTCGTCGGCGCGGGTGGCGGCATGCGGCCGCTCGAGCTGGCTGGAGGCCACACCCACTGAAAAATTTCGGGAATTGTGAGCGATGCCAATCCGGCCCAGGCGGTCGATCAGGATCGCTCCCGCTTCGCCTCCCACCCGCTTCATCCGCTCGATTGCCGCCTGCGCCGCTGTGGTCGGGGTAGAATCGCGCGCACTCCACAGGGCGTGCGTTGCGAGAAGCGTGCGTGCGATACTTTCACCGTCACCTGAAACGGCGACAGCCCCGAGCTCGTCATCGGCGTATAGGCCGCAGCCCGGTAGCGGCGTATCGCCAACGCGGCCGACCATTTTCCCGGCGATCCCCCCGGTCGAGCCAGCAGCCGCCACGTGACCGTGCGTATCCCGAGCCACACAGCCTACCGTATCTCCCCCGGCCACAGCGGGCGTGACCAGCGGGATAAGTGGCGCGGGCTCCGCCCCGATGCTGGCCGCAAACTTTGCGGCCCCGTCTCCCACCAGCAGAACAGGACGCTCGGGCAGCAAGCCACGGGCCACCGACACCGGATGGCGAACATCGCGCAGGGCACCCACGCCGCCTAAAGCGAGGGTCTCTCCATCCATGATCGCAGCATCCATTTCGATGTCACCCGCCGCATTGCGAACGGAACTGAGGCCCGCGTTGAAATTGGGCGCATCTTCCAGCATGCGCGTGGCCGCCTCGACCGCGTCGAGGGCAGAGCCTCCGGCTGACAGGATCGCGGCGGCCGCTCTCACAGCCTTGAGGCATGCCTCCACACAGCCCGCGCGTTCGGGGTCGGGTATTGTCCTTGCGCCGCCGTGGACGACGACCGACCAGCTCTCGCTATGCGGCTGCATAAGTGCCTGCTGCGATCGGCGCGTATGCTTTCACCTGGCGGAAGACATCCTCTACCTTCGTGGGAAACAGCACTACCAGATCGCCCGGTCGAGCCATCGCTAGGCAGTGAGCCACGGCATCCGCTTCTTCCATGATGCTTTCGAAGCGTCCGTTGCCGCCTGCCTCGGCCGCGCCCTGTTCGAGCAGTTTCAGGACCTCGCCCCGTGGACGGGTCCGGCCATCGGGGCCTTCACGAAAAACCACACGATCGAAAATCGTGACGGCGAGGCGCCCGATTTCGATAATGTCCTGCTCCCGCCGATCGCCGGGGATGCTCACCATCCCGATCGTTCGCCCGCCGGCGGGCCGTAAGCCAGGCAGGCTTTCGCCGAGCGCCTTTAGGCTCGCCGCGTTGTGCGCATAATCTAGGATGACGCGGAAAGGGTGATCGTCGATCACGTTGAACCGGCCGGGATTATCCTCGAAGCTCGAAGAGAAGCGGCGCAGCGCGTCGGCGATGATTTCGGCCCTGATACCGAGAGCGCAGGCAATAGCGATTGCCGCAAGCGCATTGGCAACATTAAACAGGGCGGCACCTCCGGCGGTCCCAGGAATGTCCCGAGACAGCATCACGAACGTTCGATCGCTCCCGACGCGGATCACGAGTTCATCGCCCGCGGACGTCCTCTCACGCAGGACCGCGACGCCGCCTGAACTCAGGTGTTCGGTCAGTCGCGGATGCGTTGCGGGCGTGTTAAGGCTGAACCAGACGACTTTGCTGCGCGCCCGCCTGGCCATCCTGCGGCAGTATCGGTCGTCGAGATTGAGCACTGTCGCGCCCCGACGCGCGACACCTTTAAGCACGACTGATTTCAGCGCGGCCAGTTGCTCCAGCGTATCGACGCCCTTGAGGCCAAGATGGTCTTCCGTGACGTTGAGCACCGCGCCGACGGAACAGGTATCGAAGCCGAGCCCTTCGCGCAGGATACCGCCGCGTGCTGTTTCGAACACGGCCGCGTCGACGGCCGGATTTGTGAGAAGCATGGCGGCGCTCCGGGGTCCGCTGGCATCTCCGGCTCTCAGCAACATGTCGTCGATGAACACCCCGCTTGTGTCTGTGCGACCGACTCGTCTTCCGGTTTCGCGAAGGATCGCGGCGACCATGCGGGTGGTCGTGGATTTGCCGTTCGTGCCAGTGATCGCGACGATCGGGATGCGGCTGGAAGTGCCGTTGGGGAATAGCATGCCGATCACCGGGGCAGCGACGTCGCGAGGCGTGCCTTCCGACGGTGCAAGATGCATGCGGAAGCCGGGTGCCGCATTGATCTCGACAATT
Organism: Candidatus Andeanibacterium colombiense; assembly: GCA_029202985.1. Classification (GTDB taxonomy): domain Bacteria; phylum Pseudomonadota; class Alphaproteobacteria; order Sphingomonadales; family Sphingomonadaceae; genus Andeanibacterium; species Andeanibacterium colombiense. The sequence goes on along the minus strand of CP119316.1, from coordinate 3,150,815 downwards.
CCGCCTCCAGTTTCGCGGACGGAGCGAGTGATGTCCGGCGTAACGAAATCGACGCCGGCAATGTCGAGGCCGATCGTGTGAGCGGCCATCTCAGCGACCAAGCGGTTGTCTGGATGGATTGCGTCGGTGCGATCGACAGCGGTTCCGCCGCTCGACAGGTTGGCCGTTCCGCGCAAGAGAACGGTTTCGCCTGCACCCGGAATGCTCGAGAGCGTCTTGTCCTGACGCGCGAGCATATCCTCCAGGCGGGCATCTACCTTGATCCTGGTGAGCACATTGGCATGCCCATCGCCCCGGCGCGGATCACTGTTCTGTATCTCGATCAGTTCGGCGGCCGTGTGAATGCCATCCCCTTTCACTTGGGCAGGCACGCGCTCGGCGACCGCGACGACCTTCCCGCCGATCACCAAAATCCGGTGGTCGTTGCCCCGCAGGTGCTGCTCGACAATCACCCGCGGCTTCACTTCAGCAGCTTGGGAGAAAGCAGCTCGGATCTGAGCTTCAGTTGCCAGATCGGTGCTCACTCCGCGTCCGTGATTGCCGTCGAGCGGCTTGATCACGACCGGAAAACCCAGAGTCTGCGCCGCGGCCAGCGCTTCGTCTGCCGTTTGAACCAGCCGACCCTGCGGAACCGGCAAACCCCGCTCATGAAGCAGGGTCTTGGCACGAAATTTATCGCCGGCGAAGACCACCCCAAGATGCGAGGTAGCGCCGGTAATGCTCGCGCTGATCCGCTTCTGAAAGCTGCCGTAGCCAAGCTGAATATGACTGGGAAACCTGGTGACCGGAATTTTTCTGTCCAAGGCTGCCGTCACCAGAGCGGCCGTTGTCGGGCCTAGGGCGTTGCGGGCGAGAATGCGCTTGAGCGCGGGGACCAGTGCTTCGACGTCCTGCGGATTGTCGGTTGCCGGCGGCGCCAGCAGAGCGTCGCCTTCGATCGTGCGCAAATCTTCCGGGAGCAGGGAGAGGACCGCCCGCACTGCTGCACTGCCGGCAGCCAATGCGAGCTTTTCGTCTTGGTAGCGGTAGAGGATGTCGTAGACACCCCGCTTGCCCGGCACGGATCGCGTCTTGCCGCGCGAGACCGGGCTGCCGGCTCTGGTCTGAAGTTCCAGCGCAACGTGCTCGATAACGTGGCCCAGCCAGGTTCCCTCTTCAAGTCGGTGGGGGAATCCGCCTTGGTCGGGGCAGCTGCATCCGTGGGACCTGAGCCCCGGCAACAGATTCAGTAGGGTCTCCGTAAAGCCGGAAATGGTGTTTGTGGGATAGGCTTCGAGCACGCCGAGATCGACACGGATGCGAGCAAGCGGCAGCCGGCCGTAAAGGCTGGCGTTGCGATAAATTCTTGTTTCCAGCACGCGAAAGGAAGCGTCCCCCGCCCCACTTTCAGAATCGCGTCTATCTTCCATTTTGGCACTCCCAGGCCGAGCCTTCGAGCCCTCACTACGGCCCGCGAAGGTGGCAGTTCCCCTTGGGCTTGATGCCGATATTTCGTCTGAAACAGATCTATCTTGTTGTATTTGAAAGATTTTTAATTTCCAGAAGATCTGCGCGAACCCGAGGATTAACCTCGCTCAATACGATTTAGGCGCCGAACAGCGGCCAACTGGAAAACCAAACCCGATGGTCGCGCGTTGAGCGAACATCCGGGCATCCAAGCCCGATATCCACTCGTCCAGGAGAGACACCATGTATGCAGAACGCCGATTTGGCGAACCCGACGCTCGCGTCGGAACTCCGGCAAACTCCGACACCGTACAGGCCCAAGGTTCCGCCCCGTGGGGAATGTTCACCGACAACTTCCAGCGCAATCTCGCGCGGTGGAACCGGCAGCGCATGGCGCCGCAGTTTCCGACCGGAGATTGGCGCACGGTGCTCGACAGCGATCACCATATGCTCGAGCTGGAAGGCGAATTCCTCGAAGAACTGCGCAAAGAAGTGGTCGACGAAGCCGCCAAGGCTCCCACCGATCCCGCAGGTTTTGTCACCTGGTTCGAGAATCTGATCGAGACCGGTCCTGGACAGGGCGACGTATTGTTTCCCTGGTTGGCTGAGCAAGCTTCGAAAGACGAGCTGCGCTGGTTCTTTGAGCAGGAAGCCGCTGGGGAAGCGGGGTTTGAAGACCTGGTGGCCCTTACGCAAGTGAAGCTCCCCACTCTCCCCAAGCTCGAACTCGCGCGCAACTATTGGGATGAGATGGGGCGCGGGAATCTCAAGGGGATGCACGGTCCGATGCTGGATTTGCTCGCCGATGCCCTGGAGGTAGCGCCCGCCATCGACAATACGGTCGGCGAAAGCCTCGCCCTCGCCAATGCCATGACCGCCATGGCGACGGCGCGACGCTATGCATGGCATTCGGTCGGCGCGCTGGGTGTCATCGAACTTACTGCGCCAGGGCGTTCAGCTCAGGTCGCCAGAGGCCTTCGTCGGATCGGCTTGTCGGGTAAGGAGCGACATTATTTCGATCTTCACGCGGTGCTCGACGTCAAGCACAGCGAAGCTTGGAATCGCGAAGCCCTTGTCCCTCTTGTGCAGGAAGAGCCGCGTCGGGCAACCGCGATGGCCGAAGGCGCCCTGATGCGACTTCTTTGTGGGGCTCGCTGTTTCGAGCGCTACCGGGAATACCTGTGGGGTCCGTCTCAAGCTCCCCACTGAATCGGCCATGGGGCGGAGCGCTCGTAAGCGAGCGCTCCCTTCAGTTTAGTTGCGATAGACGCGGACCGCCTCGCCGCCCCCGCACAGTTCGATCCATCCTATCTATACATCCGCTCCCACCATGTTCGCTCCTCCCATTGAAGGTGTTGCCGATGACTGCGTATCGTGACGTTCCCCAACCGGAAACGAAGCCCGGCATTGCCAGCGCCGAAGATGGGGTGGTGGTTCTCGATGGACCCAACGGCCTTGCAGTAACCATGACCGCGGAGGCTGCCACAGGAACCGGCCAAAGCCTTATCGCAGCGGCCCAAACCGCCGAACTCCAGATTGGAGAAAAGGGTGAGACCGATGCTTGACCCGTTTGACGCCTGGAACAGGCTGGTTGCAGTGCAAGGTTCGATGGCCCGGACCGGGCTGCGGATGGCCCAGACGATGAGTGCGGCCAACGAAGTGGTGATCGCGCGCACGGCGCTTGCCAGTTCCGCATTGCACTCACCGGTGAGGGGCGATCATAGTGAGTTGGCGCGGATGGTGCCGGAGAAAGTCGCAGCGTTTTCGAGCGCAGGCTCTGCCGGGGTAAGTGCGTGGTGGGCAGCGCAATCGGCGTGGGGTTCGGAAATACAACATTTGAGCGCACTGGCCATGCGCGGCCGCCCTCTGACAGCCATGGAATTATCCGAACTGGGCGAGCGAATGTTCTCCTATGGACTGAAGTCGATCGAGGCCGCGGCGCGGCTAGGAGCGGCCACGGTCGCGCCGGTTCACCAGAAGGCAACTTCAAACGCGCGGAGGCTCGGGCGAAAGACCAGCCAACCTAATCGTAACCGCTAAGGCACTGTCAGAACAAACCCATGCGAAAACGCCTTTACGAATTTGGCTGTGCGATGTCCGACTTCGGAGCGAACCTTGCCGGCCATCCGGTCGCGATCCTTTCGATCGCTTTATTCTGCCTGCTTTGGTTCGTGCTGAAAGGGCCCAGCGGAGAAAACTCGCTTACTCTGATCCTGTCGGTTCTTGCGATTACTCTCACGCAGATGGTGTTGAACCAGCAGCGCCGAAACGAGCGGGCACTCCATATCAAGATCGATGAGCTGATCCTTGCCATGTCAGGAGCGAGAGATGAGGTGGCGGGCATCGAGGGTCTTACCGAGGCAGAGCTTGAACTACTTCGCCGACCGACTGGCGAGGCCGAAGCGGGCCTATCCTCCTAACTCGGCGACAATCGCTGGAATGAGCGGAAGGAGGTCACGCGCCAGGAAGCCTATTTCGGCGATTTCGGTCGCGGCGTGCTCCCCTGCCGTTCCGTGGACGAAGACTCCCCAAGCAGCGGCGATGAGAGGTTCCGAACCTCGCGCCGCCATTCCGCCCACGATACCGGCAAGGACATCGCCTGAGCCGCCCGTTGCCAGGCCTTTGCTTCCGCCTTCGAAAAGAAGCGCCTCACCGGTTGGCGCAACGATGACTGTGCGCATGCCTTTGAGCACCACCACTGCATTGAAATCGCGCGCGACCCGCGTGGCAGCGGCTGCTGGGTCTGCCGCAATTTGTTCCATCGCAAGCCCGGTTAGGTGGCTCATCTCCCCATAATGCGGGGTCATGATTACGCGCCCGCCCTGTGCCGCGACAAGCTGCGCAAGATTGCCCGTGGAGGTAAGCGCAGCCGCATCGAGCACAATTGCCTGCCCCGCGGCGCCTCCGAGCATTGCGGCAACCAGGATTTCTGTTCGCTCGCTAGCGGACATGCCTGGCCCCAGCACCAGCGCATCACAATCCTTGAGCCTATGCGCCAGCAGCTCGGCCGCTTCGGCTGCGATCTCTCCATCCTCGTCGGCTGGCAAGGCAATCATTGCCGCCTCAGGCATTAGAACGGCCAACGACATGGCTGCTGCGCGAACGGTCGCCAGCTGCAGCTTTCCCGCGCCGGAGCGAAGCGCCGCCTCGCCGGTCAACCTTAGAGCGCCGGGGACGAACTCCGCGCCTCCCACCACAAGCACCCGTCCCCGGGCATTCTTGTCTCCACCCTCGCTAGGCGCGGGCAATGGGTTACGCGAGAGCCATGCTTTATCGAGCTTTTCCATCAGCCACGGCGACCGGCAATTGCGTCTGGGGCGGTTGTCACCGTGGTCGCCTGCTCCTTCATCGGTGCAGTAACATTGTAGCGCGTCAGTATGAGCTTGCCGTCATGGCCGGCGTCCGGATCGAAGCGATACTCGGTGATGGCGCAATTCGCTATGTCGCCCTCCCGGTCGATGGCAAGGATCTCCGCCTCGTCCAGCGTCTCGATGATATAGCGCATGCACAGCACAACGACCTGGTGGGTGAAGATCATCACCCGCCTGCCGCGATAGTGCAGTGAAATCGTGTCGAGCACTGAGCGCAGCCGGAGGATGACATCGCACCAGCTCTCACCGCCTGGCGGCCGGTGATAGAATTTCCCGAGCAGACGTCTGAACTCTGCCTGGTCGGGGAAAACATTGGCAACGCCGGGCGTGGTCAAACCATCGAGGATGCCAAACTCCTTTTCGCGCAAGCGCTCGTCGAAACAGATCGGAACCTGCTCAGCGGCGCCGCGGGCGTCGCGAAAGATTTCGGCCGTTTGGAGCGCTCGGACATAGGGCGATGACAAGAGAACATCGGGCCGCTGGTCTTCGTGTGTCTCGGAGAACCACGACCCCAAAGCTTGAGCTTGTTCTCGGCCCAGATCGCTCAGCGGGACATCCGCGTCTCGATTGGTTAAGGCAATCCGATCGGCCAACGCCTCATGGGCGGCGTCCCTCGCAACGTTTCCCGCGCTCTGCCCGTGACGAACAATAATCAATTGCTGGGGCCAGTTCATCCCGATCTCCGCTTCAACCGATGAACGTGCACCTGGGAGCTTCGATCCAGCATTGGACCGCTAACTTTCGCTATTCGGAGCCCGGTAAGCCCCGACCGGAACGAAGAGTTCTTGATCGTGGCTCGATGCTGCCGGAACTGCGCGACTCGCTTGGCGTTACCAAACCGGGGAGACTCCCAATGCCAGCCCGTTCAAATGCTTCAGTTCATCGCCCGAGGTCATCCGCCTCGTTGTCCTGCTGTATTTCCGGTTTCCGCTGACTCTGCGGAATGTGGAGGACCTGCTGTTCGAACGCGGAATCGACATCTGCCAAGAAACCGTGCGCTTCTGGTGGAACCGGTTTGGGCCGATATTCGCGGCCGACATTCGCAGACAGCGGATGAGGCCTATTTTTCATCCCTCACCGGCGGACGCGGCTTTCCACTCCGCGAAAGCGGCGGTGACGCTGGATTGCGAAGGTGTTGTAGATTGCCGAGTGGCCTGAGACGAACCGCTGAGCCTGGCCCTTTGACTTGAACCGCCGCATCTTCCGCTCTCGCCCGCGCACGGGCAGGTGTGAATTCTCCGCCGGATTGTTCTCTTGCAATCGGCCGGGAAGTGTCGTTCGAGACAGCCCGGCTCGCGCATCGCCGCCCTGTATGACCGGAGTCCGTCGGTGACGATCTTCTCGGGTTTGAAGCCTTGCTTCTCCGGCAGCGGAGCCGCGGACAATCTTGCCTTTGTTGGGTCTGGTGCAGCTCTGACAACACCTGTCAGTGCGTTACCAGAGAGCAGAGTTCGTACGGGCTGGTGATCTTGAGCCGCTGGTATGCGCGTCTCCGATAAGTAAGCACCGACGTTTTCGCGATATGGAGATCGAGTGCGGTTGCTTCCACGCTCATGCCGATCGCAGCCCGCGCACACACTTCGCGCTCGCGCCTGGTGAGCGTGTCAAAACGCTTCGCAAACCGGTTTTCCAATTGGTCTACTGTCAGGTGTTCAGGGAGCATCTTACGAGCGCGGTTCAGCGGGAGCATGGGCAGGACGAGGGAAGCGAGAGCGACCAAGGTCGATACTTCCAGGTCGGAAAAGTAACCTTCATTCTTATGACGGGCGAGATTGATGACTCTCCATAAATCCGGCCCGCGCTGAATGATCGATAGCCGTTCCAGTATCCCGCAATCATCGAAAAACCGCCGCCGAAAACCCGCCGATGCGATGTCGTGCGGGCAGATACGCAGCAGCGCCATATCATGAGTGGCCGGCACGGCACGATAGGCATCCCATACGGGATCCAGCTGAATGTAATGCTTGGTGTACGCTGGCAGCAGTTCGGTCAGGCTTGGCTCGCAGAAGTGATACTGAAGGTCACTGTGTTCCCGCCCGGTCGCTTCGAAAAGGTAAATTCTGCGGGCGCCGGCGGTGGTGGTTGCGACACAATCGCGTACGGTCGAGCCGAATTCCTCTGTTCCGACTTTCGGCAGTAGTTTTTCGTACGCCGCCCATACCTGCGCGGGCATAGGCCGATTTTCTATCCGAACGATCTCGGGCATCAGGTTCCTGCTCCTCGCTGGGCCGGTCTGGACGCCGGCCTCATTTAATTCCGTGTCATATTCCCACGCGTGGTCGTGCGTGCTTGTCCTCTTTCGAAAGGACATGCTTAATCTGTCAAGCCGGGCAGTTCCGCGTGATGGCGACACTGTAGCGCATTGAGAGGACAGACCGCACAAAGGCATAGCGGGCACTGTCCTGTGCGAATAGACGGAGAGACGTAAATGTTCGCGGGCAATAAGTTCATCATCACCGTTGCGCTGAACGGCGGCATGCAACAGGACCGCGACGGGGCAATCGTCCCCAGACAGCCAGAAGAACTGGGGGAGGCGGCAGCCCGCTGCTATGAAGCGGGCGCGGCGCTTGTCCACGTCCATGCCCGTGATGCGGAGGGCAAGAATTCGGGCGACCCCGCAATCTATTCCCAGATTATCGCCGAAATACGTAAGCGCTGCCCGGTATTGATCCAGACCACGAACGGCATCGGGGTCCGGCGTGATCCGAAGACCGGCGGTTTCATCTGGCCCAGCGACACCGAGAGGCTGGGCCTGCTGAACATTGAGCCGCGGCCAGACGTGTTCGGCGTTGCGGCGGGATCGGCGGATTTCTATCATCCGGAAGGCGGCTATCACAAGGAAACCCCCTACGTTAACTCGCCCGAGTTCCTGCGCTCGACTATCAAGGAAGTTTACGCGCGGGGTTCGGCGCTGGAGTACGAGGTGGTCGAGGCAAGCGTGATCCACCGGCTTATGCGCTATGCTGATGAGGGCCTTTTCGACCGGCACCGCAAGAATATCTGGCTGCTCCACGGTGGCGGCTTCGGTGCTGTTCCGGCAGTTACGCGCAACCTGCTGTTCAACATCGAGGAGGGGCTGCGCTATTTCCCGCAGGCGATCTTCGGCATCACTTCGACCGGGCGGGAAATGTTCAAGATGGTGACGCTGGGGCTGTCGATGCAGTGCGACCTCGTGAGGGTCGGCTTCGAGGATGGTATCCACCTTCCCGATGGATCGGTAGCAACGCACAACCACGATATGGTGGCCAAGGCCAAGGAGATCGGCGCCCTGTTTGGGATGGTTCCAGCCAGCGTCGAAGAAGCGCGCGAACGCTTCGATATCTGAAGCGATGAAATCTCCGCTGCTTGTCCCGGCCAGATTCCTCATCGACCGCCAGTCGGACTGGAACGATGGCGATCGGCTGATCGGGCCGGACGAGATCGCCGGCGGCCTCACGCCTGGCGAATGCGAAGCCATCGAAATTATGGTGACGAGCGGCAGCACGTTCGACCGCGCGCTTGTCGAACAGTTGCCCAACCTCGGCCTGGTAGCCTGCTTCTCGACCGGCATCGAAGCTATCGAAACCCGTCTCCTGAGCGAACGGGGCATTCAATTGACCACCGCCGGCGGGATCAACGCGCACGATGTGGCGGATCATGCCCTGGCCTTGTTTCTCGCGCGCTGGCACGGCATCGTAGAGGCAAACGATCTGGTGCGCAGCGGGGGCTGGACTGCCTCCAACCGAACCGGCCTTGCCCAGCGCCGATCGCTGCGGGGAAAGAACGCCGGCATTGTCGGGCTGGGGCGGATCGGATCGGAAATTGCTGTACGCACGAAGGCTCACCAGATGGACGTACGATGGTGGGGGCCGCGCGAAAAGCCGGCAGTGCCTTTCGCACGGGCCGAAAGCTTGCTGGACTTGGCCCGCTGGGCCGATGTCCTGTTCCTGGCATGCGCGGCTATCCCCGAAAACGCGCAGATGATCGATGCAGATGTGATCGCCGCAATGGGTGCTGAGGGCCTCATCATCAACATCAGCCGGGGGATACTCGTGGACGAGCGAGCCTTGCGCGCCGCATTGGCGAACGGATCGTTGGGCGGCGCCTCGCTGGATGTTTTCGCTGCTGAGCCCACCGATCCGGCCGATTGGGCAGGCGTGCCCAACCTGGTAATGTCACCGCATATCGCCGGTCACACGCGTGAAGCTGGCCCAGCCATGTTCGGAGCGTTACGCGAGAACATTCGTCGTTACCGCGCACACCAAGCGCTGCTAACCCCGTATTTTTCCTAAACCGGTCAGCCGTCGAACCCGGGGGAAGTGCGGTGAAGCATCGCGACCAGCCCATCCCATTCACGATCGACCACTGTGCCGCCGGCAGCGAAAGCGTTAGCCATGAATTCACAGTCTTCGCGGTTGATATACATCAGTTGATGCTGCGGATCGGTGCATTGGGAAAGCGAAGCGACTTGAAAGCGGCATGCCCGCTCAAGATAATAGAGGCGCGAGAATGTTTCCCGGACACTCGGCCCCACCACGATCGGGCCATGATTGCGCAACATCAGAACATCGCTCTCACCAAGCGCTCGGGGGAGACGCGCGAGCTTCTCGGCGGTATCGAATGCGCCGCAGTAGTCGAGATAGGCCGTTCGACGATAAAAGCGCAAGGCATGCTGCGACAGCGGAAGTAAACCGTCACGGTAGTTAGCCACCGCAATCGTGGCTTCGGTATGCGCGTGCATTACGCAGGCGGCACTTTCGCCGCGTGCGAGATGCAGCGCGGCATGAATGCAGAAGCCGCCCCGGCTGATCCCCAGTCCCGTGGGGTCGTTGACGATTCCGCCTTCGGGATCGACTTTCACCATCTCGGAAGCCCGCGCCTCCCCGAAAAGACGGCCGTACGGGAGCAGCAGGAAACGATCTTTCTCGCCTGGCACGGTGGCCGACAAATGGGTGTGGATTAGATCGGTCATCCCCAGCCAGTCGAGAAGCCGATAAGCCGCTGCCAGTTCTACCCGAACGATCCATTCGGCAGGGCTGCCCTCGCTTTTGATGCGGGCTGTCTGGGGCGACGAAACGATATTGCCGGCTTGCGCGGCTTCGTGCGCAAAGCTGCTCATAGCTTCGGTTCCTCCCCGTCCAAGGTCCTCTTCAGCAGAGACATCGCGCTAATCGCACGGGGCAACCCGGCATATGGAATTGTCTGGAGGACGATTTCCTTCAGTTCCGCATCGGTGAAGCCGAGATGAGTCGCATTCCTGAAATGCATGGCGACACCGTGCGCACCGCGAGCGATCAGGATTGCGATACAGATCAACTCGCGCTCGCGCAGCGAGAGGCCCGGCCGCGCCCAGATCGTCCCGAAATTGGTCTCGGTCACGATCCGCCAGAGATCTTCATCAAGCTCGCGTGTTGCCTCGTTATGGCCCCAGCCAAGAGCCTCGAGCACATCGAGGCCGCGCTGGTGACGATCGCCGTCCGTGTCGCTCATTTTCGCCGCCTAGAACTTCGTCGAGAGCTGTACGCCGAATGTCCGCGGCGGTAGCAGGTTGACCCCCACAACATGATTCTGACCGTAGCTGGTGTTGGTTGTGGTGTTGGAAATGGTCACCTGATCGAAGGCGTTATCCACAAAGGCCCGCACGCGATATTTTTTGCCGGGCCCTTCATATCCGATGCCGAAGTCGGCGCGGAAAAACTCGTTCGTCAGCGACTCTATCTGATAGTCGGTTGAAGTGTAGAAGCGGGACTTATACGTGGCTCGCGCGTCCAGGAATATGCGCCCGCCGCCTTTCACGTCGAAGCCCTGGTCGAAAGTTCCGGTCACGCTGAATTTTGGGGTCCGGATCGGCTGCAGACCGGCGCAATCGACATTGAAGCTGCCGGATGCGGGAGAGACTGCGCATAGCGAAGTAGCGCTGGGCGGCGCTATCGTATTAAACGAGAATTCATCGTATCTGGCCCTTACCCAGCTGCCCGACAGGCCGATCTGCGTGTCTTGCCCGATCAGGAACTGGGCGTCGGCCTCGACCCCGTAGGCATGGGTTTTGCCGGCATTTTCGGTTACCAGAACCGCGCTAGGCCCGACCAGCTTGACGAATGAAATCTGCTGGTCGGTGTAGTCGAGATAGAACGCCTCGAAATTGAGCTGGATCCGATTGTCGGCGAAGCGATTCTTCGCCCCGACGGCATATGACGTCACATACTCGGGTTCGTAAGTGTTCGCACCCACTGGTCCGTAGTAGAAGCCGCCTGCCTTGAAGCCCGTGCTGACATTAGCATAAATCAGACTGCGCGGGGCTGCATCGAATTCAACGCCAACTTTCCAGTCCAGATGGTCCCAACTGCGGTTTTCCTTCAGAACAATGTTGGGTGTGCCGACCGGTTGATCCGGGAACACCGGATCTGGCCCGCGGGTGTTGGCGTAGTTGTATCGCGCGCTATCGGTCGACTTCTTTTCGGAGGTATAGCGCAGGCCGCCGCTGAGCCGCAGCGTATCCGTGAGCGAATAAGTCAGCTGGCTGAACGCCGCCCAGGTCGATCCATTGTTATGGGTATCGGAATCGCTGAACGAGTTGCGGTTCTGGGTCTCCCCCTGCGCGCGCGCGTCTATTGAGGTGTCCAGGTAGTATAGGCCCAGCACATACTGCAGCGGGCTTCCCGCGTTGGACGCCAGTCGCAACTCGCCTGATGTCTGCTTTGGGCGCTGATCTTCGCGCAGCTGCCAGCTCGTGGAAGTACTCTTGTAGCGGCTATGGGCCTCTCGATAGGCGCCGATGAAGGTGATTGTGCCTATCGGGGTCCGGTAGTCCGCGTCGAGCATCGAACCATAGTAGTTGCCGCGGATATACTGGTCCTGCGTTGGCGGCGCCTCGCCTACCGACGTAAACTGCGAAGCAAGGTCGGCAATCCCGGTATAGGGATCTGCCACGTAACAGGCACCTGTCGTGCCCGCTCCCGGCACGTATTGACATTCCTTCCGGATCGTCGCGCCTTGACCGGTGCCACCCTGATGCGAATAGTCACCGGCGATCAAGATCGAAAGATCGGTGGTTGGCTCGAACAGCAGGGATGCCCGAACAGCCTGGCCGCTGTCATCGGCCGATCCATCGCTGAAATAGCCTGACCGGTGAACGGTCTGGCCGGCAACACGCAGCGCAAGCGTATCCGATGCCGCTAGGTTCACCGCACCGCCGAGGTTGAACCGGCCAAGGTTTCCAATCTCTGTGTAGATGTTCCCGCCGTTCCTGAATTCCGGGCGTCGGGGAATGATGTTGATGGCGCCGGCGGTTGCGTTGCGGCCGTAGAGTGTGCCTTGTGGCCCCTTGAGGATTTCGACCCGGTCGAGGTCGTAGTATAGCCCATGAAGCACGGTCGGTGTCGCAAGATAGACCCCGTCGATGTTCACTGCCACTGCCGGATCCGCAAAGGCGTTGCCGCTGAGCGAACTGACCGAACGGACGGAGAAGGATGCGTACGGACCTGCAGATGTGTTGACCTGAAGCCCAGGCGCGAGGCTCCCAAGTTGCTCTACTTGGGTCACTGACCGCTTGAGGATATCATCTCCGCTCACGGCGGTGATCGAAAGGGCAGCTTTCTGGACACCCTCCGAACGCCGCTGTGCGGTCACGGTGATTTCGTTAAGCCCCTCGCTCGCGCCGGCCGCCTCTGCGGGCTGGACGGGGGCGTCCTGGGCCATAGCCTGTTGCGCCCCGAACAATTGCATTGCGATGACCGAAGCGCCAAGCGTCGCCAACCTTTTCAATGTTCCACACTCCCCAATGTTTATTGCTGGCGCGAGGGTATGGCGGGCCCCCGCAATTGGTCTGTCCGTGGTGGAGAGGACAATTCGTTGCCGCACCGTCTTCGCCAGAGGCAGCGCTTCGTCGCCGCTCTGTCCTTTCAAGAGGTGACAGATGGCCCTGCATATTGGTCCAGAACACCTGGACTGCGAGCCGGAGAAGCTTGACGGGGGGAGAAGGTATTGGATCAGATGGAGCAAGCCACGCATGGTCCGGCGAAGCCCTCCCCCTCCAACCTTGCGGCGATCGCGATTTGCACAGCGATCTTCTTTTTGGATGGCCTGATCCATACGGTGATCGGACCGATGGCGCCGGGGATCGCGCGCGACATGGCTCTCGGCAAGGCTGCCCTTGGGCCTATCTTCTCAGCCAATTTGATTGGGCAGACGCTAGGTTTGCTGGGATTTCCTCTACTGGCGCGCCGGTTTGGACATCGCGCCACTGTAATCTTCGCGGTGTTCGGCTTCTGCCTCGCTCAGATTGCTACCGCGCTGGCATGGAACGGGGGATCGCTGTTCGCCTTCCGGCTTATCGACGGGATTTTCCTCGGCGGATGCATGCCCAGCTGCCTAGTTATCACCACTAAGCTTGCCCCGCCCGGCAGGCTGGGCCTGGCCATGATGGCACTTTTCACCGGTTACGGTTCGGGGGCGACGGTGTCCGGGATCCTGGCATCCGTGTTTCTAGGGAACGGGGGTTGGCGCATTTCCATCGCTCTTGTCGGGGCGATGTCGCTGTTGAACGCCCTTGCCGCGATCGTCTGGCTGCGGGGCGTGGATGAATTCCCGTCTGCACGGCAGCGCGCCAAGCCCGTTATCCGCGCGCTGGATGTGCTGGCACCGCGATTGTTGGGGGGGACTTTGATGCTATGGCTGATGTTCATGGCAATGCTCACAGTTCAGTATTGCCTGAGTTCGTGGTTGCCGACGCTGCTGGTTGAACTTGGCCGCGACCCATCCTTTGCGGCCCTCTCGGTCACCATATTTTCGCTCGGCGGCATCATCGCGGCATTGGGCGTCGGCATATTGATTGATCGCTTCGGCGGAACGCCTGTGCTCGGCGGATTTCTACTGATTGCCACCGTTCTGCTGTTCATTACCGGGCAGGTTCTCGCAACGGCCTCGGCCGGAGTTCTCATGGCGTTGCTTATCTCGGGCGGCTTTTTTTTCCTCGGCGCCTACGGGGGCATTAACTATCTCTTGGCCACTTATTACGAGGATGACCTTCGCGCGATCGGGATCGGACTTACTAAAAGTATCGGTCGCGTCGGCACCATCCTGGCACCCGTGCTGATCGGCTATGGTTTATTGTGGGGCGTCCGGCAAACCACCATCATGTCCCTGTTCGCCGTTCCTTCGGCATTGGCAACCGCTGCAGTGTTCGTGGTCGGCTACCTAGTGCGTCACAGGGCTCGGTCAAAGCAAGTGCACCGCAACGAGTGAAGCCCAGGGCGGAGCGATGCCTCGTCCTCGCAAACCCGCGCGCCTATTTCGCTATTTCAACTCGTCGCGAAGTTAAGCGCCACGCCAGGTTGAGACCATCACCAGGCAGAGGCTTCGCTCCAGTTATCGCACTGACGCCGCGTCAGACGAGTTCTTCGAGCGGCACGTAGTCGGAATTCAATCCGAAGGCGCGCGGGCCCAGCACTTCCAAGCTTTCCGGCCGCCGCAGCATCGGATCGGCCGACAGCGCGAGGACTTTCACGCGCTGGCCGTAACCAAGCATCTCGCCAGTGAGGGGTTCGGCAGATTCCCGGTCGAGGATCGATATCAGATCGGGCACCATCGCGATCGGCCGACCGTTGCGATAGGCGGCGATATATTCGTTACGGATGGTAATGGTCAATACGTCGGCTTCGTCACGCATGCTCCGGATTTCGACCGTCGCCTGGTGCCAGCCGTCCTTCGTCGCGCGCTCGACGTCGGTGATCTTGCCGTCGAACACGAGATGGGCGGAGCGCTCTGCAAACGAATTGAGATAGGCGAGCAATTGCGTAAAGGGATCGCCCGCCTCGCGGCCCAGGCGGATCGCCTCGCCGATCCGGCGCGAGAGCGTGATGCTACCGAGCACGGCGCTCTGCCGCATCTGCTTGCCGCTCATCGGATAGAGCGCCCCGAAGGCGGTCGATCCCATCGCGGTTACAAGCGGGCGCACCAATTCATCAGTGGCGCGGTCGCTGATCGTATCCAGGCAGACCACATTGCCGAGTTCGTCCATCACCAGCGCCGGCGTCGAGCGTACGCCGAAGATGCTGTAGGTCGTCATCTCCAGTTGCGGCACCGCCCGGCCCGATCCGTCGGCATCGACCACCGGCACGCCGCTGATCGCTCCGAGCGCGAGCGGAAAGATCGAGTTGACCCCGCCGATCTCGGCCGAGATCAACGCATCGACCCGGCGCCCGAACAGCGCCTCGGTGCGCGCGAGCAGCCGCAGCAGCAGCGCCTCGCTCACCAGATGTTCGACTAGGACGGTCGGCGCGCCGATCCCGCCGATGCACACCACGAAGGCATCGTCTGCCACGTCTTCCGGTGCGATTAGCATCGGGCACTTGCCCTTGCGCATTTGCTCCCCGACGAACAGCTCGCCGATATAGGGATCGCCGCCGCCGCCGGTGCCCAGCAGCACCGCGCCGCGCGCGGTGTCGCGCAAGTCCTCGATCCTTTCGAAACGGATCATGCAATCGATATCCTTTGTCAGGCCAGAGCCGCGAGCGGGCCGATCGCACGCACTTTCACGCGGACGCAATTCGTCTGCACATGCGTCATCGGCAGTTCTTCCAGATCGACGATCTCGACCTGTTCCATGGCTGCGCCCGCCGCAATCGTGGCGGCAACCGCCTCGGCGCGCGCTTCGGCAAGCGCGACGTCGCGCCCGGCGCCGAAATCGAACAGCCGATCGACCCGCCCGCTGACCAGCGCGATCGCCGCCCCAACGGCGTTGGCTACTTCGGCATGGGGCGGACGCACCACTTGCGAGGCGCCCTTGATGTCGCGGGAGACCAGAATGTTGCCGCCCCCCACCAGGATCAGCGGAAGCGGAACCGCGTTGACCTTGACCTGGTCGATTGCCTCCTCGACCTGATGGTGGATCGATGCCAGCGCGCTTTCGACCAGCTCGCCGGACAGGCCTGAAACCAGCGCCGGATCGCCGATCCCGGTCTGGCCGGCGCGGATCGCGATATCGGTCGCGGTCAGCACTTTGCCGCCGAACGCGCGGCCTTCCCGCGGCAGGCGGTAGCCGACCGATTGCGGGCCGACGGAAACCTCGTCTGTAAAACTTACCACACTGCCCCCGCCGAGCGGGATCGAGAGCGTATCGGGCATCCGGAAATTGGTCCGCACGCCGCCGATCATGTTGACCGCCGATGTCTCGCGCGGGAACCCGCCCCTCAGGAAGCCGACATCGGTGGTGGTGCCGCCGATGTCGGCAACGATCGCCTCGGAAATGCCGCTGAGGAAGGCCGCGCCGCGAATGCTGTTGGTCGGCCCCGCGGAACAAGTGAGGATTGGGAGGCGCGCGGCGAGTTCGGTGTCGATCAACGTCCCGTCGTTCTGGCTGATATAGAGCGGCGCGCCGATATCCATGTCGCGGAATGCCTGCTTCAGCGAAGCAACCACCCGCCCGGCCAGCGGCGCGAGGCTGGCGTTGATGATCGCGGCGTTCTCGCGGTCGATCAGGCCGAGGCCGCCGACGTCTCCGGACAGCGTGATCGACGCGCCCGGTACGGTCGCCGCGACGATTGCGGCTGCGCGGATTTCGATATCCGGCCGCAACGGAGAGAATGTCGCGGAAATGGCGAAGGCGGTGATGCCCGCCGCCGCAGCATCGGCCGCCGCCGCGGCGACTGCATCCTCGTCCAGCGCGGCGAATTCCTTGCCGGTATAGAACGACCCTCCGCCGACCAGATAATGCCGTCCGCCAACCGCCGCGAGCGCATCGTCCGGCCAGCCCGAGAATGGCGGCACTCCGTCTCCGGTGGGCAGACATATCCGGATCGCCGCGACCTGGGCGAGATCGCGCCGCTGCACGAAAGCGTTCACAAACTGGGTCGTCCCGATCATCACAGCCTCGATCGCAGCGGGCGCGGCGCCGTGCCCCGCAAGCAGCGCCTTCACCGCGTTTTCAACCCCGCTCTTCACATCCTGGGTGGTGAAACTCTTCATCGTGGCGAGCACACGCTTGCCGGACATCAACACGGCATCCGTATTGGTGCCTCCGACGTCGATCCCGAGCCGTATTCGGTCAGACACTACCCACTCACCTTTTCTTGCACCCGGCTGCCAAGTGCCGGGAGTTCATTGGCCAGCGCCGCCCCTTCGGTCCGCATCGCCACCCTAAGAGCCCGCTTCATGCCGGCGCTCGCGCATCACGTGGGCGACGATCTGGTTGCGCGAAGAAACGCCGAGCTTTGCGAAGATGTTCTTCAAGTGAAACTTGACGGTGTTTTCGGTCACGCCCAGCCGCCTGGCGATCAGCTTGTTCGAGGCGCCATTGGCCAATTGAGCGACGATTTCCGCCTCGCGGTCACTCAACGCGTCGGACGAGCGCAACTGGCGTTCGTTTTCGATCGCGCGCACGATCGCCGCGATATGGCGTTTTACCATCTTCGGACATTCGGTGCCGGAAAGGCGCTGCAACACCGGCAGGATCGCGGGGCCTTCCTCGGCGAATACGGCGATCGCCGATTCCGCCGCCGCCGTCAGCAGCGCTTCGCCCAGAAATTGCCCGGCGGCATCGTGCCGGCCGCACGCCTCGTGAATCGAAGCGCGCAGGATCAGCCCCTGGACTTCGGCGAACTGCCGCCGCCCCCGCCGCCCGTCGATGATCAGCAGTTCGGAAAACTGCTCGGCCTCGGCCACATCGCCGCGCAGCAGCGCAAGTTTCCCGAGCCCGCGCCACGCGATCTCGCGCTCGCGCCACGGAGCCTGCCCCTTCCCGTTTCCGGCGAGGTTACGCCGGCAGGCCGCCTCGCTCTCGCCGATCCCGTCCAGCGCGCCTGCGCGAATCCGCAGCGTCAGTTCCAGACCGCTGCGGATCCCTTCAAGCCGCGCCAGGCCCTGGCCGGCATGAATGTCCATAGTCGAGGAGAGCGCGTGCAGCGCGTCTTCCAGCCCGTGACGGCGAAAGGTCACCTCGACGATCACCGGCAGAGCAATCGCGTATTGATCGTACCAGGCTTCCCCCCGGCCACTCTCGGCCAGCGCAATCCGCATCGTGTCCGACAAATCGGGACGGAACGAGCGCTGGTAATTGACCCAGGCAGATACGATCCCGGCCATTGCGTGAAGGCTCTGCTCGCCCGGTACCCGCTGGGGCATAGCCTCGAGCAATTCGGTCGCCGCGGTCTGCGCGAGCTGCCACTGCCCGGCAGCCAGCATCAGCAGCATGCGGTGGATCGAGAGAACGCGCAGGCCGAAGCCAGGCCCGGTCGCCGCCTGATAAGCGCGCCTGGTGCGCTCGAGCGTCGCCTCGGCAATATCGAGCGAGCCTTCCTCCTGCTGCGCCATGAAGCGGCAATTCTCGCAGAAGCCCCACAGCAGCGCATCGCCGGGATCGGCCGCGAGGACCCAGTCGATATCGTCGACATAGTCGGCGCGCGGCCCTTCCATGAAGGTGCTGAACATCACCCGCAGCGCCCGGCTGTCGACCAGCAGCCGGCGGCCTTCAACCGTCCGGTCGAGCCCGTCGCTGACCGCCGAGCGCATCTGCTCGGCTTCATGGAAGAAGCCCTCCTTGAACAGCGCCAGCGCGTTCATCAGTTGGACTCGCGGGTGCGACGCAAGCAGGGAGGCCGGAACTTCGCGCAGGATCGCCCGCAACTCGCCGACTCCGTGGGTCAGGAAAACCGTGCGATAGGGCAGCCGCTCCACCAGCGAGCGCAGGCATCCGCTGTCCACGCTTGCGACCGCGTGGCGCACCGCATCGGCATAGCGCTCGTTTGCGAACAGCCACTCCGCCGCGCGGCGATGGAGCGTAGCCGCGCGGCCCGGCAGCAGAGTCAGCCGGTAACGTGCGTAATCGGCCAGCAATGGGTGCACGCGGTAGGCGACCTCACGGGCAGGACCGATCCGCTGCACCAAGCCCGGAAGAGCGCCGGCAATCCGTTCCAGCAGCGCCGCGCTATCCGCCGCATCCCGGATCGCGTCGGCCAGCGGGCTTTCGATCTGATCCATGACCGAAAGGTCGACCAGCGCCGCCTGCTGCTCCGCTGGCAACGCGGCGATCACCTGTTCGGCAAGATAGCCGGCCATCTCGGGCGCCTGCCCGTCGAACGCCGGAAGATCGCCGTTCTGCGGCACACGCTGTTGCCACAAGCGAAACAATTGCACCGCGACCGGCCAGCCCTCGGTTCGCGCGAGGATCGCTGAGAGCTGCGGAGCATCGGGCGCAATGCCGAGCATTGCCGCCAGTTCCTCGGCCCGCAACCGCAATTCGCCGGGTTCGATCAGGCGCACGCTGCCGCGCGCCTGAAGAATCGCGATCGACAGGTCCGGCTTGCGGCGGGTACCCAATACAAGGTGGAGATGCTCGGGCGCGGCATCGATCAACTCTTCGACGCAGGCCACAATCGCCGGTTGATCGATCCGGTCGAAATCGTCGATGATCAGTACGATCGGCTCGCGGGATCGATCGAGACCGAGCAGGATACCGTCGAGAATCGTATCGGGCGACGCGTCGGCAATCGCGCGCAGCGCGGCCGGCCCCGGATCGATCCCGCCCGCTTCCAGCGCCAGGACCAGCATCCGCAGAAACCGTGCGGGGCTGCTTTCGGCGTCGGAAGCGGTGTACCAGGCGGTTCCGATCCCGCCCGCCTTCAACCGGGCATGCCACGCTGCAAGCGCGGTAGTCTTGCCGTAACCGGGCGGGCCGACCACGATCGTCAGGCGACCGCGCCGCGCCACTTCCAGCGTTCGGAGCAGCGGTTCGCGCGCCTGCAGCTCGATGTCCTGGTGCGGCGGCGCGAGCCGCCTGGCCGCCGCGCGGTTCTGCGAGACTGAACGGATTCTGACCATATCGCTGGATTTGCTCGGTTTCCGCGCCGCGCTCAAGCGCGGGGTTCTGGCGGCAAGCGCTGCGCCGCACGGCGCACGCGGGACGACCGGCTTCGGCCAGGCCCGCCGATGCGATCCGGGCGCAGTGCGGCTCATGCCGATTGCCCGACCGCGGCGCGCGGCCCGGCCCGCACAAACAGGACCGCCGCAGCCACGCAGATCACGTCAAGCGTGCCGTAAGTCAGCACCAGCAGTAGTGGCGCGGTTGGGCCGCCGGTCGCTTCGGCATAGCCCGCGCTCGCCGTGCCGACCGCGTGGAGTGCGATACTGAGCCCGCCAGCGAGGCCGACCGCACGCCCGCTGGTATCGGTTTCGCTGATCCAGCCCATCAGCAGGGTGACCGCGGCCAAGCCAATACCCGAATAGGGCAGGATCGTGAGAGTGAACGAAAGCGGCGAATGGAGCGTGACGAACGAGACCGACAGCGCGAAGCCGGCCAACACCCCGAACATCGCGCCCCAGCGCCGGGCCCGCCCGGTAGTGAGGCGTTCGAGTGCGAGCGGGCCGAGCAGCGCGAGCAGCGACGCGATCCCGGCCAGCAGGCCGTATCGTTCGGGCGAAAGGCCGGCTTTCTCTGCAAAATGCGCGGTCAGCGCCCAGCTGGTGCCATCACGCATATAGAGAAACACCGATCCGCCGATCAGCAGCAGGGTGGCCGGGGCGAACGCGCTGCGCGGGGTGTCGGATAGCTCCGCCGGGCGGCGCTCGATCTTTTCGGCCGGGACCAGGAAGATGCATCCCGCCAGATAAAACGGCACGAGCAACAGTGGGATCAGCCACAGGCCGAGCGGCGTCGCCGGGATCAGATAGGGCCCGACGAACAGCAACACCGCCTGCCACAGCACGAAAGCAATCCACAGCCGCCCGAAACTGCGCGTCGGATCCTCGGTCTGCCCCGCGATCGCAAGGCCCACCGCATATCCGGTGCCGCAACCCAGCCCGACCAGCACTTCGCCGACCAGTCCGCCCGCGCCGCAGCTTCTGTCGAAGGCCGCCACCAGCGACCCGCCCGCAACCAGCGCGACCCCGGCAAAGCCCAGCAGGCGGTGGCGGCCGGAAGGTATCAACGCGCCGATCACCGCGGCCAGCGCGGTTGCGCCGACAATCGTCCCTCCGGCCGAACCGGCCATCCCGGCGCCGCAGCGGGTCACCGCGTCTTCGAACACCCACGGAGTGATGACGAGCGGCAGGAAGCCCACGACATAGGCGGTGATCAGCGACACCAGGAAATTACGCGGGGCTAGCTTGGCCGTCATATCGCGCTGCGCGCTCCTCCGTTTTCATCCGATCGGGGGGCGCTGCCGGAATGGCCCCGCCCCGCCCGGTCAGAACTTGTAGCTCGCTTCTATCCCATAGGTTCGCGGCTGGCCTTCCAGGCCGATCGGATAATCGAAGCCGGAATATTTCGGCTGGAAGAAGTCGGTGTAATACTGCTCGTTCAGCAGGTTCTTGCCGAAGGCGAATATCCCCAGATCGCCCAGCTGCACGCCCGCCCGCGCCGAAACGAGATCGTAGGGCGCCTGCACCGAGGCGTTGTCGGGATCCCAGTATTTCTTGCCGAAATGCTTCCAGTCGGCATGGGCGACGAACTTCGCTGAACCGCCGACCGGCACCTCGTAAGTCGCGCCAAGCGTGGAGCTGAACGGAACCGTGCGCGGGGTCCGCTTGCCGTTGGTATCGGCATCGGGGCTGTCGCTGATCCGGGTCAGCGCGGTGCCGATGCCACCATCCAGCGTCAGCCCGGCAAACGGAACCGCGGTGGTCGAAAGCTCGATCCCGTTGATCCGCACATTGGGGATGCCGAACACCACATAGGCGCCGGTGAAGCCATCCACCCGGTAGCTTTGGTAATTGTGCACTTCGGTGTGGAAATAGGCGCCCGACAGCGACAGAGCGTCGGAGAACCTCATCCGGAACCCGGCTTCGTAGTTCTGCAGGGTTTCGGCCTTGAAGTCCTCCGGATCGATCCCCGGATCGTTGAGCCCGCCCGCGCGGAAGCCGGTGGAATAGGTGAGGTAGAGCAGCTTGCCCGGCGCCAGCGTATAGGACAGCGTCGCCTTCGGCTGCAGTTTCGCGAACGACAGCTTGCGCACCAACCCGCCGTCGAGGTTGGTCTGCGTGCGATCGTTCCAGTCCTGCCGCAAACCGCCCGTCAGCGTCAGCCCTTCCGCCAGATCGACATCGACTTGACCGAACAGCGCATAGGCCTTGGCCGCGTTGATCGTCGAGATAACCCAGAACTGCTTGGCCGGATCGTCGGCCTGAGCGGTGGTACCGTCAGTGTCGAGGAAAGTGATGCCGAGGAAGGTCCGCCGTGTATCGAGGTAATAGGCCCCGGCGAGCCAGCGCACCGGGCCATCTCCGGTGGAGGTCAGGCGAAGTTCCTGACTGAAGGTGCGCAGCTTCAGATCGGCCGATTGGCCGAATTGCATACCGGTTCCGAACAACCCGTCGGGATAATCGACGTCATTGCGGAAATCGCTGTCCGCGCGGGCCAGCTGGTAAAGATTATTGTAGCCGGTGATGCTGGTCAGGGTGGCCGGGCCCAGATCGTAATCGAGCTTCGCCGAAAGGTTGGTCGAATGGCCGGAGGCATTGCCCGGGAGGTTCGCGATGCGGCCCGGGAAATCGTCGGTCTGGCCGCTGGGGATGAGCGAGTAATACTGGTTGCCGGCGTCGAAATTATTGTAATCGGCCCGCAGGTCGATCGTCAGCCGTTCGACTGGTGTTATCAGCAGCCGCTGGCGCAGCGTATAATCGTGATGCACGTAGTCGGACAGGTCGCCGCGGTAGCCGTTCGCGAGCAGACCGTCTGTGCGGTAGAACGACGCCGAAGTGCGGAACAGGATCTTGTCGTCGATGATCGGGCCGGAAATCGCGGCCGCCAGGCGAACCGCATCGCCATTGCCGTAGCTGGCCTGGGCCGACCCCTCGAAATCGTTGGTCGGCGCCTTGGTGACCACATTGATCGCGCCGCCCACCGCATTGCGGCCATAGAGCGAGCCCTGCGGACCGCGCAGCACTTCGATCCGTTCGACATCGAGCAGATTGGCATCGATGCTCTCGGCGTTGTTCACCGCCACCCCGTCGACGACATAGGCAACCGGCGGATCGGCGTTCTGGATCTGCGCCATTCCGCGCATGGTGATGAAGGTGTCGCGATAGGTGTTCGCCGCGTCGACGGTCATGTTCG
This sequence comes from Candidatus Andeanibacterium colombiense, assembly GCA_029202985.1. Taxonomy (GTDB): domain Bacteria; phylum Pseudomonadota; class Alphaproteobacteria; order Sphingomonadales; family Sphingomonadaceae; genus Andeanibacterium; species Andeanibacterium colombiense. The sequence goes on along the minus strand of CP119316.1, from coordinate 3,127,973 downwards.
GCGATTGGTTGAACACGTCGAGCGTGCTCTTGATGTCGCGCTGCTCAAGCGACTGCGCTGTTAGGACCGTGATCTGGACCGGCACCTTCGACAGCGGCTCGGAACGCTTCTGCGCGGTCACGACAATGTCATCGGAGTCCGCAGAACCGGCTGCCTCGGGCGTGTCGGCAAGGGCGGCGCCCGCCCCGAACGCGATCGAAAGCATGGACACGCACGTAAGAAAAATGGGTTTCATCGCTGCTTCCCTCCGTTCCCCGCCATCATTCCACATCGCCGTACTTGTGCAATGCAGCGAGAGGAGTGGTTTGAGCGGAATTTCGGGTAGGAGCGGCGGGGAAACTCAGCTTCCGGGCCAGTTCGAACGATTTTCCCCGGCCGGGCCGAAACGCGCGATCAGATCGTAGGAATGGGCGAGGAACAGCTGGCGGACATAGGTGATCGGCTCGTCGGCCCGCCATGTCCGCCGTTCGATGCACAGGCAAGCTTCGCCCGCCGCGACACCCAGCAACGCGGCCTCCGCCACCCCCGCGCCGGCGGCGGATATGCGGGTCTCGGCCTCGGTCCAGGGCACGTGGCGCAGCAGCCAGGTGCCCGGGGGCTCGGTATCGAAGTGTGCCTCCACGATTGCCGGCACAGTAGCGGTGCCGATCAGGCGATGCTCGAACGCGATCGCCACCCCGTCCGCGAGGTGGACGCCGTCCAGTTCGAGCAGTTCGCGGCTCTTGCCCGCCAGCCATGTCTCCATCGCGTTGCCTGCCACGGGCGCGCGCAGCCGGCGCGCGTCGAGCGCGTAGCGATAGTCCTCGCCACGCTCGCGGATCTGTGCGGGGAGATCGGGTACGTCGAGCGCCATCGAATGCACCCGCGGCCGCGAGACGAAAGTGCCCGCCCGCTTGCGCCGATCGATCAGGCCCGCGGTCGCGAGCGCCGACAGCGCCTTGTTCACCGTCATGCGCGAACAACCGTAATGCTTGATCAAATCCTGTTCGGTCGGCAGGCGTTCGCCAGGCGCGAGTTCGCCCGACAAAATGCGGGCTTCGAAATCCGAACGGATGTTTTCATGAAGCACGGGCTTCATGCGATGAGTTTCTCCAGCACCGTGCGATAGCGCTCCCGGATCCGGTCGCGTTCGCGGTGGCGACCGTTGGTAACCAGCTTCACCCCATTGCGCCACACGCAATCGAGCGCGTGCCGACCGGCGGCGAACGCATAGCCGTCGAGCAGCGCGTCACCGCCGCGTCCTGTCAGCGACGGGTGGGTCGGATCGAGGCTGACGAGGTCGGCGGGCAGGCCCGGCGCAATGCCCGTTGCCGCGCCCAGTGCGGCGGCTCCGCCCGAGCACGCATTCCGGTATAGCGCCGCGCCGACCGACGGGCTGCCCGGATCGCCCATGACGTTGCGGCTGCGCGAAGCAAGGCGCTGGCCGTATTCGAGCAACCGCAATTCCTCGCTCGCATCGATCAGCACGTTGGAATCGCTGCCGATCCCAAAGGCTCCTCCGGCGCTGACGAACATTTGCCCTGGAAAGATGCCATCACCGAGATTGGCTTCGGTGATCGGGCAAAGCCCGGCGATCGCGCCGCTGCGTGCCAGGGCCGCAACTTCGGTCTCGATGATGTGGGTCGCATGCACGAGGCACCAATTGCCTGCCAGATCGACATGGTTCAGCAGCCACTCGACTGGCCTCTGCCCGCTCCACGCAAGGCAATCGTCCACTTCGCGAAGCTGTTCGGCGACATGGATATGCAGCGGCGCGCTACCGCCCAGCGCGGCGAGGCGGGCCAGTTCCGGTGGGGTCACCGCGCGCAGGCTGTGAGCCGCGATGCCGACCACCGCATCCGGCAGGCCGCGGACTGCGTGACGCGATGCTTCGAGCAGCCGGGCAAATCCCTCGATGGTATTTACGAAGCGGCGCTGCCCGTCGCCAGGGGGCAGGCCGCCAAACCCGGAGTGGGCGTAGAACACCGGCAGCAGCGTAAGCCCGATCCCGCTGTCGAGCGCTGCCTGTGCGATCGCCCCGGCCATTTCCGCGCGATCCACATAGGGCCCGCCGTCGATGTCGTGATGGAGGTAATGGAATTCCCCCACCCGAGTGAAGCCGCCCTCGAGCATCTCGATATAGGCGAGCGCGGCGAGCGCGTGCACATCGGCCGGTGTCATCCGCTCGACGAAGCGGTACATTGTCTCACGCCAGGTCCAGAAACTGTCCGGACCGTTACCCCGCCGCTCCGCGAGGCCGGCCATTCCGCGCTGGAATGCGTGACTGTGCAGATTCGGCATGCCGGGCAGCCCGTAGCCCTGGCGTTCGTCGGTCGGTTGCGGCGATGCGCCCCGCTCGACCGCAGCGATGCGGCCTGCCGTCACCTGGACCCGGACATCGCGGGCCCATCCATCGGGCAGCAGCGCCTGACCGAAGTGCAGATCGGCGTCCATCAAGGCGGATTTTCGCTCCTTGGCTTTGTTCACAATTATTGTCTATACATTATCGCCACACGGTGCAATCACGATCTCACCGACGCGAGCTGGAGATTCGCCGAACGATGCGCTGCGACAGAATCTGGAAGGACGCGAGGCTGCTGACCATGGCGGACGATGGGCCAGGCCGCGTGGAAGGCGGCGTGATCGCGGCAACGGACGGTGCAATCGTCTATGCTGGCCCTGCCCGCAACGCGCCGCCCCTCGAGGCGGCCGAGACGATCCGCTGCGACGGGCGCTGGATCACCCCTGGCCTGATCGATTGCCACACCCATCTCATCCATGGCGGCGACCGCGCGCGTGAGTTCGAACAGCGCCTTGCTGGGGCGAGCTATGAGGAGATCGCGCGCGCCGGCGGCGGCATCGTCTCGACCATGCGCGCGACCCGCGCCGCCAGCGAGGATGATCTCGTTGCGCAAGCGCTGCCACGGCTCGACGCCTTGATCGGCGAAGGCGTGACCACGATCGAGATCAAGTCGGGCTACGGCCTGACTCTGGAGGTCGAAGCCCGCATGCTGCGGGCCGCCCGTAGGCTCGGGCAGGAGCGCGACATCCGCGTGCGGACAAGCTTTCTCGGCGCGCACGCGTTGCCCCCTGAATTCGCTGGCGATCCGGACAAATATATCGACCTGGTCGCCGAGGTGATGATCCCGGCGATGGCCGAAGAAGGCCTGGCCGATGCCTGCGACGGCTTCTGCGAAACGATCGGCTTCTCGCCCGGGCAGATCCGCCGGGTATTCGCCGCCGCGCAGGCACACGGCCTCCCGGTGAAGCTCCATGCAGAGCAGCTCTCGAACCTGCACGGTGCCGCGCTGGCCGCCCGGTTCGGCGCGCTTTCGGCGGACCATCTGGAATATCTCGACGACAACGGCGTGGCAGAGATGGCCTCTGCCGGCACTGTCGCGACCCTCCTGCCGGGCGCGTTCTATGCCACGCGCGAAGACCGGCGGCCACCGATCGAGGCGCTCCGCAAGGGGGGCGTACCGATCGCGCTCGCCACCGACTGCAATCCGGGCACCTCGCCGCTCACCTCGATGCTGCTGGCGATGAATATGGGGGCGACCTTGTTCCGACTGACTGTTGATGAATGCCTTGCAGGGGTCACCAAACACGCCGCCCACGCACTGGGCCTGCAGGGCGAAACCGGAACGCTCGAGTCTGGCAAGGCCTGCGACCTGGCGATCTGGGACGTCGAACAGCCGGCGGAGCTGATCTACCGGATGGGCTTCAACCCACTCCATGCACGCGTGAGGGCGGGCCGATGAGCGTGATCGAACTTGAACCCGGCCGGATCGTGCTCGCGCAATGGCGTGCAATCTATCGCGGGGCCGCCATGTCGCTGTCGCCGGTCTGCGACGCGGCGGTTGTTCGCGCGGCCGAGGCGATCGAACGGATCCTTGCCAAAGGCGAGCCGGTCTATGGTGTCAACACCGGCTTCGGCAAGCTGGCGACGGTCCGGATCGAGGACCGCGATCTCGCGGCGCTTCAGCGCAATATCGTGCTGAGCCACGCGGCCGGAGTCGGCGAACCCTCTCCGGCGCCGATCGTGCGGCTGATGATGGCGCTGAAGCTTGCCAGCCTCGCTCGCGGGGCATCGGGCATACGGCCGGCAACGCTGGCGATGCTCGAAGCGATGCTTGCACGCGATCTGGTCCCGGTCATTCCGAGCCAGGGCTCGGTCGGCGCCAGCGGCGACCTTGCACCCCTGTCCCACCTCGCGGCGGCGATGATCGGCGCAGGCGAGATCGTGCAGGCGGGCGAACGCGTGCCCGCCGCCCATGCGTTCGAACGGGCAGGCCTCTCGCCGATCGAACTGGGCCCGAAGGAGGGCCTGGCCCTGCTCAACGGCACCCAGTTCTCGACCGCCAATGCGCTGGCCGGCCTGTTCGAGGCCGAGCGCCTGTTCCATTCCGCACTGGTCACGGGCGCGTTGGCGACCGAAGCGGCAAAGGGTTCCGACACTCCGTTCGACCCGCGGATCCACGAATTGCGCGGCCATCGCGGCCAGATCGAGACCGCGGCGGCCCTGCGCGGGCTGATGGCAGGATCGGCCATCCGCGCAAGCCATCTGACGGGCGACGAGCGGGTGCAGGACCCGTATTGCCTGCGTTGCCAGCCGCAGGTGATGGGCGCGGCACTGGATCTGCTGCGCCAAGCGGGCACCACACTAGAAATCGAAGCCAATGGCGTATCCGACAATCCGCTGATCTTTTCCGACACCGACGAGGCACTGTCGGGCGGCAACTTCCATGCCGAGCCCGTCGCCTTCGCGGCGGATATGATCGCGCTGGCGATCTGCGAGATCGGCTCGATCTCCGAACGGCGCATCGCGATGCTGGTCGATCCCGCGCTTTCGGGCCTGCCCGCCTTCCTCACGCCGAAGCCCGGCCTCAATTCCGGATTCATGATCCCGCAGGTTACCGCCGCCGCGCTGGTCAGCGAGAACAAGCAGCGCGCCTATCCGGCCAGCGTGGATTCGATCCCGACCTCCGCCAACCAGGAAGACCATGTGTCGATGGCCGCGCATGGCGCGCGCCGACTGCTGCCAATGGCCGAGAACGCGGGGAACGTGGTGGCGATCGAAGCCTTGGCCGCCGCACAAGGGATCGATTTCCACACCGCGCTGTGTTCGAGCGATCCGCTCGAAGCAGCCCGCGGGTGCTTGCGACGCGAAGTCCCCAGCCTGACGGAGGACCGCTATTTCCACCCCGACCTGATCGCAGCGGCCGAATTGGTCCGCTCCGGCGCATTGGTCGAAGCGACAGGCGCGGCGCTGCCGGGTATCGCATGACCGGCTGGCTCGAAATCACCCCCGGCGAAGCTCCGCTGCTGGTCGCCCTGCCGCACACCGGCACCGGCCTCGCCGATGTGCACGAGCAATTGCGGTCGGAGCGGCTGGCGCTGCACGACACCGACTGGTGGGTCGACCGGCTGTACGGGTTTGCTGCCGGTCTCGGCGCAACGATCGTACGGACCGGCATTTCGCGCAGCGTGATCGACGTCAATCGCGATCCGTCGGGCATTTCTCTCTATCCCGGGCAAGCGACGACCGAGCTATGCCCGACGACCAGCTTCGACGGCGAGCCGCTCTATCCCGGCGCGGGCCCTGCGAGCGCGGAGATCGCGCGTCGGCGGATCGCGTGGTTCGATCCCTATCACGCGGCGCTGGCGCGCGAACTGGCCCGCCTGCACGCGCTGCATCCCCGGGTGGTGCTCTACGACGCGCATTCGATCCGCAGCCGGGTCCCGCGCCTGTTCGACGGAGAGCTGCCGCAATTCAACATCGGCACCAACGGCGGAGCGAGTTGTGCTCTCGCACTGGCCGATGCCGTGGAAAGCCATTGTGCAGCGAGCGGCCGCAGCTGGGTGCGCGACGGACGGTTTCGCGGTGGCTGGACCACCCGGCATTATGGAAGCCCGGAACGCGGCGTTCACGCGATCCAGATCGAACTGGCGCTCCGCGCCTATTGCGACGAGCCCCCCGGCGGACAAGGCCTGTGGCCGCCCCTTTACGATCCGGCGCGCGCCGCGCCGCTCCGGACCATTCTCGCCGGGCTGCTCGAGGCCTGCCTGGCCTTCGCGCGCGCTGGACAGGACTGACACAATGGCTCGCATCGACAATAGCCGCATCATCCGCGCGGCCACCGGCCCGCAGCTTTCGGCGAAAAGCTGGCTCACCGAAGCCCCGCTGCGGATGCTGATGAACAACCTCCACCCCGATGTGGCCGAGCGGCCCGAGGAACTGGTGGTCTATGGCGGGATCGGCCGCGCCGCCCGCGACTGGGAAAGCTATGACCGCATCGTCGAGACCCTGCGACGGCTCGAACACGACCAGACGCTGCTGGTCCAGTCGGGCAAGCCGGTCGGGGTGTTCCGCACACATGCCGACGCGCCGCGCGTGCTGATCGCCAATTCCAACCTCGTTCCGGAATGGGCGAACTGGGAGCATTTCAACGAGCTCGATCGCAAGGGCCTGGCGATGTACGGCCAGATGACCGCCGGCTCGTGGATCTACATCGGCACCCAGGGCATCGTTCAGGGCACTTACGAGACCTTCGTCGAGATGGGGCGCCAGCACTATGGCGGCGATCTGTCGGGCAAGTGGCTGCTTACTGCCGGGCTCGGCGGGATGGGCGGCGCGCAACCCCTGGCGGCGGTGATGGCCGGTGCATCGTGTCTCGCGATCGAATGCCAGCAGAGCCGGATCGAAATGCGCCTGCGCACCGGCTATCTCGACCGCGCGGCCGGAAGCCTCGACGAGGCGCTGGAGATCGTCACCAAGGCGCGCCAGCCGGTCTCGGTCGGCCTGCTCGGCAATGCCGCCGAAGTGCTGCCCGAAATCCTCCGCCGGGGCGCGCGGCCCGACCTGCTGACCGACCAGACCAGTGCCCACGATCCGGTCAACGGCTATCTGCCGATCGGCTGGAGCGTTGCCGAATGGATCGGTAAGCGCGAACGCGAGCCCGAGGTCGTCGCGAAGGCCGCGCGCGCCTCGATGGCGCGGCATGTCGAGGCGATGCTGGCCTTCCAGCAGGCCGGCGTGCCGACCACCGATTATGGCAACAATATCCGGCAGGTTGCGAAGGATGAAGGGGTTGCGAATGCGTTCGATTTCCCCGGTTTCGTACCCGCCTACATCCGCCCGCTGTTCTGCCGCGGGGTCGGCCCGTTCCGCTGGGTGGCGCTCTCCGGCGATCCCGAGGACATCTACAAGACCGATGCGAAGGTGAAGGAACTGCTGCCCGACGACAGCCACTTGCACCGCTGGCTCGACATGGCGCGCGAGCGAATCCAGTTTCAGGGCCTGCCCGCGCGGATCTGCTGGGTCGGGCTTGGCGACCGTCACCGGCTGGGCCTCGCCTTCAACGAAATGGTCGCGAGCGGCGAACTCAAGGCGCCGGTGGTGATCGGGCGCGACCATCTCGACAGCGGTTCGGTCGCCAGCCCCAACCGCGAGACCGAGGCGATGAAGGACGGCAGCGACGCGGTGAGCGATTGGCCGCTGCTCAATGCCCTGCTCAACACCGCCAGCGGAGCAACCTGGGTTTCGCTCCATCACGGCGGCGGCGTGGGCATGGGTTATTCCCAGCACGCCGGGATGGTGATCGTGGCCGACGGCACCGAAGCGGCGGCCAAGCGGCTGGAGCGGGTGCTGTGGAACGATCCGGCCACCGGCGTGATGCGCCATGCGGACGCCGGCTATGACATCGCGCTCGACTGCGCGCGGGAAAAGGGACTGGACCTGCCCGGCATCATTGCATGAACAGACTGCGCGTGCTCGCCGCAGCCGGCCGGGGTATTCAGCCGTGGAAGAACGGCGGCGGCGTCACCAGCGAGATCGCGGTGCTGCCCGGAGAGGCGCCAGGCGCCGATTTCGAGTGGCGGCTGAGCATGGCGAAGGTCGCCGAACCGGCGGTCTTCTCGCATTTCGCCGGGATCGATCGCACCCTTGCCGTCGTCTCGGGCCGGCTGGCACTGGAACTCGAACATGAAACGCGCCGGATCGAACTGAGTCCGGACAGCGTGCCGATCGGCTTCGGCGGCGAAGCCCTGGTGGTCGGCACTCCTATCGGCGGCCCGGTGGTGGACCTCAACCTGATGACGCGGCGCGGCCACTGGAGCGGATCTATCGAACGGATCGCGAGCGCCGAGGGAACTTTGCCGACCTCTTCGCAAAACGCGATCCTGCTGTTCACAGGCGCGGCACGCCTGCGCTGGCGGGGCGAAGAGTTCGCCCTGCAGCCTCTCGACGCGGTCCACATTCAAGACGGCGCCGACAACAGCCTGAACCTTGAGACCACTGCCCCGGCTTATCTCGTGAAGCTGTTTCGCGGGCGCTTTCAGGGCAAATGCCCGGTAACTCGCGCAGGTTAGATGCCCCCTGATGCCCCGCGCTCGCAAACCAGCCAGCCCGTTTTGTATTTCAATTCGTCCCCCGAGGTGAAGCGCCACGGTAAGGCCGAGGTGATGGTCACCGACGGGCTCCACTCGTAGCTGGCGCCATGCGCGAACGGGGCAACCTGGACCGGCGCGAGATAGGGCGTTGATTGAACAACCGGATTGAAAACAGTCACCTTCCCCTGCGAAGACGGGAGCGGGCGATGCTGATCGAAGACAAGTTGCCGTTAGACTGACAGCACCGTCAGATGCCGGATTTCCACGGCATCTCCTGAACTCAGGGCCGGGATAGGCAAATCTCATCGGCGACGATCTTTAGATGGAGTATCGCGCGGCGGTTCGCTCGTTCAATTCGATTCCGAAACCGGGTCGATCCGTCAAAATCAGTTCGCCCCGCCCGATCCGTTCGGGCGGATCGAGCAGGTCGGCGCGCCAGGGTACTTCACCATAGGCGTATTCGAGGATCGTGAAATTGGGCAGCGTCGCAACCACATGCGCGGCCGCGGCATTGCCGACGGGGCTGGCCGGCCCATGCGGCGAGACCGGCAGGCCGGCCCCTTCGGCGATGCCGGCAATCTTGCGCAGCTGCGATAACCCGCCGCAGAACTTGATATCGGGCATTACGATATCGACTGTTCCGGCACGGATATAATCGTAGAAGCCTTCGACTGTTGTGATCGACTCCCCGCCCGCCGTGGGCATCTTGGCCGCGTGGTTGATCGCGGCGAGATCACTCAGCGGTTCTGCCGGGGTCACTTCCTCCAGCCAATAGAGCTTGAGCGGCTCGAACCGTTCGGCGAGCTTCAATCCGTCCGCGAGGTTGAACCGGCTATGCACGTCGATCAGCAGATCGTTGTCCGGCCCGATCGTATCGCGCACCGCCTGCGCACAGGCGATCCCTTCGTCGGTCAGCCGAGCGATCTTCGCGCGGTCGGTTTCGCCCATCGGGATCGCGTCGAACGGCGCGAGCTTGATCGCGCGAAAGCCGTCCGCGATCGCCGCGCTGGCCATCTTAGCGAAGCCTTCTGGGGTGCGCGGAACGGTCGAGCGGTTGATGTTCGCATAGAGCGGGATCGTATCGCGTAGTTTCCCGCCGAACAATTGATAGACTGGCACGCCGAGCGCCTTGCCGGCGAGGTCCCACAAAGCCTGTTCGAGCGCGCTCGCCGCGACCGCTGCCGAATCCCCGCCGGTGCGGACGATGTCCGCCACCGCGCGGCGGAACGGCTCGATCTCGAACACGCTGCGGCCGCGCCACAGTTCGGCGAACTGCCGCAGATAGCGGATTGTCACCTCGTCTTCGGCATGGCCGGCGTCGCCCAGGCCGGTAAGCCCGTTCGCCGCGCGCAGGCGAACGATCACCCAGTTGCCGCGCTGGTTGACCTTGAGATGGAAGATCTCGATCCCGTCGACCACGCTGCGCGGCTCGGCGGCCGCCATCGCACCGCCGCCGGCCATCAGCGCAAGCGGCGCCGCCCCGAAGGCCTTGAGCGCGGTGCGGCGCCGCAGCATCGCGCTCATGCGCGACGCTCGATACGGAAGGTCGCGTAAGGCTCGAGCGAAGCGATCGCCTCGATCGGCTCCGGTGGGCGCCAACTGAACTGGCGGACCTCGACATGGTCATGCGTGATGTCGAACAGCGTGAAGCCGTTCTTTTCGACCGTTTCGGCGATATCGGTCCCGACGAGCTTGCCGGGGGTGCTCGGAAACATCCCGCGCCCCATGCTCGGCCAGCCACTCGCGCCGGTGCCGACCGTTCCGGCCAGCAGCGCTTCGACCGGATTGGCCGACAGGTCGATGTCGCCGCTTGAGGTGAAGCGCTTCGCGCCGCTGGCGTGCATGTCGCCCGAGATGGTGATCGCCGGGCGGCCGTGCTGTTCGCTGAGTGCCTTGATCAGCCGCTGGTGCTGATCGAACCAGCCAGGGAACCAGAAGTCCTTGTCGCTGCCCTTGGTCCCGGCCGGCGGCTGGTCTTCGTACCATTCGCCCAGCTTGCCGGCGGTCCAGCCGAAGGGGTTGGACGGAACCTGGATGTACTGGCTGGCGTCGGACTGCCGCAGCCGCTCGATCAGGAAATGCTCGACCTCGGGGAACAGGACGCCCTTCTTGCCGGTAACGGTATCCCATCCTCGCCGACAATCGAACAGGGCCAGTTCGGCGAGCTTGCCGATCCGCACGGTCTCGACCGTTTCCGAGGTCAGCGCACCGCCGGGGAGCGTCGGCCGTCCGAGCGCGAAGGGATAGGCGATCGACGCGGTGCGCCGCTGCAGCCCCAGCGTGAACGGGCGCGGCGGGAAGGTGTAGCCCCAGGTGCCGCCATTGTCGTTTTCGAAATAATCGTGATCGTCGCTGATGAAGACCAGTGGGACCGAGGCGAAACGGTCTTCGTAGATCGACGCGATCTGACGGCCGATCACCGTGTTGAGCGAGTTCCGGTTGGTCACGGAATCGAACGCGGTGTCCTGATCGATCCACGCGATCTGATGGTAGAGTTCGGCCTTGCGCGCCCGGCTTTCCGCATCGCCCCGAATCTTGAGCGCTGTATCGAGGTCCCAATAGATGTGGTCGCCGTTTGCCACCGCGAGATCGGGCGCGAAGCTCAGCGCCCGGTCGAACAGTGCTCTGCGCTCTTCCACGGTTCGGGCGCTCCCCGCCTCATCGCCCCCGGCGCAGGTGAAGAACAGTACGCGGAACCGCTCCGGCCGCTCATCAAGGCCGGGCAGCGTCTTCAACTCCCACGGCGCACGCAGCGGTGCGCCGAATTCGTCCGCCAGCGTCAGCGCGTGGGATGTCCCACCCTTGAGGTCCGGCTGGACGAAGCCCCAGGCATAACCTTCGACGTCCATCTGCTGGGCCGCGATCTTGCGGCCGTCGATCGTCAGCACCGGCGCCGCGGAAGGCGGTGTATCGAGCAGCACTTTTACCGCCAGCGTGTCATGCGTTGCCGAAGGCAGGATCGCACGAACCGCGCGGGTCTCCGCCGCGTTCGCGCGAGACCAGGAAACCCCGCCCAGCAATACGCCGCCAAGGCCGACTGCGCCCGCGCCCTGCAAAACCGTTCGTCTGTTATACATGACTGACCTCGTGTGGTGTGGTGTGCGTCAGCTTGTGCGCCGGATGGTGTAGGTGTCGGAAGGTTCGAGCGAAGCGATCGCCTCGATCGGTTCGGGCGGACGCCAGCGGAACTGGCGGACCTCGATCCGCTCGGGGTAGACATCGACGATCGAGAAGCCGTTGCGCTCCTCCATCTTCGCGATGTCGACCATCTCGAGCACCTTGGCATGGAACGGCGGAACCCCGCGCACCGTGCTAGGGAAGCCCGGCGGGCCGGTGCCGACCGTGCCCGGCAGGATCGCTTGGATCGGGTTGCCGGAGAGATCGAGATCGCCGCTGCGGGTGATGCTGGAGATCGCGCTCGCGTGCATGTCGCCCGAGATGCTCACCGCCGCGCGCTCGCGCTGGGCGCTGAGCGCCTTGGCCAACCGTTGATGCTGGTCGAACCAGCCCTGCTGCCAATAGCCCTTGTCGTTCGCGAAGGCGCTGCCTTCGGCGGGTCCGTCGGAATACCATTCGCCGAGCTTCCCCGCGCTCCAGCCGAACGGATTCGACGGCGCGTGGATCAATTGGCGGGCGTCCGAATTCTGCAGGCGCTCGTGCAACCATGCTTCGGCTTCCGGAAACAGCACGCCCGCGTCGTTGCCGAACGACCAGCCGCGCCGGCAATCAAACAGGTTCAGTTCAAGCAATTTGCCGATCCGCACCGCCTCGACCGTGCCCGACTTGTAAGGATCGCCCAGGTCGGGTCGGCCGAACGCGAACGGATAGGCGATCGCGGCGGTGCGCTGCTGCAGGTTGAAGGTGAACGGCCGCGGCGGAAAGGTGCAGCCCCACGGGCCGGCATTGTCGTTCTCGAAATAATCATGATCGTCGGTGATGAACACCAGCGGGACCGAGGCAAAGCGGTCTTCGTAGATCGAAGCGATCTGGCGGCCGATCACCGTGTTGAGCGAACGGCGGTTGGTGTCGCTGTCGAACGCGCTGTCTTCGTCGATCCAGGCGATCTTGTGGTACAGTTCCGCGGTCTTCGCCCGGCTGGCCGGGTCACCGCGGTATTTGAGCGCGGTATCGATGTCCCAATAGATGTGATCGCCGTTGGCAACCGCGAGGTCCGGCTCGAAGCTGAGGGCACGGTCGAACAAGTGCCGCCGCGCATCGACGCTGAGATTGTTGGCCGCCTCGTCCCCGCCCGCGCAGGTGAAGAACAGCACCCGGAAATGATCGGGTTCGGAATCGAGCGGCGGCAACGTCTTGAGCGTCCACGGCTCGCGCAACGCGGCGCCGTATTCGTCGGTCAGCGCCAGTTCGTGCACAGTGCCGCCCTTCAGCCCGTTCTGGACGAAACCCCAGGCATAGCCCTCGCCGTCGAGGTTCCGGCCCGCGATCTTGCGGCCGTCGATGGTGAGGATCGGCGCGGCGGAGGGAGGCGCTTCAAGCAGTACCTTGATGCCGAGGCTATCGCTCGACGCCGAAGGCAGGATCGCCCTGACGGTCTTCGTTTCGGCCGCGCTCGCCCGCGACCACGAGACGCCGCCGAGGAGCAGGCCGCCGAGGCCCATCGCCCCGGCGCCGCTCAGTATGGTTCTCCGGTCGTACATCAGAACTGCACGCGCAGGGTCGCGCCGAACTGGCGTTCATTGCCGAGCCCGCCCGTGATCAGGCCCAGGTTGGAAGCGCTGAGGGATTCGTAATATTCCTTGTTGAACAGATTGTTTGCCCAGAACGCCAGATCGTAGCGCTGGTTCTGGAAGCGCAGGCCGAGGCGGGCATTGGCGATGCCGTAACCGGGAATGCGGGTGTAGATCGAATTGGTGCCGCTGGTGTCGTTCGATGAGCGGTGGTTGTAGTCGAGCCGCGCGTAGAGCTCGTCGTCGGCCGTGAACAGGCTGACCGGCTGCACCAGATCCGCCGCGAAATTATAGATGAACTTCGGCGCGTTCGCGAGCTGGACCCCGGAAAGGTCCTGAACCTGCGCGATGTTACGGTTTTCGGGCGCGACCTGCGCGTTGGTGTAGTCCTTGTAGACCGCATCGTCATAGGCGGCCGAGGCCGAGAAGCGGATATAGCGGGTCGGCGCGACCGACAGATCGACCTCGACCCCGCGCGACCGCACGCCCGGGATGTTCGAGATGTAGCGGATGGTGGAGCTGGTGTTGCCGATATATTCGGTCACCGCCGCCTGGTAATCCGCGACATCGGTCCAGTAGAGCGCGGTGTTGAGGGTGATCTTGCGGTCCCAGAACTGGCTCTTGAGGCCCACTTCCCACGCATCGACCTTCTCGGGCCGCACGACCGGCGAAACTCCTGCGGGGAGATCGCCGAGGCTGAGCCCGCCCGATTTGCTGCCGCGCGAATAGGTCGCATAGGCGAGCACGTCGTCCGCCACCGTGTAGGACAGGGTGATCTGCCCGGTCAGCGCGTCGTTCTTGGTGCCGGTGGTATAGCTCTTTTCCGGATAGATCGCATCGCGCAGCTTCTGCGCGGCGATCTGGTCCGACGGGCTGAGCAGCGAGAGGTCGTTGCCGGCAGCGGTGTATTGATCGAAGTAGCCGGTCTTGTCTTCATGGGTGAAGCGCAGGCCGCCGGTGATGTCGAACGCGTCGGTGACATGCCAGGTCGCCTGGCCGAACGCAGCATAGCTCTTCGTGATCGGCTCGATGATCGAATAGGACAGGAACCCGTTCAGCGCATAATTGGCCAGCGTCTGGTTCGCGGTCGAATTGTTCCAAAGCGCCGAATCCGGGCCCTGCTGATAGTGCCCGAGAGCGTTCACGTTCTGCCAGAAATAGTAGAGCCCGGCGACATAATCGACCGTGTGCCGGCCGCTCGAGGCGATGCGGAATTCCTGGCTGAACTGGCGCTGGTGGTTGTCGGTGCCGCTGTGCAGGGTCACCGCGAGCGGAGTGTTGTCGGTGTCGTTGTCGGGCAGCCAGTCCCATCCGCGCCAGGCGGTGACCGAGGTCAGGGTGACCGGGCCGACATCCCAATCGACCTTGCCGGAAACGCCGTAGCCTTCCATGTTCGCCTGCACCGGGCCATTGACATCGACGACCCGCCCGAAAGGATCGTCGATGTCGAAGCGCGGCGTGTATCCGGCGCGGGTCGCGCGATCGAGCCAGTTGTTGGTCAGCGTCGCGCCGTTGGCATAGGTGGTGAAAAGACCGACTACACTGCTCGCGCGCGAATAGCTGGTCTGCTTCGAGTAATCGCCGATGATCCGGATGTCCACGTTGGAAGCCGGTGTCAGCAGCAGCTGCCCGCGAACCGAGAAGTTGCTGTAATCGTTGATCTTGCTGTCGTTGTAGACGTTGTACAACGTGCCGTCCCGGTGCGTGTCTGACACGGTCACGCGGAAGGCCGCGAGATTGTCGATCAGCGCGCCCGAGAGCGAGCCGCGAAGCTGGCGGTAACCGCCCTCGCCCAGCGAGGCTTCGCCCGTGAACTCGGTATCGAAGGTCGGCGCGCGGGTGGTGATATTGATCGCGCCGGCGGTGGTGTTCTTGCCGAACAGAGTGCCTTGCGGACCGCGCAGCACCTCTACCCGGTCCAGATCCACGAGATCGAACTGGGAGCCGCCGATGCGCCCGTAATAGACGTCGTCGATATAGAAGCCGACGCCGATCTCGAGCCCGTCGTTCTGGTCGGAATTGGAGCCTAGGCCGCGAATGTTCGCGAAGGTGTTGCGCGCATTGTTGTTGCGGATCACCAGCGTCGGCGTGAGCTGCGAAATCTGGACGAGGTTGATCAAGCCGGTGCGCTCGAGTGTTTCGCCCGAAACGGCGGTCAGCGCGATCGGCACATCCTGCGCGCGTTCCTCGCGCCGACGGGCGGTGACCATGATATCGCCGCTGGCATCGTTCCCGGTTTCGGCAGCCGCACCATCTGCAGGCGCCTCGGCGGATGCGTCGGCAGCCACGGCCGCGACCGCTTCAGCGTGCGCCGCGCCGGGAAGCGCGATCAGGGCAAGAAAACTGGAACTCGCGGCGAGGAGCGTGCGGTTACGGAAAGAAGTGCGTGCCATCGAAGGAAATCTCCACTGCTTTGGCGACGTACGGAGAGCGCGCGGCAAGGCTCACCCGTGCGGCTTCGCGCGGGCGGGACATGCAGCGGCGCTTCCGGCGAGCGCCGGGCAGCCTGTTGCGGGGCTGTAGAAACGGCTTGGCGCATCGCGGTATGCCCCCGCGCTCAGGGCCGTTTCAGATTGGCTTTTATGGTTTCCCGGTCCGGTGGTCCGGCGCCGGATCGCCCGGTTCCGGGCGAGTGAGTATGCATGCCTTGTTCCCTTTGGTTAGAAGGGAACACGAAACCTGGCGTGGCCGCCTCAGCATCGCTGCGCTTTAGCCGTTGATGTCGCGGAGCAAGCTGTTTTCGATCAAACGCCGCGGATTCCGTATCTAGAAACCGAGCGGTGGAATCACCCGTGCGGCCAATCCCTAGCTACGGGGTAGAGATTAGAGCGTCAACGAAAGCTTTCCTTTCGTTAGCTCAAGTTACGGTAAAGCGTGGCCTGCGTGCGGCAGTTCAGCGAGGGTTTGTCGAAGCTGGGCGCGCGCCCGCCGGGACTGTTTCCGACGGAGCGGGAGCCTTCAGCCAGCGATCATACCAAGCGATATTGCTGCGCATCCGGTGAACAAGATAGCTCGGCACGACGAGGCCGTGGTTCTCGCCCGGATAGACGATCAGCTTTGTCGGGATATCGTGGGTCTTGAGCGCGAGGTACATCTGCTGCGCGCCGGTGCACGGGACATTGTCGTCGGCGCCCGCGCACTGGAACAGGGTCGGCGCTGAGATACGCTCGGGCTCAAGGAACGGATAGGCGAGCTTCTTCCAGGTTTCGAAATTGTCCCACGGTGCGCCGATTTCGAGCAGGTACTCGCGGGCATACATATCGACCCCGAAAGTCGCGAGCACGTTGGCGACGCCCGCACCCGAAACCGCCGCCTTGATCCGCGTGTCGCTGGCGATCATGTAATCGGTGAGGATTCCGCCGTAAGACCACCCGCCGACGCCGATCCGCTCGGGGTCGGCAATGCCGAGATCGATCACGTCGGTGATTCCGGCGCTGATGTCCTTGACGTCCAGATTGCCCCAGTCGGCATAGATCGCACGCGAGAAATCGAAGCCGCGGCCCGACGATCCGCGCGGATTGATCTTGAGCACGACATAGCCGGCCGCATTGTAAAGCCGGGTATCGAGATCGAATTCGTGGCTGTGCTGGTAGACCGGCCCGCCATGCAGTTCCACGATCGTCGGGTATTTCTTCGCCGGGTCATAACCGGGCGGAAGGGTGACGAAGCCGTGGATCTCCGTGTCGCCGCTGGTGAAGGAGATGTCCCGCACTTCGCCCAGCGCGCGTTCGCCGAGCCAGTCGTTGTGATGTGTCAGCCAGCGATCCTCACCCACCGCGAACAGCTCCGGCGGCCGTTCGTTGCTTGTGTCGAGCAATGTGATCCGCCCGTTGGGCGCGACCGCGAAATCATAGCCGAAACGCTTGCCCTGGCTGAGATAGTCGATCGCCCCGCTGTCGGGATCGATCTTCGCCAGCCAGGTGTCGCGGTCCTGCTCAATCAGCGAAACCAGCTTGCCATCAGGCGACCAGCGCGGAAAATAGAACCAGCGGTCGATCCGCGCCGGGCGCGTGACCTTGCCGGTGACGACATTGCCCACCGCGAGTTGAACCGAGCCGTAATAGATCCACTTGTCCTCGCCCCCTTCCAGCCAGACGAGCCTGGTCGAATCCGGCGACCATGACGGGCCCGAGCCCCAGTCCGGATCATTGTCGGCCCCGGCGAAGTCGCTGATCCTGCGCGGCTCTCCGCCTTCGGGCGCAATCACGTAGATGTCGTAATCGAGCGCCTGGTCATGCGCGCGATCCTTCGCGACATAGGCGATCAGCTTGCCGTCAGGCGACCAGGTCGGGTGCCAGTGATCCCGCGCCCCGCCGGTGAGCATCGTCGCCTTGCCACTCGCGAGATCGACCACGAACAGCTGCTGGGTCCGGTCGTCGAGATAACCCTGCCCGTCGTATTTGAAGAAGAAGCGGTCAATCTCGACCGGCGGATCGGTCTTGGCCTTGCTCCCGACATTGCGCCCGAATTCAGCCACCACCACCGCGCGTTTGCCGTCGGGCGAAAGCGAATAGTCGCTGATCCCGCCGGCGATCGAGGTTACCCGCCGCGGTTTGCCGCCTTTTGCCGGCATGATCCAGAGCTGGGTTTCGGCATCTTCCTTGGCTTCGCCCCTCGCCGGCGCATCGCCGAGGAATGCGACCCAGCGCCCGTCACGGCTATAGTGCGGCTGCGATTCACTCCGGTCTTCCGTGGCGGTGAGCCGCTTCGGCGCGCCGCCCTGCCACGGCACGACCCATAGATCGCTGAAGGCTTCGTCCGCCGCCTTGTCCGCTTGGGAAACCGAATAGACCACATCCTCGCTATCCGGCGAAAAGGCGGGGCTCGTGACATCGGCCACGCGATACATGTCGTCCAAAGCAATAGGCGTCCCGGCAGCGAGCGGCGCCTGTGCGATAAGCAGCGTTGCGGCGGCCAGAAACCACCGCTTCCCGCAAACGGCCATCAGAATGCCGGCCCGAACGACAGCGTCACCCCGACATAGATATAACGGCCCATGCCGGACACCGGATAGGAACTGTAATCGAATGCCGGGCGCGCATCGAAGATGTTCTGCATGCCGACATAGACGTTGGCCACATCGGCGAGGTTGTAGCTGATCTGGAAATCATGCTCCCATTTCGGCTTGATCTTGAAATAGCCCGGATCGGCATAGTCCGGGTCGCCGGCCAGCTCTTCCGCGGTGAAGCGGTCGGTCTTGCTGAACCAGTTGATCCCGTAGTTGATGGTGACCGGATTCTTGGTCCAGGTGAAATCGAAGGTGGCCGAATATTTGGGAGCGTAGATCTCTCCGCGGTCGGAATCGACTTGGGCACCGGGGCTGGAAATGAATTCCAGGCGATCGAGATAATTGCCGACGAGCGACACGTTGAAGGTGCCGGCGCTCCTGGTCGCGAGCCGGTAGCCTAGCGTCAGATCTAGGCCGGCGGTGCTGAACTGCGCGACATTGGCCGGCTTCACCGTGAAACCGGTGATATAACCGGTGTCGGGATCGCGAGTGATGCCACTGCAGAACTGGTTCGCGAGCGTCGGCTGGTCGACGCACAATTGCGCCAAATCCTGGGCCTGGGCGGTGTTGATCGCATTCTTGATCGTGATGTCGTACCAGTCGGCCGACAGGCTGAAGCCGGGTAGAAAGGTCGGGCGCAGCACCACGCCGGCGGTCCAGGTCTTGGCGGTTTCTTCCTGCAGATCCGGGTTCCCGCTCGCGAGCCCTTCGGTATAGACGCTCGCCTGCGGCGAACTCGACGGGCTGAAGGTCGCCGGATCCACGCCGAGCCCGGTCAGCAGGGTCGCGCAATTGGCTGCGCGGGTGCTGGTGCCATTGTTGGTTTCCTGCGTGTCGCAGGGATCGACGATGAAGTTGAACGCGGTGCTCGCCGGGCCGAATAATTCGCCGATGTTGGGGGCGCGGACCGCCTGCGAGTAAGTCGCGCGGAACGAGATGTCGCGTAGCGGTGCATACACCCCATCGACCTTCCACGTGGTGGTGCCGCCGACCGTGCTGTAATCCGACAGGCGCATCGCCGCACCGACCGACAGGAGATAGGCTCCCGGCACTTCCTTGAGGATCGGCAGATTGACCTCGCCGAACACCTCTTTCACGTCGAAGCTGCCACGCTCGGCCTGCACGGCGCCCTGCCAGGTGAGCCCGTCAGCGATCGCCTGATCGGGATCGAAGCTGCTGCTTTCCTTGCGGTATTCTGCCCCGAGCGCGAAGCCGATTGGGCCACCGGGGAGTTCGAAGAATCCACTGGTATCGCCCGAGATCGAACCGGACACGACGTTCTGCGTCACTTTCGAGCGGTTGAGGCTGTCGGTCGTGACGAAGGCGATGGCGGCCGGGTCCTGATCATGCTCGCCGAAGATATTGTACGGGACGCAGCCCGCAAGTTCGGGGGGCGCGTCGGAATCGAGGCTCGAGCGGCAGACCGGCTGGTGCGTGACCGGATCCTCGACCACATCTATTGCCGCCTGCCACTGCGCTTCCAGCCGGTTTCCGCGCGAGAGCACGCGGCTCTTGGTCTGGCCGTAGACATAGGAGACTTCGTAGGTGAGGTGCCCGCCGAGCTTGCCCTTCGCGCCGATCACGCTGCGCAGGGTCTCGCGCGTGACGTCTTCGAGATTGATCCCGAGATCGAAATTATCGCGGGTGACGAGCACCCCATCGGGCGTGTCCGGATCCTCGAAATATTCTGCCGCCGCGCCGGGCACAATCGCATCGCGGATCGATTGCGGCATGAATGGATTCCCGGGCGTCTGGAACACATAGAAGTCGTAGGTCGGCTGCGACAGCGTCCGGGTATGCGTGCGGACGTATTTGCCTTCCGCGAACAGCGTCAGCGCATCGGCGAATTCATATTGGAACAGCCCATTGACGAGATGCCGCTCGATCCCGGGGAACAGGTCGCCCTGATAGCCGTCCACCGGCGTGCCCGAGCCACCCTGGGTATAACCGCCCGATTCATCGAGCACGAGGCCGCGGTCATAAGGTTTGCCGTTGCCTTCGAAGTCGGCGGCGAAATCGAAATCGGTATCGACCGCGCCGACCGGCGCGCTGTCGGCATAGCGCACGTTGTTATAGAAGATCAGGTCGGGCACGTTCGGATCGTCGGGAATGTCGGCCTGGTTGCGATACAGCGCGCCGGCCGCCGGGTTGCGCAGCCAGGGCCGTTGCTGGTCCGAAACCCGTTCGTCCTTGCTGTATTCATACGCCAGCGCGATGTTGCCGCGCCCTTCGGCGAAATTCTGGCCCGCGGTCACCGCACCGAAGAGGTTTTCGCCGTCGCCATAGCGCGAGATACCGTATTGGCCGCGCGCGGTGATGCCTTCGAAATCGTGCTTCAACCGGAAGTTGACCACGCCGGACACGCCATCCGCGCCGTAGATTGCCGAAGCGCCGCCAGTGAGCACATCGACCGCTTCGACCAGATCCGTCGGGATGGTGTTGATATCGACCGCAGCCGAACCGGATTCCGCCGCGACATGCCGCCGCCCATCGACCAGGACCAGCGTGCGTTCGGAACCGAGATTGCGCAGATTGAGCAGGTCGAGGCCGGATTCACCGAATTCGGTATTCGAGCCGCCGGTGAGGCTGCCGGTGGTCGAGCCGAGCAGCGCCGGGCTCTGGACCAGCAGATCGGCCAGGTTGGTGCGGCCCGATTGCTGGATGGTCTCGGCCGAGACGCTGACCACCGGATTGGCGAAATCGAGCTCGGAACGCTGCACGCGCGTGCCGGTGACGACGATAGTGCTCGCATCATCCGCAGCTTCGCCGGCAGCATCAGCGGAAGGATCTTGCGCGAGCGCGGGACAAGACAGGCAGGCACCTGCCAAAAGCACGATACGAAACGGAACAGGCCCCATGGAACAGCCCCCTTGCTGTCGCGCCCGATCGGCCTTTCGCATCAGCGAAGACCATCGATCGCGATTGCGAAGGATGTTGTGCACGGCCTTATTAGTCAACTGTCTAATTCGCCATCGTTAACTTTAGTAAGAGGCCTGGAATAGACCGATGACCTCTTGCTTGCCGCCTTGACTCGCCGTCACGATCGAACCTCTTTGCCAAGCCGGAGCTCGCCTGATATGCGGCGGACATGATCCAGTCCCTCATCCGGCACGCCATGCTCGCCATGCTCATGCTTGGCATGGGTGCCTCGGTGGTGCATGCGGCCGAGCCGACGGTCTGCATCGACGGCCCCGTCGCGGCAGAACACGGCCATGAGGCCGGGGACGGCGACGAGGTTCCGGGCGACGCCGGCAAGGGTTACCCGCATCACCATGCAAGCTGCTCGGGCCACCATCTGGCCGACGAGGTTTCCGAACATTCCTGTCTCGTCGCGGCGTCAGCACAGCTGATTATGGCAGGCAAGCGGGTCGAGGGCCTGCCCTCGCTCGGCTCAGGGCCAGCACTGCGTCCACCCATCACCTGACTTGTTCGCCGTGTGCCGCGCTCCTGCGCGGCCGGATGAAACAGTCGGGAGTTTTCACACATGTCTCGTGTCGTTGCGGCCTTGCTGGCCGCTGCGTCCTGCGCGCCCGCCGCGCAGGCGGAGGTGCCTCCGTCCGCGGGGCAGCCAAGCATCGCGCCTTTCACCCTGGAGCAGGCGTTGCGTGCCGCCGGGGTCGCCTCGCCCAGCGTCGAGGCGGCGGACGCCGATTTGCGCGCCGCGGAAGCCGGCCGGGCGGTCGCAAGGCTGAAGCCTAATCCGGAGGCCCAGCTCGAGGTCGAGAATGTCGCCGGGAGCAGAAGCTACAGCGGACTGCAAAGCGCCGAAACCACCGCCGGCATAGCGCTGCCAATCGAACTCGGCGGCAAGCGTTCGGCGCGGGTCGCACTCGCCGACGCGCAAGTCGATCGCGCCCGGATCGCGGCGGCGATCGCCGAGGCCGAACTGCAGCGGCGCGTTACCGAAGCCTATATCGACACGGCTTCGTCCGAGCGAAGGATCGCGATCGCGCAGCAAGAAGCAGACTTCGCCGCGGCGGGGTTCCGCGCCGCAACCGCGCGCGTCACCGCAGGCGCTGCGTCGCCGATCGAACAGCAGCGGGCGGACGTCATCCGCATCAACGCCAATCTGGCGCTTGAGAAGGCGAAGCGCGAGGCGGAGGTCGCGCGCGGAAGCCTCGCCCGGCTGATCGGACAGAGCGTCAGTGGGCCGCTCGACGATGCGTGGTTCGAGAAGATCGGCACCTATGGCCCGGCCGAGCCCGTCGCGGTCGAGCGCACGCTCGTCTATGCTGCGGCCCAGGCCGACTTCTCGGCCGTCTCGGCGCAGGTCGGCCTGGCCCGCTCGCAGCGGGTGCCCGATCTTACGCTGACCGCGGGTGCTCGCTATTTCTCGGACACCAACAGCACGGCGGCGGTGGTCGGCCTTTCGCTTCCCTTGCCGTTCTTCAACAACGGCAGAGCGTCGGTCGATCAGGCCGAAGCGTTGGAGAGGGCGGCCAGTTCGCGTCGCCGCGTCGCAGCGGTCGAGGCAGAGCGGGAAATCGCCGAGGCACAGGCGGCGCTCGCCATTGCGGCGGCCAACGCCAGGGCCGCGGGTGGGCCGGGGCTCGACGCCGCGATGGAGGCGGCCCGCATCGCCGCAATCGGCTACGCGAATGGCAAGTTTACCCAGCTCGATCTGATCGAAGGGCAGCGTACGCTTGCCCAAACCCGCGCAGCCTATGTCGATGCACTCGCCGAATATCATCGGGCTGAGGCGCTGCTGATGCGCCTGACCGCGCCTGCACGCAATTCCGGAGACCAGCCGTGATCATCGAAGACAAACGTATTCTCGTCGGCGTCGCCGGCGCAATCATCCTTGCCGCAGGATCCGGGTATCTCGTCGCCCGCTGGACCGCGGACGCCCCGGCTGCGACCGGCGAGGCGGACGAAGCGACAGAGGCGCCACTCGGCGGCGCACTCGTCCTTACCGCAGACCAAGTCCGTGATGCCGGCATTATGGTCGAAGCGATCCGGCCCGGTGGCTTCGATACGGAGATGATAGCGCAAGGCATGGTCGCGCCAACCCCTTCGGGCGAAGCACTGGTAACGGCACGCACCGGGGGCACCGTGACGCGCGTGTTCAAGCGGTTGGGCGATCCGGTCCGCGCAGGAGAAGCACTGGCGATCGTCGAAAGCCGTGACGCTGCACAGATCGCATCGGAGCGCAGCGCCGCTGGGGCCCGCGTGACGCTGGCTCAGCGTAATTTGGCCCGCGAAAAATATCTCTTCGATCAAAAGGTCTCTGCCCGCGTCGAGCTTGAGCGGGCCGAAGCGGAGGCGGCGGTCGCCCAGGCGGAAGCCCGTCGTGCGGATGCATCAGCAAGCGCCGTGAGGATCACGAGCAACGGACGCGGCAGCTCGGTCGTCAGTCCGATCTCGGGCCGGGTTACGGCTACGACGATCGCGCTAGGCGCTTTCGTCCAGCCGGAAGCCGAATTGTTTCGCGTTTCCGATCCACGCCAAATCCAGGTCGAAGCATCGATCGGTCCGGCGGATATGGGCCGTCTCGCTGCCGGCGACCGTGCTGTCGTTGAACTGCCGGACGGAGCGACGATCGAAGGTCGGGTCCGTTCGGTCACCCCTGCCCTGGGCTCCGAAACCCGTGCTGCGACTGCCGTGATCGACATTGCGGGAGGAAAGCTTCAACCAGGCCTCGGCGTGCGGGTCCGGCTTTATCCAGGCGTCGCTTCCTCGGGCAGCGCGATCGTGGTGCCGCAGGATGCGGTCCAGTCGCTGGAAGGCCGCAGCATCGTTTTCGTGCGCACCTCGCAAGGCTTCCGCGCTCAAACCGTCACCATCGGGACAAGCAGCGCTGGAAGGGTCGAGATCCTCGCCGGCCTCAAGCCCGGCCAACTCGTCGCGACCAGGAACGCCTTCGTGCTCAAGGCCGAACTCGGCAAGGGCGCGGGCGAGGAGGAATAGGCCATGATCGCAAGTCTCATGGCGTTCTCCGTCCGCATGCGCTGGGCGGTATTGGCGCTGTTCCTCGCAATCGCCGGCATCGGTCTGTGGCAGCTTACCAAGCTGCCGATCGATGCAGTGCCCGACATCACCAACAACCAGGTGCAGATCAACACCATCGATCCCGCTCTCTCACCGGTCGAGATGGAGAAACTGGTCACCTATCCGGTCGAAACCGCGCTCGCGGGCATTCCTGGTCTTGAAAGCACCCGTTCGCTTTCGCGCAATGGCTTCAGCCAGGTCACCGCGATCTTCGCGGACTCGACCGACCTCTATTTCGCTCGCCAGCAAGTTGGTGAACGCCTTTCCCAGGCGAGCGACAGTCTGCCCGAGGGCATCCAGCCGCAGATCGGCCCGGTTACGACCGGCTTGGGCGAAGTCGTCATGTACACGGTAGGCTATGCCCACCCCGATGGAAACGGGGCGAAACGCACCGCCGGGCAACCGGGCTGGCAGCCCGGCGGGGGTTACCTCACCCCCGAAGGCGAATTGCTCACCGACGAGATCGCCAAGGCCGGCTACCTGCGCACGGTGCAGGACTGGATTATCGCACCGCAGCTAAAGGGTGTGCCTGGCGTCGCCGGGGTCGATTCGATCGGCGGCTACGAGAAGACTTTCGTGGTCGAACCGGACCCTGTTAAACTCGCCGCTTTCGGCATCTCCTACAGCGAACTCGGCGAGGCGCTCGAGCAGGCGAACCTTGCCGCAGGGGCAAACTATTTTGACCGTTCGGGCGAGGCCTATCTCGTCCGCGCCGACGCCCGCATTCGCTCGCTCGACGAAATCCGCACTGCGGTGGTCGGAACGCGTGGCGGCGTTCCGGTGACGGTCCAACAGCTCGCCGATGTGCAGGTCGGCGGCGACCTCAGGACTGGCGCCGCGAGCATGAACGGCCAAGAGGCCGTGGTCGGCACCGCCTTGATGCTGA
Organism: Candidatus Andeanibacterium colombiense; assembly: GCA_029202985.1. Taxonomy (GTDB): domain Bacteria; phylum Pseudomonadota; class Alphaproteobacteria; order Sphingomonadales; family Sphingomonadaceae; genus Andeanibacterium; species Andeanibacterium colombiense. Next base: position 3,103,033 of record CP119316.1, on the reverse strand, counting down.
TCGGCCAAAACAGCCGCACCGTGGCTCAGAGGGTGGGCGAAAAGCTGGAGCAGGTCGCCAAGACCCTGCCGCCGGGTGTGAAGGTCAGGGTCGTGCTTGACCGTGCGAAGCTGGTCAATGCCACCGTCGCCACCGTCGAACGCAACCTCGCGGAGGGCGCGCTGCTGGTCGCCGCTGCACTGTTCGTGCTGCTCGGCAATTGGCGTGCGGCGCTCATCGCGGTGCTGGTGATCCCATTCTCCTTCCTGATGATGGCGATGGGCATGAATGCCTTCGGCGTGCCCGGAAACCTGATGAGCCTGGGCGCGCTCGACTTCGGGTTGATCGTTGATGGGGCAGTAATCATCATCGAGAACTGCCTCGCCCGGCTGGCGCATCGGCAGGAGCATGAAGGGCGCCTGCTCGACCTGCGCGAGCGGCTCCAGGAGACTATCCGGGCGAGCCAGGAGATGATCCGACCTACCGTATTCGGACAGGCGATCATCTTGCTCGCTTTCGCACCGCTGCTGATGTTCACCGGAGTCGAAGGCAAAACCTTCGGCCCGATGGCGATCACGATCATGCTGGCGCTGGTTGCAGCGTTCCTGCTGGCGATCACCCTTGTACCGGCGCTGGTAGCCCTGTTGATCCGCGGCAAAGTATCGGAAGAAGACGTCTGGCTGATCCGCAAGGCCAAGGAACGCTACGTCCCGCTGCTCGAGCGTTCACTCCAGCGGCCATGGCGTTTCATCGGCGCCGGCGTGGCTTTCTTCCTGGCGGCGATTCCGGCATTCACCCTGCTCGGCTCGGAATTCATCCCGCAGCTCGATGAGAAAAACGTCGCGATGGCTTCTACCAGAGTGCCGTCGGTGAGCCTCGAACAGTCGCTCACAATGCAGCGCGCGGTCGAACGCGCGGTGACAAAGCTGCCCGAGGTGGAGCTGATGTTCTCCAAGACCGGCACCGCCGAAATCGCGACCGATCCGATGCCGCCGAACATCTCCGACGGCTTCGTGATCCTCAAGCCGCAGGATCAGTGGCCAAACGGCGTCGAGACGAAGGAGGATGTTCTCGAACGCGTCGAGCAGGCTGGCGCTTCGCAGATCGGCCAGTCCTACGAGGCCAGCCAGCCGATCCAGCTACGCTTCAACGAGTTGATCGCGGGCGTGCGTGGCGATGTAGCGATCAAGCTCTATGGCGACGATCTCGACAAGATGAGCCAGTCGGCGAACCAGATCGTCGGGGTGCTGCAGGCGATCCCCGGCGCCGCGAGCGTCAAGGCCGATCAGACCGGCGGCGCCCCGACGCTCGACGTCAGCTTCGACCGTGCCGCCATTGCGAGATACGGGCTCACGGTCGATGAGGTGGCCGACACGATCGCCGCGGCGATGGGCGGGCGAGAATCCGGCCTGCTGTTCGAAGGCGACCGGCGGTTCGAGATCACGGTGCGAGTGCCCGACGCGGCCCGGCGTAATCTGGACGAAGTGCTGACCCTCCCGGTGATGCTACCCGAGCATGAAGGCGAGCTGCGCCGCTCGGTTCCGCTGAGTCAGGTCGCGCAGATCCGCTTCACCGAAGGGCTCAACCAGATTACCCGCGAGAACGGCAAGCGCCGGGTGGTGATCCAGGCGAACCTCCAAGGCCGCGATGCCGGATCCTTCGTCGCCGAGGCCCAGGAAAAGGTCGCGCAGATCAGGCTGCCGGCAGGCTATTATCTCGAGTGGGGCGGACAGTTCCAGAACCTGCAGGCGGCATCGCAGCGCCTGTCGATCGTGGTGCCGCTGTGCTTCCTCGCCGTCTTCGGGCTGCTCTTCATGGCGCTCGGGACGTGGCGCAGGGCGTCGACGGTGTTCCTCGCAGTCCCGCTCGGGCTGGCCGGAGGTGTGTTCACGCTCGCGTTCACCGGGATCGCCTTCTCGGTCTCGTCCGCAGTCGGTTTCATCTGCCTCGCGGGCGTCGCGGTGCTCAACGGGCTCGTCGTGATGACTGCCATTCGCGAGCGGATCGAGAAAGGGCTCCCGCCGGTCCAGGCAATCCGCGACGGCATGATCGAGAAGATGCGTGCAGTGGTAATGACCGGATTCGTACCGGCGATCGGTTTCGTCCCGATGGCGCTGGCGCACGGAACGGGCGCGGAAGTTCAAAAGCCGCTTGCGACAACCGTGATCGGCGGGCTGATCGCGGCGACCGTCCTGACCCTTCTGGTGCTGCCCGCCATCGCCAAGATCATACTCGGCAAGGAGCAGATTGATGAAGCCGCTGCGCCAATTGTTGAAAAGTAACGCGTTTGCCGGCCTAAAGCGGGGCAACGCCGGGTTGCCGGGCGTCATCCGTCGGGCCTTCCCGATAAGGGAGTTCAGGTATGACTTCAGATGCCAGCTGCCGCGCACGCACGGCTGGAAGCCCGAGCGCCTGAAGCACACCGGAGGCTACACTTGCGATGTGGTCAGGAGCCGCCTTGCTGTTGAGCAATGTCGTTGCCGCCGCGAGGCCTGCTCCAAGCAAGATATCACGGCCGGCAATGGCATTGGAGATCGTGAAATCGCCCGCATCGATTCCTTCCTGGATGGTTTCCGCGACACGTTCGGATACCGACACCGGAAAAAAGCCGATGCCCATGCCCGTGTTGACCATGCCCCAACCCCATTCGCGGTCTTCCACCACATGGGTGAGATAGAAGCGGATTGCCGCGCAAGTACGTTCAGCCGGGCCTTCCATCTGCTCGAATGCAAGATGAACCGCCAGATCGAAGCGATTGCTCAATTCTTCGAAGAGAGCTGCCTGAAGCGTGTCGAAGCTGGGAAAATAATTGTAGAAAGTACCACGTGCGATCCCGGCGGCTTCGCAGATATCCTCAACTCGCGTGACGCGTCCGCCTTCGCGGCCGAACAGGCTGCGCGCGGCGTCTAGCAACCGGGCGCGCGTGTTCGAACGGCGTTTGGCGGCGATTTCCGCTCGCCTCGCGAGATCAACATTAAGCTTGGCCATGGGCCTTTTGGCTTCCTTCCCGAACGTCGGTGCGCGCCCTTCCGCGACCGGCGCTTGACTTAGCCGTTTTGCTTCAATATCTCAAATATGACATTGGGTCATTTTGACTTGATGTCATATAAATGTGCCATAAAAAAACATACATTGGGAGAAGCGGCTCATGGGATCTTGGGCAAAGAGCTACGCGCGCGCGGCTTTAGGGTTCGCGGGCATGTCCGGTGCAATCGCGTCCTATACGCCGGCCTACGCGCAGGATCAGGGGGCCGGAAACGGCGCGAGCCCGATCCAGGACATCATCGTCACCGCCGAACGGCGAGAGCAGTCGCTGCAGGATTCCTCGCTCTCACTCCAGGTCCTGTCGGCCGACCAGCTCGAGAAATCGAACCTGACCCAGGCGAGCGATCTCAACACGCTGGTTCCCGGGCTTCAGATCGGCGGCGGCGGCAACTCCCCGCAGATCTACATCCGCGGCGTCGGGGATTTCGCCGCGAGCGCGCTGAGCAACCCGGCCGTCGCGGTCAACATCGACGGCATCTACATCGGTCGCCCGCAAGCGGTGAACAGCCAGTTTTACGACCTTGCGCGGGTCGAGGTGCTCAAGGGGCCGCAGGGCACGCTCTATGGCCGCAACGCCTCGGGCGGCGCGATCAATCTGATCTCGAACCGGCCTTCGCTGAACGGCATCGAGGGCTACATCGGCGCCACTTACGGCAATTACGACAACAAGCAGCTCGAAGGCGCGATCAACCTGCCGCTGGGCGAAACGCTCGCGGCGCGCTTCGCCTTCCAGGCGGTCGATCGCGACGGCTATCTGTCCGACGGCACCGATGACGACCAGCGCATCGCCGGCCGCCTGCGCGTACTGTGGGAACCGAACGCCGCGATTTCGCTGCTGCTCAACGCCGACTATGCGAAGGAAGACGGCAAGGGTCCGGGCTATGTGATGCTGCCGACGCCGGCGGGGACCGACAAGTGGACCTCGACCAGCAGCCCCGAGGCCAATGCCGCGCTCGCGGCCCAGCCGCCGATCGGCTTCCTGTTGCCGCCGACGGTCGATGACAGCTTCCGCGACAACGAGTTCTGGAACCTGTCGGCGGAATTCAACGCCGACCTCGGCTTTGCGACCCTGACCGTGCTGCCCGCCTATCGGCATTCCGAATATGCCGAGCGCAACTACCCTGCCGGTCTCCGCAATACCTTCCCCGGAAACACCGCCAAGCAAGTCAGCGTCGAAACGCGGCTCGGCAATTCGAGCGAACGGCTCGACTGGGTGATCGGCGGCTATTTCTACGACGAGAAGCAGGATTCCGAACAGCAGATCTACCAGGGAACCTTCCAGGACAGCGTCACGCTCGCACTCCCGAGAATCCGCAGCTATGCGGCGTTCGGCCAGGCGACTTTCAGCGTCACCAACAAGCTGCGGCTGATCGGCGGGCTGCGCTATACTTACGAGCGCAACGAGCTTTCCGGACAGCTCCTTACCTACGTTCCGGCGTTCCCGGTTCCACCGGAAGACCTGCCGGTGCTGCAGATCGCGTTCGGCGGCAAGAAAAGCTTCGATTCGCTCAACTGGAAGGCGGGCGCCGAATTCGACCTGACGCCCGACAACATGCTGTTCGCGACCGCGAGCACCGGCTTCAAGGCCGGCGGCTTCAACCAGACGATCGAACCCGATGCGACCTACGATCCCGAGAAGATCACCGCCTTCGAGATCGGCTCCCGCAACGAATTCCTCGACGGCCGCCTGATCCTCAATTTCGAAGGTTTCTGGTGGAAGCTCAAGGATAGCCAGATCGCCCATGTGAAGTTCGATCCGGCTGGCAACATCAACCTCGTCACCGACAATGCCGGGCGGGCCGAGATCAAGGGCTTCAACGTCGAGCTACAGGCCGCGCTGAGCGATAACGATACGTTGCGCTTCTTCGCCGAATACAACCACGCGAAGTACAAGGATTTCGCGTTCGAGACCGCCTACAGCATCTTCGGCACCCCGCTGTTCAACCCGCTTTCGACCGGTTGTGACGTCAGCGCGCCCTACCCCGGATCGACCTTCGGAACGCAGGCGGCGACGATCGACTGCTCGGGCTTCCAGATGCCGCGCGCGCCGAAATGGACTGGCGCGGCGACCTATGCCCATACCTTCGATCTGCCGGGTGGCGCCACGGTGGTGTTCGACGCGACCAGCCAGTTCGCCTCGAAGCGCTGGCTCGGCTTCGACTACGTCGCGCCCGAGCATGTCGACGGCTACGTCACCTTCGACGCGAACCTGACCTATACCGCGCCCGAGCGGCGCTGGTCGGTCGCGGCGTTCGTTCGCAACATCGGCAAGGAAGCGGTCTATACCGGCGCGGGCGTCCACGCATTTGCTCCGCCGCTGACATATGCGACCATCGCCCCGCCGCGGACCTTCGGCGTGCGCCTGCGGTATAACTTCGGCAAATAAGACGCCGGGCGGAGAGGCACCATGTATCTGAGGAATGGCTGGTATTGCGCGGGCTGGAGCGGCGAACTGAGCGAGGCGCCGATCGGGCGGCGCATGCTCGGCGAACAGGTGATGGTGTTCCGCGACGAAGCGGGCGATGCAGTCGCCCTCGAAGGGCGCTGTCCGCATCGCTTCGCGCCGCTGCATCTCGGCACGATCGAGCATGACCGGATCACCTGCCCCTATCACGGGCTGGTGTTCGACCAGGGCGGCGCCTGCGTCCACAATCCCCACGGCGACGTTCCGAAAGACGCGAAGCTGCGCAGCTATCCCGTGGTCGAGCGCGACGGGATCGTGTGGGTGTGGATGGGAGATCCGGACAAGGCCGATCCGGCTACGATCATCGACGGCAGCTTCGTGGTCGATCCCGGCTACGCCACCGTGCTCGGCTATCTCAACGTTGCCGCGCATTACCAGTTGGTGATCGACAATCTGCTCGACCTCACCCATCCGGCGATCCTGCATAAGGGCGGGCTCAGCTCCGAAGAATATATGGGCGACGCGATGCATCACCGGTTCCACCAGGAAGGGACCGCGATCCATTCGGACTACAGCTTCTACGATGTGAACGCGTCGCCCGGCCTCGCCCCGCTGTGGGGGGAGCGCAAATCCGACGTGCGCGCCTTTATGACCTTTTATCCGCCGACGAACCTGGTGCTCGATTTCCGGATGAACGAAGTTGGCGGCCCGGTCGATGAAGGCGTGTTCCTCCCGACGCTGCACCTGCTGGTGCCCGAGAACGAGGAGCGGACCCATTATTTCTATGCGATGGGCCGCAACATCCAGCTCGACAACGCAGAGTTGAGCGCGATCACCGCCCAGATGGCGCGCAACGCTTTCGAGAACGAAGACGAGCCGATGATCCGCGCATGCCAGGACATGATGGGTACGACCGACCTGTTCTCGCTCAAGCCGATCCTGCTCAAGACCGATGTCGCAGCAGTACGCGCGCGCATCCTGCTCGACCGGCTGATCGCCGACGAGGCGGCGGAGAAGGTTCCGGCATGAGCATACCCGCGCAAGACCTCGTCGATCTGCAGCAGCTCGCCAACCGCTACTGGGCGCTGGCCGACCTGCTTGAGGAGGTACCATTGGCCGAACTGTTCGCGGCGGACGCGACCTTCGATCTCGGCTCGCTCAAGCTCGAAGGCCTGCCGGCAATCGAGAAATTCTTCGCCGACCGCGCCGTGGGAATGCGCGAAACAGAGCGCACCACCCGCCACGTCGCGACCAATTTCCTCGCCCTGCCCGAAGGTCCGGACCGCGTCCGCATCCGCTCGACCGGGCTGGTCTATGCCGCCAACGGCACTCTGCCGCTCGAAGCCGCCGCGCCCTCGGGCATCGCCGATTTCGAAGACATCTGCCTGCGCCAGTCCAACGGACGCTGGCTCTATCACTATCGTAGCGGCCGCACGGTGTTCGTCGGCCCCAATGCCGCGTCCTTCGCGCGGTGAAGCAGGAACCTGACCATGGCTGACCCCTCCGCCTTCCTCGGCTGCGTCCCGCACGCACCCTTCATGATGCTGCAGGACCGCGAGTTGAACCGGCCGTTCTGGGACGCCTATGCCCAGCAGGCCGAAGCGCTGCGCGCCTTCGACCCCGAATTGGTGTTCGTGTTCGGCGCCGACCATTACAGCGGCCAGCATATGCGGCTGATGCCGTCCTTCGCGATCGCGCAGGCGGCGGAAGCGATAAACGACGATGGCGGTTTCCCCGGCAAGCTCGACGTGCCGAGCGAATTGTCGCTCGCCTGCGCGACCTATGTGGTCGAAGCGGGGATCGATGTTGCGACCTCCTTCGCGATGGAAGTCGATCACGGCTTCAGCGCGGTAACCGGCCATTTTCTCGGCGCGGTCGATGCCAAGCCGGTGATCCCGGTGTTTGTCAACGCCCTCGCCGCCCCGCGCCCGACCTTCAAGCGCTGCCGCCTGTTGGGTGAAGCGATCGGCGAGTTCGCCGCCACGCTCGGCAAGCGGGTGGCCTTCCTCGGCTCGGGCGGGCTGTCGCACGAGACCGGCGATATCTTCCCGCAATATCTCGAATCCCCCGATGCCCGCACGAAGGAATATATCCTTCATGGCGGAAGCAAGGGCGAACTCACCCGCCAGACGTGGCTTGAGGAGATGCACCAGGGCCTCCAGTTCGTGAACGGCATGCTGCTCGACCGCGTCCCCGGCGTCGGGGAGATCCGCGAGGAGTGGGACGACGAATTCCTGCGCCTGTTCGCCGCCGGCGACATGAGCGTGTTCGACGACTGGTCCGACGCCGAGGTGCTGCGCACAGGCGGCAACGGCGCGGGTGAGATCCGCCAATGGATCGCCGCTGCCTCGGCCGCGCAGCGTGCCGGAGCAGGACCGATCACGGTCGACTATTATTCGCACGGCCTGCCGATGGGTGTCGCTTCGGTGGTCGTGCACGCCTGAAATGCCGACCACCCGTTCTTTTCCCCCTGTCGTCCTGCTGCATGGCTGCGGCGGTTCACCCGAGCAGGCCTTCATTGAACCCGGATGGGCGGCCGCTTTCGCTGCCGCCGGGCGCGAGGCGCTGATGCCGCGCCTGCCGGGCCACGGGCGCGGTTCCCCCTCGCATGATCCCGCCGACTATGCCGACCTTGCCGGCGCGCTGCTGCCATGCCTGCCACATGGCACGTTCGACCTCGTCGGCTTCTCGCTCGGCGCCAAGCTCGCGCTCGATATCGCGGTGCGCTTCCCCGGCCGCATCCGGCGGATGGTGCTCGGCGGGATCGGCGACAATGCCTTTGCCCCCGAAACCATCGGCGATGCCGCCGCGGCCGCGCTCGAGCATGGCCCCACCGAGAGCACCCCGCCCCCGGTGCGCGCCTTCCTCGATACCTGGGACCCACAGCTCAACGACCCGCTGGCGATTGCCGCGGTCCTCCGCCGCCCTGCCAATCCGGTCTTCACCGAAGCGCAGATCGCCGCGATCGCCGTCCCGGTCGCAGTGGTCAACGGCAGGGCGGATTTCGTCGCCAGCATGGGCACGCGCCTGATCGACGCGCTGGGCGTCGAGCAGGTGCTGCTGCCCGGCGTCGGCCATTTCGACCTTACCGCGCGGCCCGAATTCCGCGGCATCGCGCTCGATTTCCTCGGCCAGAAGGACCTCTAGAACATGAAGCTTGCCAGTTTTCGCGCCGACGGCGCCGACCGCCTCGGTATCGAGCACGACGGAGCGCTGGTCGATCTCGCCAGCTTCACCGAGTGCCCGGCCGACATGATCGCGCTGATCGAGGCCGGCGACATCGCTCGCATCGCGGGCGATCTCACGGAGGCGGATCCGGCGAAGCTGGTGCGGTTCGATCCCGATGCGGTCGAATGGCACCCGCCTGTCCGGCGCCCGTGCAAGCTGGTCTGCGTCGCGCTCAACAACCGCTCGCTCGATGCGATCAAGGTCAAGGCGCCGACCGACCACCCGGCTTTCTTCCTCAAGCCCTTCACCGCGCTCACCGGCCACAACACGGCGATCCGATTGAAGGAAAGCTTCGGCTTCACCCATCCCGAGCCCGAACTCGCGGTGGTGATCGGGCGCACCTTGCGCGAAGCCACGCCCGAGGAAGCGCTGGCGGCGGTGTTCGGCTATTCGATCGTCAACGACGTCACCTGCATCGGCATGCGCAGCGAGGACAGTTTTACCGTCCGCGCCTATCGCACCGAAGCAGACGGCACCCGGGTAGAGGATTTCGGCCATACCTCCTACCCCGGCCGCTACAAGGCGAGCGACACTTTCGCGCCGCTCGGCCCCTATATCACAACAGCCGATGAAGTGCCGGACCCTGCCGCGCTCACGATCCGCTGCCATATGGGCGGGAAGCTTGTGGCCTCGGACCACACCGGCAATTACGTCTGGAGCGTCGCCAACGCTCTATCACACATCTCGCGGACGATGACGTTGCTGCCGGGAGACGTGGTCGCAATGGGCACCGCGGTCGGCACCGAAAGCAGCGATCCCGACGCCCCGTTCCTCCCGGGCATTACCCGCTGCAATCTCAGTGGTTTCGACAGCGAGATCTCGATCGAGATCGGCGGGCTGGGTACGCTGACCAACACTGTCTCGACCACCTGAGCAGTTCGTCGCGCACTTTAGCGCGCGCGCTTGCCTGGCTTCAAATTGAGCGTTTGTGCTGAGTTCGAAATGCCGCGGAGCTACTGTTCAACCGACGCCTGCGCTCGTCCAGCCGCAAGCAGGACCGATCATTGTTCGCCGCGGTAGTGGACCATGGCAGCTTTTCCGCTGCCGCACGGGCGTTTGCCATGAGCCCCTCCGCTGTCGCCCGCGCGATCGATCGGATCGAGGCCCGGTTCGGCGTCCGGCTGCTGCTGCGCTCGACCCGGGCGCTCTCGCTCACCGCCGAAGGTCAGGCCTATCTGCTGGCGGCGCGGCGCATCCTCGCGGATCTCGATGACGCGGAACAGCAGATCGCCGACCAAGGCGCCCCGCGCGGCCGCCTGCGGGTCAGCGCGGCGCTGTCGCACGGACGGCTCTGCGTCGTGCCCCTGCTCGGCGAGTTCGCCGGCCTGTTTCCGCACATCCTGATCGACATTGCACTCACCGATGCGCTGGTGGATGTCGCAGGCGGTCAGGCGGATGTGGCGATCCGCTTCGGCCCCCTGTCCGACAGTTCGCTAACCGCGCGAAAGCTGGGGGAGACCGGACGCGTGATCGTGGCTTCGCCTGATCATCTTGCGGTGCACGGCGCCCCGCAAGCGCCCGAAGCATTTGCCGTGGCAGAGCCTCATCCTTGGGATCGCCAGGAAACCGCGGCAATGGTGATCGCCCGGGGCAGTGGTGGAGCACCGCGCATGTTTCGCGCTGGACCGACACAGGAGCCCGTGGCTATCGCCTGCCCATGACTGTTGCAGCTACCGTCCCTAAACCCGCTACGCGCCAGCTGATCTGCAAAAGCTGATGTCGCCCGATCCTCAGCGCGTCAGCGACATTCTTATCGTCGGAGGTTCGCTCGCCGGCCTTATGACCGGTCTTGCATTGTCCCGGCATGGCTTCTCGATCACGCTGCTGGAACGTTCGACCGATACCGACCGGACCGGGGCGGCCCTTCAGGTCGGCTATGGACTGGTCGAGCAATTGACGGGTCGCCGTAACGCGCCAGGCGGGCTCGCAACCGGCGTCCAGGCTTGGCAATCGGTGTATCGAGGCTTGCGCGCCGCGGCCGAAGACGCCGGCATCCTTGTCCTGCAGAATGCGCGGGTTGAGGCTGCCGGTCAGGGAGAGGGGCGCGTCTGGGCCACGACCTCGGACAATCGACGGTTCGAAGGCGCAGTTCTCGTCGGTGCCGACGGCTACCAGAGCGTGGTCAGGCGACACATTAGCCCGGAGCGCCCGGATGCCGTCTTCGCGGATTATCTTGCCTGGGTCGGATTCGCGGAGGAGTCCGCGCTTTCTGTGCGGTTTCCGCCAAACCTGGAATTTTTGGAGTCCGGTCCGTTCGTGCTGCTGGGATTTCCGTTGACCAGTGCCGACGGAAGCCCGGAGCGCGGCCGGCGCCGTGTCGGCTGGGGTTGGTACGACGCCGGACACAATGCGATCCTTCGCGAGACCGGCGCCGTCGACGGCAACCTTGTGCGCCATTCCCTGCGCCCAAATGACATGCCCGATGAATTATTCCGGGAGCTGGCAGAGCTGGCGCGCCTGCACTGGCCGTCCCCGTGGTGCGACGCGATCCTGGAATGCATCGCGCGCAAGGCCGTGCTGGGGACACCGGTCGTGGAATATCTTCCCGACCGGCTCGTTTCCGGACGGATGTGTCTGGTCGGCGATGCCGCCCACGTCTGCACGCCGATGACCGGTAATGGCTTTGCCACGGCGGCCGACGATGCACTGGCCCTGGCGCGATTTCTCGACGCCGCGGCGTTGCGGGCCGATCCGATAAATGCGCTTAAGCGATACCAGGCGTCCCGGCTGCCCCAAGTGCGGCGACTGGGCCAGACGGGACAGCGGATCAGCCAAGACTTCGTGCGCGCCGCCCGCTGACGCGGCTGCCGCCCCACTTCCACCAGAACCGCCTGGTTTCGTGGCAAATATCGATCCCGTGTTCAAACAGCAGATCTTCGACGTTCCGCCGAGCTTGCAGGGACGAGGCATCGCGATGCCGCACCTTGCAGGCTTCACCAACCGATGCACTTCGTCCAGCGGCGCCAGACCGACGGTTCAATGTTTCAGCTTGCAACATCTTTTGGTTCTGGCAAACGGCCGCGAAGCGGGATTTATCTCTGCGAGACCATCATGAGCGGATTGCGCAAACTTCCTCCCTTCGAACAGTCTTTGGGGGCGACAATTCTAATGGCCCGCGAAGCGGTACTGGCGCCGCTGCGCCCGGTTCTGCGCGAGCACAATATCACCGAGCCGCAGTGGCGCGTAATGCGCGTGATCAACGAGCGCGGCGCGGCGGATGCAACCGGTCTGGCCGAGGTCGGGCTGCTCCACGCGCCCAGTGTTACGCGAATTCTCAAGGAATTGGAGGAGCGAGGCCTGGTGGTCCGCGAACCCGATGCAAACGACCGCCGGCGCATGCTGATCGCACTGTCCGAGGAAGGGCGCGAGCTGGTCAAATCGACCGCGCGCCCGATGGTGAGGATCCTGCGCGAATATTCGGACCGCTTCGGCGCGGAGCGGCTCGAGCGGCTGGCGAACGAGCTGCGTGCGCTCTCGGCAGTGATCAAGGGCGTCGAATAACCGCCCGCTTCCCGCCCGCTGCCCCCGCACGGATATTCCGTGTTGTAAAATAAACTTATCATGTTAAATGATTTGCGTTCGCGAGCGATCGGGGCGCGCGCGAAGTCGCGCATGCCTCCCGGCGCTCGCGCAGATCACTGGTTCACTTGGCGAGGGTGGGTATGGCTGACAATGATTTCGACCGGGGCCTGGCCCTCCGCAGGCACATGTTCGGTCCCGCCGGGGCCGAACGCCAGCTCGAGGGGGCGACCGAGTTCACGCGCCCGCTGCAGGAACTGGTGACCCGATCCTGCTTCGGAGAATTGTGGCACCGGCCGCATCTCGATCTCAAGCTGCGCAGCATGCTGACCATCGCGATGCTTGCCGCGATGGGCAAGCCCAACCAGGTCAAGGTCCATGTGAAAGGCGCGCTGGCCAACGGGGTCAGCCGCGAGGAAATACGCGAGATCCTGCTTCATGCGATGACCTATGGCGGACTGCCTGCGGCGGTGGACGGGTTTGCTGCCGCGGCGGAAGCTTTCGCCGAAATCGACGCCGCCTGACCGCGCGTCGGCAAATTCCCAGCAGATAGGAATGTCATGAAGATCGGGTTTGTCGGACTTGGAAATATGGGCGGGCCGATGGCCGCCAATGTCGCGAAGGCGGGGCATGAGCTAATGGCGTACGACGCCGATGCCGCACGGCTCGCGCAATTCGTCGAAGAAACCGGTGCACGCGCGGCGGAGTCGCTGGAACAACTCGGCAGCTGCGAAATCGTGATCGCGATGCTGCCCACCGGACCGGTGGTGCGCGAGGTGTTGCTTTCCGCAGAGCAAGGCGGCTTCACGAGAAATCCGCATCCGGAGTTGATGGTGATCGACATGAGCTCGTCCGAGCCGGTCGGCACGCGAGAGTTGGGCGAGCAACTGGCAAGGCATGGCATCCGGCTGGTCGATGCGCCCGTTTCCGGAGGCATGACCCGCGCGGCGGACGGCACGCTGGCCATCATGCTGGGCGTGGACGACGAGGCCGACGCGGCACGCGTGGAACCGATCCTGCTGACCATGAGCACGCGCATCTTCCGCACCGGGCCGCTGGGATCCGGCCATGCGATGAAGGCTCTCAACAACTACGTCAGCGCGGCCTGCTTCGCTGCCACCGCCGAAGCCCTGGTGATCGGCGAGCAGTTCGGGCTCGATCCGTCGGTGATCGTCGACATCATGAATGTTTCGACCGGCAAGAATTTCCAGACCGAGGTCGTGATGAAGAGCCATGTCGTCGAACGCCAGTTCGCGACCGGCTTCAAGATCGGCCTGCTGACCAAGGACATCCGCATCGCCGCCGACCTGGCGAGGGAAATGCAGATCGAAACGCCGGTGTTGGAACTGATCTATTCCCGCTGGCAAACCGCGACCGAGCAACTCGGCGCCGACCGCGACAACAGCGAAGCGGTGCTGAGCTGGAACCGCGGGCGGGAAGCCCTCTCCGCCTGAGCGGGGCGTCCCGGTGGCAACGTCGGGGTGACCGTCCCATTCTCCCTCCGACGTCCGCCGCGGCGGCCACTTACTGGCGCGACGGACCGAACTGGAGCGAGGTCTTCATGCCCGGAAACACGTGAACGCGTGACTGTATGCGCCAGCCCTGCGGCGTCTTCACATAGTGGTCCTCATAGCCACCCTGCACTTCGTTCTTGTTCGGATCGCCGCCGATCGACATCGCGATCAGCTTGTTGCGGCCATAGGCACCATCAGGGCGCGGCTCGATGATCTGGTTGGTGATGATGTGGCTGATCCCGTAGCCGATGTAGGACTTGGGATCGCGGCAACCCTGGGGCCCGCCACCCGCCGCCACCGCCAGCGCATCGCGCCCCTTGGCGGCAACGCGGCCCGGCTCGCCCCATTTTTCGGACAAGCCGAAGGTACCATCGGGCGTGTAGAGATCGGCATAGTCGTAACCACCATTGGTGCATTCATCTATGGCCAGCGCATAGTGTGCGTTGAGTTCCTGGATCTCGATATAGTCCTGCGGAGTCAGCGCACCGTCTTGCGCGAGCAGCGGCACGGCCGGAATAGCCGCCAGCAGCAGCGCAGCAACGGTAGGGGCTTTCATGGAATTCGCCTCCCTCTTGCTTGGTACGCGGGCAAATGCGGGCCCGCGCATCCTTCGAAAAAAGACCGGGTCCCCATGCGGGGACCCGGCAAAAGGTGGCCGCCGTGGATTTGGCGGGCACCTTGGGTGGCTGCGCAATCAGTCTGCGGCGGCGGGGACCCCGTCGAGCATGATCGTCTTGGTCTCGATAAAGTGCATCAGGCCCTGCGGGCCGCCTTCGCGGCCGATCCCGGACTGCTTGTAGCCGCCGAACGGCAGCGAGAAGTCTGTCCGCATGCCGTTCTGCCCGACATTGCCGGTGCGAATGCGCCGGGCCACACGCCACGCTGCGTCGGCATCGTGGGTCAGGACCGAGCCGTTGAGGCCGTAGTCGCTGTCGTTGGCGATACGGATCGCGTCTTCTTCGTCCTCGCACGGAATCAGGCTCAGCACCGGGCCGAAGATTTCCTCGCGGGCGATCTTCATCCCGTTGTCGACATTGCCGAACAGGGTCGGCTCGAAGAAATAACCGCGATTGAGATAGCTCGGCCGTCCGCCGCCGGTCAGCAGATCGGCGCCTTCGGACATCCCGGCCTGGATATAGCTTTCCACACGTTCGAGCTGACGGGCCATCGCTAACGGCCCCATTTGCGCTGCGGGATCGTTCGAATGGCCGACCCTGACCTGGCGCATCGCGGCGACGATCGCATCCGCGATCTCGTCGTGCCGGCGCTTGGGCACGATCGCGCGGGTCAGCATGGCGCATACCTGCCCGCTGACCATGGTGATCGCGCCGGACAGGATGCTCGCCGCCTCGCTTGCCGGCATGTCGTCAAGGATTACCGCGGCCGACTTGCCGCCCAACTCGAGCGTGCAACGCGCAACCCGCGCAGCACAGACCTGGCCGATATGCTTGCCAGCCGCGGTGGAGCCGGTGAAGCTCACCTTGTCCACCCCGGGATTACGGACCAGGTGATCGGCCGCCTCGCGATGGCCGGGCGCGAGATTGATCACGCCCGCGGGAAGGCCGGCCTCCTCCGCGCATTCGGCGATGATATAGGCCTCGATCGGGGTTTCCGGCGAGGGCTTCATGACCACCGTGCAGCCCGTCAGCAGCGCCGGCGCGACCTTGGCCGCCATGATCATGTAAGGCACGTTCCAGGGCGCGATCGCAGCGACGACCCCGACCGCTTCGTGCACCACATAGGAAGCCGGCGCCGCGGGCGAATCCACCTTGGTGATGAACGGAAAATCCTTCCCCACCCGGATCGCGTCCTCGAAATTCTGGGATCCACGTTCGGTGAGATAGCCGCCCATCGCCTCCAGCCCACCCATCTGCAACGACCATGCCGCGGCGAGATCCGGGTGTCGGCGGCGGAGTGCCGCCACCAGCCGCTCCATCGCCGCGATCCGCTCGCTTGGGCTGAGCCACGGCCAGGGGCCGTGGTCGAAAGCCTGCCGGGCAGCCGCGACCGCACGATCCATGTCTTCCGCGTCGGCCTCGGCGACATGCGCCACCACCTGTTCGGTGTCGGGCGAGACGATCTCGAGCAGGCGGCCGGAATGGGCTGCGATCCACTCCCCGCCGATATACAGGCGATCGGGATGCCTGAGCTGCAACGCCGCGCTCACGCGAGGCTCTCAAGCGGATAGTGGACGATCTGGAAACCGCCGGTCGCATAGTTCGCCACGTCGGCGGCGACCTGTTGCCCGATTTCGGACTGCATCGCGGCGCCCGCCGCGGGACCGTCTTCGAACTCACCTTCCCAGATGCAGAAATACGGCGCTTCCGCCCCATCGCCGCCGACCACGTCGAAGGTGTAGCGGCTCGATTTGAGCCCCGGTAGCCTGGCCGCGAGCGGCAGGTGCTTTTCGACGTAATAGCTGCGGAAATGCTCGGGATCGCTGGGTGCGGGATAAAGAACCAGAACCTTGTACATGCCTTCTTCCTCTCCTCGGGCGATCGCATCGCCACGCGGACGATGCGGTGCATATTATTATCACGTTAAATTATTTTTTCACGATTCCGGAACCGCGTCAACAATTCTTCGGACAATCCGGCGTGCTGCGGGACCGCCGAAGACCGCGGCATTCAGCCAGCGGCCCGATCACGGGCAGCCTTGTCTTCGGCAAACCGGACGAGGTCGGCCAGCGCCTCCGTGACCGGGGTCGCGATGCCCAACCGGGCCCCTTCGCGGGCGACCGCGCCGTTGATGAATTCGATTTCGGTCGGCCGCCCGGCCTCGAAATCCTGCAGCATCGAGGCCTTGTGCCCGGCATGCTCGCGCAGCGCCTGATCGACCGTGTCGACGATCTCCTGCCCGTCGAGCACGATCCCCCCGGCAGCCGCGACGGCCACCGTTTCACGCGCGATCGCATGGGCCAGGCGGTGCCCCCATTCATTGTTCATTTCGCCATTGGTCGCCCGTGCGACCAGCGCCAGTGGGTTGAGCGCGGCGTTGAAGGCCAGTTTCGTCCATACCGCCGCCGCCGCATCGGTCCGGATAGTGGGCGAGAAACCCGCCCGGTCGAGCAAATCCGCCACCGGGCGCGCGTGTATCTGCGCGGCGCTGGTGAAGCCGCCGAAATCGACATGCGAGAACCCTTCCGAAATCACGCGGTTTGGGGGGACAATGCGGGCGGGCACGTGTGCCGTGCCAAGCAATACACGATCGGCCCCGAACACTTCGGCCAGGGCCTCGGCATTGCCGAGCCCGTTCTGGAGCGTAGTGGCGATCGGAGCCTGGGCTGCAAGGTGCGCGACCGAGCGTGCGGCAGCGGCGCTGTGCAGGCTCTTGGTGAAGAGCAGCACCAGATCGACCGGCCCGGTCGCTTCTTCCGCCGGCACTGCCTTGAGCGGCACCTGGCTGGTTCCGTCGTTATCGGACAGGACCAGGCCTTCGCTGGAGATCAGCGCCATCCGCGCCGCATCGACATCGACCAGCGTGACCTGCGCGCCGGCCTTGGCGAAGCGCGCCGCAAACAAACACCCCATCGCGCCCGCGCCGAGGATCACGACGCGTTCGATGGTCCTCGGATGGCGCGGCTCCGCCCCGTCAGATGGCATTGACGTCAAGCACGGTTGGAATCAGGTCGTTGGCCAGGCGGATGATCTTGCGCGCGATCCGCCATTCGCCGCCGATGCGGACCAGGCCGTGCTCATATTGCCCGAAATGTAGGGAAACGCGGTCGGTGCGCGGCGCATAGGCGTGGCTCACGAAACTCGAGAAGACCGTCCCCTCGTCATGCCCGGCCTCGTCCACCATGACATTGGTCACGCTGTGGACGACGCGCGGGAGCAGCCGCGAAACCGGCGACAGGCCCGAACGCAGCCGGTCGACCCGGTCCTTCAGGTTTTCCTTGCCCCGGTAATAGACCAGCGAAAGCTCACGGTCGGGATCGCTCGACAGGGCCGTGTCGTCTTTCCACGCGGGCATCCAGTAGAGCACGTCCTCGACGAACAGCTCGAGCCATTCCTCGAACCGCTGCTCGTCGAGCAGGCGGGCCTCGAGGAAAACGACATGCTGCGCTTCCGCCTGGGTCAATACGGTCATGCCAGCACCTCCGCCATGCGCTCGGCCCAGCCGCGATAATAGCTCTGGAACAGGGTTTCGTCGGCGAGCTGCGACGTGCCGGTGACGCTCCGCTGCGGCTTCAGGTCGATCATCTCGGAAAACTCGTCGCCGCCTTCCTGCGTTGCGGTCAGGCCGCGGGCGTGGCCCTGCAGCCAGGGCCGCTCCTGGGCATTCAGGCCGCTCTGGCATTCCTCGTAGACCGCGTTGTCGTCTGCGATCGCCATCCCGGTAGGATTGAAGAAATCCTCGTACTGGCGGATCCGCAGGCTGCGCGCTTCCGCGCTCTCGCCCTTCGGCACCATGCACCAGGTTTCCATCTCGGTCAGGTCGTGCCGAATCGGGCGAATGATCCTGAGCTGGGTCGATGCGTTCACCGCGACCTGCATGTTGGGGAAAACCGTGAGGTTGCGCATGTTGAACATCCAGCCCGCGCGGTCCTGGCCGAATTTCTCGACCAGTGCCGGGTAGCGCTCGTAGAGCGCCATGCTGGGATTGGCTTCCATCCGCCCCCAGGCCAGCGCGTGGCCGTTCGCGAAGCTGTAGGAACCGCCCACGATCGCATCATTGCCGCCCTTCCAGAAATCCGCGCCGCTGAGCGAGGATTGCACCACCTCGTCGCTGGTCTCGCGCCCGCGCCGTTCGAGCACCTTGATCAGGCTCGGATGGGTCGAGGTGAAGTGATACTGATCCGAGCAGTTCTCGACCTGCATCTTCCAGTTGGCATTGAAAGTGAATCGTACCCGCCCCGGCACGAGTTCAAGCCCCTCCTCACTCTGATCTGCCGCCAGGTCGAGAATGTGACGAGCCTCGCCCAGATGCTCCTCAAGGCTGGATACCGCCGGGTTGAGGCTGCCGAACATGAAGCCGCGGTACTCGCCGAACTTGCCGATCGGATGGAGGTTGTGATCGTCCTGGTGGAAGCCCGCGCCATAGCTGCCGGCTTTCTCCCACTTTACCGCGCGGCACGCGCCCGAGCTTTCGAACGTCCAGCTGTGATAGGGGCACACGAACAGCTTCGCGTTCCCGGAATGTTGCGAAGCGATGCGCGCGCCCTTGTGCGGGCAGGCGTTGAGAAAACAGCGAAGTTCGCCGGACTTGTCGCGCATCACGATCACCGGCACCCGGCCGATGTGAGCGGTGAGAAAATCGTTCGGATTTTCTACCTGGCTCGTCATGCCCAGGAAGACCCAGCCGCTCTCGAATATGTGCCGCATTTCGAGCGCGAACAGCTCGGGATCGCTGAACATCGTGCGACTGATGCGAAACACGCCCTCGTCCGGGCGGTCGTCGATCAGGTCCTTCAATCGATAAGCGTTCATCCAGCCTCTCCAACTTTGTTTATTCGACGATGATTTCGATGAGATTGGGGCCTTGCGCGGCAAAACTTCCGGCCAGCGCGCAATCCAGGGCGGCCGCATCCTCGACGCGCGTCGCGGGCAGACCGTGCCCTTTCGCCAGCGACAGAAAATCGAGGCCGGACAGATTCGTGCCAACTACCTGTTGCATGCCGAATATTCGGCCGAAGCCTTGGAGGGCTTCGTAACGGCGATTGTTCAGGATGATGAAGGTGATCGGCGTCTTAAGCTGATAGGCGCTGAACAGCGACTGGATCGAATACATCGCCGAACCATCGCCGATGATTGCAACCACTCGCCGGTCGGGCCGTGCCAGCGAAACGCCGACAGCGGCTGGCATCGCATAACCGAGACCGCCGCTGGCGGTGGTGAAAAAGCTGTCTGGCTGATTAAGCCACAGCCTTTCCTGCATTGCCGGGCGTGCGCTGGGCGCTTCCTCCACGACGATCGCATCCCACGGAAGGGCCTCGGCGATCCGATCGAGTGCCAACCGGTCATCGAGTATCGAGCGGTCGAGCGCCACGCGGGACGCTCGGGGCGCGGGCGGCGAGCGATCTGCAGGCGCTTGGGCCCGCACCAAGGCGCCTGCAATCAAGCGAATATTGCCTAGGATCGCATCGCCCTGCGGTGCCCAGGCAAGGCCACCCGGATTGTCGGACACGATCCAGCATTTCGCGTCTTCGGGCGTATGCGGCCCGGCACCTTCGGCGTGATAGAGATTGAGCGGACCACCCAGGGCCACGATAAGATCGTGGCCGGTCAGCATCTCGCGCTGGCGCTCGAGAAACGCAGGAAGAAAACCGCGGAACAGCGGATGATCTTCAGGAAAGACATTTCGGCTGGCGTAGGTCCCGGCATAGACCGCCGCGGTCTGCTGTTCGGCCAGTGCGACCAGCGCATCCCACGCCCCGTCCCGCGCGGCGCCTGCCCCCACCACGAATGCCGGTCGTTCCGATCGCGCGAGATCTGCCGCAAGCCGGGCGATAGCCTCGGCATCGCCCGGATTGGCAGTCGCGAAGCTCCGCGCCTCGACCCAATCGCATTCCTCGTCCCAGTCATCCGCCGGCACGGACACGAAGGTGGGGCCATAGGGCGGAGTCATCGCTTCATAATAGGCACGCGCGATCGCCAGCGGCACATCGGCCGCCCGCGCGGGCTCGTTCGCCCATTTCACGAACGGGCGGGGGAATTCCGTCGCCCGCTCCGCATGGAGAAAGGGTTCGAACGGGAGGATCGAACGGGCCTGCTGCCCCGCCGTGATCACCAGCGGCGCCTGGTTCTTGTATGCGGTGAAGAGATTGCCCAGCGCATTGCCGGTGCCCGCCGAGCTATGCAGATTGACGAAGGCGGCGTTGCCGCTGGCCTGCGCGTAGCCGTCCGCCATCCCCACGACCACCGCTTCTTGCAGGCCGAGTATGTAACGGAAATCCTCCGGAAAATCCCGGAACATCGGCAACTCGGTCGAACCCGGATTGCCAAAGATCGTGTCTATTCCAAAATCGCGCAGCAAACGCATGGTCGCCTCTCGGACCGTGGGCATGCCGTTCTCCCAATTGTTCTAATTCAGCTTGCGCACTTTTCAAATGGCACTCATTCCGTCCATTGTATTTTTTTCCAGAAGTCATACAGCTTATGTATGCATCTGGACCATCGCCTTCTCGCGGCGTTCGACGCGGTTGCCACGCATGGAAGTGTCGGGCGGGCAGCACAGGCGCTCAACACCACGCAGCCGACGGTTTCGCGTCATATCAAGCTGCTCGAACAGCAATTGGGCAATCCCCTGTTCGAGCGGGACGCCTACGGCATGCATCTCACCGCGGCGGGAGCCGATCTGCTGCCGCGGGGACGACTCATCCTGCACGAGATGGAACTCGCGCGGGAAATGATGGAGGGGCACCGCGGCCTTCGGCGCGGAGCCATCAGGCTCGGTGGAGTTGAAGGGGTCGCGCGGTCCTTCCTCCCGGCGATACTGGCCGAAGTCACCCGCCGGGCGCCCCATCTCAGAATCGAAGTCGAGGTTGCCTCGGAAGACAGGCTCGAACGCGCTCTCGCCAATCGGGAAATCGACATCATGTTCGCAACCCAGCCGCCGCGCGAAGTGGAGACGGTCGCAATCGGGACCCGGACATTCCAGGATCGCTGCGTGGTCTTCTGCGCCGCAGATCATCCACTGCTGAGAAAGAACCCGATCGGTATTGCCGAGGTCGTGGAGGAGGCCTGGGCGATGGGCCATCCCGGCGCGACCACTCGGTTGCAATTCGAGCGGCTGGTGCGCGAGGCCGGTTTCTCCCTGCCGACCGTCATGCTGCAAACCGATTCCGTGGACGTGATCATCGCTATGGTTGCAGGCTCGAATATCCTCGGATGGCTTCCGGAACCGATCCTGAATGCGAGGTCGTCGCAAATGGCGATCACCGTGCTCAACATACCCGAACTCGAACTGGTCCGCACCTTCGGAGCCTATCGGCGCGCACGGGGGACGTTCCCCCCCGCAGGCCAGATCCTGCTCGACACGCTCGCCGCCATTCCAGGTTAGCGCCCCGTCAAAGACGCCACCCTCTCGGTTTTTCAATTAGCTTTGGGCAGTGCGTAGGCTTCAACGAAAAGCCCGTGGTTCGGCCCATATTTGCTGAATCCCCCGGCGGCGATTGCCACGATCTGGCGCCCGCTCGGCGACACGTAGGTCATTGGCGTCGCGAAGCCGGCTGCCTCGAGCGGCGCACTCCACAACTCCTCACCGGTGTGCGTATCGATCGCGCGGAACTGCTCGTCGAGAGACCCGCCGATGAACACCAGCCCGCTCTCCGTCACCAGATTGCCTCCCATCGTCACATTTCCCATCGGGATGGCGAAGGGGACGCGCAGGTGAGGTAGCTTGAGCGGCCCGCTGTGCTTGGCCGTGCCGAACGGTATGCTCCAAAGCACCTTACGGGTTTTCAGGTCGATCGCGTTAAGCCGGCCATAGGGTGGCTGCTGGCACGGGACGCCCAGTGGCGAGTGGAAATAATCCGCGCTGATCCCGAAATAGGATGAACCCATCTGAGGCGTATAGGCTTTTGCCGCCTTCGGATCACGGTCGGCTTCCTCATGGGTGATGAACCGGTCGTAGTTCGCGATATGCATGGTGGTGGTCACCATGATCTGGCGTTCTGGATCCACCGAAGCGCTGCTCCAGTCCATCCCGCCCATCCAGCCAGGGCTATAGATCCACGGCCTGTCCTTGGTCGGCGGCGTGAACAATCCGTCGTTGCGCGCCTTGCGGAATTCGATGCGGCACCACAGCTGGTCGAGTGGAGTCAGGCCCCACATCGATTGCTCGGTTACCTGCGGTTCGGTGAAAGACGGCATCTCGACCGAGAACGGCTGGGTCTTTGCGGTCCAGTCGCCAGGTGCACCGCCCTGGGGCACCGGCTTTTCGACCACCTTCGTCAGCGGTTTGCCCGTCTCGCGGTCGAGCACGAAGATTTCGCCTCGCTTGGTTACCGCGATCACCGCCGGAACCGGGCCGGCGGCGGTCGGAAAGTCGGTCAGGATCGGCTGTGATGCGGCATCATAATCCCACAGATCGTGATGCACCATCTGGAACGACCAGCGCACTTCTCCGGTCAAGGCATCGAGCGCGACGATCGAAGTGGAGTATTTTTCCGCCTCCGCGCTGCGCTGCGCGCCGTAATAGTCCGGATTGCTGTTGCCGGTCGGGACGAAGACGAGGCCGCGTTCCGGATCGGCACTCAGGGGTGCCCAGGCATTGGGAGTGTTGCGAGTGTATTCCTCGCCTTCCGCCGGCAGCCCGCGCTTGTCGGAGCGGCCCATATCCCACGCCCAGGCAAGTTGCCCGGTCACCGCATTGAAAGCGCGGATTACGCCTGACGCATTGTCGCTACGGCCATTGTCGCTGACTGCGCCGCCAAGCACGATGTTGTCACCCACGATCGTCGGTGCGGAACTCTCGGTATAGCCGCCCTGCGTCACTTTCCCCAGACCATCGAGAAGATTGACGAAACCGTGATCGCCGAAGTTCTGGCACAATTTGCCGGTGCGCCGGTCGAGCGCGAACAGGCGCGCATCGTTGGTGGCCGCGATAATGCGGTCGGGGCAATCGATGTCCGCCCCGGCGGCACGGTAGTAGGAGACGCCGCGACAAACGCGGAACCCGCTCCATTTCCGAACCTTGGGATCGAAAGTCCAGTTCGGCTTGCCCGTTTCCGCATCGAGCGAGAACACAGCATTGTCCGGCCCGCAGAAATAAAGGCCGTCCGCGATCTTCAGCGGCGTCGCTTCGAAAGCGACCATCTGCTTGCCGTTCGGATTGCCGATCGGCGGTAGCTTGTAGCGCCAGATCCGCGTGAGCTTCTGGACGTTGCCCGGAGCGATCTGGGCCAGAGCCGAATGCCGGGTTCCGCCCGAATCATTGCCGTAGTGCAGCCAGTCGGGGCCGGCAGCCTGCAACGCCGAAACCCCGGCCAGTGCGGCCACGACGATCGCGAAAAAGAAGCGGCGCTGCCGAATCCCGGCAGCCATCATGGTGAACGCGCTGCGCATCAGACCAACCCTTTCCGGACATGGGGAAACAGGAACCAGAGGCCCAGAACGAAGGGGCCGATCAGCCTCGGGGCCAAGCCCCAACCGTCGAACCCGACCTCCCACAGTGCCCAGACGACCGTCCAGGCCAGCATCGCTGCGTAGAGCCACATGCCGAGCCTGCGACCCTGCCACAGCAGGACGGCGGCAACCGTCACCGCTAGGCCGGTAAATGCATAATAAAGCGAACCACCGAGCAGTGCGAGCTGAACCCCGTTGATAAAAAGGTATAAGCCAATCACGAGCAGCAATATGGCCAGAATCCAGGGCGCTTTAGCCCTTGGCAAAATACGCATTCCTTCCCCCTTGCTCCTCGCGATATAGTCGCGCTATTATTCACGCGTTAAGTTTATACAAAGCGTCGTAGGAGCACAACCCGCATCTTGGCTGGCCCGCCGTCCACCAAACATGAGCGGAGTGCGACGTGAGATGCCGGGAAGGACAGAATGAACAACTCAGGGACGCGATCGCGGCGTCGGCCATCCAGCGTAAAGCGCGCAGCGGGCGAGGCCCGGAGCATCGCGTCACGAACGGAACAGGCCAGGGACGCGCGCCGCCGCATGTTGGAGCAATTGCGCAAGGCCGCGGCCTCGCCGGAATTATCATGAAATCATTTGATTACATCATCATCGGATCAGGCTCGGCCGGATCGATAATCGCATCGCGCCTGAGTGAAGCCAGCGACGTCTCGGTGGTGCTCCTCGAAGCCGGGCGGCGTGACGACCATCCTTTCATGGCCATGCCGATCGCCTTTCCCAAGGTCGCGACCGACCCGTCCTACATCTGGCCCTTCGAAACCGAGCCGGAGCCTGGGCTGGATGGACGCACCCTGCCGATTCTGCGGGGCAAGACGCTGGGCGGCTGCTCCTCAATCAATGCGATGATTAACATGCGCGGGAGTCGTCACGATTTCGATCTGTGGCACCGGCAGGGGCTGGAGGGGTGGAGCTATCGCGATGTGCTCCCCTATTTCAAGAAGCTCGAAACAAGCTGGCGCGGGCCGGGACTCCATCACGGGAGCGAAGGACCGATTCGCAACGTTCCGGTCGATCTGCCCGACGCCTATTTCCCTCATCTCCAGCAAGCCGCCATCAACGCCGGCCTGCGCGTCAACTGGGACCAGAACGGGCTGGACCAGGACGGTATCAGCCGGGTGGAATTGACGACGAATTTCGGACGCCGCGCGAGTTCGTCGCGAGCCTACCTGCATCCGGCGATGAAGACCCGGAAGAATCTCACCGTCTTCACCAAGGCCCAGGCGACGAGGATCCTGCTCGAGGGCAAACGCGCCGTCGGCGTGGAATTCCTGCGGAATGGCAAGCTCGAACGCGTCTACGCGGACAGGGAAGTCGTCCTGAGCGGCGGGACCTACAACTCCCCCCACTTGCTGATGCTGTCCGGCATCGGCCCCGCCGATCATTTGCGTTCGGTCGGGATCGAGGTGCAGCACGACCTCAAGGGCGTGGGGGAAAATCTCCACGAACATCCCAATCTGCTGAATATCTATCGCGCACAGGGCAAGCTCGGCTTCACCCGCCATCTGCGGGTGGACCGCGCAACCCTGTCCGTCCTGCGCTGGGCGATGTTCGGCGAAGGCCCGTTCACCACCGCCGGAACCACTGCCAACATCTTCATGCGGACCCGTCCCGAGCTCGAAAGCCCGGATATCCAGATCATCACCATGGCGGTGCACCAGCACGCCGAACTCTGGTTCCCGGGTCTCACCAAACCGCCGGTTTACGCATTCACGGCGCGGATCGGCGTCTTGCACGCTTTGTCGCGCGGTTGGGTGCGGTTGCGGTCATCCAACCCGCTCGATTACCCCCGCATCCGGTTCAACATGTTCACCGAACAGGCCGATATCGACACGATGATCAAGGCGATCGCGATGAGCCGCGACCTGTTCAATCAGGAGCCGATGCGCGGGTTGGTTACCGAAGAATTGCTCCCGGGGCCGCAAGTGCGCACCGACGCCGAGCTGCTGAACGACATCCGCCAGCGTGCGGAACACCGCCATCACGCGGTCGGCACCTGCAAAATGGGAATTGGCGAGAATGCCGTGGTCGATGCCCGGCTGCGCGTAATCGGGATCGAAAATCTGCGCGTGGCGGACGCTTCGGTGATGCCGGAGGATCCATCCGGCAACACCAATGTCCCGACGATGATGATCGGCGAGAAGGCAGCGGACCTGCTCAAGGGCCACGCGCTCCCGCCCGAAGACGTCTAGCGGCCCATACAAACGAAAGAAGAAGGACACGATCCGGGAGGAGGTTGGATCGTGCCCTTCTTCGGCAGGAGGGTGTGGGAGCGGGTTTTAGGAGGGGTCCGCACCCGGCACCGCGCCCGGGATCTTGACGCGCACTTCGTACAAAGCGTCGCAGGCGGTAATGAAGAGGCTCCTGCCGTCGGGCCGGCCGAACGCGATGTTGGTGGCGCATATCTGCCGCTTCGGCTCGCCCCCGTAGGACGGCAGGTTAAGCGTGCCGAGCAGCTTGCCGGACGGCGCTGTGATCCGGACGATGCCCGGGGCCCCGCCGCCGCTGGAATAGATGTTGCCGGCAATGTCCGTTTTCATGCCGTCGCCGATGCCCGGGCCCTCGGTGAATATGGTTCCAGCGCCCAGAGTGCCGTCCGCGTTGACAGGGTAGCGCTTGATCCTGCGATGGCCCGTCGACAGGTAAAGAAACTTGGCGTCGCGCGACAAGGTGATCCCGTTCGGTACCCCTCCGTCCATCTCGCTTTCGTCAAGCAGCTTCGTCGTCTTGCCGTCCTTGATCAGATAGACGGCGTTCGGCACCAGCTTGTCCTTGCTCTGGTCCGCGCCGCGCAGACCGAAAGCGTTGTCGGCCATAAAGATCGCGCCGTCGTTCCTGACCGAAATGTCGTTCGGACTGTTGAACGGCTTGCCGTCATAGCCAGCCGACAGGACTGTCCGCGTCCCGTCCTTCTCCAGACGCATCACCATGCGGTCGTTGTCCGCGCACCACACCAGCCGGTCTTCAGGATCGCGGCCGGTACAGGAGGGGCCGATCAGCAGCACATGCGAGCGCCCGGCGCGGGTCTGAGCGCCGGTATTCGCCGGATTGTTGCCAGTGTAGCCGGCATAATCGAGGAACACCGAGACCTTCTTGTCGAGTGTGACCTTGTAGATCACGTTGTCGAGCAATCCCCCGAACAGCACATAGCCGTCATTGTCGCCGGGAAACCACACGGGCCCTTCGTTCAGGCCGAAGTCGCGTGCAAGCTCGACCAGCTTGGCATCGGGATCGATCACGTCCTTCAGCGCGGGATCGGCATAGGTGATGCTGAATTCGGTAGCAGCCGGCGCGTCGCCATCGCCGCGCATCTGCGCAGCGGGACGTGCCGGCGGTTGGATTTTCGACATCGGCGCTGCAATCTGGGCGCCGCCGGCCGAAACGCCAAGCGCGGCCGTGGCCGCTGCGAGCATGAGCAATTTGCCTGTTTTCATCGAAACCTCTCCACTGCGCAGCGCCTGCCCGGTGTTCGATCTGGCCTGCTGCCGGCCAGGGAAAAGTGGCCCGCGGCATCTCGGGGCGCAAGTGCCCGAAGACGCCGCGGGTTAGTCAGGGAGAATCCTAGAACTGCCTGCGAACGGTCAGCGAAACTTCCCGCGGCGGGCCGACGGGGCTCGAGATGTTGGTCTGGGTCCCGTTGAACAGCTGGTAGTAGTAGAACTTGTCGGTCAGGTTGGTGACCGCGAGGCTCGCAGACCAACCACTATCGGTGGGCTGATATTCAATGCCCGCATTGAACAGCGAATAGGCGTTGATCGTGAAGTCCGAGGTCGGAGCACAGGAACCGGAGCAAGGCCCGAAGTTCTGCTTCGACTGCCACTGCCAGTCGACGTGCGGCGTGATCGTGCCGATCGGCGTTTCGATGTCGTAGCGGATCGCACCATGCATGTTCCACTTGGGGTTCCGCAAATTGCCCGGATAGAGGTAGCCCGGCTGGCCCTGCGTTTTCACACCGGACACGAACTTGTTGTAGCCGCCCGACCAATCGAGTCGCAGACCGTCGATCGGCTGCGCCGTAATTTCCCATTCGAAACCCTTGATCTTGGCCGGCGTACCGGTGGTGATTGTCCAGGGAACATTATCGGGATTGGACGGATAGAGCGTGGCGCAATCCGCCGCGGCGGGATGCCAGGTCGCCTGGGGCAGTTCCGCAAGACACTGGACGCCGCTCTGCCCGGCAAGGATCTTCTTGTAGTCCATGTAGAAGGCGGAGAGGTTCACCCGCAACCTGCGGTCGAAGAAGTCGCTCTTGAAACCGGCTTCGTAGGAGATCAGTTCTTCGGCCGGGGTTGCGCTCAGCTGTTGCGGGGTAATGACGATGTCCGTCACGCCTTGCGGCCGCGAACCGGTGGCCGCGTTGGCATAGAACAGAATATCGTCGGTGATTTGATAGTCGGTAGAGATCAGCCAATCGACCCGGCCCTGGCTGGCGTCGAACGGATCGGCGGTGATCAACGGCGGGTGATCGAGCTCGTAGTGCACACTGCCGTCGGTGTAGCGCGCGCCGCCCGAAACGCGCCAGCGATCGGTCAGGTGGTAGTCGAGGTGAAAGAAGGCCGACTGCGACTTGATATCGGCAGTGTCGTCCTGATTGAAGTTGTTGGTGATGTAACCGATGAAGCCCTGCTTGGTGCCTGTGTAGCGGAGCAGAAAGGCGCCGGTGACCCACTCGAGCTTGTCGTCGAACAGCGTTCCGTCGAGGCGGACTTCGCCGGTTTTCTGCGTCACGTACATGTCGAAATGCGAGAGGACATAGCCGAGCGGGGATTCGTCTCCGGCTTGGCTGAAGTTGCTACGATATTTGGCGTATGCCGCGATCGCAGTCAGGTTGATATTGTCGCCCAGCCGGTACTTCAGGCGAGCTGAGAGCACCGTCTTTTCCTGTTCCTTCGTTCGCGGATAGCAGAAACCCGAGGGCGTCGGCTGATAGGGAGCCTGCTGCACCACGCCATCGAGCTGCGGCCGGCAGAAGGTCGAATAGACCGCATAGCGATTGTCGGCAGGAGCCAGGAAGCGGTCGTCGTACCGGACGCCGAACTGGTTCTCGATTTGAATATTATAGTAATTGATCAGCGAGTTGTTGCTCGGATACGGGTTGGTGGTCTTGACCAGCAATTCCGGTGTTTCCTGCAGATCTGCCTTGTTGTAAACGCCGGTGAGCATCAGGTCGATGTCGGAGGTCGGCTGCCAGCGCAGCTTGACCTGGCCACCGCCGATCGTGCCGCCGCCCAGTTCGCCGGTCTTGCAGCCCTTCATGTTAGAATCCGGCTGTCCGAGCGGGAAAGACCCGGCAAGTTCCGGCGTGCCGTTGGCCCGCATCTGACAGGTGAAGTCGAGCATGTCGACATAGCCATCCTGCCGCTGGATATTGCCGGACACGCGCATCGACAGAGTTGGCGACAGGCCGATGTCGAACGCACCGGTTGCCCTCATGAGATTGCGCGACCCGTAAGTCACCGCGATATTGCCCGAACCGTCACCAGTCGGGTCCTTGGTGTAGACCTTGATCGCGCCGCCAATTGAAGCGTTGCCCGACAGCGTGCTCTGGGGGCCGCGCAGCACTTCGATATGATCGACGTCGGTCAAGTCGAGCCCCGAACCGACCACGGTCGCGTGATAGACGTCATCGACATAGAGGCCCACCGCCGGCGAGCGCGCGAAACTGTCCTGGTTCTGCTGGACGCCGCGCATCGCGATGACGGGGCCGCTCGCCTGCGCGAGCGGCGGGTGCGAATAGAGGTTCGGAATGATTGCGCCGAGATTGCCGATGTTGGTGACATTCGCGGCCTTCAGCTGGTCGCCGGTCTGGGCCGAGATCGCCATCGGCGCGGATTGGATGTCTTCACTGACATAGCGGGCGGTAACGATGATCGATTGGATGCCGCCATCGTCGGCTTGGACTTGCGCGGCTCCTTCCTTCGCAGCCCCTCCCTTCGCGGCGTCCTGGGCGGCCACCGGCGTGGCGAATGCGGCCATAGCGGTCATACAGGTGCCGACCATCAGCCAGCGCCCCACGATCGACGAACGACGGTATTGTCCTGTGTGCATCTCTCTTTATCCCTCTCCGTATGCATGCATCTGTGGCGATCACGTCATGTGATGCCCGCGCATTGATTTAGATCGCGATGTGTCGGGATCGCCGGCACGTCAATTGCATAACACGTTAAGTTTATTGTCGTATATTTGACGTGTCAACCGGCAATCTTTGTCTTACTTAACTAACTGTTATATATGGATAATTTTCTATTTTACACCTCAACCACTCTGTCTCGCCGATCATGGACACGGTAGGCTTTCAGCCGGATATGCAGTCGGCACGTTTCACTTTGTATCAAGCAGCAACAAACGCTCGGGGTGCCCAAAAACTGTCAGGACGAAAATGGATCGACCGAAAACCTTAGCTTTCCTTTGATTTTCCGGACCTGACGAAGCCGTGAAGAATCCACCAACTGCACGCTGAGGTTCGTCGATTGCACCCCGTTATGCGCTGACCGGTCTTTCGCGTTGCGAATCGCCGGCGCTTTAATTACCACGTTAAGTATGGCGGATGGAGAAGTTTGGGAAACCGAATGCCTTGGCTGTCACCGGACAATTACCTGCGCGAGCATTCGTTCGGGCGACGTGACCGAAACGGCCTCCCGCGAAACATAGTCGTGCCGATCGACCCGCCGGCGGGCTTTGCCAGATAAAACGAGGGTCTGGAGAGAGATGTGACGAAACCACCCTCAGGCATTTTTGCGCCTACGTTGTGCAGCAGGTCTCGCATCGCGCTCGCCGCGTCCTGCCTCGCGCTGGCCTGCCTCGCGCAAGCTCCCGCGGGGGCCGAGCCTCCGTCGCCATCGGCCGATGCGAACGCGACGCCGTTCCGTCTCGAACGGGTCGATGCCGCTCTCGATGCGCTGATCGCTTCCGACGCCAAGCTGCGAACCGTGGCGTCCGGCTTCGGCTTCAGCGACGGACCGGTGTGGGTGCGCGGCAAGGGGGAGGCGGGGTATTTGCTGGTGGTCAACATCATCGGCAATGTGATCAACAAGATCACGCCCGACGGCCATGTCTCGGTGTTCATGGATAAGGCCGGTTATACCGGCAACGACTTCGCCCATGACGGCAAGCTGTCGTTCATCGCGGGGCAGCATGTCCTGCTGATCGGACCGAACTGCACCGGCGTCGACCATCAGGGCCGCATCGTCTGGTGCGCCGGCCAGGATCGCGCGCTCAAGCGGCTGGAGAAGGACGGCACCACCACCATCCTCGCGGACAAAGGCGACGGAAAGCGGTTCAACGGCCCGAACGACGTGGCGATCGCCGCGAACGGCGCGATCTATTTCACCGATTCCGATGTCGGCCTGCGCGGCGGGATCGACGGCGGCCTGGCCGAGATGCCCAATGCGGTGTGGATGTGGAAGGACGGAACGGTGACCAAGGTGGTCGACCGGAAGGATCTCCTCACCGAACCCAACGGAATCGCGCTCTCGCCCGACGACAAATATCTCTACCTCTCCGCGCGCTCGTCGCAGAGCTCGAAGATGATGCGCTATCCGATCAAGCCGGATGGCACCGCGGGGCCCGGCGAGGTGTTCGTCGAGGGACCGGGCATCGGCGACGGGATGAAGACCGATCCAAACGGCAACATCTATTCGACCGGACCCTATCCGGGTGTCGTCCAGATCACGTCGCCGCAAGGCAAGGTGCTGGGCCTCCTGCACATGCCGACTGCGGGGAACACGGAACCGAAGCGGCTGATCTGCGCCTCTGCCCTCGCCTTCGGCGGAAATGATGCGAAGACGCTCTACATAACCGCCTGCGACGACGTCTATGCGATCGACCTGAGATCGCCCGGAGTTCTCGAAGGTCCGGCAAACTAGCGTCGCACCTGACCGCCGGCGCGTTCGGGCGCCGGCGGTCAGTGAGCATATATCCGGCGGGGCCGCCGGCCTGAGGCAAGCGCCGCCGGGCCGCGCTCAGTCGCCCCGCAGCTTTTCGATCGGTATGGCGACAAGCGAAAACGGCTTCACCGGATTTCCCGCCGCATGCCGGTTGAACTGGCTGTCGACCACCAGCAATTCATCCCCCACCTTCGCGGCGGTCGCCAGCCAGGTAAGTGCGGGATCGCGAAACCGGGAAACCACCTCGCCCGACAAAAAATCGGGCGCGAGGCGGATCGTGGCAATTTCGCCCTCCGCCTGGCGCGCGATGTAAAGGAGCCGTCCATCCAGCACCAGCCCGTCGCCGTTGGTTATCGCTCCCCCGACAACCGCGATCGGGGTTACCTCCTTGCTGGCGGTATCGATCCTGAAGAGCAGCCCCTTATCCATCTGGATCACGATCAGATATCGGCCCGATGGATCCGCGACAATTCCGTTCAAGTTCCGCCCTGGGCCATATTGCAGGGGCGTTCCGGTGAAATCGATCCAGGGTGTCGGCCCACCGACCTCGGTGCCGTCACGTGCGAGGCGCCACAGGATCGGCCGGGCAGTGTCTGTAACATAGGCTCCATCCGGCAGGACGACCGCATCGTTCAGCGTGCTTCCCTCCCCCGTGACGGTGAACTGATCGAGCAGCTTTCCGCTGTTCGCGTCGAGCACGGAAATCTTGCCGGTGCGACCGCCCATGATCCACAGCCGGCCGAGATCATCCAGTTTCAAACCCAGCATCTCGGGAAAAAGTTGCGGATCGACCGCCACGATCCGGCCCGGTCCGGAAAGGACCTCGGCGGATCCGCCACGCCGTCTCATGCGCAGGACGATGCCGTCGGCTGCGCTGGCGACATATAGCCGGCCCTGCGCATCGGCCGCAATTCCCTCCGGATATTCGACCTGCGGCGGCAGCGGGATCGTGCCGACGACGCGCCCGTGCGCGGCGCAGGCAGAAAGCGCCATCGATCCTGCAGCGAGCATCGCCAGTCCCGTCTTCCCCATCGCGCACACTCCTCACTCGCCGCACCGGCCGTGCTTGCCCGAACGCTCAAGCCCGGCCCAAGGCCGCCGCAATAACATCATTGCACCCGATCCAAAATATATTTAACATGATAATTATAAAGCCTGGACGAAGTAACGTCGGGCGACAGAGCGCGCGACGTCCGATGCCCATCGCATCGGCGGCAGTGCCACCCGCAAGCCGCGGCCTCGTGGCTTTCCGGAACGGAGAGGATTCGAATGCCTGCCACTTTCAGCGAAGCGATTGCGCGTCGTCCGCTCGGCCTATTCCAGATCGTCACTGTCGCGGTGTGCCTGCTCGTGCTCATGTGCGACGGCGTCGATATGCAGCTTCTCGGCCTCGTCGCCCCGGTGGTGATCAGGGACTTCGGAGTGGACAAGGGAACCTTCGGAATTGCGATGAGCGCCGCGCTCGTCGGGATGGGCATCGGCGCCTGGCTCGGCGGCTGGCTGGGCGACATCCTCGGACGGCGGCGCTCCCTTGCGCTCGCCGCGTTGATCTTCGGGCTGGCGACGATTGCCGCCAGCACCTCCGGCAGCGTCTGGTCGATGGCCGCCTGGCGGCTGATCGGCGGGCTCGGCTTCGGTTCCGCCTTTTCCAACGCCTTGGCAATGGGAAGCGAGTGGTTGCCCAAGCGATGGCAGCCGCTGGCGATCACCTCGCTTTCGGTCGGGACGCCCGCCGGCGGAGCCATAGCGGGCGTTCTCGCGCCGGAACTGCTGGCCGAGCATGGCTGGCGCGGCACCTTCATTGCCTTCGGCGCCGCGACGCTGGTGCTGGTCGTCATCGTCTACACCGCGCTGCGCGACAGCCCCTCGTTTCTGCTTGCCAAGGGCAAGCGTAACGAAGCGCTGCAGAACGCACGGCGGGTGATCCGCGCCGATATCGAACTCGCGGCGGAGCACCTCGATACCGGTAGCGCCGAAGGGCCGCCGGTAGGCGTGCTCCATTCAAGCAATTTCCGGCTGAATGCGGGTGTCGGGGCCGGCTTTGCCGCATCGACGCTGGTCGCCTATGGCATTCTCAACTGGTCGACCACAATTCTCACCACCAAGGGCGTCTCGCTGCAATTGGCCGGCTATGCGATTTCGGTCGCCGGAATAACCTCGATCCTGGGTTCGATCTTGGCGGGGATTCTGGTTCAGAAATTCGGAACGAAGCCGGTGATGCTGGCGGTCAGCGGAATACTCGCGGTCACTCTTGTCGCACTGGCTGCCGCGGTTGAAACAATGTCCACCGCATCGTCCGGGGGCATTGCCCTGGTTACCGTGCTCATCGGCATCGCCGCCGCGGCGTTCAGCTGTTCGATCGCGACCGTCTACGTGGTAATCACCCTCGGCTATCCGCAGTCCTGCCGTTCGGCCGGGATCGGCTTCGGCATCTTCACCGGGCGGATCGGCGCGATTCTGGCGAGCGGCTTCGGCGGTGTCTTTCTCGAGATCGGGGGTGGCAGCACCCTTCCCTTTTTCGCCATTCTGGTCGCCAGCGCTGCCCTGATTTTCGCCGCCGCGCTGGTGATCGATCGCCACGTGCCGGCCGCCTGAGACACGCCGTAGATTCTCGTGCCAAGCCAGGATTTGTTGAGGGTATTATCAAAGCAACCGCACCGGGCCTGGCCAAGGCGCGCCAATTACCCACGCAGCTCC
The DNA here is from genome assembly GCA_029202985.1 of Candidatus Andeanibacterium colombiense. GTDB lineage: Bacteria > Pseudomonadota > Alphaproteobacteria > Sphingomonadales > Sphingomonadaceae > Andeanibacterium > Andeanibacterium colombiense. Next base: position 3,068,680 of record CP119316.1, on the reverse strand, counting down.
GGCGGCGAGTTGCAGCGTTTGCGAGGGCGAGGCATTGCCCCGCCCTCGCCTTAACCCGTTACCGGGAGGTACGTTTGCTTTGACAAAGCCTGGCGCGCAGCAGCCCCCGCGACATTAGGCTTCAGGCTTCCGGCTGGGCATCGAGATCGACCGCCAGCTCGCGCGGCCAGTAGCGCAGTGCGCGAGCCGCCGTGATAAAGGCCTTCGCATCGGCCGGCTTGGCTAGTGGCAGGCAGGCTTCGTCGAGATCGGCGGCGATCCCGGCGCCTTCGAAGATCGGCTTTGCCTGCGCCCCGATCGCGATGAACTTGCAGTGCGCGAAAGCGTCCGACACGAAATCCTTTGCCGCCGCGTCCTTCGCCAGCAGCGCCGCTCCATCGGCCGATACCAGCACCGCGACCGCATCGAACAGGACCGAAGGCCCCCCGTCGATCTTGTGCTTGGCGGCGACCTTGGTTCCGTCGGACAGGACCGCGCCCCCGATCTTGGGTGCGATCACTTCGTAAACCGCACCTTCCGCCTCGACAGCCTTGAGCAGCGCCTTGAAGATCGCCGGATCGGCCCCGTCGGTCAGCAGGATGCCGAGCTTGCGGCCCTTGAAGCTGTCCGGTCCGTTCTTCACGATGCTGAGCGCATTGGAGAGCGGCAGGTCCGTGATCGGCTTGCTCGCGGCCGGAGCGACCTTGGGCAACGGCAGCCCCAATCCATCAGCAACCGTCGCGGCCAGAACGCCGTCGATGTTGCGGAGATGCGAGACGACCCGCGACCGGATATCGACCCGCTCGACCTTGGACAATTCGAACACCAGCGCATCGCCGATGTGCTTCTGTTCGATCGGGGTCTGGCTGACGAAGAACTGGCGCGCCTGGCTATAGTGATCGGCGAAGCTTTCCGAGCGGACGCGCTGTTTCGGGCCGTCCGCGACTTCGGCGAAGCTGTTGAAACCACGAGCGGGATCCTCGCGCGGCCCCCCTTGCGCCGCGCCCCAGCTATTCGGTTCGTAATTCGCGCGGCCGATCGGATTGCGCATCGCCATGTGCCCGTCCTGCTGGAAATGGGCCATCGGGCATTTGGGCGCATTGATCGGGATATGGGTGAAGTTCGGGCCACCAAGTCGCTTGATCTGCGTATCGAGATAGGAAAAATTGCGGCCCTGAAGCAGCGGATCGTTCGAGAAATCGATGCCCGGCGGGACATTCTGGGTCATGAAGGCGACCTGCTCGGTCTCGGCGAAGAAATTATCGACCACCCGGTCCAGCACCAGCCGACCGACCACGCGGATCGGGATCAGCTCTTCCGGAATGATCTTGGTCGCATCGAGCACATCGAAGTCGAACTTGTCGGCGAACGCATCGTCGAACAGCTGTACGCCGAGTTCCCATTCGGGGAAGTCACCGCCGTTGATCGCATCCCACAGGTCGCGGCGGTGGAAGTCGGGATCGGCGCCGTTGATCTTGACCGCCTCATTCCACACCACCGACTGAAGCCCCTGCTTAGGCTTCCAGTGGAACTTGACGAAAGTCGACTTGCCCCTGGCATCGACAAGACGGAAGGTGTGGACGCCGAAGCCTTCCATCGTGCGGTACGATCGCGGGATGGCGCGGTCCGACATGGTCCACATGATCATGTGGAAGCTTTCAGGCGTGAGGCTGATGAAATCCCAGAAGTTGTCGTGCGCCGATTGGGCCTGGGGGAACTCGCGGTCGGGCGCGGGCTTCACCGAATGGACCAGATCGGGGAATTTGATCGCGTCCTGGATGAAGAACACCGGGATATTGTTGCCAACCAGATCCCAGTTGCCTTCCTGGGTGTAGAGCTTGACCGCGAAGCCGCGCACATCGCGGGCGAGGTCGAACGAGCCCTTCGAACCCGCAACGGTCGAGAAGCGGACGAACGCGGGAGTGCGTTCGCCGACGCGCTGGAACACATCCGCGCGGCTGACATCGGACAGGCTGTCGGTCAGTTCGAAGAAACCGTGGGCGGCATAGCCGCGCGCATGGACCACGCGTTCCGGAATACGTTCATGATCGAAGTGGAAGATTTTTTCCCGGAAATGGGCATCTTCCAGCAACGTGGGTCCGCGTGCTCCCTGCTTCAGGCTGTTCTGGTCATCGGCGACCGGAATGCCCTGCTGGGTGGTCAGGGTCGCAACATCGCTGCTCGCCTGCTGATGGGTTTCCCCGCCCTCGCCCTGCTTCTCACCATAGACAGGTGCGATCAACGCATCGGCGGGGACCGGCGATGCCTTCTGCGGGGATTCACCGCCGATGTCGGCGCCCGCCAAGTCAGAGGGGGTCAGCTTGTTGCCGGGTTTTGCTTTGGGATTGGCCATCGTCGATTCCTCACAGGTTGGGTGCCAAGCCGAGCAGCAGTGCCGGATCTCTCCAGACGCACAGCCACAACGTCCGGGCGGAATGCATGCCCAATCAACCCCGCGCGGCGGATGTGGTTGCCGCGTAACCGCCAAAATTAACCTGTGTCAGCACGATTGCCCGCCCGGCCCGGCACCGGCGGCGGGTTCGCCCGTTAAAGGGGGACTGCTTGGTCTGCGGAGGGCTGCACTACGATGTTCACTGAAAGGTTTCTGAGAGACAAACGCGGCGTCAGGCTGACAGCGGACGAACGTAAAAAGATCGAGGCCGCAATCATCGAAGTGCGGACCTTCCCGCCCCGCAAGATCGTCGTCCACGCCGGCGATGAACTCACACAAAGCATGCTGCAGATCGAAGGCTTCATGTCGCGCTACATCGACGATCGCAACGGGCTGCGGCAGCTGGTGGCGGTGCATGTGCCGGGCGACTTCGTCGATCTCCACGCCTACCCGCTGAAGGTGCTCGATCATGATGTGGCGACGATCACCGCCGCCACCGTTGCGATCGTTCCGCATTTCCGGCTGACCGAGATCTTTGCCGAAAATCCCCAGCTGGAACGCAAATTATGGTTCGCAACGCTGATCGACGCGTCCATTCACCGGGCGTGGCTGTTCCGCCTCGGCCGGCTGGATGCGCTCGGCCGGGTGGCGCACTTCCTGTGCGAAACCAATGTTCGTCTGATATCTGCCGGCCTGAGTGACGGCCGGCGGTTTGCGCTGGGCATCACCCAGGCCGATCTCGCGGAAATCTGCGGGCTGACCAACGTGCACGTAAACCGGGTGATGCGGCAGCTGCGCGAAGAGGGACTGTGCGTGTTCCGCTCGTCGCTTGTCGAAATCCTCGATCCCCAACGGCTCGCCGCCCGCGCCCAGTTCGATCCTGCCTACCTCTATATCGACGACAATTCGCCCGCATCCGTCCCCTCTGTTTGAAAGTCCCCCTCCATGACCGCCACCCCTATCGTTCCGCAGCCGGAGACCGAACCCGGAATTGCCAGCGCGGAAGACGGTCTTGTCATCCTCGACGGTCCGAGCGGGCTTGCCCTGACCATGACGGCACGAGCAGCGACTGAAACCGGCATGAGCCTGCTCGCCGCCGCGGAAGCCGCGGAGCGTCAGCTTGCGGGCAAGGAAGACGGGGCCAGTGCCTGACGCCTTAGCGCCTGGAACACTCGCTCCCCTAGCCTTCCTTCGTCAGGGGCCGGATCGCGCTATTTCTTGGCCGGGAGCTTGTCGAACTCGGCCTGGATCTCGGCCAGCTTCTCGTCGGTAAGGACCGTTTCGTATTGCTGGACGCCCTTGAGCGTCTGATCGCGGCCCATCGACTGGAACATCTCGTTCGCATAGACGGTGGGTATCAGTCTTTTCATCACTTCCGCCGCCGCCGGATCGTCGAGCAGCTTGCCGATCAAGGTGGTCGAAACCGAATAGTGGGTAGATGCCTCCTCCGCGTAAGCAGGCGCGGCCAGGGTGGGCAGGCCTCCGCTCGCGAGCGAAGCCAGGGCAATTCCGATCCATATCTTGCGCATTATGTCTCTCCTAGATGCTGGACGACTGTTTGCTCGATCGTCCCGAAAATCGCTCGTCCCTCGGCGGTCGATGCCTGCATGCGGCAGGTGTCGCCGAAGCGCATGAACTCGGTGGTCGGCTTGCCATCGGCGATGATCTCGATCGCCCGCCGCTCCGAAATGCAGCTGGATCCGACATTCGCGTAATCGGCATTCGCGACGGTGCCCGAGCCGATGATCGTGCCGGCGACCAGATCGCGCGTTGCCGCTGCGTGGGCAACGAGTTCGTGGAACCCGAAAGCCATCTCGCGCCCATTGGCGCGCCCGAAGGACTTGCCGTTCCAGTCGATCAGCAGGTCCAGGCAGACGCGCCCGTCTTGCCAATCCTCGTTCAGCTCGTCAGGCGTCACGGCAAAGGGTGCCATCGAGCAAGCGGGCTTTGCCTGGATCCAGCCGAAGCCGGTCTTCATCTCGGGGACCGCGAGCGCCCTTAGCGACCAGTCGTTGAGCTGCACCACCAGCTTGATGTGGCCGAACGCTTCGGCGGCGGCCGTGCCCATGGGCACGGCGTCGACGATCACCGCGAACTCGCCCTCGAAATCGATCCCGTCGCTCTCGGATACGAATGGAATGTCGTCGGATGGGCCGTAAAAGCGGTCCGACAGGCCCTGATACATCAGCGGCTTCCCGCTCTCGATCGGCTCGGTCGCAAAGGCGACCTGCATCAAATCGGCATGGGCCTTGAACGCCGACCCGTCCAGCCACTGCCAGGATCGCGGCAAGGGCGCGCACAATGTGGCCGGAGCGAGCGCTTCTCCTTCGCCCGCTTCCGCCCGCGCGGCAAGCGCGCGCAAGTCGCGTTCGGCGGCATTCCAGTCGGCGATCGCCGACAGCAGGTTCGGCCATTTTTCGCCAGCGGGCACACAACGCGTGCCATCGCCGGAGACCACCACCAGCTCGCCGTCGGATGATCCGTTCAAGCGGGTCGCCAGCCTCAAAGCCCGTCCTCGTATTGACCGTCGATCAGGATGAAAGCGATCCGGCAGTTCTTTCCCGAGCGGTTGGCCCAGCCGTGATTGGTCCCCCGCTGGATCACGATATCGCCGGCGCGAACCACGGTTTCGCCGATATCGAGGATCAGGGTCAGTTCCCCCTCCAGCACGATTCCGTAATCGACGGTTTCGGTCTTATGCATGAAGGCGTGGCGCGATCCGGCGCCGGAGTGGGACGATGCTTCGGTTGCCGCCACTTCCGCAAAGTGCGCTTGGGCTTCTTCCGGCGTGATCTCGGCGAAGCTCGCATCCTCCGGCGGGACATCGAGTACGCGTATGCGCGTGCCGCCCTTCGGGGGAGCGAGCGAAATTCCATCCTCCGCGGGCTCGCCCGAGCGGCGGTCGATCCGTGCCGGGCTCTCCTGCGTGTTCCACACTTCGAAGAACAGCGGGCCCCGCTCTCCGCCCACCCGCCGGACACGGGGCACGGACCCGTCCTCCAGGAAGATGGCGTTGCCTTGTGCGTCATGGCCGGTCACGATCCGGCGCACGGGGGCTTCCTTCATGCTGTGTGCCCTTCCAGCGTATCGGCGAACCAGTCGGCAATATAATCGCGTGCGTAGCTCATGTTGTCGGCCCCGACATGTTCGACCCCGCCTTCGCGCTCGGTGAAGATCTTGAGCTCGCGGCGGGGGGAGTTCGCAAGGCCATCATAGGATTGCCGAGCGTATTCAACCGAAATCTGCCGGTCCTTCGCCCCATGTGTAACGAGGAACGGCACCGAGATCCGCTCCATCGCGCCGTCGAGATGCATGTCCGCGGCCTTGGCCAGGAAATCGTCCATGTCGCCCGCTCCGAAAGCCCACATCACATGCGCCCAGTAATGCGGCACCGGATTCTCACCCTCGCGCTTGAGTCGCTTCTGCTGCACCTCGGCCCAATTGTGGTTCGCACCCCACACCGCCCCGCTGGCAAAGCGAGGCTCGAACGCGACGGCGCGCGGAGCGAAGTGGCCGCCGAGCGAGATGCCGGCCATGCCGATGCGCGCCGGATCGACCTCCGGCTGGCGTTCCAGCCAATCGACTGCCTTCGCAGCCCAGGTTTCGCTATGCGGATCGACAGGAAGACCCTGCAAGCGTAGCGTCTCCCCAGTGCCGGGTTGGTCCACCGAGAGGCAGGATATTCCGCGCCGCGCGAGAGCCTCGGGCAGGCGCGACCAGAAAAGCAGTTCCTTGCAGCTGTCGAGCCCGTTGCAATAGACGACCACCGGGTGCGGTCCCGCCCCGGGCGCGCGCGTGTAGAGCGCCGGCATGGTTCCGTCCGCCAGCGGCACCTCGATCCGCGTGCGGTTCAGCTTCCCCAGCACGGCAGAGCGCTCGAAGCTGGCCAGCGCCAGTTGGTAGGTTTCCATCCGGCCTGGCGAGCCCTGCGCCTGCATTCGCTCGGCGACCAGCAAATAGAGGGCTGCCCGCTCCAATTTGTCCGACGCGGAAAAGCCTCGACCGCGCGCTTCGTCCTCATCCGCGAGTTCGATCAGCCTGTCGGCCATTGCGACCCATTGCGCCATGAATTGGGGCGTCCCGGCGTCGGCGCCGTTCGTCGCCGCATCGCGGATCGGCTGGCACATATCGACGATCTCGCCGATCTTCGCCCCGCTTTCGAGCGCCATCGCGACCGAAAGGTTCCAGATGTAGTTCGGAAAGTATTCGAACAGCGCCATCAGATATCCGCCGGCTGGAACAGGCGCGGATCGGGGGCGGGATGCGGCATCGCTTGAGGCCCGCCGACACCCATCCCCCACTGGTCCATCACATGCGGCGCGGGTGCGTGGACCTTGTCCGCGTGGTTCTCGAAATCGACCTCTTCCAGCTCCGCGGTGTATTCCACCGCGAAGCCGTTCGGCGTCACGAAATAGCTGAAGGTATTGTCGCCCGCGGTGTGCCGCCCCGGCCCCCAGCGGATTTCGGTTCCAAGCTTGCCGATCCGGCCCACGCCGCGCATCATCCCGTCGACATCCGTCATGTCATAAGCGACATGGTTCAGGCAGGGCGGCCCCGGCAGGATGGCGATCCGGTGATGGGCCGAATTGCACCGCAGGAAGCACATGAAATCGCCCAGCCAGTCTGACACCCTGAAGCCCAGCACGTCGGTGAAGAAGCGCACCGCCGTTGGATGATCGGGCGAATGCAGCACGATGTGGCTGATCCGCACCGGAATGCCCTCCCAACGTTCGACCGCGCGGATCGCGCCCTTTTCGACGTCGCTCGAAATCTCGAACGGCAGCCCGTCGGGCGAGAAAAAGCGAAACCCGTATCCGCCCCCCGGGCCCTCGAGCGCGCGCGGCTCATGGACGATCTTGCAACCGGCGCTGACGACTTTCTCATACAGCGCATCGACAGCGGCGCGGTCGCCCGCGGCGAGCGCAATCACATCGAGGTGGTCGGCGTCCGACTGCCGCAGGCGAACAGCGTGGTGCTCTTCGCTTCCCGCCGTCTTGAACCAGGCAACACCCTCTTCCGCGGCGACCCGGTCGAGGCCCCAGACCTCGCCGTAGAACGCGTTCTCAGCGGCGAAGTCTTTCACTCCGTAGCCGATATAACGAATTTCAGAGACGCGGCTCACTTTTCTCTCCTCAGATCGGCTGCGCGACGAACTGGAACATTTCGGCGGTCGCGGCGGCGTTATCGACCGGCGGGCCCTTGCCGAGCTGGCCCATGCAGATCGCCAGCGAACTCTCGACGATGTAGCGGCAGCGTTCGAAGCGCCGCGCGCGATAGGCGGCAAGTGCGCTTTCCAGATCTTCCCGGCTATCCAACTCGTCGGCGAGAACCAGCGCATCCTCGATCGCCATCCCGGCGCCTTGCCCAAGATGCGGGGTCGAGGCGTGGACCGCGTCGCCAAGCAGGACCACGCGCCCTTTGTGCCATGGCCCCTCGACCATCACCGTTTCGAGCGGCCGATAGACCACCGCGTCATCATCCGTGATCTGTGCCGCGAGGTCGCCGAGCGCGGCAGGCACTTTCGCGCGCATCTCAGCCGCCAGACCTTCACGGGGATAGCGCGGGTTCCCCGGCTCGGGCGTGGTCAAATATATATACATGAGATCGGGACCTATCGGCACCAGGCCCGCGCCGATGGGACCGTTATAGACATGCAGCGCGTCCATCCCGCGCGGACTTGGCAAATTGTAGCGCCACACCGATTGGCCGGTGAACCGGGCTTCGCCGGCTTCCGGAAACAGGCTGGCGCGAATCTGCGAATTGAGGCCGTCCGCCCCGATGACGAGATCGAAATGCGCCCCGCTTCCATCCGAGAAGCGGACATCGACACCGTTGTCGTCAGCTTCCAGGCCTTCGGCCGTCACGCCGAGGCGGACATCGGCGCCCGAACCGATCGTCCGGTCCCCCAATACCTTGTGCAATGCTCGCCGTCCGACACCCACATTGGCGGGGTATGCCGGGACGAGCCGGGGTGAAGGAACCTGGGCCACCAGCGTGCCATCGGGCGCATGGACCGCGACCTTGTCGAACCCCGCGCCGGCAGCAACGTAATCGTCGACCAGACCGAGGTCGGCCATCGCCCGGATGACATTTCCCTGCTGGATGATACCCACGCCATAAACCGACCAGTCGGGATCTTTCTCGATCACGGTCACGCCGAAGCCTCGCTCGCGCAACGCTATGGCAGCGGTTAACCCTCCGATCCCGCCGCCCATCACCAGAATATTGAGACCTTTCATGGGCCCTACTTGCCGCGCGGGAATGGATCATCCAAATCGATTGAATTGATGATCTTTGATAATTTGTGATTATACGACAATGCGCTTCAAAGGCCTCGATCTCAATCTGCTGGCTGCCCTTTCGGTTTTGCTGGAAGAGCGCAGCGTGTCCGGTGCCGCCGCCCGCCTGCACCTCTCACAGCCTGCGATCAGCGGCGCCCTGGCCCGCCTTCGAGGGTATTTCGGTGACCCGCTGCTGGTCATGCAGGGCAAGCGCATGATCCCCACCGCCCATGCCCAGGCGCTGCAGCCGCAGCTTCAGGCCGTGCTTGCCCAGATCGACAAACTGATCGCCGGCGCCGCGCAGTTCGATCCGCCGACGGCGAAGCGAACCTTCCGCATCTCGCTGTCCGACTATTTGATCACGGTGCTCGCCTCCGGCCTCGTTCCGAGATTGCGAAGCGAAGCGCCCAACATCCTGCTCGATCTCGCCCCCCCCTTCCGAAGACAGCCGCATCGCGCTCGACCGCGGGACGATCGATCTCCTGCTTACACCCGAAGAACATTGCGTTCCCGGCCATCCGACCGAGCTGCTGTTTGAAGAGCAGCACGTCGTCGCCGGTTGGAAGGATAATCCTTTGATGATGCATCCGGTCGGCGAGGATGATTTCTTCGCGGCCGGCCATATCGCGGTCCGTCTTGGCGGCGTGAACCCCGCCTCTTTCGCCGAAACCCGGTTCGATTCCATTCTCCGCAAACGCCATGTGGAAATCACCGTCGCTTCGTTCACGATGGTTCCGCCGCTGCTGGTGGGGACCGATCGCCTGGCAGTGATGCACGAAAGGCTCGCGCGTTCGATGGCGCGCAATTTCCCGATCGACTGGCAGCCTTTGCCTGTGCCTTTTCCGCCAATGCGCGAGATGATCCAATACAATCGTACCCGCGGTGAGGACGAGGGCCTGCAATGGCTGATCCGGCAACTCAAAGCGTCCGCAGATCGCTAGCTTTCGCCGGATGTGCAGCATGAACACGATCGGGAAAATCGCGAGCCGGGCCATCGACGGGGTGCACTGCCTGCTCAGCGTCGAGCATCTCGACGAATTGCCGCGCGACTGCCTGCCAAGCTGCCGGGCGTCCACCGCCTGTCGACGACCGTGTGCCTGAACGCGATCAAGCCGCACTCGTCGCTCTCGAAATGGGCCGCGACTATCGCGTGACAGGCGCGGCCCGATCCGTCCAACCTGCGCCGCCGCGACTGCCGCAGCGGCCGGCATGTTCAACGAGCGCGGCCGATGCCAGTTATTGGTCGTCGTCGTGCACCACCCTGGATTGCTCGAACACATGGGTTCCGCCGTGGGGCTGTTCGCCGATGGTGATTTCCTTCCCGATCGAGATCGTCATGAAGTCCTCGCCGGTGACCAGCGGCCCCTTGTAGAAGGGGCGGGTTTCCTCAGCCAGTTCCTTGCCGTCGGTATCGGGCGGAATGATATGGTTATAGACGGCCAGACCGGGCTTGGTTCCGGCGAAGATCTTCCCGGCCTGCTCCGGCGTCGAATGGACCGACAGGCTCATATTGGCGAGCTTGGCTTCCTGCGCATTGCCCTTCGACGGGACCTGGACCTCGTGGATCAGGACGTCGATGCCCTGCCCGTAGGTCAGGATCGCGCTCTTCTCGGTCGATCGCGTGTCGCCCGAGAACAGCACCGAGTGCCCCTTGTAATCGATGCGATAGCCGAGCGTCATGCCGTAGAAATTGGAGCCGTCCGCGAATTTCATTTCCTCGCCGGTCGCGACGTCGATCGGCATGTGCTGAACCGGGAAGGCGGTGATCTTCAGGCCGTCCTGGTCGAACACCACGCCCGGCCCCACATCGTGTGCGGCCATCCGCGAACCCTCCATCGGGATGCCCACCAGTTCGCGCATGTCGCGGTCCCATTTGAAGGCGGCGTTGAAATCGCCGATCATTTCCTCGGTTCCGCGCGGGCCATAGACCGTCAGCGGCTCGCGGCGGCCATACATCCAGCCGGTCGCGGAAATGTCCGGCACGTCGACCATGTGATCGTAATGCAGATGGGTCAGGAATATCTTGTCGATCCCGGTGATCAGTTCCCAGCCGCCGGCGCGGAACATCTGTTCGCGGGTGCCCGAACCGGCGTCGATCAGGAACCTGAACGGTCCGGCCTCGACCAGTGTCGCCGGGCCCGAGCGGCGATCCGACGGGCGCGGCGCCCCGGTGCCGAGCAGCGTGAGCTTGATCACCGGGGCATCGGCCGCAGCCTTCTCCGCCAACGGCGCCGCAGTCCCCGCGAAGGCCGGCTGACCGGCCAGCAGCGTCAGCGCCGCGACCGGCCCGAGCGCGAGGCGCAGCAGCGCGGGGAGGGAATGATCGGTCATGTTGGTCCTTTCCTTCACGGGATTGTTCGCTCGTCGGCCACGCCGGCCCGGGCGAGCATACTATGCAATAAGACATTCGCCCCGGCCGCAAGATCTTCCGGAGACGCCATTTCCGCTTCATTGTGGCTGATGCCCTCGACGCAGGGCACGAAGATCATCGCGGTCGGCGCGATCGCGGCGAGATTGGCGGAATCATGGCCCGCCCCGCTGAGAAGCCGCATATGCGAATAACCGAGCTGCCCGGCCGTGGCCTCGACCAGATCGACGAGGTCCCCGGCGAACCTCACCGTGGGGATGGAGCAGATATCCTCGATCGAGAAACTCAGCGATGCCTGCCCAGCGATCTCCGCCAGAGCCGCGCGCATCTGCGCTTCGTAACGATCGAGAACGCTTTCGTCCGGATGGCGCAGGTCGATCTCGAACGCCGCTTCGCCCGGCACGGTGCTGGCGGCATTGGGGCTCAGGTTGAAATGGCCGATCGTGAAGCACAGCGCCGGATCCATCGCGCGCGCCATCTCGTTCAGCCGCACCCCCAGCCGCGCCGCGCCGTCGAACGCATCCCGCCGCATGTCCATCGGGGTGGTCCCCGCGTGATTGTCCTGCCCGACTAGCTCGACGCGGTACATTCGCGCGCCCTGGATGCCGATCACGACGCCGATCGTCTTCGCCTCGCGCTCGAGGATCGGCCCCTGTTCGATATGGACCTCGAAGAAGCTCTCCAGCGGGTGATCGGCGTGATCGAAGGTGTTTCCGAGGAACCCATGCCGTTCGAGGTCGGCCAGCACGGTCGTCCCGTCCGTGGTCCGCTCCGCGTGGAACTGGTCGATCGGAAGCAATCCGCAAAACACCATCGAACCGCCGGTCGGCGGCGCGAACCGCACACATTCCTCGTTGGTCCAGACGATGGTTTCGAGCGGCGCGCGGGTGCGAATGCCTGCATCGTTCAGCGTCCGGAAGATTTCAAGCCCCGAAAGCACCCCGTAGATCCCGTCGAACAGCCCGGCATGGGGCTGGGTGTCCAGATGGCTGCCGGTGGCGACCGCCGGGAGACCGTCCTCGGTTCCCGGACGGCGGGCGAAGATATTGCCCGCGCGGTCGATGCGGATCGAGCAGCCTGCTTCGCGGCACCACCGGATGAACAACTCGCGCCCGCGCCGATCATCGTCGTCGAGCGCCAGCCTGCAGCAGCCGCCATGTGGCAGCGCGCCGATCTTGCCCATCTCCTGATGGGCGCGCCACAATCGATCCTGGTCGACCGAAAGCACAGGCCTCTCCCCTTTTTGAAATTGGATAGTTGGGCCGGCGCGACCCAGGCCGCGCCGGCCGGATCGCATCAGAACTGAACGGTGGCCTTCAGGCCATAGTTGCGGGGCATGCCCCAGATCGGCACCGTCCCGCCGCCGATCGCGCCCGACGAGAATGCGTGGACCCAGTATTTCTGATTCAGCGTGTTGTTGACGAAGGCCTCGATCCGGAAATTGGTCCGGTTCGGCGGCGTGACGCTGAGCCGGAGATCGAGCAGCCCGTATGAGTGGAAGCCGAGCAGCGGATCCTGGTTCAGGTTGAAATAGGTCTGGTCCTGCCAGCGATAGCTCGCCTGGAACGTCGCATCGCCATCTTCGCCCAGCGGCAGGTGCGCGCGCGCGGTGACCGAATAGGTGAACTTCGGCGCCGCCGATACGACATGCCCATCATAGGCCGTGCCCGGATCCTCGATCTTGCTGTGAACGTAGCTGCCACCGGCGATCACGTCGAAATACGGGCTGGGCGTATAGGTGAGATCGGCTTCCAGGCCATAGAGTATGGCCTTGTCGACATTCGTCAGGACCGGGGTGTTGACCCCGATCGGCGACGGCACGGTAAGTACCTGCTGCAACCCGCGGTAATCGCTGTAATAGGCGGCGGCGTTGAAGGTCAGCTTGCGGTCGAGGGCGCTGCTCTTGAGCCCGAGTTCGTAAGTGGTGACTTCCTCACGCTGCGACGGAGCCGCAGCGTAGGGATCGGTGCTGAAGAGATACTGCGTCTGGAAGCCCGGCGCCTTGAAGCCCGTCGCGACGCTGGCATAGACCATCACGTCCTGGACCGGGTGATAGTCGAGCACCGCGCGCCAGGTGATCACGTCGTCCTTCGACTTGAAGTCGAACGGCACTTCGACCTTGGGCGTGATGAATGCGAGCACCAGCGGGGCGAGATTGAGCCCGACGTGCTCCTTCTCTTCATGCGTGTAGCGGGCGCCGAGCGACAGGTTCAGCCGGTCGGTCAGCCCGTAAGTCCCGTCCACGAAGGCCGCGAAGGATTCGGTCTTCACGTCGGAGTAGCCGAGATCGCCCTGCGGTGCCGGGAAGAAGCCGAAATCCGAAGTCACATGCGCGTCGGAGTTGAAATAGAACAGGCCGGCGACCCAGTTGAATTTATCGCCCTTGCCCTGCAGCCGCAGCTCCTGGCTGAACTGCCAGTAATCGTTGCCCGAGCCGATCGTGTTGCCGGCATCCGCCGATCCGTCGGCATCTTCGCGCTTGTACTTTTCCAGCTCGTCATAGGCGGTGATCGAAACCAGATCGAGCACCTCGGTAAGCGGATAGTTCAGCTCGCTCGACACGCCCCAGCTGCTGCGATGGATCGCCGGCGGAGTGTTGCCGCTGATGATCTTGGTCGGGTCGCCGGTGCCCTTGGTGCCCTTGTTGTCCACGCATAGGCCCGCAAGCGTATCCTCGACCGGGCAGACCGCCGCATAACCGGGGCCACTGTCCGGATCGCGATTACCGAACAGGCCATAGCCCTGGCCGATCCCGTCGAGATTCTCGTAATGCGCCTTGAGCAGCAGGTTGCCGCGATTGGGCAGGTCGAATTCCAGCTGGAGCCGGCCGGCGAACTGGTCGTTTTCCCACCATTTGTCGCCATTCAGGATGTTGGTCTGGATCCCGTTGTCGGTGTCAGACTTGGCCGATGCCCTGAAACGCACGCCGTCGGTGATCGGGCCGCTTACCGCGCCTTCGAACACCGCCCGACCGAAATTGCCGTACTGACCGCTGAAATAGCCTTCGAAGGTGTCGGTCGGCCGCTTGCTGATGATATTGACGAGGCCGCCTGTGGCGTTGCGACCATAAAGCGTCCCCTGAGGGCCGCGCAGCACCTCGACCCGGTCGATGTCGTACATGGTCGCGGAGAAGTTGGACGAGGAGCCGTAAGCCACCCCGTCGAACGCCACCAGGATCGGCGATTCCGACGCGTCGGAGATCGAATTGAGATTGATGCCGCGCATCGAGAAGCGGGCAACGATGCCGTTGTCCTGCATCTGCAGCGACGGGATCTGCTTGGTGATCTCGTCCAGCGACTGGACCCCGGCCTTCTGCAGATCGTCGCCGCTCAGCGCGGTGAGCGCGATCGGCACGTCCTGAACCGCCTGTTCGCGCTTCTGGGCGGTGACGATGATGGTGCCGGGTTCGGCCCCGGCCGCCGGGCCGGTCTCCTGCGCCCGCGCCGCACCCGTACCGAACGCGGCCAATCCCATTACGCCCGAGAGAAGCCAGGCCTTGCGAAATCCGATCTTCATATTCGCCCCCATCGTTGCCGCGGAACCCGCCGCGGCGTTGCTGAACGTGCCGGGGCATCCTCATTGTGTTGTCGTTGTGAGCAAAGGATAGGGGGCGGCCCGGCAAACATTGTTCGCAAATTCGCCAAACGAGCGACATATTAGGATAAACGTTCTAGCGCTACATCGTCATGCGGTGCGATTGTTCCCACATTGCGGCAAAGGACGGTTGAAATGTACCATAAAACCCCCCCGATTCGGGCGTAACGGTATCAGAGACAGTCGGAAATCAGGCCGTGGTCCTTGATCTTCTTAAGCACCACCAGCGTCAGCACGCCCTTGACCCCGGGCATGATCGAGATCCGGTTGCGGACCAGATCGTCAAGCGCGGCGACGTTTTCGACCAGGACCTGCAGTAGATAATCGGCCTCGCCGGTCATTGCGTAACAGGCCAGCACCGAGCCATTGCGCATGACCGCCGCTTCGAAGTCGCGGCAGCGTTCCGACGCCACCCGCGCCTGCACGAACGCCTGAAGCTCTAGCCCCAGCCGTTCGGGCGACAGCATCGCCCGGTAGCCGGTGATCACGCCTTCACGCTCGAGCGCCTGCACCCTGGTCCAGCTCGGAGTCTTGGAAAGATTGATCTTCTCGGAAAGTGCATTGAATGACATTCTGCCATCCTGCTCGAGATTGCGTAGAATCGCCTTGTCGATACGGTCAGTCATACAAAATCGTTCCTCATTACACCTAAATGATAGGTTATCTGTCCTCCCGCGGTTGAGCAACGGGGCAAAATCGAGGCTAATGTTCTCGCGGGGGCGGAATACTATCGGCAGGCCGGGGTTTACCGGCAGATTCCGGACCGCTCCGCGGACCCGGCTCGAACATGCGGAGTACAAGACCGGTCATGCGCATCGCCAGCTTTTCGGACCATCCGCCCGGCTTGTTCATCCTGTTCGCCACCGAGGCTTGGGAGCGGTTCGCCTATTACGGAATCCGCGCTCTGCTGATCCTGTTCATGACCTCTCCGCTGGCGGCCGGCGGGCTGGAGTTCGACACCGCGACGGCAGGTGCGATCTACGGCGTGTTCACCGCATCGGTATATCTGATGTCGCTGCCGGGCGGCTGGCTGGCGGACAAATTGCTTGGTCAGCAGCGCGCGGTGCTATGGGGCGGTCTGTTGATCGGCGGCGGCGGGCTGCTGCTGGCGGTGCCGGGCGGCCTGCCTGTGTTCCGCGCGGGACTGTTGGTGATCTCGCTGGGCGTCGGCCTGCTCAAGCCCAATGTCAGCGTGATGGTCGGGGATCTCTATCCGCCCGAAGCGAGTGCGCGGCGCGATGCGGGCTTCTCGATATTCTATTTCGGCATCTACCTCGGCGCCTTCGCTGCTCCGCTCGTAGTCGGGACGCTGGGCGAGAGCTTCGGCTATCGCCTCGGCTTCGCGGCGACCGGCGTCGCGATGCTGGGCGGAACGCTGTTCTACGCGCGGATACGCGGACGGTTGGGCGCGGTCGGGCGGGACTGCGAGTTGCAGGCGCCGGAGGAACGCCGGCGCGGCTGGATCGCGACCGGATCGCTCGGCGCCGCGATGCTGCTGACGATTCTGGCGGTGGGACTGCTTCGGCTCGACATGGAGGCCGTAGCGGCCTGCCTCGGCGCAATCATCGGCGCGCTTTCGCTGGGCTTCTTCGGGCTGGTGCTGCGCGATCGCAAGCTCGACGAAGCGGCGCGGCGGCGAGTGATCGCGATCTTCGTCCTCTGCGCCTGCGTGGCGCTGTTTATCTCGGGCCTGGAGCAGGCCGGATCGACGATGAACCTGTTCGCGCGCGACTTTACCGACCGCAGCTTCATGGGCGGGTTCTTCGCCGCGGGGCAGCACCCCGCCAGCTGGTATCAGTCGGTCTCGCCGCTTTACGTGCTGCTCCTCTCGCCGGTGTTCGCGGCGGGCTGGATGCGCCTGTCCCGCCGCGGCCTCGAACCCTCGGCTCCGGTGAAGTTCGGCCTGTCGCTGATCCTGCTCGGCGCGAGCTTCGCGCTGATGGCGCTGGCCGTAACGCTGGCCGTGCAGCACGGGATGAAAGCCGCGCCCGGCTGGCTGATCCTGGTCTATCTCCTGCAGACGCTCGGCGAACTCTGCATCGGGCCGATCGGCCTTTCGGCAATCACCGGGCTGGCCCCGCGCTCTCACGCAGGCAGGATGATGGGCATGTGGTTCCTCGCGACCGCGGCCGGCAGCCTGATCGCCGGGCTGGTCGGCGGCTGGATGGGTAGCGCACAGATGGCGGCGATGCCGGCGCGTTTCCTCGGCATGGCCGGCATCGGCGTCGTGGCAGGCATCGCGATGATCCTCCTTTCCGGTGCGATCGTCAGGCTTGCGGCATCCCGCTCCGCGCAAGGCGCCCGGCCATGACGATCCGCATCCTCCGCCGCGACGAGATCCGCGCGCTCCTTCCGATGGACCGCTGCATCGAGCTGGTCGGGCAGGCCATGGTCGCCGTGTCGCAAGGCAAAGCGGTGCTTCCGCTGCGCAGCGCGATGGCGATGCCGCGCGAGATCGGCATGCTCGGGATGATGGCGGGATACCTCGGCGAGCCCGAAAGCTTCGGCATCAAGCTGGTCAGCCTGTTCCCCCGCAACGCCGGGACCGGCCATTCATCGCATCTCGGCGCGCTGCTGCTGTTCGAGACGCAACACGGCTACCCGGTGGGGCTGCTCGACGCCGCGGAGATCACCGCGATCCGCACCGCCGCCGCCAGTGCCTTCGCAACCGGTCTGCTTGCCCCGGCAGGAGCGAGCAGGCTCGCGATCCTCGGCACCGGGGAGCAGGCGGGCAGGCATATCGAGGCGATGCGCGCCGTGCGGCCGATCGCCGAAGTCCGGATCTGGGGCCGCACCGTGAAGGAAGCGGAACGCCTGGCCGAGGAAACACGGGTCAGCGGCATCCCGGCCACCGCGTTTGGTGACGTCGCCACCGCGGTCGCCGGCGCGCAGATCGTCTGCACCACCACCCATGCGCCGGATCCGATCCTGTTCGGAGACATGGTCGCGCCGGGCACGCACCTCAATATCGTCGGCTCCAGCGTCGCGTCCACGGCGGAGATCGACAGCAGCCTCGTCGCGCGATCCCACTTCATCGTCGACTACCGCGAATCCGCGCTCAACCAGGCCGGAGAATATCTCCGCGCCCTGAACGAAGGCGCGATCGGGCCGGATCACATCGCCGGCGAAATCGGCCAGGTGGCGGTGGGCGACGCACCAGGACGCACCAGCGCCGATCAGGTCACGCTCTACAAATCGCTGGGCGTGGCCGCGCAGGATCTCGTCGCTGCCGATTTCGTGCTGAAGCAGGCGGCGCAGCGGGGAATTGGACAGGCGGTTGAATTCCCCTGACTCCGTTCAGCCGCCCGGCGCGGTCCCTCGCTGCAGCAGCTTGCAATAAGACGGCGGATCGATGTTCGCCCCGCAAACGATCAGCGCGACCCGCTTGCCGGCGAGTTCTTGGCGCAGCGGGCCCATCAGGGCGGCGGTCGACGCCGCGCCGGCCGCTTCAACCGCCAGCTTCGCTTCCCCGAACAGCAGCGCCGCCGCTTCGGTCATCGCGTCATCCGAGATGGTGACGAGTTCGTCCACGAAACGCGACACGAAGGACACGGAAACCTCATTCGTCATCGGCGCGGCCAGGCTGTCGGCAATCGTGTCGACGGTCGCGAGCGTCTGGAGCGTGCCGCTCTTCACGCTGCGGCCGACCACCCCGGCCTTCTCGGGCTCGATGCCGTAGATGCGGGTCGTCGGCGAAATCAGCTTCGCCGCCGCGGAAATCCCGGAAATCAGCCCTCCTCCGCCGATCGGGACCACGATCGCGTCGAGCGTGCCGGCCTGCTCGAACAGCTCCAGCGCGATCGTGCCGGTGCCGCATACCACGCGTTCGTTCGGAAAGGACGGGATATAGGTGCGCCCCTCGTCCTGCTTGAGCCCTTCGAGCAGCGCGAACCCGTGCTCCACACTGTCGGCCACGATCACCTCCGCGCCGTAAGCGCGCGCAGCCGCAACCCGCGCGGGATTGGCTTCCTTCATCATCACGACCTTGGCCGACACCCCGAAGCGGTGCGCCGCATAGGCCGTAGCGATCGCATGGTTGCCCGCGCTGATCGTGGTGACACCGGCCGCCCGGCCGGCCTCGTCCAGCGCAAGCAGGTTGTTGATCGCGCCGCGCACCTTGAACGTGCCGGTCGGCTGGAACAGCTCAAGCTTCATCAGCACTTCGGTGCCCGTACCCATACGCTGAGTGGCGGCCGGCCCCGCCAGCGGCCACAGAGGAGTTTCACGCACGAAGGGAGCGATCTTCGCGCGCGTGTCGACAAAGGCTTGAAGCGGTATTTCGAGATGTGATTCCATCGGTTTGCGCGTTACCTTGCTTGGTGAAAATCCGGCTTCAGACTGCTCGATTCCGCGCAAAACATTGTTCCATATAAGACGGATTTATTAGAAAAAAGTGTTCGTAGATTCCGAAAAATAGCGAAGATAGGTATAATGTTCTCTCTTATGCGCGGAACAATACGCCCATCCAGTCAGGAAGGGCGGACATGCTGAATACGAGCTTCTCCAGTGCAGAATACCATGGCCGCGTCGCGCGCGCGCAATCGCTGATGCACACGCATGGGCTCGACGCGATGCTCCTCAGCAACGAGAAGCACCTGGAATACTTCAGCGGCTATCGCAGCGACCTCTGGGCCAGCCCGACCCGGCCGTTCTATCTGATCGTGCCGCTTGAGGGCGATCCGTTCGCGGTCCTGCCTCAGGGCGCCGACGACGCCTGGCGGGGGTCTTCCTGGGTCAAGCGTTTCTCGACCTGGCCCTCACCCCGTCCGGAAGACGAAGGCGTGAGCGAAGTCGCGGCGGAACTGCGCGCGCTGCCCAGTCGCTTCGGCAGGATCGGGATAGAGATGGGCCCCGAATCCCGGATCGGCATGACCCTGGGCGACGTGTTCCGCCTGATCGATGCGCTGCGCCCGCTCGAGATCGCCGATTGCGCGATCCTGTGCCGCGAAGTGCGGATCGTGAAATCCGATGCCGAGATCGCGTATATTCGCCGGGCCTGCACCGCCGCCTGCGATGCGTTCGATCGGATGGACGAATTCGCAACCGCAGGCAGCAGCGAGGCCGAGGTCGCCAATCGGTTCGCGGCGGCGATGCTCGCCGGCGGAGCGAGCAAGGTGCCTTTCGTCGCGATGGGATCGGGTCCGGATGGCTATGAGACCATCATCCTGCGGGCCGGCCCGCGGATCCTCGAACCGGGAGACATTTTCGCGATCGACACCGGCGCCGACGTGCACGGCTATTTCTGCGACTTCGACCGCAATTACGCGATCTGCGAAGCGAGCGAGGAAGCACGGCGGATTTATCGCTCGCTCCAGCGGGCGACCGACGCAGGCATCGCCGCGGCAAGGCCGGGCAACACCGCCGCCGATCTGTTCCACGCCCAGGCCCGCTCGATCGAGGCCGACGGCATTGTTGCAGCCACGCAGGGTCGCTTCGGCCACGGCCTCGGCATAACCTTGACCGAGTGGCCTTCCAATGCCCCGCATGACAATACTCCGCTGCTGCCGGGCATGGTCATGACCATTGAACCCGGCATTGCCTATGGGGAAGGCAAGGTAATGGTGGCCGAAGAGAACGTCGTCATCACAGAGAACGGCTGCGAATTGCTGTCGCGCCGCGCTTCCCCCGAACTGCCCGCAATCAGCTGGTGAAAGGTTCCGGTTAAACGTTCACCGCTCGATCTGGTCCGCATCCATGTTCCGCTCGCCCTTTCCATTCGCGAAGGATAACGCGTCGTCGTTCCCGGCGCAGCCCGGGAGTGGGTGGATCCAATTCCCGTTGCCGGGCTCGCTCTTCGTGCGTGTACGCCTAGCCCATAAGGATCTGCCACTCAGCCAGCGCGGCTGAGGGGGGGCCTTGTAATTCTGGCGATCGGTTGTGGTCGTGGGCATGAACCGAGACGAACTTCTGTAAGCTCTTCATCCGCCGAAAGCGGACCATCGCTCGCTCTCGTCGGCGGAAGGCAAATGTGAGTTTCACATCGGTCGTTCGCCTATCTGCCAACCTCCTGCTTTTCCGCGTTTCCGAGTTGCCAACAGGTGCACTTGGTTGGACAGTACCCCTTGATACAATCCTTGTTTGGAGTTTTCAGGCAGCGAGCGTAGCGGCCAGCGCGACCGCGCCGAGCGGACCGGCCCGTCGGCCAAGTGCGGGTTGGCGCAATACGTCGTGCACCGACTCTTTGTCGATAAAAGGAAGATATCCGCCCAAATTTTCTACGAGTAAAACTCTGGCGCGCTCGAGCAGAAACGGGCGCTCTATTGCCACGCCGCCGCCCACTAAGATTCGCTCCGCGGAAACGGTAAGCAGGATCGCCGCTGCAAGTTCGGCGAGATCCGAAGCGACCTCATCCCAGCAAGTATCGCCGTCGGTCACGAGCGCGGGGTCTCTACGCAAACGCTTTTCAAGAGCCGGTCCCGAGATCAAGCCTTCCACGCAGTCACCGTGAAACCGGCACGCCCCCGGAAATTCATCGCCCAGCGCGCGCTTCAGCCGCAAATGTCCGATTTCCGGATGCAGCGCGCCGTGGACAGGTTGGCCGTCAATGACCAGCCCGCCGCCGACCCCGGTTCCGATTGTAATATAGCACAGGCTGCGACAGCCCTGTCCGGCGCCCCAGAGGTATTCGGCTAGGGCGGCGGCGTTAACATCGGTGTCAATCTGCCACGGGCAATCGAGGCCAGCCATCAGCCGCGCGGCGACCGGCGCGCCGGACCAGCCCGGCTTCGGGGTTTGCAGGATACAGCCGTAGTCGGGCGCCGAGCGGTCGAGGCGCACGGGCCCGAACGACGCGATCCCCACCGCCGAAAAGCCATGCGCGCGGTGCCATTGCCGCAGCTGGCCGGAAATCCGGCCCAGGGTTTCCTCTGGCGAGAGCGTGGGCCACACCGCCTGTTCGAGGATTTCGGAACCGCGCGCCAGCACCGCGATCGACTTGGTCCCGCCGAGTTCGACCCCGGCCAGCAACGGCGCGGTCACTGCGTCACCGCGCCAGCCCGGCATGGGCGCCGTCTAGCTCGAGGGTGAGCCAGGGCGCGAAGGTTCCGCCCAGTCGGCGCGGCTCATCCGCGCCCGGCGGGCCCCAATTGTCGACGAAACTGGTCACCGAAAGATCGGGCAGGACCAGCCAGCTATAGGCCTGCGCGGGCGCCTCGGGAGGATTGGCGAACACCAGCCCGGTCCCGTTCAACGGCTCCCACCCGCCCGCGAGCGAGTTGGACACCATCCCGTAGAGCCCGGTCGGCCCCACCGGCCCTGCCGGATCGAACACCTGCGCCTGGGTCGACCAGAACAGGTAATACAGCCCGCCATGAAACACCGCGTGCGGCCGTTCGAGTTCGTTGTTCAGACCATCCGCGCTGATCAACGGGCGCAGCAGCTCCCAGTGCTCCGGCGCCTCCGCACGGGCGGTAGCGGCGCCGATCACCCCGTTGAAGGCCGAGACCGAGCCCGCCCGCGAACCGGCGAAGAACACATAATTCGTCCCGTCCGCAGGATCGCGGAAAAATGCCGGATCGCGAAACGCCTTGATCGTGCCGGGCGCACCGCCGCCCGCATCGCCGGCCATGTAATCGGCCGGATCGAGGAGCACGATGTCGCGCAGTCCGCGCCAGCCGGCCAACCGGTACGCCCCCGGCGCCCCTTCGAGCGTCGCCCGCGCCAGACACAGCCGCTGGGCGAACCCCGGATCGCTCTCGCCCCGCACGCCGGCCGCGGTGAAATAGAGCACCAGATTGCGGCGGTCGGCGGCCAGCACCGCCGAGCCCGACCACTCCCGGCTGCCAGGCGAAAAACCGTCAGGCATCGCGGGGCCGAGATGGGTCCACCCCCGCTCATCCCACTGGAGCAGGTGAATCCGCGCATGAGCGTGGCGCTGATCGGGGTCGGCAAACCGCGGCGCGCCGAGCGCCATCCACAAGGTCGCACCGCCCGCCAGCCGTGCGGGCACGCCGTCCGCGTCCTGCACCGGCCACGCATCCCACAGATCCATTCCCTCGCCGACGCGCGCGAAATCCGCATCGCCGATCACGGGCGCGACATGGGCCGGACCGGGCGCGATCGCGCGGACCTGCTCCGCCGTCCAGCACACCACATCGCTGTCCTGCCGCACGGCCTTCGCACCCTGGGAGTTACGCCCGCTCAATTGTTCATGCCCGATCGATCCTTTGCCATTCCCGATAGGGTCAAGCGACACCAAAAACAATCGATTGCAGCAGAACATGGACCCGCTTTCCAGCGGCTGGCCAAAGTGCGCCTGCTCAAGTCGACGAACGGATGACAAGCTCGGGATTGAGCACCACCGAACCGGTCTGGCGCCCTTCGATCCGCTTGAGCAGGCTGTCGACCAGATGCACCGCGCCCGCCGCGATATCCTGCCGGACGGTGGTGAGCGGGGGGACGCTGCTGCTCGCCGCCGGAAGATCGTCATAGCCGATCACCCGCACGTCGCGCGGCACAGCCTTCCCGCGCCCCGCCAGCACCTGGATCGCGGTCAGCGCGATCAGGTCCGAAGCGGCGAAGATACCGTCCGGAAACTCCTCGACGCTGTCGAGGAACGCGGCAATATCGGTGCCGCTCAGTTCGGCGGCCAGATGGGTCGGGGTTTCGACCAGGCGCGCAGCACCGTTTGCCGCGGCCACCGCGGCGCGCGCGCCTTCCAGCCGCAACGAAAGCTCGATCCCCCTGGTGCTCCCGAAAAAGGCGATGTTGCGGCAGCCGCGTTCGATGAGATGCGCGGCGGCGAGCCGCCCGCCGAGGAAATTGTCGGTTCCGACCGAGCAATGGATCTGGCCTTGCACGAACGCCCCCCAGACGACCATCGGCAGATAGGATTGCGCCGCTGCATCGAGGATCGGCGACTGGTCGGACTGGCCGATCACGATAAACCCGTCGACCCGGTCCGCGTCGATCATCTTCTTCAGCCAGTCGTCGCGATCGGGGATCACCCGCGACAGCACGAGATCGAAGCCGCGCTCAGTCAACTCGTCGGCAAGATAGCCGATCAGGGTCATGAAAAACGGATCCGAAATATGCTGCCCGCGCTCGTGGCCCAGCGGAATGACCACCCCGATCGCCCCGCGTCGGCGTATCCTCAGGTTGCGTGCCAGCGAACTGGGCTTGAAGCCATGTTCCTCGGCAAGCTTGCGGATGCGCTCGGCAGTCTTGGAACTGACCACTTCCTTGCCCGCCAGCGCGCGCGAAACGGTTGCCGCCGAAACGCCGGCCAGCGCGGCCAGATCGTAGATCGTTCTAATCTTTTCAGCCATCGCCCCGTGTCACGATCCCGCGAATATCCTGCAGCCGAATGGCGCGGCTGCAGTCATGGTCTGCCGCTCCCGAACGATCAAGCGCCGTGTCGGGCGCTGCCGTAATCCTCACTGTCGCGCCGGGCCAGCCGCTCTGCCGCCGGCTGGGCCGAGCGGTTCCACAAGCACAGCACGGCAAGCGCTACCGCAAACAGCGCGCCCAGCCCCATGCTGTAATCGCTGTTGCCCAGTGCATCGCCCAGTGCCCCCATTGCCAGCGGGGCCAGCACCGCGCCGATACAGGTGAAGAACAACAGGAAGCCCGCGATCGAGCCGTGGCGGTGCTTGTCGAACAGGCTGATGCCGGTGGAATTGATGGTCGGATAGAGGACCGACATGAACAGGCCCGTGGCCGGCAGGCAAAATACCGCGGCCGGCCGGCCCCCGGCGACCGCGATCACGAACAGCACAGCCATCGCGGTGCTGCAGAACGCGAGCACCGCCGTCCAGTCGAAGCGCGAAAGCAGGAACGCGCCAAGGAAGCGCCCGGCCGCCCGCAACACGAAAAACACCGAGACGACGAAGGCCGCGAGCCAGGCACCCGGTCCGTGATAGCCGATAAAATAGGTCGGCGCCCAGACATAGACCGCCGCCTCCGCCGCAACGTAGAGCACCAGCAGCGCGGCGAAAAACAGCGCCTGGCGGTCAGCCAGCATCGCCAGCGCCTCGCGTGGATTGGCCCGGTCCTCGGCAGGCTGCGAGGTGCGCGGAAATGGAGCGAAGGCGGTGCCCAGGATCAGCAGCGCACACAGCCCCCCCGCGATCAGATAGAGCCATTTCCAGCTTGCCCCGCTTTGCAGGAGCATCGTCACGATGGCCGGGCCGATGATTGCGCCGACGCCGAAAAAGCCTTCGACAAGGTTCATGTTCGAGGCGTGTTCGCGGGTGGATGCGGAAACGTCGCCGATCAGTGCCAGCGCGCCCGATTTGAAAATACCGATCCCAAGGCCCGAGACGAACAGCAGCAGCACGAACAGGGCGAATGCATTGCCGGCGGCAAACAGCGCCGAGGTCGCTCCGAACAGGGTCAGCCCGAGCAGGATCGTGCCCTTCCGCCCGATCCGGTCGGCCAGGAAGCCGAGCAGGATCGCGGCGATGCCGATGCCCGACATCGATGCGTAGTGAAACGAGCCGGCCGCCGTCATGCCCAGGCGATATTCGGCGATCACCGAGGGAATGATCGTGCCGACCGAATCCGTCGTCATCGCGAAGGTCGCGAACATCACGAAGATCAGCAATTTGAGAAACCGGGTCGAGACTTGCCCGCCCCCCGCCGCCGGCGTTGCCATCGCGCCCATCCTCTCGTTAGTTTATGCGCTCAGCCTACGCAGGCGAATCCCGCGTCGCCATCCTTTTCATCGCCGGTCTTCCGCAAGACTTTGGGATAGGGACACAGTTTACGGGCCCTGCCCGGCCAGGGCGACATCGGATTAGCGGTTGCGGCAATGGCGTCGGGCGCGGCGGCCCGTTCGACCCAGTGGACCAGCGCGCCGAATGCGTCGAACCTGTCGGTCGCCGGTCCGCCCTGGCAATGGCCCATCCCGGGCACCGGGAACACGCGGGTGAAGTCCGCCGCCCTGCCCGAATAGCGGGCATTCACCTCATCCCACCACGCCAGCGTATCGTTGATCGAAAACACCGGGTCGGACACGCCCTGCGGTACGATCATCCTTCCGCCACGCTTGCGGAACGCGTCGAGATTATCCGAACGGGCCGAGATATCGGCCCACGCCGAGCGCTGGAACGGTCCCCCCGTGCCGGTGACGGCAGCGGCCCCGCGATCGAAATCATAGCTGAGCTGGTAATGGAGGTAATCGTCAAGCCCGGCCCCCGGTGCGCTTGCGGGGGAACTGAACACGGTCGCCAAGGCGGGCGCGCCCATCGCGACGTTGAGCGCCGGAACACCCCCGTCGGGTGTGCCGAGAGTCCATATCCGC
This sequence comes from Candidatus Andeanibacterium colombiense, assembly GCA_029202985.1. Classification (GTDB taxonomy): domain Bacteria; phylum Pseudomonadota; class Alphaproteobacteria; order Sphingomonadales; family Sphingomonadaceae; genus Andeanibacterium; species Andeanibacterium colombiense. Next base: position 3,042,824 of record CP119316.1, on the reverse strand, counting down.
CAACCCATGTCGGACCATCCCGCGTCCCATGCGAAGCCGGGATAGATCTGCTTTCCCGAACTGTCGCGCGGTCCCTGGTGAACCTTCTCCAATGCGCCGATCTGCGGCGCCGAAAGGCAGCCATCGGCCTTCGCACCCGAACATTGGCGGGCCTTGAGGCGCGGCAGGACCTTGGCCGAAGTGCACTGGCGGAAATTCCCCACGATCCCGTCGGCCGCTCCGTCATCGGCGTCGCAGCCCTCCAGCACTGCGCTGCGCACCAGCGCGAAATCGCTTACGCTGAAGCTCGCGGCGAGCGAAGCGATCGTGACCGGCTTGCCTTCCGCCTGCGGCACCGACGCAAAAGCCTGCGTATTCCAGGTTTCCCCGATCGCCGCGCGAGGGAGCGAGAAGCCCGGCGCGCCGGCAACGATACCGTCGAAAAGTTCGGGATAGCGCTGCGCAAGCGCCATCCCTTCCTGCCCGCCCTTGGAGCACCCGACGAAATAGCTGTAGCGCGGCGGGGCGCCGTAATAGCTGCGCAAAGCGGCCTTGGCCGCAAGCGCGGTCTTCTCGAGCGATGCCCCGCCGTAATTCGCGCGGGCGAGCGGGTCGAAGCCGAAGGCGGTCTGGCCGCCGCGCCCGGGCACGCTGTTGAGCGCATTGTCATGGCCGGAATCCTGCGAGAGAACCGCATAGCCCTGCGCGAGCGCCGGCTGCGCGCCGCCCTGCAGCTGCCCGATCGCATCACCGACATCGCCGTTGGTGCCCCCGCCGCCCTGCATGAAGAAGCGGCCGTTCCATTGATCCGGCAGGCGCAGATGGAAGCGGATCGCATAATCCTGGCCGTCGATGCCTTTGCGTTCCTCCATGATCCCGGCGATCTCGCAATGCGCGGGCAACACGGCCGGCGCCGCGGCCGCGCCCGGCGGCCCGGGCGCAGCCGGCGCCGGGCCCGCATCGCGCCAGGTGGCTGACGCAACCCGCGCGCCCGCAGCAGGCCAGCCGGCCGGAGGCCTTTCGCCAAGCGCCGCGCACCGTTCGGCGGAGCCCGACGCGACGTCGGCACTCGCGCTGTCCGGCGCGCCCGCGCCGGTGCATGACGACAACAGCACCGCCGCGATTGCGCCTGCGAAGCTCCGGCCGGACATCGGTCAGAACCTCGTCGAGATGCGGACCCCGAATTCACGCGGCGCGCCGTAGAATTCGTTGTTGCCCGATTGGCCGCTGACATAAGCCTTGTTGGCCAGGTTGGTACCGTAGAGCTCCAGCTTCAGATCCCGGTATGCCAGCGTGACCTGGGCCGAAACGAGCCCGCGCCCCTTGAGGTAATCGAGCGCGGGATCGTAGAACAGATTGGTCCAGCGCGGCCCGACATAGGCGTAATTGACCCGCGGCGTGAGCGTCAGGTCGTCGCTGAGGATCGCTTCGTACTGAACCCCGAAATTGTACGACCATTTCGGCGAGAACAGGTTGGGACCGCCGCCGGCGGTATCGGTGAAGGGTCCGTAATCGAAACAGGCCGGCGGATTGGACGGCACGCCGACACCGCACTGCGGGCCGAGCTGGCCGATCTGCGGAAGCGCGCGCGAATTGATGATGGTCACCGGGTCGAGCTTGGAATCGACATAGGCCACACCGCCATCGAAGCTCAGCCCGCCGAACTTGGCCTGGGCCTGGAATTCGGCGCCCTTGATCTTGGCATTTGAGATGTTGACGACCCCGCTCTGGCCGGTGCCCGCGTCGATCGCATCGAACTGGAAGTCTTTGTAATCCATGTAGAACCCGCCGAACTGCGTCCGCAGGTGGTCTCCGAACAGATTGCCCTTCCAGCCGAATTCGTAGTCCATCACGGTTTCGGGCCCGAATTCGGACGTTGCGCTGTTGGCACCGCCCGGCTTGTAGCCGCGCGCGGCGAAGACGTAGATCAGATTGTCTTCGTCGACATTCCAGTTGAGCGCGACCTTGCCGGTCGCCCGCCCGTCCTTGTGGCTGCCCGCGAGATCGGCGACGACCAGGCCGTCCGGCCCGAAGACCGGCCCGTCCGCGCCAATCGTCACGCTGCCGGTGCTGGTTACCTTATAGTGCGAATAGCGTCCGCCCACCTGCAACTCGAGGTTGGGCAGGATCTTGTAACCGAGTTGCGCGAATACGCCGAGCGTCAGCTTGTCGTTGAAATTGACGATGTCGGTGGGATCGCCGATCGGGTCGTTTGCCCGCGACTGGATGATCACGTCGATCTTGTTCTTCTGGTAATAGCCGCCGAGGATCCAGTTGAACTTCCCGTCTGTCGGCGAGATGATGTTGAATTCCTGGGTCGCTTCGCGTTCGCGAACGAACTGGTCCGAGGTTTGCAGCGCCAGCGTGGATCCGTCGCTGTCGTAGAGGTTGTTGATCCGCTTGTTGGTATAGCCGGTGACCGAACGCAGCACGATCCCACTGTCGAGTTCATAGCGCAGCTCGAGGCTGGAATTGAACGCGCGTTCGTGATTCAGCGTGGGCGAGTTATAGGTCAGGTCGCGGAAATCGGGCTGGCGGTCGGCGTCGAACGCGGTGCCTTCGATCGGGCGATAGGCATAGCCGCCGGTGTTCTTGTCGACCCATTCGGCCTTGGCGAGGGCCCGGAAGCTCCCCGGCTGCCACAGCACCCCGACGCGCCCGGCCTGTTCGTCGAGGCTGTCGGGATCGTTGTTGTAAGGGCCGAGATCGTCGTAATAGCTGTCGCGCCAGCGGGTGATCCCGGCGACGCGGACTGCGAGCGTATCGCTGAGCGGCAGGTTCACCGCGCCTTCGGCCGTGCGCAGATTGTAGCTGCCATAGCCCAGCTCGGCATAGCCCTTCACCCGGTCGGTGCTGGGGCTCTGGGTGTTGATGAAGATCGCGCCGCCGGTCGAATTCGAGCCGACCAGCGTGCCCTGCGGGCCGCGCAGGACCTCGATCGATGCGATGTCGTAGAAACTCGACGCGGTCAGGATCGGGGGCTGGAACACGCCGTCGATATAGGTCGCGACGCCGTTCGCGACCGCCGGCGAACCGCTGGCGATGCCGATGCCGCGCAGGTTCACCGACTGTGTAAGCCCCTGGTCGGTGATTGATACCGAGGGCGCGATGTTCTGCAGGTCGGCGAGATTTTCGACCGCCTTTTCCTTGAGCTGGCTGCCGGCGATCGCGGTCGCGGCGATCGGCACGTCCTGCAGATTCTCCTCGCGCCGCTGGGCGGTGACGATGATCACCGGCGGCTCGGCGCTCTCGCGCTGGTCGCCCGTATCCTGCGCCGCGACGGGCGCCGCGAAACCCGCGACGGCGACGGCTGCGACCGATAGATGGAATAAGCCCTTGGCCTTCATTGCGTCCTCCCTGGTGTTCTTAATGCGGGCTTTGCCAGCCCTGCCGATGGGTGTTTGATAGGAAAAATTTCAATCGATTGCAATACGTTCGGTACCGGTTGGTTCATTGATAATAATATGCTTTTATATCATCTTGTTACTTCGATATCTGGCGCCAGATACCGGCGCCGGTTTTTCGCCGCAAAGGCGCGATATTACGCAATCGGTTCCATTGCGAATGCCCTGCGCAGCGCCTTGTGTTTGGTGTCGGTGAACAATTTCGCGGGCGCGGTGCCCGGCGCCACCCGGTCGAACCCATGGAATGCGCCGGGGACTAGCAGCATTTCCGCCGGAACCCCGGCCTCGGTCAGCCGGCGGGCGTATTCGATGTTCTCGCCCACGAACAGATCGACCCCGCCCACCGCGACATAGGCCGGCGCAAGGCCCTTCAGCTCACGCAGCCGCGCCGGCACCCCTGCCGTGGGCACATCCGCACCGCCCGGCTCCATCCCGAGGAACGACTTCCAGCCAAAGCGATTGGCCGGCGCGTCCCATCCGATGACCCCGATATGCGGAGGAACCTCCCGGCTGCTGCCGGTGCGATCGTCGAGCATCGGATAGATCAGCGCCTGCAGCACCAGCGGCACCTCCCCGCGGTCGCGCGCGGCGATCGCCAGCAGCGCCGCATGCCCGCCGCCCGCGCTTTCGCCCAGCAGCGCGATCCGCTTGCGATCGACGCCGAGCGCCTCCGCATTGCGGTAGAGCCAGAGCAAACCAGCGTAATTGTCTTCGACCGAGCCGGTGAAGCGCGTCTCGGGAGCCAGCCGGTATTCGACCGTGACGATCGCGCAATCGAGCGCCACGGCGGTTTCCTGCAGATAACGCAGTTCGAGCGCGGCCGAACCGAGGATGAAGCCGCCCCCGTGGGTATGCAGGATCGCCGGCTTGCGTTCGCCGGGCCGGGCATTGACGGTATAGACCGTGACTTCGGATAGCGAACCCTGTGCCGGAACCCGCACCCGGGCAGTCGGAACGTCGGCCAGCAGCGGCGGCGAGGGCGGCGTTCCGGCGCGCATCGCCTGCAGGGTCGCTTCATCGAAGCTGCCGGTCTGGCCCGATGAAGCGAGCACCTGCCTTGCCGCCGGGCGCAACTCGGGATCGATGTGGTCGAGCGCCGCGAGGCGCGGATCCCCCTCCCCCTGCGCGAAGCCCGGCAGGCTGCGCACCGCCAGGCCTGCCACGAGCGCAGCGCCCGTTAGCCGTGCGAATTCTCGGCGGTTCAGATTTTGCATGTCATGTCTCCCGTTGTGCCTGCCCGGCCCTGGTTTCCTGCCGCTCGAGCCACGCGGCATAAGCCTCGATCCAGCCGCGCACCGGCATTCCCGGCGCGCCCAGGCCGAAACCGTGCCCGCCCTCTTCGTAGAAATGCGCCTCGCACGGCCGCTTCGCTTCGCGCAGCGCGCGCAGCATGATGAAGCTGTTTTCGACCGGCACCGCGGGATCGTCGAGCGCGTGCATCAGGAAGCACGGCGGCGTCTCGGCCGAGACATGCAGAGCGGGAGAACGCCGCGCGACCAGTTGCGCCGACGGATTCTCGCCGATCAGCCTCAGCGCGCTTTCGGCATGGGTTATGCCTGGCGCAAGGCTGATGACCGGATAGCCCAGGCCCACCGTCTGGGGCCTTGCGCTGAACCCATCGGCGGCGTCGATCGCTGGATAGACCGTCTCTGCAAAGCCGGTCGCCAGCGTGGCGGCAAGATGCCCCCCGGCCGAAAAACCGATCACGTGGAGCTTCTCCGGGTCGAGCGCGTAATGCGCCGAATGGGCGCGGATCAGGCGCACCGCGCGCTGGGCATCCTGCAGCGGCACGTCTTCCCGGGCGTGCCAGCCTTCACCCGGCAGGCGATAGACCAGCACGAACACCGTATAGCCCCTGGCGGTCATCACATCGGCGACATCGACCCCTTCGTTGGCGATCGACACGAACGTATAGGCGCCGCCCGGGATCGACAGCACGCTTCGCCCATTCGGCACCGCCGGGCGGAACACGCGCAGTTCCGGCATGGCGACGTTGGTGATGAAGTTCGGGATCGGCGGGCCCGCACGCGGCGGAAGCGGGGCGAAGCCGCCGCCCGGCGGCTCGTGCGGCCACAGCGGAATCGCCGCCGCCGCGTTCCAGCGCGCGATGGTTTCGGGCGGCGCACCCTGCGCGGCGAGCCGGCTCGCGCCGAGCGCGGCGGCCGCGCCCGCCGAGGCCAGCAGGAGCGCCCGGCGATCGAGCCCTGCTGATAGTCTGGAAGCCATTGTCAACGCCCCGCTCCTTCGTTCACCGTTCCGACAAGATCGGCCAGGCCGTTCACGATCCCGCGCTCGGCACAGCCCGGCTTGAGCCGCGAACTCAACACTTCGAAAGTGTTGTAGCCGGCCGCTTCGTCACTCGGGATGTAGCCGGATTGCGCCATTCCATTGGTGAGCGTGGCCATCATCGTGTGCTTGAAGGGCGACTGGCGTTTGAAGCGCTGGGCGATGGCGGTGAAGACTTCGCCGTCCACTCCGCCGATCACCGTGTCGCCGATCCTGAGCAGGCTTAGCCGCAACGTCACTTCACCGGCATCGGCATAGGTCCCGGGATAGCCGGCCCGGCCGGTATCGGTGCGTGCGCGCCCCGGGCAGCGCAGCAGCGTCTGGCCGCCGTCGATCGCCGCGTCCTCGATCGGCCGTTCGCTGGCGAAGCGCGAGGTATGCAGCACTTCCTCGCCCAGCAGCTGTCCCATCGAGAGCACCATGCGCTTCTGCTGTTCCATCAGCAGCGCGACCCGTGGATTGGAACGATCCATCCCCTGCCCGCCGGGCGGCATCGCATTGGCGATATCCTGGCCGCGCTTCGCGTAATCGTCGATCCGGATCTGGCGCAGATCGTAGGTCTGCTGGAAATAGATCGGGTTCTGGTCGCCCGCCGCTCCGCTCGACCACGCCGCCACGGCTCCACCGCCGAGGGATTCCTCGATATAGGTAGAAGTCGCGCCCGGTATGTCCGCGCTGACGAGATCGAGATTGCCGGTAATGACCGGGTGAACCCCGTAATTGTAATAGACCGCGATCGGGCTTCCGGAGAGGCTCTCGAACGTGAGCACCGCCACGGTCTTGTCCGAAACGCCCTGGTAATTGGCGCCTTCCCACCAGCGGCCGGTAACCGGATCGATCATGTTGCGGTTGACGTTGATGTAGGATTGGCCGGTGCCCCAGGCCATTCGCGCGGGGCGCAGCGCGGCCGCTGCCTGCGCGATGGCGGCGACGATCCCGTCTTCGAACGCCCGGTCGCGCACGAAGGGCGCGCTGTGCGTATGGGTGGCAGTGAGCATAAGTTGGGCAGCGGGAATTCCGAGTTCTCGCTCGGCTCGCCCACTTACATACGCCCAGGTCTCCGATCCCAATGCGCCTGCATCGACCGAAACGAGCGCGGCGCGCTTGCCGCCGCTGTCGATTACAATCGCACGTGCGAAAAGGGGATCCAATACGCCACGGAACTGCGGCGACACGCTTTCGGCGGGCGGCGTGAGGTCGATCTTCGCAGCCCCGACTCTCAGGCCGGGCCCGGCGACGGCGGGAACCGCGGAAAACGCGGCCACCAAAGCCATCACAAATGTCAAAAGACGCATCCCAACCTCCAACTGCGGCGTAGCACCGCGCCCTTTCGTCATCTGCGAGAGTGGCTTTCAGACACTAAAGCAATCGATTGCAATTGCCAACACGCATAGACGGACAAGAAAGAAACGCAGACCGGAAACGTGAAGGACCCGAGGCTGGAGGCGGGGTTTCGAAGACGGCGCGCCGCCGGCCAATCCAAGCCGCCGGCGGATCCGGCAGCCTGTTTCCCTTCCCATTTCGGGTGCGTATCTAGAAGCCTTTCCGCTCGATCGACCAGCCCGGAACCCCGCATAACCGGCAATTTTCGCCCAGGAAGGACCGGCCCGCGGTGGCATCGTGCCGCAATTGCCACTCAAGCCAGTCAACGCTGATCGCCGCCGCCGCACCGCCGTGCGGATCGAAATAGGTACCGCCGTGGCCAACCGGCAGCGCAACCATGATGACGGGAACGTGATTGATCCGCTGGAAATCGTCCCGCCCGTTGGCCCAGGCGATGTCGCTCGGCCCACCCATCAGGTAAAGGACCGGCGTGCGCAGCCTCTCCAGCGCCGCCTTGGGCAGATCCATCCCCGGGATTTTCTTGGAATCGTCCGGAAAAATACCGCTGTTGTCGACGATCAGCGCCGCGACGCGGGGGTCCGACGTTGCCAGGTCGAGCGCCTGCACGCCGCCGCAACTGAAGCCCGCCGCCGCCACCGCCGCGGTGTCGATCCTTCCGCGATAGGGACTGCCCGCGCGCGCGTTCTGCGCGAGCGCCCAATCCAGCCCGTTCCTCAGATCGGCGGTCGTCGTAGGAACCGTAAGCGCGCCGGGTTGCGGCGCCGGACGTGCGGCTTGGACCGCTTTCAATTCATCCCCCACAAAGCCCGGCACCACGACCAGATAACCGTGGGATGCGATCTCCATCAGATGGTTGCGCACGCTGGCGGCATCATCGGTGCAGCCGCCGTTGCCCCAGATATACACGCCGAGCTTCTTCTGTTTAAACGCGCCCAGGTCCCGGGGCCGGTAGATCACATGCCGTGCGAGGCCCGGATCGACCTCCATCACCGCCGGATAGGGACCGCTGCCGTGATCGTCCTCCGCGGTGGCGGGAGCCTTCGGTGGCGGCGGCGGCACGAACGCGAGGTTCTTGCCGAAGAACGGCAGCACATTGTCCTGGATGCGAAAGGCGACCCGGCTGGTGTGGGTGCCGTGATAGAGTTCGAAGCTGTTGTCGATGCCATAGGCCAGCATCAGCTCGTGCAGCTTGCGCGTATCGTCCTTGAGGCTGTCCTCATCACCCACGTCCAGCGCGATGGCCGCATAACGCTTCAGATCGGGCGCATATTGATCGAACATCGCGAAGGGGGCGTTTGCATCCCACCGCTTGAACACATCCTCCAGCGGGTGCCCGTCCTTATCGTAGGGAAGGTCGAGATAAAGCGGCGGCTTGGCCGGATCGGGAGACCAGGCCGACGCCATCGCCAGCAAACCCCGCAACTGGAAAGGCAAGCCGGACATGTCGTCGCCGGGTTTGAGCGCGCTGATGGTCGCGAGCATCTCCGGCGTCAGCGGGCCGCCCGCCGGGCGTGCCGGCATGCAGCAGGGACTCATCAGATAGAGCGCGCCGAAGGTGTCCGCATGTTTGAAACCGATCCGGGTCGCACCATATCCCCCCATTGAATGGCCGACCAGGCCGCGGCTCCGGCGCTCGGGAATGGTCCGGTAATGGCTGTCGATATAGCCGACCAGGTCCGTGGCGATGAAGTGCTCGAAGTCCCCCGTCGTGACCGAGGTCGAATACATCGAGCCGTTGTGGACGGTCTTGCTGTCGGGAAACACCAGGATCATTTCCGGCGTGCCCGCCGCGAAGGCGCTTTCCGCCACCTGAGGGACATGGATTTCCTTGAGCCACTGCTCGGCTCCGATCGAGTAGCCATGCAGCGCATAGACGACCGGATAGCGGCGGGCCGGGTCGGCGCGGTAGCTTGGCGGGAGCACGACCACGACGTCGCGATCGGCGGAATTTCCTTCGAGATTTCCGGCAATCGAAGGCGAATGGACGCTTATCCGCTCGATGACCGCGTGCGGCGCCCCTGCAACCGCAGCCGGGGCTTCAGTATTCACCTGCGCGACCACAGGTAATCCGACAAACCCCAGCGCCGCGCAAATGCAGGCGTAGATCAAGCCGCAACGCTTCATTTCTGCTCTCCCCCAAGCATCCGTGACAGACACTTGCTATTTGTTATATCGACTAACTATATCGCCCTTGGATAAGAGGCAACTCAGTTCCTGCACACCGCTGGAGGCGATCGAGAAGAAATGTTGCGAGCGATACGTTTTCCGGCGGGCCGCGGCTGCCCTCTACCCCCGCGATGACGAGCTCCGCCGGGATCGCAGCTGGCTTGGGGGGCGTTGGTCTCGGCCAGTTGAACACCCTCATGGGATACCATCTGCGGCAAGCCACCGGCGCCCTTCACACCGATTACAAGCAGGCAGTGGAGACGCACGGCCTGCGCCAGGTGCTTTTCGGAATATTGTCGGTGATTTTGGAGAATCCGGGGATCAACCAGGGCGCAGTCGCTCAGGCGCTTCGTATTCAGCGGCCCAATATGGTCGCGCTGGTCAACGAACTTCTGGCGCGCGGATTGATAAGCCGGTCAGCCGATCCGGCTGATGGACGAGCATTCCTCCTCAATCTCACAGAAGCGGGGGCATCGGAAATTGCCGGCACCCTTGCGCGTATCCGCGTCCATGAGCAGCGATTGCTGCAGGGGGTTTCGCCCCGGGATCGCGGCTTGCTGATCGGGATTTTGCGCAAAATCGCCAGAAACGCAGCGGCGGGTGATGAGGATCGCCCGACCCCTGCCCAATGTTTGGAGAAATGAAGGATGCCAGGAAAGTCAGTCCTCTCGCCTGTCGGCAGAATTGCACCCATCGGCGGAATTGCGATGTCTCTCGCGATCGCCGTCAGTGCCACATCCGCCTCCGCGGCGGAGCAGGCGGCTCCAGCCAAACCTGCGCTGGAATTCGCCTTCGAAGAGATCGTGACGCTCGGACACGCGGCCATGCCAGGGAAAACCCCTTACGGAAGCCGGAACATCATCCCCATTACCGGCGGCACTTTCGAGGGCCCCGGCATAAAGGGAACCATTATCCCGGGCGGTTGGGACTGGCAACTCGTACGGGCGGACGGCTGTGTCGATGTCCACGCGGATTACATGCTCAAAACCGACGATGGCGTGATCATCAATGTCGTCAACGACGGTGCGCTATGCATGCCAAAGCCGGGTGAGCCGGCGAAACCGGTCCGGACATCGCCGCGGTTCGAGGCTCCGCTCGGGAAATACGAATGGCTTGGGCAAACCGCTTTCATCGGAACGCTCGAGGGCGCCGCTGGTCCGAACGGAGAGCCAGCGGTGAAAATCCGTTTCTACAAGGCCGTCTGACCTCCAATCGAACCATGGCTCGCCGGCAAGTCAGGCAGCCGGAGCCGTGAACGAGCCTCGTCGGCCGTTCACGGCTCAACCGCCGATAGTTAGAACTTCCTCTTGACGCTCAGAGCCCATTCGCGCGGACGGCCGGGTTGACCGCTGGCGAACCCCTGACCGCCGATGGTCTGGTCATAGATCGTCAGGAGGTAATATTTGTCGAACAGGTTCGTGACCTCGAGTGAAATATCGAGCTTCTTGTCCTCACTACGCCAGGTGACCCGGGCGTTTGCGACCGTATAGGCGTCGATCAGATTGCTAGAGCGGTTGGCCGACGCTGTGTAGATGTCGCTCTGATACGCGGCATCGAAACGCGGGGTCAATGAACCCGCACGCCCGAGATCGATCTCGTACTGCACGCCCACGCTCCATTTCCACTTCGGCGTATAGGGCGCGTAGTCGCCAAATTGAGGACCGTTCAGGTTGGTCGGTCCGCCCACGGAGACGGTGGAGCTCCCCGTGGTGTAGGTGCCGAACTTCTTATACACGAAATCGAGATAGCTGACCGAGCCGTCGAAGGTCAGCCCTTCGAACGGGTGGACGGTGGTCTCGATTTCCACGCCCTTGATGTCGGCGTCGCCCGCATTGACCGGCAGGGCACAAGGAGCGCCGTAACCGGTCCCGGCGATCGCCGTGCAATTGCCGAGCGAGAGCTGGATGTCCTTATACTTGCTGAAGAACGCCGCGAGGTTGAAGCGCACGCGGCGATCGAACAGGTCGGTCTTGAGGCCCGCCTCGAACGCCTGCAGCGTTTCGGGGCCGAACGGCAGCGCCTGCTGGACGAAATACGGCCGCGGGTTCACGCCGCCGCCCTTGTACCCGGTCGAAAACTGCACGTAGGTCATCACGTCGTCGGTCACGGCATATTGGATATTGGCGCGATAATCGACCCGGTCGCCGCTGTATTTGCTGATCGTTCCGTCGAGCGGCAGCACGCCATTGGCCGTCACCGAAGTGGGATCGAGATAGGGGCGCTGCCGGACGTATTGGTAGGTCTTGGATTCGCTGGTGTAGCGAATGCCGCCCGTCAGGGTCAGAGGATCGATCGGGTTCCACGCGACGTGCGCGAACAGCGCCTTGCTGTCGGCATCGACCGGATCGCTCTGCTGGAACTGCAGGCCCGACGAGCGCAGATCCTGGAACGAGGTGTAGACCGATTTCTGATCGCTATAATAGCCGCCAACCGTATATTCGATCCGATCGCCAAGCGAGCCATTGAGGCGCAGTTCCTGGCTGAAAAACCGGAAGGTGAGCGGGCCGTAGCCAAGGCTGTGGGCCATCGGCGAAACATCGTTGTCGTTCGAGAAATTGGACGTGTACTGGCGGTAGGCTGTGATCGAATTGATCTGCATCGCGTCGGCCAGTTCCCATTCGACCTGTCCCGAGACCCCCCAGCCCTTGAAGCGTACCCGGCCATCGGCGGACGATGCCCTGAAATTGCCGTCAGCAGGCATGTCGTAGCTCGCGTAGTTGCAGTACTTGCCGCAGATGAAGCGATTGTCATAGGACAGCAGCGTGCTGGGGGCGGCGAACGGATTGATGTCACGGCCCGGCGGCGATGCAGTGGCATAATTCTGCGCCGGCGACGACCCGTCCGCCGGAATCAGCGGCAACGGATAGCGCGGACTGGCGACTTCGCCGTTCGGATAGCTGCGCTGGAGCAGCACCGAACCCGCCGCGGTGCGATCATCGTCGGTATAGTCGCCGATGATGTTGATATCTATCCTGTCGGTCGGACGATAGCGCAACTGACCGCGCAGGGCGATGTAGTTGACCTCGCCCTCCTTCGCGACGAGGCAATCGCTGTTGCTGGTCGTCGCCGGGACGCCGCCGACGGGATTGACCAGCAGCGTGTCCGGCGCGCCGGCGATCGAGTAGCTGCGGGTGAAGGTGGCCGGACCCCCGGCAGGATAGACGCAGCCAAAATCGAGCCGGTCGACATAGCCTTCCTGCTTCTTGGAAACGCCCGCGATACGCATGTCGAGGCCCTCCGCGATGTGGAAATCGGCGCTGCCGCGCAGATCGATCCGGTTGCGGCTGCCATAGGTGGCGGAGACATATCCGGTGTCGCTGCCCTCGGGCCGCTTGGAAAAGAGCTTGACCGCACCGCCGATCGAGTTGCGCCCTGACAGCGTGCCCTGCGGACCGCGCAACAACTCGACGCGATCGAGATCGAGCAGGTCGAGGATCGAGCCGGTCAGCGTCGCAAAATAGACGTCGTCGACATAGAAACCGACGCCCGGCTCGAGCGCCGGATTGAAGTCGAACTGGCCGACGCCGCGGATGTTCGCGCCCAGCGCCGGGCCGTAGGCGGCGCCCTGCGGCTTAAGGGTCACGGAAGGAGCTTGGTTGGCAACCTGGCTGATGTCGGTCTGGCTGCGCGCCTCCATCATCGCGGCATTGACCGCGGTGATCGCTATCGGCGTATCCTGCAGATTCTGCTCGCGAAACTGCGCGGTAACAACGATTTCCTCGCTGGCATTTGCCTGTGCGGCATCGGCCTGGCCGGCTGCATCGCCCGGCGCCTGCGCCAGAACGGCACAGGGCGTTACGAGCGAAAGCGCCGATGAACAAAGAACAATCCCCTTGATATTCATCATAACCTTCCCCTTGTTTATTTGTAAATTATCAGACCAATTTTATTTTATTTATTATCAATAAGGGCGTTAAAGTTAATTCGAGACACCTTCGAATTTTCTGGAATCCGAAGCGATGAAACGCCCGGCCAGCCAGAACACCAGCCCTGCGAAAATTGCGGTTCCCGAGATCATCAGCATGGAATAGCGAATAGCCTGATCGCCAAGGCTTGGTTCGAGCAGATCATTCATCATGCCCACCGCAAGTGGCCCGACCGCCTGGCCGAACATCGCGGAGCAGAAAAGCAGGACGGATGTCGCCACCGCGCGCATGCGAACATCCGCAACCGCCATAACGCCTGCAAAGACCGGTCCCTGGTGGATGAGCAGCAGAAACCCGCTGACGGCAAATGCCCCCAGCCAGAGCCAGTGCGCATCACTGAGCGCAAAGACCGCTTCCGCAGGTCCGACGAGGGCACAGGCTATCGCGGGTATGGTCATCCGCCAGTGAGCGGCCCGCCGTCCCAGGCGGTCGATAACCAGGCCGCCGAGAAGAACACCGATAATGCCGCAAAAGCCGCGTATCGGGCCTATCGTCGCGGCGATTTCACTGAGCGACAGGCCGTGCACCCGCGACAGGAAGGTCGGAGTCCACACGGCGGAAGCAAACAGGTTGAGCCCCATCAGGGTCCCGCCGGCCAAAAGCGCCAGATAGGCACGCGACCTGAGCAGAACCCCCACACTTCTCCAGAATGGCGGGTGAGAGCTGTCGCGGCCGGCCCCCGCGGGCATTGTCCGCAAGCTCCCCTCCGACGCCCCGCGACGGGGCTCTCGCACCGTTAGAAGGAATATCAGCGCGAGAAAAATGCCCGGGGTCCCGATCACCATAAACATCTGCCGCCAACCGTAATGCTGGCCGACCCAACCCGCGATCGGAAAGAACACAATGGAGGAGATGGACGCGGCCATCGCGAAGATCGAATAGACCAGTGGCCGACGTTCGGCGCGGAACAGGTCCGCGGTCATCGAATTGGAGGGCGCGATCCCGCAGGCTTCGCCCGCGCCCATCAGGAAACGCGCAATCGTCAGTTGCCAGATGTTGGTGACCCAGCCGGTCATCAGCGTCATCAGGCTCCAGAAGGCAAAGCCCGCCGCGATGATATTGCGCCTGTTCCACCGATCCGAAACCCAGGCGATCGGTACACCCATGATCGAATAGAACAGCACGAAGGCCAGCCCGGAAACCAGCCCCATCACGGTATCGGAAAGGTGCATCTCGGCCTTGATCTGCGGAAGCGCCAGTCCGAGGAGTGAGCGATCGAGATAGTTGAAGGTGGAAATGAGGGTGAGGAACCCCAGACCATATACCGCCGTGAACGACCAGTCGCCTTCGGTCGGCGCTTTGGAAGCCGGCCGGGTGTCTCCGGGCATGACCCCGTCAAAGGCCTGTTTCGATGTCATGGGCGAGAAGCCCTTTTTTCCTTGGCGGTGATGAATTCGATCAGGGCCGGCTGGCCCGCCTCGGTCGCGGCGATGCCCCGACGGATCGCATCGGCAATGTCCTCCGGCCGCTCTACACGTTCGCCATAGGCTCCAAGCGCGCGCGCGAAAGCTGCATAATCTCCCGAAATATCGGTCGCCCGGTAGCGCTCGGTAGCGGCCGGCATAATGTCCAGTTCGATCGCCATCGAGCTGTTGTTCAACAGGATCGACAGGATCGGCAACCGTTCGCGGACGGCGGTTTCCAGATCCATCCCGGTAAATCCGATCGCGGCATCGCCCCAGACATTGATGCAAAGCTTGTCCGGGCAGGCGAGCTTGGCACCCATCGCAAGGCCGAGGCCATAGCCGAGCTGGGTCGATTTACCCCAACCGATATAGGTCAGCGCTTTCGTGGTTTTCCAGAAAGGCGTGAGCTGGTCGCGCGGCGAGCCGGCGTCGTGGGTGATGATGGTGTTGGCGACATCGACTGTCTTCTGCAGCTCCCACAACACCCGATAAGGGGTCATGGGTGTGCTGTCGCTCGTCAGGATCGGCAACCATTCCGCCATCCACTGCGCCTCGACCTGCGCAATCTCGGACGCGGCGGCCGAACTGTCGCGCGGGCCGTCGACCATTTCTCCGCAGGCGCGGAGCAGCATTGCAAGGGCCAATTGCGCATCGCCCACCAGCGCGTGTTCGCACGGCACCGATTTGTTGATGTCGGCGGGATCGAGCGTTGCATGGATCACGCGCTTGCCCTTCGGCATGCGCACGCCGAACGCCGTTTCCGAAAAGCTGCAGCCGATGCCCAGGATCACATCTGCTTCGTCGAGAAAATGCCGCAGCTGCCCGGGGATTGCGGCGCCGCCCGAACCCAGGGCGAGAGGATGCGTCTCGTCGAAGCAACTCTTGCCTTCCAGGCTGGTACAGACCGGAATGGCAAGCAGTTCGGCGAGCGCGAGCAGCTCGTCATAGGCGCCGGCCCAGTGCACCCCCTGGCCGGCATAGATGACCGGCCGCTTCGCTTCGACAAGCATCCTGGCTGCGATACGGATCGCATCCGGATCAGGCCCGGAGCGCGCGCTGACCGAGGGATGATAGGCCAGCGGCTCATCCAGTTCCTCAGGCAATACGTCCCACGGCAGTTCCACGATCACCGGGCGCAACCGGCCGTTGCGCAACTGCGTGAAGGCGCGGCGCATGACGTTGCCGACTTCAGCGGCAATATTGACCGGCTCGGCATGCTTGCTGATGCCGCGCATCGATATCGTAGCGTTATAATTGTCGGGAATGTGCGCAATGCGCCGTGCATAGCCCTGTGGCAGAACGAGGACCGGAACCGATTCCGAATAGGCCTGTGCAACCCCGCCATACGCGTTTTCCGTTCCCGGACCGTGCTGCATTGCGAAGACGCCGATCTGCTTGCCTCGCGTCATGCGCGACAGGGCGTCGGCCATATGGACACCGGTCCGCTCCTGCCGGACGATGATCGGCCTGATGCCCAACTCGGCGGCGGTTTCGAGCACCGCGTTGCGGGGGTAGCCGAAGATAAGCTCGACCCCTTCCCGCTTGAGTATTTCCGCGATGGCTTCGCTAACCCTCATGGTCTTCAGTCACCGTTCCCGATCGCCGGGACCGAGTGGGCGCTCGCCCATCACGGTCGTGCGAATAAGGTGGCGCCGCTCGAACTTGAAATCGTGCACGCCACGATGAAGCGTGAAGCGATTGTCCCAGACGAGAAGCGTATCCTTCCGCCATTTTACCCGGCAATGGTAGTGAAGGTGCTGCGCGAGCGACTGGAGATAGGTCAGGAGAGCGCGGCTCTCGGCCTCGCTCCAGCCGACGAAATGCTTGAAGTAGGCCGAGGTCGCGAACAGCGCCTTGCGCCCGGTTTCGGGGTGGATGCGGACCGCCGGATGGATGTTGGTAAGATCGGCTTCCGCAAAGTCGTGGTGTTCGCGCAGGCGCAGGCGCTTTTCCGGCGGGAGCTTTTCGTTTTTCGCCCAGATGTCGGCTCCGGAATAGACGACTTGTAATCCATCCAGCAGTTCCTTCATGCCGGCTGAGAGATCCTCATAGACCAGATAGGCATTCGAGAACGCCGTATCGCCGCCCCATTGCGGCACTTCCAGCGCGCGCATCACGATGCATTTGGGGGGCCGCAGAAGAAACGGGCTGTCGGTGTGAAAATGCTCGAACGAAGGCACGACGTTTTCCGGCTCATCCGCTTCGCGCCGAACTTCCTGCATGTCGCGGTGACTGCCATAGGTCGGCGCCTGCGGCAGCTCGGTAATGTCGCCGAAGTAGCGTGAGAAAGCCTTGTGCTGTTCCGGAGTGAGGTTCTGGTCGCGAAACACGATAACCGTGAAATGCTCGAACGCCTTCATCACCTCCGCAAGCGTTTCAGGGTCCAGCGGCTCGCGCAGATCCACGCCGGAAATCTCGCAGCCGCAGGCCCCGCTGATCGGCTCAACCCCGATGCGGTTGAACTGCGGCATCGGCAAACCTGCGGCAATGGGCAGGGGCCGCGTGCCTGGCGGGTTGAGGGAAGCAGAAGCCATTTATCGTGTCTTGGAGCAAGCGTTACCGAACGGCCATCCAGTGGAGGTGCCGCGGTTCAAAAATGACGTTTTCAGTGGCGCGGCGGAGGAAATCCGCCGGCCAGGCTCGGCTCGATTTCGTGGAGCACCGATACGAGCAGGCTGGCGCAGCTTCGCAATTCGCGAGCGCAGATACTGCCTTCCCAAGCCGCCCCTCCTCATCCCGTTTTTTGGCGATCAGGCTCGCTTGAGCGAACCGCGCCTGTTGCAGCCAGCCTAGGCCTCCTTCCAAGGGCGGGTCAATGAAATTTCGTTATACATAATCATAATTCCGTTATACGGAAATAACCTGCCGCGATCGGATAGGTCGGCGCTCGTCGAGTAACCGCACATAACCGCGCAGTTTTTGCTCGCGGACAGTTCCCATCGGACCCGAGCTCGCTGTAAGATCGAGCCTCGGACTTGCTTGAAAGATAGGCTGAGTGGACGAAGACCATGATCGCGGTTCCGGCATCCGCACGGTTGCTCTGCTGAAGTTGGTCGCCGAGAGCGGCCACACTTTCACCTTGAGCGAACTCGCCGCAAAAGCGGCCCTCCCCGCGAGCAGCGTTCATCGCCTCCTTCAGCCCTTGCTGCGCGGAGGGCTGGTCGAACGCGCCGAGGGCCAGGCCTATCGGGCCGGTAGCGAATTCCTCAGGATCGCCTCGCTCGTCATGCGGGAAATGGATGCGGGCAGGATTGCCCGTCCGATCCTGCATCGCCTGTGGGCCGAGTGGGAAGAGACGTGCTCGCTCTGCATGTACAAGCCTGTCGGACACTTCGCTGTCGTGCTGGAGACGATCCAGACGCCGCACGCCTTGCGCTTCGTAATCGAGCCGTTCGCGGAACTGTCCCTGGCATGGGGATCATTGGGGCGTGCGATCCTCGGCTCGCTTCCACCTGCGGATGCGGAAGCTGCCATGCAGCGACCCGTGCTGGGACCGCTGAGTGGGCAGCCGCCCGCCACTCCGGAGGAGATGGCGGAAGTGATAGCGGGAATCCGGGCGCAGGGTTTTGCCGAATATCGCAATGAGCAAATCGATGCCGCAGGAGTGGCCGCGCCAGTCTATCGCGGGGACGGCAGCGTCTTCGGAAGTATCGGCATCACCGCGCCGGCGCGCCGGCTGCGCGTGGAAATGGTACCCCAGATGTCGGATGCGGTTAAGCAGGCCGCACAGGAGCTTTCGGAATTGTTTGGATACAAAGGTTCGTCCGCATTGGTGGTCGGACGGTGAGCCAGAGAGGGCTGCCAGACTGTCGCACTGGACCTTGCTCGCGCCGTCGGGCCGAACCTATTCCACCAATGCCGCACCGTCTCGTGGCGAATGTCGATCCCACGCTCGAACAGCAGGTCTTCAATGTTCCGCAAGCTTAGAGGAAAGCGGACCTACCTCATCACCACGAGGCGAATGACCTCGGGCGATGAGTTGGAATAGCGAAACGGGCTGTCTGGGACGCGAGGACGAGGCATCGCGGCCCCTACCCTTCACTCCTTACCAACCGGTACCGTTCGTTTGACAAGGCCATCTTCGCGGATCCGTAGATGTGCGGCGAAGAAGCGGAAGATATCCCGCATCGAGTATCCGATTATGGAGCCGTGATCAGCGCTGTTTTTCAAGTTTCCGAAAGTGATGGAGCAGTGGCTCGGTGTAACCGGAAGGCTGCTCGCCACCTTTGAACAGCAGCGCTCGTGCTGCCTGAAATGCCAGACTGGTCTCGAGGTTGTCCGCCATCGGGGAATACGCAGGATCAGCGATATTTTGGCGATCGACCTTCGCAGCCATTCTACGCAAAGATGCATCAATCGCTTCCGGACCAATCACGCCGTGCAAGAGCCAATTTGCTACGTGCTGGGAAGAAATACGAAGCGTCGCACGATCTTCCATGAGTCCCACATCGTGGATATCGGGAATCTTCGAACATCCAATGCCTTGCTCAACCCATCGTGCCACATAGCCGAGAACGCCTTGGACATTATTGTCCAGCTCGTCGCGTAACTCTTCATCGCTCCAGTTTCGGCCGGCAGAGATAGGAATTTGCAGCAATTGTTCCAGCGGCGCGACTGGTTCGGCTGCACGTTCGCGGTGTCGAGCAAACACGTCAATCAAGTGATAATGCGTCGCATGCAGGGTGGCGGCGGTGGGATTTGGGACCCATGCGGTGCTTGCGCCGCTCACGGGATGGGCGATTTTTTGCGCGATCATGTCAGCCATACGATCGGGTGCGGCCCACATCCCTTTTCCGATCTGCCCCCTTCCCGAAAAACCGCAGGCGAGTCCGATCTGAACGTTGCGATCTTCATAGGCGGCGATCCAGCTGCTGCTCTTCATATCGCCCTTGCGGATCATCGGGCCCGCAAGCATCGAAGTGTGAATCTCGTCACCGGTGCGATCGAGGAAGCCCGTATTGATGAACACCACACGATGCTTCACCGCATGGATACAAGCCGAAAGGTTCGCTGAGGTACGCCTCTCCTCATCCATGATACCCACTTTTATGGTGTAGCGCGGCAGGCCAAGCAGGTCTTCCACTGCATCAAACAGATCGTTCGTGAAGACGCATTCCTCCGGCCCGTGCATCTTCGGTTTGACGATGTAGATCGAACCTTCCCGGCTGTTGCGCAACTTCGCATCACGCTGCAGATCGTGCAGCGCTATTAGGCTTGTAACGACGGCATCAAGGATGCCTTCGGGCGCTTCCGCGCCGTCAGGAAGTCGCAAGGCCGGGGTGGTCATTAGGTGTCCGACGTTGCGGACGAACATCAGACTGCGGCCCGGCAAGCGAAGCTCGTCCCCGCCTGTTCCGACATAGCACCGATCGGCTGCGAGCCGGCGAGTGGCAGTCCGGCCGCCTTTTTCGAATGTCGCCTCAAGGTCGCCGCGCATGAGGCCCAGCCAGTTTGCATAGGCAGCAACCTTATCTATTGCGTCCACGGCAGCGACTGAATCTTCAAGGTCCGCGATAGCGGTGATCGCGGCCTCGAGCAGTATATCGGAAATACCGGCCGGATCGCTCTGGCCCACCGGGTGCAATCGGTCGATCACCAGTTCTATGTGAAGCCCGTGATGGCAAAGCAGCAGATTGCTACCCGCGCGCCCCACGAGCCAAGCGGGATCTTGCAGCGGGGGATCGCCGTCTCCTTCCCATTCGGACCAGGGCATGCCCTGCAGCGGAACGCAGCGATCGAGAAAATCTTTCGCCCATGCGACCACCTTCCCGCCGCGCACGCGGTCGTAACCGCCACTGACTTCGCTGCCGGAAATCACGTCGGTGCCGTAAAGCGCATCGTAGAGGCTGCCCCACCGCGCGTTCGCTGCGTTGAGCAGGAAGCGTGCGTTGGTGATCGGCACCACCAACTGGGGCCCGGCCAGTTCGGCGACTTCGCGATCGACAAATCCAGGGGAGATCCTGAACGGCGCCGGCTCAGGCTGCAGATAGCCGATCTCGCGCAAAAACGCGCCGTATTCAGCTTGATCGATCGGGCGCCCTTCCCGCTGCTTGTGCCACTCGTCTATCCGCGCTTGAAGCAGGTCGCGTTTCGCCAGTAGCTCTGCGTTTCGGGGCGCGAAGGCGCCATAGATATCCGAAAGGCCGCGCCAGAAAGCATCTGCAGCAATCCCGGTTCCGGGCAGCACGTCCTGTTCAAGGAAGTTTGCGAGGACGACTGATACGCCAAGGCCACTGCGGTCGAGAAAGGTGTCTTCCATGATCAACCCTGAGCCTGGAGGCCTGCCGCAGCAAGGCCTGCGAGCGCGCAAGCTTCGTCATTGTCGGAGGTGTCACCGGTAACTCCCACCGCCCCGATCGCGGCGCCGGTAAGATCTACGACAATGACGCCACCCGCCGCCGGCAAGATCCCTTGGGGGGCAATATTGCCCAGCATAGCCACGAAGGTGGGACGATCAGCGGCCATCTCCGCGATTTTGCGGCTTGAAATACCGACACCTAGCGCCCCGCAAGCCTTCGCAGCGGCGATCTGCGGCCGAAAAAGGGATGATCGGTCTTGTCGCTGAAGCGCGACCAGATGCCCACCAGCATCGGTGACTGCGACGGTCAACGGTGCCAAGCCGAGTTCGCGGCCTTTAGTGATCGCGCCCTCGATCACCGCATTGGCTTGAGCTAGCGAAATTTGGTTCACTGAATTCTCCTCTCGGTATGATGTCGAAGAGCGTCAGGGGCTGGTCCGCCGGCCGCCCAGTCGAGAAGTTCGACGATATGAAGCACGGGCGCGCGCCCATAGCGCTCAATCTGGGTGGCGCAGCCGACATTGCCGGTTGCGATCACGTCGGGGGCAAGCAGTTCGAGGCTAGCCGTCTTTCGCTTGCCGAGCTGATCGGCAATATCCGCTTGAAGAATGTTGTAGGTCCCCGCCGAACCGCAGCACAAATGCGCGTCTTCCGGCAGGTGCACCTCATATCCTGCCGCAACCAGCAGCCCGACAGGCTCAGTCTTCACACGCTGGCCGTGTTGCAACGAGCAAGCCGGGTGATAGGCGACGCGCAAACCCGGTGGACTTCCGAACGGCAACTCGATCCCCGCAAGCAGTTCGCTTATGTCTTTCGCCAACGCCGAGACGCGCGCCGCTTTCGCCGCGTAAGCAGGATCGTCCCGCAGCATGAAGCCGTAATCCTTGATGGTGGTTCCGCAGCCCGAAGCGGTGATGACGATCGCTTCGAGCCCGCCCTGCTCGATTTCTGCGGTCCA
The DNA here is from genome assembly GCA_029202985.1 of Candidatus Andeanibacterium colombiense. Lineage (GTDB taxonomy): Bacteria > Pseudomonadota > Alphaproteobacteria > Sphingomonadales > Sphingomonadaceae > Andeanibacterium > Andeanibacterium colombiense. Next base: position 3,021,057 of record CP119316.1, on the reverse strand, counting down.
GGCATCGACATTGCGCCGCGCCGCATCCAGCGCAGACCGCTCTCGCCCGAGATGATGGACCAGCGCACCGCAGCACCCTTCGCCCGAGGCAAAGACCACCTCGAAACCCGCACGGCCGAGCAGGCGGACCGCGGCGTCCCTAATACCCGGCCGCAAGACCGGCTCGGCGCAGCCCTGCAGGAGCGCAACGCGCCGTTTCCCGCCCGACGCCGCCGAACGGAAGATCCGTGCAGCCGGCTCGATCCGGCGCGGGACCAGGCTCAACATGGCAGCGACCGGGCGCAGCGGCTGGATGCGGCGCAGCAGTGGGATTGCAGGGCGCGCCAGCCGCCCGAACAGCAGCGCAGCGCGAAATCGCCGGGGGTACGGCAGGATCGCTGCCAGCGTCTGACGCAGCAGGCGCTCGTGCCACGGCCGGCGGTACTCGCGCTCAACATAGGCGCGCGCGTGATCGACGAGGTGCATGTAGTTCACACCTGAAGGACAAGTTGTCATGCACGACAGGCAGGAGAGGCAACGGTCGATGTGCTTGACCACGTCCGCAGTGGGCTTACGGCCGTTCTCAAGCATCTCCTTGATCAGATAGATGCGCCCGCGGGGGGAATCGAGTTCGTCGCCCAACAGCACGTAGGTGGGGCAGGTCGCAGTGCAGAAGCCGCAATGCACGCATTTGCGGATGACTGTTTCCGACACGGCCATCGCCGGATCGGCCAGAGCCTGGGCTGAAAACTTCGTCTGCACCTAGAAACGCCCCGTCTGGAAAACCCGGGAAGGATCGAACGCCTCCCGAATGCGGCCCTCGAGCGCTGCAATGCCGGCGGCCGGAGGATGAAAAATCGCCGTCTCGTTCTTGATCGCACGGTCTGCGCGGAGGAGCGCCGCATGGCCGCCGCGGCGCGCCGCCGCCGCACGGACGAACGCCGGATCGGCGTCGGTAGCGAGCCAGACCAATCCGCCGGCCCAGTCGAACAGCCACGCCGCATCCCGATCCTCAAAATCAGCTGTGACTTCAGCCGCGCGCCGCGGCCGCACGGATATCCGCCAGAGCGGCTTTGCTCGCTCCAGCGGTGCAAGGGTCGACAGGCATTCCCACATCGCGGCTGCCTCTCTATCCGATGAAATCCGCAGCGGGCCGAAATCGGCCAGGAGGTGTTCCAGCATTCTCCGGCGGGCTGCCACCGACGGGCCAAAACCCTGGATCCGAAAAATCGTCGCGCTCTCTCCGTTGCGGGCAGCGGCCGGGTAATGCGCGGCGGCCGCAACCTCGGCCTGAGATCCCATCGCTACCGACATCGCACGGATTGCATCCCGGTCGCCAAGACCGGGCAGAATCAGAGTGATCCGCTCGGGCGGGCGCGGCATCACCTTGAGTGTGAGTTCGGTAAGGGCGAACAGCCGGCCCCAGCTTTGCGTGGCGAGCTTCGAGAGGTCGAAACCGGTGACATTCTTCACTACCTTCCCGCCGGCGGCGAAAATTTCCGCTCGGCCAGAGACGGCTCGAAAGCCCAGCAGATGGTCGCGCGCCGCACCGGCGGAAATGCGTCCCGACCCACTGACGCCCCCTGCCACGATCCCCCCGATAGTCGAACTTCCTGCCAGCTGTCCGAACATCGGCCCATGATCGAACGGATCGAAGGCAAAATACTGCGAATTTTCCGCCAGCAGGAGAACCAGCTCCGCTAGCGGCGTGCCGGGCCTTGCGGTGAGTACGAGTTCGGAAGGTTCATATTGGATCACGCCTGCCAGGCCAGCCATCGGCAATTCACGCGCCGCTGTCTGGCGTCCGATGCCCGACTTGCTACCACCGCCCACGACCGAAAGCTTGATCCCGTCGCGCACCGCGTCAGCCACCGCATCGGCGACATCGTCCTCGCATGACGGAACGCCGGCGATCACCATGCTCAGAACCGCGGCAGGTTCGGAAACGGCACTTCGCCATGGTGTACGTGCATACGCCCCAATTCGGCGCACCGGTGAAGTTGCGGGAAGACCTTGCCCGGATTGAGCAGCAGTTCGGGGTCGAACGCGCATTTGACCCGCTGCTGGTGCTTCAGATCGGTCTCGGTAAACATTTCCGGCATCAGGTCGCGCTTCTCCACCCCGACCCCGTGCTCGCCGGTCAGGACGCCGCCGACTTCGACGCATAGCCTGAGAATGGCATTACCGAATTGCTCAGCTCGATCGAGTTCGCCGGGCCGATTGGCATCATAAAGGATCAGCGGATGCAGATTGCCGTCGCCCGCATGGAACACATTCGCGACCTCAAGGCCGAATTCGCGCGAGTACTCGCCGATCCGTTCCAGCACCTCGCGCAAGCGTTTGCGCGGAATGGTGCCGTCCATGCAGTAATAGTCGGGAGCGATCCGGCCGACGGCGGGGAAAGCAGCCTTGCGGCCAGCCCAAAATACAGCGCGCTCCTCCTCATCCTGCGAAATGCGCATGCTGGCTGCCTCGTTCTTCAGCGCGATTGCTTCGACTTCGGCGATCAGATGGTCACACTCGGCCAACGTCCCATCGAGTTCGACGATCAGCAGCGCCTCTACATCCAGCGGATAGCCTGCACCGACGAAAGTTTCGGCAGCGTGGATCGCCGGACGGTCCATCATCTCCATGCCGGCGGGAATGATCCCTGCCGCGATAACGTCCGCCACGCATTGCCCCGCGGCCTCGACATCGGCGAAGCCTATAAGCATCGCGCGGGCGGCTTCGGGCTGGGGCAGAATTCGCAGCGTTACTTCGGTGACCACGCCGAGCAGCCCTTCCGACCCGACCAGCAGGCCCACGAGATCCATGCCCGCCGGATCGAGCTCGCCCCCACCGATGCGGAGCACTTCACCCTCGATCGTCACCAACTCGCAGCCCAGCACGTTATTGGTGGTCAGACCATATTTGAGGCAATGGACGCCGCCGGAATTTTCCGCGACATTGCCGCCGATCGAACACGCGATCTGGCTCGATGGATCGGGCGCGTAATAAAAGCCCCGTGCTTCGACCGCGCGGGTGACAGCAAGATTGGTCACCCCGGGTTGCGCGGTCACCAGGCGATCGTCGTAGTCGATTTCGAGAATTCGATTGAACCTCGCCATGCCGAGCAGCACCGCGTCTGCTAGCGGCAGCGCACCGCCGGACAACGAGGTGCCAGCTCCGCGAGGCACTACCTTGACCCTGTTCAGGTGACACCACGCAAGGATTTGCGATACCTGTTCGGTGGTTTCGGGCAGAACAACCACCAGCGGCGGCTGGCGGTAGGCTGTAAGCCCGTCAGATTCGTAGGGGCGCAGGCTTTCCTCGTCTTCGATTACTCCTTCGCCCGGCACGATGCCGCGCAGCGCTGCGGCGATCTCGCTGCGACGGGCTATGGCGGAGGGATCGGCAGGAGGCATTGAAATCGACATGGCTACTCCTGCTCAATCCGTTGCCGGATGCGGTGGTATCCCGCGAACAAGCACGCCGCATTCCAATGCATCGTTCGCGCGCCATAAAATAGCGTCACCAATCGAGAGCCCTCCCCCAACAACTCGCGCCGCTGCTTAGGCGCTCAGTTGCCTGCGATAGGCGGATGGAGGCGCTCCGTAACGTCCGCGAAAGCGCTTCGAAAAGCCGCTGGAATCCCGGAAACCGCAACGCAACGCGATTTCCATGATGTCGACGCAGTTGAAGCGCCGATCTTCCAAAAGGCGCTTGGCGCGCTCGAGCCTCACCTTTTCCAGTTCGCGGCTAAAACTCGTGCCCGCCTTTGCGAATAACATGTGGACATATCTCTTTGACAGTCCATGCTCGCTCGCCAGGCGCGACGGATCGAAGTCGGGTTCGCAGAAGCGGTTCGACAGAGTATCCGCCAGCCGCCGCAGCAGCGCCCGCTGATGTATACTGGTGGTGCCGGTATCGGAATTCGCGGTGATCGCGAGATGCGCCAGTATCTGGTCCATCACGATTGCCGGCGAGAGCGCAAGCTCGACCGGAGTGGACCGGTTGAAATTCGCGAGCGTTGCCGCAAGCGCGCGTCCCCAGCCATGTTGTCCCGCAAGCGTGCGTGCGGTGACCGTTTCGGGTTCCGGTATCCAACCCAGCAACAAATCCGCCGGGATCGCAAGGATCAGCGCGTCCATCGTTTCCGCATTCCGAATTCTGAACGGCAAGCGGCCGGATACGAGAACGCAATCGCCCGTTTCGACGATCGCGACGCGACCGCTTTGCTCGACCACGATGTCACCTTCCCGCTGGTGGATCAGGAAATACCGGTCGCTCCTCCACCGGGCCACGCATTCCCTGGTCCGGCAGATGTCCGAGCGGGTGGATTGCAGGAAATGGAATCCGGTCCCGGCCAATTCATAGCTTCTGAGCGAGGCGGCAAAACCGGCATCGGCGTCGGAATCGATGCCGCAACCGATCAGGCGCTCGGCCCAGAGCGCTGCCCAGCGATCCAACGCAAGACCTTGCCCCGCGTCATCCGTGGACCAACAGAACTGAGACTCTTTCATCCAACTCCTCCGGACTATATTTTTCTTGAGAGGAAGGTCAAAAAACCCTGATACCTTGATTCATACCCTAGAGTATCTCGTTATTCTCGCTGGTGTCAATGCCTCGGTAATAGCGCTAAGCGAGACAGAGCGCCGGTCGCCGCACGGCCGCACGATACAAACGACCTTCACCTCGCGCAGGGCGGTTGCGTGAACAGGCCGCACCACCGGCATTACAATGCCAGCAATGACTTGCCGGAAAAAACGGGATTCAGTTGGTTCTGGAGAGGACGCTCGCCGCCTGCGAGTACACGAAGCGGTCGCCGGTTTCTCCCGAATAGAGCGCCCGGATGTCGGCCTCGCGCCGATTCATCACGGCATTGAAACTCAGCGTGTTCTTATCGGTGATCTCGACGCCGGAGGGCGGCTCAGCCACCAGAACGGCACGAGTCACCCGGGTCGTCGCAGAACTGCCGGTCATGCTCAATGCTTCAAGGCGGCGCTGGATTTCATCCTGGAAGCTGGGCATCGCCAGCAATTCCGGCAGACTTTCGGCCTCCTCGCATCCGGCGATTCTGCGTCCGGCCTCCAGGATCGGGAACAGCACCAGACCGATCTCGCTTTCGCCCTGGCCGACAACCACCGCGTCGCCCACCAGCGGCTCGAAGTACTTCACTGCCTGCGTGCGCAGATTTGCGACCGCCACCCAGGTTCCGGTGCTCAGTTTGAAGTTCTCGGACAATCGACCATCGTAGAGCATGCCCTCGAGCGGGTGATCGGGATCGACGAAGCGTACCGCGTCGCCGGTGCAGTACCAGCGCTCTTCGTCATAAGCTTTGGTCGTCGCCTCTTCGCTCCGCCAATATCCCGGCGTCACCGATGGGCCCTTCACACGCGCTTCGAGTTTTTCGCCGATGGGGGTCAATTTCAGTGTAATCCCGGGCACGGGCAGGCCGACGATCCCCGGACGGCCGGCATCCCACGAACTCAGCAATACGCTGGGGGACATCTCGGTCGCGCCGTAGCCGCCGCAGGTGTAGACATGGTCCCCGCGGGTCTCGACCATCATCGAGCGCAGATCGTCCCACACGCCGTCGGCGATCATGCCGCCGGCATAGAACAGCATCTGCAGCCTGCCGAAGAACCCTTCGCGCAAGGCCGGGTCCGCGCGCAGGATCGGCGCGATCAGCTGATAGACCAGCGGAACCCCGAAATAGACCGTCGGGCGAATCTCCGCCGCATTCTCGACCGAGCGGCGAATTTCCTTCGGAGTTGCACGGCCGTCGTCGATATAGAGCGAACCGCCGAAATAGACGGCCGCCCCCAGGGCGACATTGGCCCCGGCGGTATGATTCCACGGCGCCCAATCCGCCATCACCGGCGGCGTTTCTTCCATGAAGCGCCATACCTGCGCATGCATCTGCTGGTTCGACGCAAGCATGCCGTGGGTATTGATCACCGCCTTCGGCAGCGAACTGGAGCCCGAGGTGAAGATGAGCCGCGCCGGCGTATCCGCGGTCACCGCATCGCGCGCGGCTGCCATGCCCGGTCCGGCCACGGTGGCTTTCAACTCCGCCAGCGGCGTGACGGTGCGGCCGGGAATGGTGCCCGAGGTCGCGATGATTTCCATGTCCGGAGGAAGGACCGCGGTCAGCGCCGTCGCGAACTGGCCCGCATCGTTGGTGAACACCGCCGCGGGCCCGACTTTCCCGACCGCATAGGCAAGCCGTTCGAAATCGGTCGAGAGCGTCGCATAGCCGAGCGAAATCGGCGCGGAAGGGACGCCGACATGCATGCAGGCAAGCGCGACGAGCGCATGATCGATCGAGTTGGCGGCGAGGATCATCAACGGCGTTCCGCTGTCCAGCCCGCGGTTCACGAGTGCCTGCCCGATCGCTTCGACCGTACGCAAAGCTTCCGCGAAGGTTACGGTCCGCCAGCCCGATCCCGCGCGTTCGCCGAGGAACACGCGATCCGGCGCTTCGGCAGCCCATCGCTCCAGTCGTTCGGTAAAGCGCGCCGGATAGGGCCCGAGCGGGTCGGGATTCCGCAAGACGATTTCACCGTTCGGGCGCGTTTCGACAAGCACGTCCCTGGCGCCGAGACTGACGGTAGTATCGGACATTTGGCTTATTCCTCTGAAAACTGATCGCAGACCGGCAGCCGGGAGGCAACCTCAGGCCAGATGCCGGCGGATGAACGCCCCTGCCCGTTCGAGAGCCTCGCGGGCTTCAGGAAGGCGCGGGGCATACCAATGCCAATCGTGAACCATTTCCTCCCACACATCGATCTCGGCCGCCCCGCCCTCTGCCTTCACCCGCTCGGCAAAGGCGAGCGCTTCGGGCGCGAACACCTCGTGCTTCGCAAGCTGGACGAACAAGGGTGGCAGACCCGAGACGCCGCCGCGGTTTGGTGACACCCGCGGATCGGCCGCGTTGGCGCTTCCGATATAATCGCGGAACCCCCCGGCAATGCCGGCCGCATCGACGCTCTTGTCCGAGATTTGCGCTGGATCGAGTGCAAGGTAGGCCGCGAGATCCAGCGAAGGCGACAGCATCGCCACCGCACCCGGAAGGGGAAGATCGCCGTTCACCACCACCGACAGACTGAGGTTGGCACCGGCGGAATCGCCGGCAAAGGCGATGCTGGAAGATGCTGTCCCCTGGTCGAGCGCGCACCGATAGACTGCACGATAGTCGTGCAGGGCCGCGGGAAACGGATGTTCCGGCGCCAGCCGATAATCAAAAATCAGCACCGCGCATCGCGCGGCCTCGCCGAGCCAGGCGGCAACGTGCGCGTGGGATGCGATCGACCCCAGGGTAAACCCGCCGCCATGGGCGAACAGAATCAGTCCCGGTTCCGCATTCGCAGGTGTCAGAAGGCGGGCCGGCACCGGCGTATCGGATGGCGTCTCGGCGATCATGCCTGCGGGAAGTTTTGCACGCCGGCCGAACGCGTCCATCTGCTCGCGCATCTCGGCATTGCCGAGCTCGGGCATCGGATTGGCCGCCATATAGGCCGCCAGTTTCTGAAATTCTTCGCTCGCCATGAATTTATGCAATCTGCTCGATCTGGAAACCGCCGGCGACGTTGATCACCTCGCCGGTGCTGTAGGGGATATCGCCCGACGCCAGCGTCGCGACGGCCTTGCCGACCTGATCGATCTGGCCCCAATCGCGGTAGGGAACCCGGCCGCTTTCGAAAGCCGCCAGATAGGGGCGCAGATCGTCGGAATTCATCGGCGTGCGGATCAGGCCGGGCCGCACCTCGAAGCTCGCAATCCCGGATGCGGCGAGGCGGAGCGCGAACAGCCTCACCATCATCGAAAGGCCCGCCTTGGTCATGCAATAGGCGGCCGACATCGGGTTGGCAGCGCGGGCGGCAACGGAGGTGATGGAGACGATCGACCGGCCCGGGACCGCCTCATCGGCCAGCATCGCCTTCGCCACCGCCTGCGTGAGGAAGAAGGTGCCGCGCAGATTGACCGCCATCAGCCGGTCGAATTCAGCTTCGGGAAGTTCGAGAATGTCGACCCGCTGGCGCGTCTGCAGCCCGGCATTGTTGACCAGACAGTGGATCGGACCATCGCGCATCGCGGCTGCGGCCAGGTCGGCGGCATCGCCCGCATGGCCGATGTCGCCCTGCAGGAAACGGAAGGAACCGCCCGCTTCCTCGACCATCGCGCCGGTGGTCCGGGTGTCATCGTTCTCATCAAGATCGGTGCCGACGAGATCGAAACCGCGCGCGGCCAGAGCAGCGGAAATACCGCGCCCGATCCCGCGGTTCGCTCCGGTCACCCATGCGATCGGCCGCGTCATCGGCCCGTTCCCGTTTCGCGGTCGAACCGTTCGAGTTCCTCGTCGAGGATCGGCAGCCCGATCGTCACCGACTGGATGCCGAGCGGCACGCATAATTCGAGAACCTCGAGAATCTCATCGACGGTTGCGCCTTGTTCGAAGGCGTTGGCCATATGCCCCCGGGTGCCATCGTCGAACATATGGGTCGTCGATGCATCGATCGCGACGTAGACGAACTCTTTCACCTTCGGCTCGAGCACGCCGTGATTCCAGGGCACGCTCGAATAAGCGAAGTATGCTTCGAACAGCGCCGGATCGAGCCGCAGGGCCTGTTCCCAGAATGGATTCCAGTAGCCACGGGTGCGGGTGAAGCTGTCCTTCAATTCGAGCTGACGCGAATCCATCTCGGCCGGCGGAAGCTCCTGTTCACGGCCCGCCTGCACCGCGATGTCGAGTACTGCCGGAAAGCCGATCGAAATCGCATGGATGCCCAGCACGGAGACGAGTTGCAGCACCTCCGCGATTTCGTCCGCGCTCGCGCCTTCGCGCAGCGCAGCTCGAATATGATCGCGCATCGCGCCCTGGTTGAGATGGGTCACCGCGGCATTCACGGCGAGCAGCACCAGCTCGCGCGTCTTCACCGACAGCGCGCCGCGCCGCCGCGGCACATCGGCCAGCCCTGCATAAGCGGAAAAGAATTCCGGCCAGCGGGTCTGGAGCGAGCGCCAGAACTTCGCACTGCCGCCGTGAACATCGCTGAATGCGTCGATGTCCGCACTATCCACCATCACCCGTCCCTCGCATTTGTTCCGTGCCACATGGCGCGGCACATGCCGCCCCAAAGCCAGCACAGGGGCGATCTTTTATACTCACTGGTATCTTTACCATACGATGAGTTGGTTGACTGTCAAGCGCCGTCGGCCAGCACTGGCGCTACCGCTTCCAAATCTCGATAGAGCATATTGACACGATAAGGAAGAACATTATACCCGTGGGTATGACTATTGAGAACTTAGGAAAGACGACCTTGTATCAGGAAGCGGTCCACCAGGACTCCCCGCGTGAGCTGGATGTCGTTATCGTCGGAGCGGGCTTCGCCGGCCTTTACATGTTGCATCGGCTGCGCCTCTCGAACCGCACCGCCATCGCGATCGATCGCGGATCCGACGTCGGCGGCACGTGGTACTGGAACCGCTATCCCGGCGCGCGCTGCGACGTCGAAAGCTATCAGTATTCATACGGTTTTTCGGAAGAGCTCGATCAGGACTGGGTCTGGACGGAACGCTTCGCACCTCAGACCGAAATCCTTTCCTATGCGCAGCACGTCGCGGACCGGTTCGACCTCCGCCGCGACATCCGCTTCAATCGCACGGTCGAGAGCGCGGTGTTCGACGAGGCCGAAGACCTCTGGACCGTCACGACGCATCAGGGCGATGTGTTCCGCGCACGTTATTGCATAATGGCCACCGGCAATCTGTCCGATGTGAAGCTTCCCGACATCGCCGGGATCGGGAACTTCGCCGGCGAATCCTACCACACCGGGGCCTGGCCGCATCACCCGGTCGATTTCACCGGAAAGAAGGTCGGCGTGATCGGTACCGGATCTTCGGGCATTCAATGCATTCCGGAGATCGCAAAACAGGCGGACCACCTCACGGTCTTCCAGCGGACCGCGAATTACAGCGTACCGGCGTGCAATCGCGTGCTGGCGGAAGAGGAAATCGCGGCGATCAAAGCGGATTATCCGAACATGCGCGCGCTGGTCCATCGGACCCGCACCGGCACGATTCTCCCACGCAGCCGGGGGCCGCTCGGCAATTTCGCCCCCGCCGAAATCGAACAGGAATTCGAGGCGCGCTGGGATGGGGAAAAAGGCGGCGGGTCGAGCTTCATTGCCGCATTCGACGACCTGCTGACGTCGCTGGAGGCGAATGCGCCGGCGGTCGATTTCGTTCGCGGAAAGATCTCCTCGATCGTCGAAGACCCGCAAGTCGCCGAAGACCTCACGCCGCAGGGCTATCCGCTCGGGGCAAAGCGGTTGGTCTGCGACACCGGTTATTTCGCGACCTACAACCGGCCGAATGTGACACTGGTCAATCTGCGCCGCACGCCGATCACGCGTGTGTGGTCGGACGGGATCGAGACGGGCGATGTCTTTCACCGCCTCGACGCCCTGATTTATGCCACCGGATACGACGCCGGAACCGGCGCGCTCAATCGGATCGACATCCGCGGAGTGGGCGGGCGATCCTTGAAGGAAAAGTGGAGCGCGGGCCCGAAATGCTATCTCGGCCTGATGGTCGCCGGATTTCCCAGCCTGTTCGTCATCACGGGCCCCGGCAGCCCGTCGGTGCTGAGCAATGTGTTGCCGTCGATCGAATTTCACGTCGAATGGATCGACCGGTGCCTCACCGATCTTGAAGGACGCCGCATCGAAGCGACCGAAGCGGCGGAGGACGATTGGGCCGAACATGTGCGGCAATGCGCCGAACAGACCATCATGACCAAGGCCGACAATTGGTATCTCGGCGCCAATATCCCGGGCAAGCCGCGGGTGTTCTTCGCCTATGCCGGCGGCGTCCCCAACTATGAGAAAAAATGCAACGCGGTCGCGCAAGCCGGCTACGAGGGTTTCAGAATCCTCGAGAAGGCAGCCTGCGCCTGACGCCGCGGACACCACGGGGCCGGGCATAACCGGTGACCCGCGAAGGCAGGGAGAATGGAAGTGAAAGGCCAGACCGCAGTCGTTTCGGGAGGCGCCCAGGGCATCGGGCTGGCTACCGTCGAATTGCTTGCCCGGCAGGGCTATACGGTGATCGCGCTGGACCTCAATCCGGCCGTGGTCGAGGTCGCGGCCGCCCTCGCCGATGAGGGCCTGCCGGTCGAGGGACGGGTCGCGAACATGACCGAGCGCGAAAGCATTCGCGGCTCGATCGCGGACCTCGCGGCGATCCACGTCGTGGTCTGTGCTGCGGGCATACTCAGGCCCAAGCCGATCGACCAGCAGACCGACGAGGACTTCGCGCTGACCTTCGACGTCAATGTCTACGGCGTCTTCAGGCTCGCGCAGGAAGCGCTTGCGCGCATCCCCGAAGGTGGGCGCATTGTGATGCTGGCGTCGCGCGGGGTCCTGGGCGGGCGGAACAATGTCGCCTATGCGTCTTCCAAGGCCGCGGTGGTCGGCATGGTCCGTTCGATGGCGATGGACCTGCGCGAGCGGCTCATAACCGTGAACGCGGTCGCGCCGGGCTTCACCGACACTCCGATGATCCAGGCATTCGGAGAGGAAGGGATCAAGGCCGCTTCGGCGCTCGAGGCGCGCGGCCGCCCCGCCAAGCCGTCCGAGATCGCGCCCGCGATCGCTTTTCTCGCCTCGCCGGACGCCTCCTTCATCACCGGCCAGACCTTGTTCGTCGATGGCGGCAAGTCGCTGGGGGGACTGGCCGGAGCCGTCTGATCGATCGGCCGCCCGGAGAGCGTCAGCCTTTCGCGTTCAGCATCGCCATCGTCAGATCGAGCACATTGTCGGCGACCTCGTCCGGCTTCAGACGCCCGCCTTCGCGGTACCACACGAAGCTCCAGGTGATTGCGCCGGTGAGGACCTGGGTCGCGATCTGCGGATCCTGCACCGCGATCACCTTCTCGCGATTGGCGCGGACCAGAAGGTCCGTCAGCAGGCCGTCGTAGTGGCGGCGGTTCGCCTCGAGGCGCTGGCGCGCTTCGGGGGAAATGTACTTCTCCTCGCGGAAGCAGATCGCGATGCCGGTCTGGTTGGCCACCACCTGCAAGACCAGTTCGCGCACCGCCGCCCTGAGCTGGCCGGTCACGGTGGCGTGATCCGCGATCGTCGCTTCCAGTGTCTCTCCCGAGATCGCGGTCGCTTCGATGCAGATTTCGTCGAGGATCTCGGTCTTGTTCTTGAAGTGATAGTAGATGAAGGGCTTGGTGACGCCCAGGCTCGCCGCGATCTCGTCTATCCGGGTGCCGTCATAGCCCTTGACGTAGAATTGCCTCGCCGCTTCCTTGAGTATGGAAGCGCGTTTGAAATCGGCAACTTCTTCCCGCATCGTCCGCGCCATCGCCGCAACTCCGTCGCCCGGACAAGGTCCGCCCCTCGGCCTCCGTCCAGCGGCGCCTCCGCAAGCTCTCGCCTGGAGCGCGCCGCGACCGGCGCTACGGTAGCATTTCCGCACGGTCAAGCAACGCGCCCTACCCGTGCGTCGGAATGCGGCCCTCGGGCAACGACAAGCTAGAGGGCGGTCGCACCGCCGTCGATCGGCAAGGCGACGCCGGTGATGTAGCTGGCTTCGTCCGAAACCAGAAACAGCGCCGCGTTGGCGACGTCCGCCGGGGTCGCGATCCGGCGCAGCGGAATGCTTGCCCTTGTTGCTTCCGCCACCTTGGCGGAGGTCTCCGCGCGGCCGTCGGGCGCGGTGAAGGAAAACGCCATCGGCGTGTCGGTGAGGCCCGGACAAAGCGCGTTGACCCGGATTCCGTCAGGTCCGTAACGGATCGCAAGCGACTTGGCCAAGCCTACCACGCCGAACTTGCCGGCCGAATAGACCGGGCTTCGGGGGGATCCGACCAGCCCGGAAGTCGAGGCGGTGAACAGGATCGCGCCGCCCCCCCTGGCTTTCAGATGCGGCAGCGCCTCGCCCGCCATCACGACGCACGAGGTGAGGTTCAGCGCCATCGCAAGATCGTAGTCGCCCAGTTCGAGGCCTTCGATCACATTGGGCGCCGGGCTGCCGACGTGGTTCCAGAAGATGTCGAGCCCGCCGAGCAGCGCGGCCGCTTCCCGCACCGCGCGGCGGCACTCCTCGGGCTTCGAGAGATCCGCCTGCAGCGCCTGCACTCGCTCGCCTGCCTCGGCGACCGTCTGGCGGAGGCCTTCGCGCGAGACGTCGATCGCGACGACCGCCGCCCCTTCCTCGGCGAAGCGGATGCAGGCGGCGCGGCCCATGCCGGAGCCTGCTGCGGTGATGACGGCCAATTTGCCTTCGAGGCGCACGTTGTTTCTCCCCGCGGAACAGGCGACCCCCTGCCCGCGCTGGTTCTCAGTTCACGTCAAGGAACAGGGTCGAGACGGTCTTGACGATGGTATGGTTCAGTGGCCCCTCCGCGCCGCCCTCGCGGCCAAGGCCGCTGTCTTTCACCCCTCCGAAAGGAAGGTCGGCGTCGGATGCCATGAGATGGTTGATCGCGAGATTGCCGACCTCGAGCCGACTGGAAAGGCGCTGCATGTCGCGGGCGGAGTTGGTGAAGGCATAACCCGCGAGGCCGTAAGCCACCGAGTTCGCACGCTCGATCGCCTGATCGACGTCCTTGACGCGCACCAGCAGAGCGACCGGGCCGAACGGCTCCTCGCGCATGATCCTGGCGTTTTCCGGGACATCCGCCAGCACAGTGAGCGGATAGAAATTGCCCGGGCGGTCGGCTTGCGCTCCTCCCGCCAGGATTTCCGCCCCGTCCGCCCGCGCCTCGTCGACCAGCCCGGCGATCGAGTCCAGACGCCGCCGGTTGATCAGCGGCCCCATCTCGGTCGCCTCGTCCAGCCCGCTGCCGAGCCGGACCGCGCCCGCGGCCGTGGCCATTTCTTCCGCAAAGGCGTCGAACGCCGCTTCCTCGACGAAGAACCGCGTGGGCGAAACGCACACCTGGCCGGCGTTCATCGCCTTGACCATCGCGGTCGACCGGGCAGCCGCGCGAATATCCGCGGTGGCCGAAACGAACACCGGGCAGTGCCCGCCCAACTCCATCAATGCCGGTTTCATCTGCGCGCCCGCCAGCGCCGCAAGATGCTTGCCAACCGCGACCGACCCGGTGAAGGTGATCATCCGGACGTCCGGATGCGCCAGCAATTGTTCCGAGATAGCAGGCGGGTCGCCGAAGACGAGGCTTAACGCGCCGTCCGGAATCCCTGCATCGACGAACGCCTGTACCAGTTGCCGCGCGGCACCGGGCGTATCCTCCGCCGCCTTCAGGATCACCCCGCATCCCGCCGCGAGCGCTCCGCCGATCTTGCGGGTGGGAGAACCGATCGGGAAATTCCACGGGGAGAAGCCCGCGACCAGGCCGACCGGGCGCCGGTGCACCGCAAGCTGATAATCGTCGGTCGATGGGACGATCCGGCCGTACAGCCGGCGGCCCTCGTGCGCGTCCCATTCGATATAGCTCGCCGCGCGAAGAATTTCCCCGCGTGCTTCGCGCAGCGTCTTGCCCTCTTCCAGCGTGATGATGCGGGCGATCTGCTCGACCCGCTCGCGCAGCAGCGATGCGGCCTTGACCATGACGGACTCACGCCCGGCGGGACCCAGATCCCACCATTCGCGCATCCCGCTGCTCGCCGCATCGACGGCTTCATCGATATGCGCCGCGGTCGCGTGGGCGCGCTCGCCGATCACTGCTCCGCTGCAGGGGTCCTGAACCGGGCGCGGATCCGCCATGATCCACTTGCCGCCCACCAGCATTTCGACGTCCGGATAGTCCATATTCTTGCTCAAGTTCATCTCCGCAACCTTCACGGGCTGGCTACGCGGGAAGGGAAGCCGCCAGTCCCAGCTTCTCCGCCACGGCCCGCGGCAGCGGTAATTCCATTTCCAGCAGCCGCTGGCCGAAGGCTTTCCCCTGCGGATCGATCCGCATCGACGACATGCCGCCTCCGCCCAGCGCTTCGTGCAGCAGGAAGTTCAATCCGTGCAGCCCCGGCGCTTCGAACCGCTCCACCGCTCCGGCGACGTCCTCGGAGAAATGCTTCGCCACCAGCGAGGGGGTGAGAAACTCCCGCAGAAGCGGAAAATAGTCCTCACGCCTGGCGATGATGGCGATGTTGGAAGCGTTGCCCTTGTCTCCCGAGCGCGCATGGGCAAGGCGGAGCAGCGGAATCCCGACGGTGTCTTCGCTCGCCTGGGCCGCTGGGGCAGCAATGGCCGGCGTCACGCCTTCTACCGGATCGGCTTCATCGGAGACGGGCAACTGCACCTGGAACCAAGGCTCGTCGTTCAGCTGAACGTGCGACGGTGGCAGTTCGGATTTGGCGATCAGCCAGCTTCTCAGGCGGATGGTGGGCACCGCCTTCGCCCTCCCGCCGATATAGCCGGTCGTGCCGGGAGCGCCTCCGAGACCCATTGACGAAACCTCCCGGCCGAACAGATCGAGCGCTCTGCGATCGGGATGCGCGAGCACGAGACGAAGGACCACTTCGCGCGTATCGCGGCGCTTCGCGTGGCTGCCGTAGGAGGCCTCGCTTCCGAGCACTTCGATGTGTGTGGCGGAGAAAGGCCCCGCGCCACTTTCCTGGAAGAACCTCTGCCCGCGCAGGATCAGTGCCTCCGCGGTCCGTTCGGCCTTAGCCGTTGCATCGACCCCGACGATCGAGACGAATGCAACCAGCCGGAAGCCGTCCTGATAGGTGCCCGAGACCTTGTAGGTCGACGTGGCCGGATGCCCTTTCGCGCCTTGCACCGCGACCCGGTCAGGGCCGATCTGTTCCAGAGTGACCCTGGTGAAATCGGCGATCACATCCGGCAGCACATAGGCCGCCGGATCGCCCACTTCGTAGAGGATCTGTTCGGCGATCACAGCGCAATTGACCATCCCGCCGGTGCCCGCCGGCTTGTAAATCTCGAACGTGCCGTCCGCATTGCATGCAGCGAGCGGATAACCGATATTCTCCCACCCGGGGACTTCCGCCCAGTCGGTGAAGATCCCGCCGGTCGCATGCGGGCCGCACTCGATGACGTGACCGAGGAGACTGCCGGCCGCGAGCTTGTCGTACTCGTCGGGCTGCCAGCCGAATTCGGCGATCAGCGGAGCCAGCGCCAGCGCACTGTCGGCGCATCTGCCCGTGATCACGACATCGGCTCCGGCACGCAGCGCGGCTGCTATCGGCCATGCGCCGAGATAGGCGTTGGCGCTGATCAGCCGCTCGGGCGCCAGTCCTTCCAACGCCTCCGGCGGCTGCGCCAGGCCTGCGACGAGCGGCAAGACGTCGTCGCCTTCCACCACCGCGATCTTGAGATCCACGCCGCTTTCCCGGCATGCGCGCTCCAGCGCGGCACGGCAATTGCGAGGGTTCGTACCGCCCGCATTGGTGATCACCTTCGTGCCGCGCAACTCGCCGAGGTAAGGCGCCAGGAAGGAAACGAAGTCGGGGACATAGCCCAGCTCGGGATCTTTCTGCCGTGCCCGCGCGAGCAGCGACATGGTCACCTCTGCAAGATAGTCCATCATCAGATAGTCGGGCCGCTCGCGCAGCAATTGCGGCACAGCGCGCGGACTGTCCCCCCAGCCGCCCGACGCGCCGCCGATCACGATCTTGCGTTCGGTCATTGTTCGTCTTCCGCCCATTTCGCCGGGCGTCGCTCGTTGAACGCCGCGATGCCTTCGGCCGCCCCCGAAGTGCGCGAGATCAGGTTGATCTGGGCTTCGGCGAACGGCATCGCCTCATCGAAAGCCATGTTCTGCATCGCCGCCATCGCCCGCTTGCCGCTGCGAACGGCCGCCGGCGAGGCCTTGCGGATCGAGCCGAGCAGCTTTTCCACTTCCTGATCGAGCTCGGCGAATGGCACGACCCGGTTCACCAGCCCGATCTCCAGCGCGCGGTGGGCATCGATCAAGTCACCGGTGATGCACAGTTCGCTGACAAGCCGGCTTCCGATCACTCCCCTGAGGTGGACCAGCACCTGCATCGGAAATACCCCGACCTTCACTTCCGGCAGGCCGAAGCGGGCGTTATTGGAAGCTACCGCAAGGTCGCATATACCCATCAAGCCCATTCCGCCGGCCACGCAGGCGCCATTTACGCGCGCGATCAGGGGGACCCCGAGTTCGCGCACCGTGCGCGCCATTCGGCCGAAATCCGTCGTGGTCTCGTCCTCGTCGCGGAAGGCCTGCGTCCCCCGCCCGAGGTCCGCACCCGCGCAAAAGGCCTTGTCACCGGCTCCGGTCAGCACGATCGCCCTGAGCGAACTATCCGCCTGCGCTTCACGGAGCGCCCGGTGCATCTGCTCGATCAGGGCCGCGCTGATCGCGTTGCGCCGCGCCTCCCGGTTGATCGTCAGCCAGAGTACGCCGCCCCGCCGCTCGACCAGGAGGTCGACGCTGTCATTGTCTGGGGTCTCCACGCTCACAATCTCCCTGCAAAATATCGGCTAGCCAACGATGTGGCGTTCCTGAAGGCTGGCGATCTCATCCGCCGACAGGCCGGTTTCGGACAGCAAAGTCGCGGTATCCTCGCCAAGCGCCGGAGGCCGTCGGCCAACGGATCTCTCCTGGCCGTCGAATTTCACCGGCACCGTGATTGCCTGCCGCTCGTCGCCGTCCGCCGAGCGGTAGGTCCGGATCACATCCCGGTTCGTGGTCTGCGGATGCGCGAGCACGCCGTCCAGGTTCAGGATCGGCGAGCAGGGGACACGGTTTTGCCCCAGAAGCAGCATCCATTCCTCCCCGGTACGCGTCTTGAGCAGTTCCTGGACAGCAGCGAGCGTCTCGGGCCGATTGGCTACCCGCTGCGCATTGGTGGCGAAACGCGGATCGGTCTTGAGCTCCGGCGCCCCCGCCGCGTCGCAAAACCGCTGCCATTGGCTGTCGTTGGAAACCGCCAGCAACATCGGCCCGTCCGCTGCGTCCAGTGCCTGGTAGGGACACATCGACGGGTGCGAAGAACCGTTCTTCTGCGGAAGCTTGCCCGAAGCCCAGTAGCTTTCGATCTGGTAGGACAGCAGCCCCATCGCCGTATCGAACAGCGAGACATCCACTCGCTCGCCGACACCGTCTTGATCCCGTCGGCGCAACGCGGCGAGAATGCCGATCACCGCATGGAGACCGGTGACATAGTCGTTTGGCGAATAGGGGCTCCGGATCGGACCGCTGCCGACATCGCCGGTCAGTTCCATCATTCCGGTGAACGCCTGGAGCACGACGTCATAGGCTGGCAGCTTGCTGAGCGGACCGCCGGCTCCGAAACCGCCTATGCTGCAATAGACCAGTCGTTGGTTCAGCGCGCGGAGTGTGGGTTCATCGACCCCGAGCCTCTGCGCGACCCCATAACCGAAGTTTTCGATCACGACGTCCGCCCGCTGTGCAAGCCGGTGCAACACGGCCTGGCCCTCGGCCGATTTCAGATCGACCGCGATCGACTTCTTGTTCCGATTGAAATTGGCGAAGACCGCGCTTCCATCGGGTCCGAACGGAGGCCATCCGCGCGTCTCGTCGCCAAGGCCGAGCGGTTCGACCTTGATCACCCGTGCGCCCAGATCCGCCAGATACTGGGTACACATCGGCCCCGCCAGCACGCGGGTGAGATCGAGCACGACGATCCCTTTCAGGGCTTCCGTACCCATCTCAATACGACCGCGGGAGGCCGAGCGCGCGCTCCGAAATGAAGTTGAGCACCATATTCGTGCTCACCGGAGCGGTGCGCGCGATGATCACTTCGCGCAGCAGCCTCTCGATCTGGTATTCCTTCGCATAACCCATGCCGCCAAGGGTCATGAAGGACTGGTGCGCGGCGTTGAAGCCGGCTTCCGAACCCAGCAGCTTCGCCGCATTCGCCTCCAGCCCACAGCTTTCGCCGCGATCGTACAAGGTCGCCGCGCGCATCGCCATGAGATAGGCAGCTTCGAGCTCGACCCAGGATCGGGCGAGCGGATGCGCGACCGACTGGTTCTGGCCAATAGGCCGGTCGAACACGATCCGGTCCTTGGCATATTGCGTGGCGCGGGCGAGCGCATCGCGTCCGATCCCGATAGACTCGACGGCATTGATGATCCGCTCCGGGTTGAGCCCGTGAAGCAGGGCCCGGAAGCCCTTCCCTTCCTCGCCGATCAACGCGTCGCGGTCGACATGCAGATTGTCGATGAAGATCTGGTTCGAATCGACCGCCGCCCGGCCCATCTTCTCGATCCGGCGCACCTCGATCCGTTCGCGGTCGAGCTTGGTATAGAACAGGCTCAGCCCATCGATCGACTTCTCGCATTCCTCGCGCGGGGTCGTGCGGGCGAGAATCAGGATATTGTCGGCCACCTGCGCGGTCGAGGTCCAGATCTTCTGGCCGTTTATGACGTAGCCGTCGCTCGTCCGCTCGGCCTTCGTCTTGATCCGTCCGGTGTCGAGGCCCGCGTCAGGCTCGGTGATGCCGAAACAGGTTTTTTCCCTGCCCTGAATGATCGGAGGCAGCCAGCGCTCCTTTTGCTCCTGCGTCCCGTGCACCACGATCGGATGGGGGCCGAAGATGTTGATATGGATCGACGACGCGGCCGCCATTGCCCCGCCCATGCGGCTGACGGTGAGCATCAGCAGCGCGGCTTCGGTGATGCCCAGCCCGGCGCCCCCGAATTCCTCCGGCATCGCGATACCGATCCAGCCCCCGTCGGCGAAGGCGGCGTAGAATTCATGCGGAAAGCGATGCTCTTCCTCGCAGCGGCTCCAGTACTCGTCATCGAACGGGGCACAGGTGCGCTCCACCGCTTCGATCAGTGCCAACTGGTCGGCGCTCAACCCAAAATCCATGAACAGCCCTTCCGCTCTGCCGAACTATATTTCGTGATAGCGGATTGTCGCCGTTGAACGAACTTGTCAACCCCCGCGCAGCGAGACGCGCTCCACCCACCGCAAAGCGGCGTGTTTGACCTGTTTTTCGATTTATTTATGCCGCCCGGACGGCGGCGCGTGGCAGCTCAGGCCGACAATTGCCGGCAGGTTTCCACCAGGCTCGCGATGATCTCGTCACGCTTGCTCGACACGCGGCTCTTCGGTCCGGCGACGGTGAGCACATAGAGCACGTTGCGCCAGCGGAAACTGGCTGAAAGGGTCATCGCGTCGAGCGCGCTTTCCTCGTCGTTGAGATACCATCCACGCTCGTTTGCGAGGGCAATGTCCTGCCGCAACCGATCCTTGTCGGTGATCGTCACTGGTGTGAATTGTTCCAGTTTCAGCCGTCCGATGACCGCTTCGCGCGCCTTGTCGTCCAGCGAGCCGAGCAGGGCTTTGCCGGCCGAGGTGGCGTAGAGGCTGCGGACCCCGTCCCCTACCCGTACCGAGAACCTGAGCTGATGATTGGATTCCTTCACCATCACGTAGCTCAGCTCGAGATCGCTCGCCTTGGCGAGCGCGACGGTCTCGCCGACGCTGACCGCCAGCGCATCCATCGCAAGTTCCGCGCGAAGCAACAGCGGATCGTGATCGACGATCGCTTCGGCGAGGTTGTAGAGCCTGCCGGTCGGATAATAGCCTGCGCGTAAGGCCAGTTCGTAGATGTAGCCGCGCCTGATCAGTGCCTGGAGCACGTCGTGGCAGCTCGATACCGGAATACCCAGGAGCTTCGCGATCTCGGACAAGGACAGCGTGCGCTTCTGCTCGGCGAACAGCTCGAAGAAATCGAGGGTGCGATCAACGATCTTGGACATGCCGCAACTACCCCCTCGAAGCTCGCTCTTAACCGACAATATCCCGGCACGCCAAGGCCTGCTTTACCGTGCGTGCCAGCGGAAGGCGCCGGCCTAAGCCCCAAGATGCTCGAGTATCTCCGGGATCGCTTCGAACAGATCGCCCACCAGCGCGTAGTCGGCGACTTGAAAGATCGGCGCATCCGGATCGGAATTGATCGCGATGATGACCCGCGATTCCTTCATCCCGGCGAGATGCTGGATCGCACCCGAGATGCCGATCGCAAAATAGACCTCCGGTGCGACGATCTTGCCGGTTTGCCCGACCTGGTATTCGTTCGAGATATAGCCCGCATCGACCGCGGCACGGCTCGCGCCGATCGCGGCGCCGAGCCGGTCCGCCAGCGGGGTGAGCGTGCGCGCGAAGGTTTCGGCATCACGCAGCGCCCGCCCGCCCGACACGATGATCTTGGCGCTGGCCAGCTCGGGACGATCGGATTTCACGATGTCCGAGCCGATCAACTCGGACAGGCCCAGCTCCTCGGCCTGCGATACTGACACGATCTCGCAGGCCCCGTCCCGCACACCCAGCGAGCGGAACGCAGATATCCGGACGGTCACGACGAGCTTGGCTTCATCGCTGGTGACGGTCTGAATCGCGTTGCCGGCATAGATGGGGCGCCTGAACACCCGCGGCGCATCGACCGCGACGATGTCGGAAATCTGCATCACGTCGAGAATGGCCGCGACCCGCGGCGCGACCCCCTTGCCCCTGCTCGTGGTCGGCGCGATGAAGGCGTCGAACTGCGGCATCAGGCTGAGAACCAGGGCCGAAACGTTTTCGGCAAGCTGGTCGCGATATGCCGGGGCGTCTGCCAGCAACACCCGGTCAACCCCTTCCAGCCTGGCCGCCTCATCGGCCGCCGCCCCGCAGCCGAAACCTGCGACGAGGACCTCCACGCCGCCGATCAGGGCTGCGGCGGCGATGGCCGCATAGGTTGCGCTTTCGACCGCCGAACCATTGTGCTCGGCGAGGACCAGGGTTTTCATGGACGTTCTCTCAGCTTGATCAGGCAACGGTCAGTTCCTTCAGGACTTTGGCGATCTCGGCCGCGGTCTCCACCTTGACCCCCGCAGACCGCACCCGCGGTTCACGGACCTCGACGATCTTCAGCCGCGGGCGAACGTCGATCTCGAGCGCGGACGAGGCGACGATGTCGATCGGCTTGGACTTCGCCTTCATGAGATTGGGAAGGGAAATGGATCGCGGCGTATTCAGGCGCAGATCGGTGGTCACGACCGCCGGGAGAGGCAGGCGCAATGTCTCCCTGCCATTATCCACCTCGCAATCGACTTCGGCGTGATCATGCGAAAGTGCGATGCGCGATGCACAAAGGGCCTGACCCCAGCCGAGAAGCGCCGCAAGCATCTGTCCGGTCTGATGGCAATCGTCGTCGATCGCCTGCTTGCCCGCAATCACCAGGACCGGCTCAAGATCCGTTATGACGGACCACGCGGCCTTGGCGACCGCCAAAGGTTCCAGTTCGGGTTCGCATTCGACGAGGATTCCCCGGTCCGCCCCCATCGCGAGCGCCGCCCGCAAGGTGTCCTGAGCTTTGCCGCGTCCGACCGTGATCGCGATAACCTCCTGCGCCTCGCCCTGCTCTTTCAGCTTCACCGCTGCCTCAAGAGCAATCTCGTCGAACGGATTCATCGAGAGTTTGAGGTTGGCGAGATCCACGCCGCTGCCGTCCGGCCGTACGCGCGGCCGGACATTCGCGTCCAGAACCTGCTTCACCAAAACCACTATCCTAGATTGCACCGGCACCTCCGACATACGGCCTTCCACGCGCCAAGCCGATAACGATCAGCGCATATATTCGCAACAGCGAATTGCTATCCGCTGTGGCGTAATATATGCGATTCTCCACGGAGTCCGCACGGATCTCGGTCCGGCGGGACGATCATGTCGAATGAGGCGCGTCGAGGAGGATCAATGAGTGAAGCTGGCCATTCTTGGTCGACCAGCCAAGCTAGCGGTGAGCGAACGCTTCGCCAGTGGCGGGAACTGGTCGCGGAGACGTTCATAGCCTGCAACATCACGCCGTTTGCGGCGGACGATTTCAATGCGTCTCTAACACATTACGCCTTCGGGCCGGTGGGCGTTCAGGAAGTTCACTCTGCCGGATCGCACATCGAGCGAACGCGCGAGCATATCCGGCGTGACCGCAAGGACGGTTACTTCGTCATTCAGCAGCGTTCGGGCCAGGTCGTGATCGAACAGCATGGCCGAACCGCGATCGCAAATCCGGGCGATTGCATCCTCTTGTCCGCGAAAGCGCCCTATTCAATCCAGGCGCAGGATCACTTCATTGGCCTGAGCATGTCGGTTTCCAACCAGATCTTGCAAAGCTGGCTTCCCGATCCCGAATGCATGACCGCGCGAACGATCGACGGCAAAGCGGGCTGGGGCCGCGCCCTTTCGGCAACCCTGTCCAATTTTCCGGAAACCGCTCCCCGCGGATTGGCATTGCCCGAGTTCGTAGTCGTCGAACAGGTGATGGCCCAGTTGGCGATCGCGCTGGGGACGGACACCTCGCCCGCGACCCGCCATCAGAAGGCGCTTCTCAAGCGCCTCGGCGAAACCTTGTCCGACCGCCACCGGGAGCCGGACTTCGACCCTTCCCAACTCGCGGAACAGCACGGCTTGTCGAAGCGATATGTGCACTTGTTATTCGCAAGGGCTGGCACGAGCTTTGGTAAGGAACTGGCGAGAGTCCGCCTCGAAAGTGCGAGACGCCTGCTCGAGGATCATCGTTTCGATTGCGTGGACATCATGGAAATTGCGCTTCGATGCGGGTTTCGCGATTCAAACGGCTTCTCCAAGCGGTTTCGCGGGCAGTACGGATACCCGCCCTCGACATATCGCCAGCGGCTGGAAGGCGCGCGGGCCGCCGGCTAACCCCGGGTTTCTTTTCCTGCCTCCATGACGGCACTGGGATGGAATCGTCCAATCCGAATGCGCGCCCCAAAAAGGGGTGGGCGGCACACTTTCGTGCACCGCCCGGGAGGAGAGGTTATTCTTTGATCAGAAATTGTAGCGCAGCGTTCCGCTAATCTGCCGGGGGGGCGCGACCTGACCGGATATGGTCCCCATCAGGCCGTACAGATTGGCGTAACGGCTGGTGTAATAATACTTGTTGAACAGGTTGCTCGCGGCCAGGTCGAAGGACCAATGGCCATCCTCGCTCTGCAGTTTCAGATGCGCGTTCGCGGTCGTAAAGCCCGAAGAATAGTTGGTGGGGGCATTGATCGCGAGCGAGTAGATGCCCGACTGATGGCTGACATCGATGCGCGGCGTCAGCGACAGGCCACCGCTCAGATCGAGCGCGTACTGCGCACCGGCCGACCACTTGGTCTTAGGGGTATAGGGCGTGATGAAGTTCGGCTTGATACCCGTGCCCGCGGTGATATCGGTATATTTGAAGTCGAGCGTGCTGAACGAAGCATCGGCGCTGAAGCCGCCGAACGACGCGTTCGCTTCGACCTCGACACCCTTGATGGTTGCCGCGCCGCCGTTGACCGGAACCGACGCCGGAGCTGCAAAAATCCCCGTGCCCGACGTGATGATCAGCTGAATGTCATTGTACTTGTTGTAATACCCCGAAACATCGATCGTCAGATGCCGGTCGAACAGCGAAGCCTTGGTGCCGAGTTCGTACGCCGTGAGCTTTTCGGGTCCGAACTCGACGATCTGCTCCGCACGGTAGATCGCCGGATTAACGCCGCCACCCTTGAAGCCGGTCGAAATCGACCCGTAGGCCATGATCGACGGGCTGATGTGATAGGAAAGCGCAACCCGGTAATCGATCCTGTCACCCGAGAACGAACCACCCAACCCATCCGGGGGCGAGATCGGCAGCAGGGTGTTCGCGTCGCGACGGTGGTAGAAATAATCCTTGCTGTCGTCGGTCCAACGGATGCCCGCGGCGATGTCCAGATTCTCCACCGGATGGATAATCGTATTGAGGAAGGCCGCCTTGCTTTCCGACTTGATGATGTCGCCCTGCAAGGCATTAAGCACGAATGAAGTAGGGACAGTAGGCGGCGGAACCACGGTTCCGCTGATTTGCAGCAGGCCCGCCTGGTTGCCGGTCGCCTTGTAGTAATAACCGCCCAGAGTGTATTCGATCACATTGTCGAGGAACGATCCGCCGAGCCGGACTTCCTGCGTGAACCAGTTGAAATGCAGGTGCAGGTCTTCGGTCGTCATGCCGTAGGGCGTACCGTCGATATCGACCTGATAGCCAGCGTTGTACGAACGGTATGCCGTGATCGACGTGAAATTGAGATGATCGGCGAGATCGTACGATACCCGGCCGGAAAAGCCGTAACCCTTGAGCCGGTTGACGCCTTCGAAGCCGCGCCCGGTCTGGGTCTGGAACGTGGAGTAGCTTTCGTATTTTCCGGAATCCAGGAAGGGCGTCAGCAACGCCGCGTTCGGGCTGGCCGGATTGACCGTCACCAGGCGATCGGGCTGGGCGTCGCTGGTATCCTTGTAGACGTCGAACTGCAGCGTCGCGTCCAGGCGCTCATCTTCGCTGAGGTAGCGCAATGCGCCGCGCACGCCACCATAGTCCGTGCCGCCTTCGGTGCCGATCTTGCAGTTCCCGAGATCGTACTGCGGCGCCACGGTCGGAACGTTGGCGGTGGGATTGCGGCACTTGTAGTCGATCCGGTTTACATAGCCGTCGACCGACTTGTAAACGCCCGAAATACGGAAGAACAACCGATCCGGCACAAGCGTGAAGTCTGCCGCCGCGCGCATGCCCCGCTGGTTGCGCTCGCCGATCGTGGCCTCGACATAGCCGTCGCCCTTGCCGGTGGGCGCGCGGCTGTAGAGCTTCACGGCGCCGCCGATCGAGTTCTTGCCCGCCAGCGTCCCCTGCGGTCCACGAAGCACTTCGATCCGGTCGAGATCGAGCAGGTCGAGCTGTGAGCCGTAAAGCGTCGGATAGTAGACGTCGTCGATATAGATGCCGACGCCCGGCTCGTAACCGTAGAGCGCGTTGAAGTTGCCGACGCCGCGAATGGTCACGGCGGTGGCGTTGCCGTATTGGCCCGACGGACGGATCGCCAGACCCGGGGTCGATTGGCCGATGTCGGTAAGACTGGTCTGACCGCGTGCCTCCAGCGTCTCACCCGAGACGGCTGTGATCGAGATCGGCACGTCGCGAACGTTCTGGCTGGTGAACTGCGCGGTGACGACGATTTCCTGGATCTGGTCGTCGCTGCTTTTCGCGGCATCAGGGCTTTTCGCTGCATCAGCGTCCTGCGCCATGACCGCCGAAGGCATCAGCACCAGCGCCAGGGCGGCGCCCACAAGCAGACCGGCCTTGCGCCCATTCCGAGCGTTACGATAAAACGAGTACAACATGCATTCTCCCCGTCGAGATTATATTCCCGGCGAGCGATATTCGCCCCCGGCTCTTATTTCGGTGATTTGAGATACCAGCATCCGGCGCAATGTGGTTGTCAGTGCGTGAATGGATTTGTGTCACTGAGTGCAACGGCGCGACGGATCGCCGACAAGCAGGATAGGCTACGCCGACAACTTCCCCGCATTCAGCATCGCCGCCGCCAGATCCAGTACTTGTTCAGCCACATCCTCGGGCTGCAGCCGGCCGCCCTCCCGGTACCAGACAAAGCTCCAGGTGATCGCACCGGTCAGTACCTGGGTCGCCACTTGCGGATCGCCGATCGAGATCAGCCCCTCGCGGCCCGCCCGTTTCAGTATATCGCTCAGGGCGGCATCATAGCGGCGCCGGTTGGCCTCCAGGCGTAGCCTCGCTTCGGGAGAGATATATTTCTCCTCCCGAAAGCAGATCGCGATATCGGCCCGGTTCTCGATCACCTGAAGGGCAAGGAGCCGGATCGCCTCGCGCAGCTCGACGCCGATCTCGTGGTTTTGCTCGGCGACCATTTCGAGGGCCTCGCCCGAGACGGCGGTCGCTCTCACGCAGATCTCGTCGAGCAGCTCGGTCTTGTTCTTGAAGTGATAATATATGAACGGCTTGGTCACGCCGAGCACGCTCGCGATCTCGTCGATCCGGGTGCCGTCATAGCCCTTCGTATAGAACTGGCGGGCGGCTTCCCTGAGGATCGAAGCGCGTTTGAAATCGGCCACTTCCTCCCGCATCGTTCGAGCCGCCGGATCGCACGCCCTCGCCGTCATCCCTACGTTACCTCATCGGTGCGCAGCTCCGTGGGAGCCGAAACCTTGCCGAGAAGAATTGCGGCGATCGTACTCATTAGCGGGAACACCGCAGCCAGAAGCACGATCTGGGTTAGCGAGGCGTTGAGTTGCAGCGCCAGGGAAACGATGAGCGGGGTGATCACCCCGCCCGACCTTCCGACCCCTTGAGCCCAGCCCAGTCCGCTTGCGCGGGACGATGCCGGGTAGAGCTCCGACGTGATCGCGTTGTTGCTGATGTAGCCGCCGACGATGCAGATGCCGACGACGAAATTGATCGCGTAGAGCCACGGCGTGCCCAGGACGAACGGGATCGTGACGATGAGCAGCGCGGCACAGCCATAAAGCGTAAAGATCCAGGCGCGCCCGAAGCGAGCGAGCGCGAAACCCGAAAGCAGTCCTCCAACGAGTCCGCCGAAACTGATCAGGGATGTCGCCAGCGCCGCGTCCGCCGCAGCATAGCCCGACCGCGTCAACAGCGACGGAAGCCACGAGATCAGCATGTAGTTGGCGCCCACTCCGCCGAAGTGCAGAACCCACAGCACGACGGTCAGCTTCGCCAGATCCTTGCTGAACAGCGAGCCGATGTGCGAGAGATAATGCGTCCGGGCGGTCTTTCGCGCGACCACCGAATCCCGCAAGGTTACAACGAACATCGCTCCGATGAGGACGTTCAGTGCTGCCGCCCCCAGAAACAGCGGCTCCCAGCCGAAGCGCGGCAGCACGACGGATGCGAGCAGGCCGGCCGCGAGATTGCCCAGCGACAGGCCGCAACCCACGATGGTGACGATCAGCATGCGATATCGCGGCGGAGATGCCTCGTGAGCGATCGTCACCACCAGTGCGATGATTACACCCATCGCAAGGCCCACGAAAAGCCGGCAGACCAGCAAGGGCACCAACCCGCCGACGAAAGCGTTCGCAAAAGTCGCTACAGCCCCGAGCACCAGAGCGCCGAGCATGATTTTTCGCCGACCATGTTGGTCTGCCAGCGGCGCGAGCCCCAGCGCGCCCACCACCAAGCCCACCAAGCCTATCGAGAAAACGATCCCGAAACCGGCAAGCGGCTCGGACCATTCCTTGGACAGCAACGGAACGACATAGGAAATGACCACGACGTCATACCCGTCGAGGATCGCGCACAGCACGCATGCGACAATCAGGATCATCGTCGATCGGGTAAAGGCCCGGTCGGCTAGCGGCGCGGCCGGCGCCGCTACCGCCGATGGTTTCGAGTTTGCCAATGTAACCTCACCCATTGTGCGCCGGCCTCTTTTCGGGCGAACGCGGTTTCATACAGTCACGCCAGCAACCCGCGAGCAGCACTCACGCCAGCGTCGGGTAATCCAGATACCCTTCCGCGCCGGGGCCGCGAAGTGTCTCGAACGCGATCGGGTTGAGCGGCGCCCGCCTGCGGAAACGTTCGACCAGATCGGGGTTCGCGATGAACGAGCGCCCGAAGGCGATCATGTCGGCGCGCCCTTCGGCGACCGCGCATTCGGCGCTTTCCTGGGTGAAACGGTTGTTCGCGATATAGACGCCCGAGAAGCGCCGCCGCAGCGCCTCGTAATCGAAAGGGCATTGATCCGCGGAATCCCCGGTCCCGCCTTCGACCATGTCGAGGAAGCCGATCCCGGCCCGCTCGAGCGCGTCGACCACTTGCGGGAACAGCACTTCGGGCTGCGAATCCATGATACCGAACACCGAAGGATTGGTCGGAGACAGCCGGACCCCGACCCGCTCCCGACCCCAGATCGAGGAAACCGCCTCGACCACCTCGAGCAGCAACCGCATCCGGTTCTCGGGCGGCCCGCCATATTCGTCGGTCCGGTGATTGGTGGAATCACGCAGAAACTGGTCGATCAGATAACCGTTGCCCGCATGGACCTCGACCGCATCGAAGTTCGCCGCGAGCGCCAGCTTGGCTGCCACACGATATTCATCAAGCACCTGCGGCACGCCTTCCTGCTCCAGCGCCCGCGGGACTTCGACCTCCATGGGCCCCAAAGGAGTCCAAACCGTTCCGGAAACCGGTCTGGCCGAAGGCCCGATGGGCAACGCGCCGCCGGGCAGGAGCGAGCGGTGCGAATAATGTCCGCTGTGCCACAGTTGCAGCACGATATGCCCGCCGCGCCGGTGTACCGCGTCGGTCACCTTGGCCCAGCCGGCCGCCTGCTCATCGCTGAAGATTCCCGGCGTGTCGGTGAAGCCGACCCCGTAGGGCGAGATGGCGGTGGACTCCGCGAACACCAGCCCGGCGCTCGCGCGCTGCGCATAGTATTCCGCATTGAGCGCGTTCGGCACGCCGCCCGGCGTCCGGCTCCGCGTCATCGGAGACATCACGACGCGGTTCGGAAGCGTTAGGCCCGCAAACTCGATCGGTTGCAGCAAAGCCTGAGCGTCTTCAACAACCATTGCAGCTTCATCCTCCATGCTTCCCCACCGAACCCAGACCGGAGGCCAGTCCCGCGCCCACCGGTCCTTAGCCGGAGTTGGCCAAGCGAGACACCGCAAGTGGGGCGAGTTACGGCGCCTCAGCGCACAAATAACGGTCGGAGAGTGCATAGGCGGCGAAGACCGTCCCGGAAAACGGAACCGGATCGCCGCACCGCGCCCTCGCCCACCCCGAAACTCCGCGACAGCGACTATCTTTTCGCTACCACGAATCTGCTATATCTCGCCCGAACAATAAAAAGAAGTCCGGGAGGAAAAACTGATCAATCCCAATCCGAGCGGCGCGGAGACGCCGACCGAGGGCTTTACCGTGCGATCGGTCATGCTTCTCGCCGCCTGCCTGCTGTGCGCGGTAATCGACGGTTACGACGTCGCGATCATTTCCTATGTCACGCCCGACATCGCCCGCGAGTGGTCCGTGCCTCTGTCGACCTTCGGCTGGGTTTTCTCTGCGGGGCTTATCGGGCTGGTTCTGGGCGCACTTGTCCTGGCGCCAGCTGCGGATCGATACGGCAGGCGGGCGATCATGCTCGTGGCAGTGTCAGGTGCGACCGTCGCCACCATGGCCAACGCGCTTGCTGCCGATCTGACGCATCTCGTGCTGTCGCGGATCTGTGTGGGACTGACGGTCGGCGCGATGACGGCGCTGGTGGTCGCGGTCGCATTCGAAGTCGCACCCCGGCGGGTTCGCGTATTGATGGTCACGGTCGTCGGCTGCGGCTTTTCGCTCGGCAATCTCTTGTGCGGCGTGCTCGCCTCGGCCGTCATTCCGGCCTGGGGCTGGCGGGTCCTGTTTTACGGCGGCGCTGCCGCGCTCCTCGTCGTCGGGATTTTGTTCTTCTTCTTTCTCGGCAATGCCGCGAAGACCGCGGATCGGAACGGCGGTGGCTATATCGCCGGCATCAAAGCCCTGGTCCGTCCGGGACAGCGGGGACTGACCGCGAGCGTGTGGCTGCTGCATTTCGGCGGAGTGGGCACGCTTTATATGATCATGTCGTGGATGCCGTCGTTGCTCACCAGAAGCGGTTATTCCACTGCGCAGGCTGCCTTCGCAGTTGCCTTCATCAGTGCCGGCGGGCTGTTCGGCGGTGTGATCGGCGGCCTGCTGCTGAATGCTATTGGAAAGACCTGGCTACTCGTCAATTACGCTATCGCGGGCGCGACCATGGCCGCGTTGCCGCTATTTTTTGATTCATGGTTGATCTTCCCGATCAACGTCATTGTCGGCTTCTGCGTTGTGGGTGGCTACATCTGCAACAACGTGGTGGCGGCGGATGTTTATCCTTCGGGACTGCGGGCGAGCGGCGTTGGATGGGCACAAGGCGTGGGCCGAACCAGCAGCGTCGCTTCCCCACTTTTGGTTTCGCTGGCGCTTCAGCTAAACGCCACAAACACGCAAATCCTGCTTGTCGGTTCGGCGTTTCCGGCCATGAGCGCCTGTGCTGCCTTTCTTCTAATCCGCGCCCGCAGCCTTCAACCCGCAATTGGCAAAGTGTGAGAGTGGCGGTCCTTGAGACTGATTTTTTCCATGGTGTTAAACGGTAAGCGGTGTCCCCTTCGTGCCCTAAATCCGGTAGCCGCGCGGGCGATCGGATGGCCGAAAGGCTGCCGCTGGGCGCGTAGTTGGGCCATCGTCAATGGTTGAAAGAGGCCATTGCGGTAAACGCGCGACAGTCGCGCTCAAGGCTATGGGAGCCGTCCGGCGGCGAAGTCGCGCGCGAGCGCGATGAAGGCTCGGAAGGCCGCGGAGGAATTTCGCCGATTGGAGTAATAAAGGCACAGCGGCACGAGCGGTGGCGTCCAGTCTTCGAGAATGCGAACGAGCCGACCCGCCGCGATGTCCTCGCGGACATCCGCTTCCATGAAATAGCCGATCCCTACGCCGTTCGTCACGGCGATGCGCGCAAGCGACGCTTCGTCGAGGGTCATCGGTCCCTCGACGTCGAGCTGCAGCTCCTCTCCGCCGTTCTCAAACCGCCATCGGAACAATGCGCCATTGGGAAGCCGCACGCGAACGCAGGGGTAAGTGAGCAGCTCCTGCGGCAGCTGCGGGATAGCCCTGCCTTCGAAAAAGGCGGGGGACGCGGCAACCGCCATGCGTCGCTCTTGCCCCAGCGGGATGGCGATCGCGTCGCTGGGCACAAGATCGGCGCTGCGCACGCCAAGGTCGAAGCCAGCTGCGACGACATCGACGAGACGCCCCTCGGTCACCAAGTCGATATGAACCTGCGGAAAGCGGTCCAGATAGGTCAGGACGAGCGGCGTCATGATCTCGCGTGCCGCCGTCGCGAAGGCATTGATGCGCAAGGTGCCGGACGGCGTTTCCTGCTGGGAGCGCGCCGTATTCATCGCTTTCTGGATGTCTTCGAGCGCAGGCTTGATTTGTGCGACGAAGATCCGTCCCGCATAGGTTAGCGAGACGCTGCGAGTAGTGCGATTGAACAGCCGGACGGCAAGTTCTCGCTCGAGCTTCCCCACTGCATTGCTGATGGCAGTCGTTGAGATACCGAGATCGAGCGCCGCTGCGCGGAACGAGCCACACCGAACGATGGCCAGCACCGCCTCGAGTTCGATGAGCGAATGGCGAGTCATTGTTCCGTTCTCCGTAACACTCCATCACGATTTGTCTCGATTATCAGGCGAAAAGTCCATCGTTACATAGGTGTCTCCACCTCAAGGAGATGAACATGTCGATGGACCTGCCCAAGCCGATCGCCGCCTATGTCGAGGCAAATGCCCGTCTCGATATCGACGGCATGTTGAAGCCCTTCCTGCGCGACGCCGTGTTCATCGATAATGGCAAGCACTTCAATGGAAAGGCGGCGATCCGCCAGCTGTTCGAGGAAGAAGTGATCCCGGTGAAGGCGATATTCACGCCCGATACGCTTCGGAAAGAGGGCGGCGATGTCGTCGTCGAAGGTCCCGCTTATGGTGACTTCCCGGGCAGCCCGCTCCGTTTCACCTACCGCTTCACGCTGGTCGATGGCTCCATCAAGACCCTGGAGACCACGGTATGACGATCAAGGCGGATTCGACCGAGTTCGCCGGCAAGCGCGTGCTCATCAGCGGCGGCACCAAGGGTCTCGGCCGTGCCACGGTCGAACGCTTCCTGGCCGGCGGAGCGCGGGTCATGACCGCCGCCCGGACAATCAAGCACACCATCGACGGAGTCGATTATGTCCAGGCTGACCTGACTACAGCTGAGGGCGGCGAAATGCTGGCCAAGGCGGCGATCGAGCGGCTGGGCGGCATCGACATTCTCGCCCATGTCATTGGCGGTTCGGCGTCGCCTGCCGGTGGCTTTGTCGCGCTGACGGACGAGCACTGGCTGGCCGAGCTGAACCTCAACCTGCTGGCGACCGTCCGACTGGATCGCCTGCTGATCCCGCAGATGCTCGAACGGGGCAAGGGCACTGTGGTGCATGTCACCTCGATCCAGTCCGTCCTGCCGCTTCCCGAATCCACAACCGGCTATGCTGCCTCCAAGGCGGCGCTCAGAACCTACAGCAAGTCGATCTCGAAGGAACTCGGACCCAAGGGCGTGCGGGTGAACGTCGTCTCGCCCGGCTGGATCATGACGGAGGCCACCGGCGACTTTCTCGAAATGCTTCGGGCTGCAAATGGCGGCACTATCCAGGAGGCGCGTCAATCCGTGCTCGATGCCCTGGGCGGGATTTCGATCGGGCGCGGAGCCGAGCCCGAAGAGGTGGCAGACCTGATCGCCTATCTCGCTTCCGATCGTGCCGCCGCGATCCATGGCGCGGAGGTAGTCATTGACGGCGGGACGATCCGGACTGTCTGAGATCGCTGCCCGGTGCTCGCCACGCCCCCGGAGCGAGCGCTGCGGCGGGCAGCGATCCCCAGATCGACATCTTCAGGCGCATCCCGGCAGCGCGATTTCGGCGGGCTCGCTCTCGCGGGTTGCGGTGTCGAAGTTGCCTACCGGTAGTCGATCCTGCGTCAGTTGGGGCCGCTTCGACCGAGGCCGCTCATCGGCTAGACGCGCCATTGTCCGCCGTCCGCCGGCTCGCCTGACGATCCTAAAATCTGCTTTTTGTCATATGACGTTTCCACTGCGGGACTAACCCGAGCCGTCTGTGCTAAGATAGTCTGACATGCCGCAGCGGCAATTACGATGGAGCGCAACAACGTGTCCGGCAAGCGAGAGCCCAAGAAAAGCGAAACAATCGAGATCCGGCTGTCGCACGAAGCCAAGTCTGCCTTCATGCGCCGCTGCCGGGAAGATGACGTCTCGGCGAGCGCGGCGATCAGAAGCCTGATCGACGCCAGCACGGCAGGTCCTCGGGAAAGGCCCACAGCGCGCAGAATACAATGGCGAACCATTGGTGCGCTCGCGGCCGGCATCGCTCTTGGCGCGGGAGCCGCCGCACCGGCTTTGGCACACGCGGAGCTAACCAGTCATGCTGCCTTCGAACGGCTCGATCGCAATCACGACAAGGTGCTCAGCTATGGCGAGTTTCGCGCCCGCGGGGCGCGCGATTAGCTGTCCGGACAACATTTGGGTCTGTCCGGACACGGCTTCGCTGGCTAGAAGCGGCGCAAGCCTTTTGGATAGGACATGGCTGATGTTCCTATCCCACTTCTCCGCCGCCGTTGGCTCAAAGAGTTCCGCGCAATCCTTGTCCTTGCCCTCCTGGTCGGGGCGTTTCAGTCTTTCGTGGCCAAGCTCTATTATATCCCTTCCGGATCGATGATGCCCACCTTGCTGGTCGGGGACCGGTTGCTGGTCAGCAAATGGCCCTACGGATGGTCTTACACCTCTCCGATCCTGCACCTGCTCCCGTTTATCCCTGGGCGGGTATTCGAACGACTACCAGAGCGCGGTGATATCGTGATCGTGACGCCGCCAGCCGCGGGCAGACGGGGAGAGGATCTGATCAAGCGCGTCATCGGCCTGCCCGGCGACCTACTCGAAGTGCGCGGCGGCATCGTCATTCTCAACGGAAAACTGGTAAAGCAGGAATGGCTGCCACCCCTGCACCTGCGCGCCGACGCCAATGCGCCGTGTAACTCGATCCACTTCCCCGGCGCACTTCGGCTCGATCCGGACGGTAGGTATGTCTGCGTGCTGCCGGTCAAGCGCGAGACGCTGCCGAATGGCCGCACCTACACGATCATTGACCAGGACATGCGCGAAACCGATTTTTACGGACCCGTGCGCATTCCTGAGGGCCACGTTTTCCTGATGGGCGATAATCGCGACAACAGTGCCGACAGTCGCGTTCCGACCGAACGGAACGGGCTGGGCGGCGCCGTACCGATCGAAAATATTGGAGGAAGAGCGGAGTTCTTGACGTTCTCGCTCAATGGGAGCGCAAACTGGAACCCGCTAACCTGGCCCGCGATGTTTCGCGGCGACCGGACGTTCGCTTCGCTTCATCCCCAACGCGACGCTGATGAACGTTCCTCCCCCGAAGCTGAGAAAGCCCCCGAGCCCCTGGGTCAAACCTAAGGCTGCGAGGTGGTCAATCAGTCGAGCCAGCAGCGGCTATATGGGTCTGGTTTTTCCACCCTCATTTCGGACGTTCGGCTCAGCGAGGTGAAATCCTACGGTCCAGGAAATCGCGAATCAGCGGGGCCATCTCCGCAAGCCGATCCTCAAGCGCGAAATGGCCGCTGTCGATCATGTGGAATTCCGCGTCGGGCAGATCGCGGAGATAGGGAGAGGCACCTTCAGCGGGAAAGATCTTGTCGTTCCTGCCCCACACGATCAGCGCGGGCGGACGGCGGTCCCGGAAGAACTTCTGGAATTGCGGATAGAGCGGGACGTTGGTGCGATAGTCGTAGAACAGATCGTACTGGATTTCGCTGTTGCCGGGCCGGTCGAGCAGGGCCTGGTCGATCGTCCAGCTGTCGGGGCTGATGCGCGACAGGTCGCCCATGCCGTCGGTATACTGGAACCGGGTCGTCCCGGGGGTGACCATCGCAGCCATCGCTTGGCGCCGCTCCGGCGTGTCTTCCGCCCAATAGGCCTTGATCGGATCCCAGAACTCCCGCAGCCCCTCTTCATAGGCATTGCCGTTCTGGATGATCAGGCCGCTGACGCGCTCCGGATGCTTGAGCGCCAGCCGGTACCCGACCGGCGCGCCGTAATCCATCACATACATCGCATATTTCCGCGCCCCGAGGCGCTGGGCCAGCGTGTCGACGATGTCCGCATTATGCGCGAAGGAATAGTCGAACGCCGTGTGGTCCGGCGCGTCGCTCTGGCCGAAGCCCGGATAGTCGGGCGCGATCACCCTATACTTGTCGGCCAGCAGCGGAATGAGGTTGCGGAACATGTGCGACGAGGTGGGAAAGCCGTGCAGCAGCAGGACCACCGGCCCGTCGGCCGGCCCGGCCTCGCGGTAGAAGACCTTGACCCCGTCGATCGTTTCGGAGCGGTAATGAATGGTCGCGGCGGCAAGGCTTTCGGCGCTCTCCGGCGCGGCGAGCGCCGGGCCGGCCGCCGCGAGGCCGAGCAGGGCGGGCACTGCCGCCAACAGCAGTGTTCGTTTCATGACGATCTCCCTGTCCGACGACGGCTCACTTCACCGCGGCGGCCGCGGTTTCGATGAAGCGGGCAACCTCGGCCGGATGCGAGAGCATCGCGGCATGGCTGCTGTTGATCTCGACGATGTTGGCCTTCGCGCGCGTAGCCATAAACCGCTGCGTGGTGGGCGAAACCATCCGGTCCTGGGTCGTCAGCATGAAATCGGCCGGCTTGTTCTTCCACGCAGCCACCGTGAGCTTGGGCTGTACCGCTCCGAGGCCCCAGGGCACCTGCGCAACGGCCATGAAGCCGGTGACCGAGAGATCAACATCGGGCGCGAAGGAAGCGGGGAACTTGGCCGGATCGACGATGATGAACCCGTCGCTCGGCGGCAGCAGCGGCGGGCCGCTTTCGCCGGGTACCGGCCGGGTCGCGAGCTCGAACACAGACTCCCCGACGTCCGGCGCGAAGGCCGCGATATAGGCAAGGCGCTTTACCTTCGGATCGGCTCCGGCTTCGGTGATGACCGCCCCGCCATAGGAATGGCCGACCAGCAGCACCGGTTTCGTCGCGTTGGCGATCACGCGCCTGGTCGCCGCGACATCCCCTTCGAGCGTGACGGTCGGGTTCTGCACGACCAGCACTTCATAGCCGTCGTGCGTAAGGATGTCGTAGACCTGCTTCCAGCCCGAGGCATCGACAAATGCCCCATGGACGAGAACGATCGAGACCGGCTTGGTGGGCGCCGCCAGTGCGGCGGACGACGAACTGGCGGCAAGGGCCATAAGTGCTCCGATAAACAAGATTTTCATGTCGGTTCTCCAGGTCGGGGGTGCGGGAAGGCGCGCCCTGGACGGAGCGCGGCAACGATCGGTTCAGCTCGCCGCCCGGCGGCGGTCGAGCGCCGCGATCAGCGCCTTGGCGATCGGATGGTCCGAGCGCGGGTTCTGGCCGGTGATCAGCTCGCGGTCTTCGATGACATAGGGCTCGAAGTCCGGCCCGGTATCGATGATCGCGCCGGCCAGGCCGAGCGCGTAGGGCATGTCGAAGTATATCTTGGCGTGGAGGATCGTGTCCTCGATCACCTTTTCCTCGGCCTTCTCGAACACGGTCATCCGGTAGCCGGCGTATTGCCAGCCCTTCGCCCATTCGGCGGCCCTGTCGGGATCGCCGGCGATCAGCGCGGCGCGGAACTCGCGGGCATAGGGCATCGCCGCGGCCGCAGAGATCGGCCCGTGGCACAGCATCGCGGTCGGTTTCCGGTGCTTGTGGAAGTGGCGCAGGATCTCGCCGATCTCCTGGTCGTGCATCAGGTCGACGATCGGTGCCTGGCCGCCCGGGATGAACACGCCGTCATAGTTGCCCAGCCCCTCGTCGAGGACCGAGCGCACGGTGCGGCCCTTCATCGACGGGTCGGTCGCGTAGAATACCTTGGCGTGCTCGTAGGCATGCACATCGCCGCCGAAATGGGCCGGCGCGTCGGACGCCGCGTCGATCGTAGGGGGATTTCCCGTCGGGGTCGCCAGCACGACCTCATAGCCAGCATCGAGCAGCGCCATTGCCGGCACGACAGTTTCGTTCAGATACTGGCCGGTGGCGCCCCAATAGCCGCCCCGGGTTTCGATGCGCGTCGCGTTCGAACCGAGAATGACGACTTTGCCCTTGCTCATGATGATCTCCGATGTTCGCCGAAGCCTGTTGGATGGCTCGGGCAACCCATATCCGCTGCGCGCGGACATCGGGGTCAGTGCTGGTCAATTGCGGTAAAACCTCCTTGCATGCGGCGCCTTTTTGGAGTGCGTTCACGGTGAACGCGGCTGCGAGGGCGAGCTGAACCCTTCGATCTCCCAGGGTCCGCAGCCGGTACGGGGGCACCGCGCGACGTATGATGCGAACGGATTGGCCAGTGCGCGGTTCGGAAGCCTGCTTCCGCAAGGCGGCCTTCCTGCTGGCCTGCGTCGTCCTGGCGCTGGCCGTTGTGGCGGCCTGCCCCGCGGCGGCCGGCGCGCAGGTCGCGCCGCCCGCGTTCAGCGGGTTCAAACACACGCGCTGGACCGCGGAAGACGGGGCGCCGACCGGCATTCGCGAAATCGCCCAGACCCCTAACGGCTATCTCTGGCTGGCCGCGGCCGACGGGGTCTACCGCTTCGATGGCGTGACTTTCGACCGGGTGCCGGCGCCCGCCGGATCGCCGATGGAATACGCACGGCCGGCGGCGTTCGTGCTTTCCGCAAGGGGCGAGCTGTGGGTCGGCTACGCGCAGTCCGCCGGGGTTGCGGTCTATCGCCGCGGGCATCTGCTCGATACCCATATGGCGGACCCGCCTCTGATCGTGACCGATATGGTGCAGACGCCCGACGGCACGATCTGGGCCGGCAGCTCCGACTGGGACAACCGCCTGCACCGTTTCGCCGCGGGCCGCTGGCAGCGGGTCGACCGGCGCCTCGCCCTGCCCGGCGGAAGCCTCTCGTCGCTCCGCGTCGATCGCGGCGGAAGGCTGCTGGTGTTTCTCGCGCTGCTGAACGATGCGCGAAGCAGCAGCCTCGCGGTTCTCTCGCCGGGCGGCAACCGCTTCGTGCCGAGTGCCCTACAATTCGGGCGTTTCCCCCGTTCTGCAATCGACCGGCACGGCAATCTGTGGGTGTCGGATTCAAGCGGCACCTGGGTGCTTTACGGAGCTGACGGAAAGCCCGCACCCGCCCGCATCCGCATTCCGCCCGTGCCCGATGAACGGTTCGCGACGCTTGCGTTCGACCGGAAAGGCGGCGTCTGGGGCTCGACCGTGACCGCGGGGATATTCTACAGCCCCGGCGCAGGCGTTCTTCGCCGCTATCTCGCCGCGGACGGGCTGACCTCCGACAATGCCAGCTTCGCCTTTGCCGACCGCGAGGGAAACATCTGGATCGGCGGAGCCTCCGGGCTCGACCAGTTCAAATTCGCCAGCGTCAAACGCGAGCCGGCGATCCCGCAGGATCCAATCGACGGGCATCGGATCTCAGGCTCAGCGGACGGCAATATCTATGTGACTTCGCGCGGCGCGGTCTATCTGATCCAGCCCGGTAAGCCGCCCCGCCCCATCCTCCGGACCGGCAGCGATCTCTATTCGATGTGCGCGGCGCGGGCCGGCGGGGTCTGGGTCGTTCGCGCCTCGCGCATCGTCCGTATTCGCGGCGCCTCCAGCGCTGAACAGCCAGCGCCGCCAGGCGGCGCGGAAGCGACCAGCTGTGCGGAAGACCGCCGCGGGCGTCTGTGGCTGGGACTGGGCAAGGGCACGCTGGCCTATCGCGATGCGATGGGCTGGCACGATCTGGCAGAGGCGGCGGTCGGCCGGTCGCGGGTGGTCGAGCTTGTCGCCGCGCCCGCCGGCGATATCCTGCTGAGGACGGTCGCGGGCGCGGTCTGGCTGATCGACGCCGACAGCCTGGCGCCCACCCGGCTGCCGATCGCCAGCGGCGGCTCGCTGTCGATGATCGCGCCGGGCCTCGTCGATAGTTTCGTCAGCGGCGCCGCGGGGCTGTGGCGGGTGCGCGGAGCGAAGGCGCAACTGCTCGACCGCCGCCGGTTCCCGTGGCTCAGCCAGTTGCGCGGCATCGTCCAGACCGCGGCAGGGGACAGCTGGCTGCTCGGCGGCAACAGCATATCGCGCCTGTCGACTACCGACCTCAACCGCGCCTTCGTCGATCCGGCGGCGCCGCTCGGGCGCCGGGTGTTCGATGCGAATGACGGCTGGGGCAGCACGCCGCAGCAGACCTTCTTTGCCGGCCCGCAAAGCGCCGCCGGCGCCGATGGCCGCGTCTGGTTCACCGACCGGGTCGGCGCGGTTTACATCGATGCGCAGGATATTCCCCGCAACCGCATCGCGCCGACGGTGCTGATCCGCACGCTCGCGGCCGGCGGCCGCATCTACCGGGACCCGGCGGCGGTGACTCTCCCCGCGGGCACGCGCGCGCTCGAGCTGGCTTATACCGCGACCAGCCTGGTCGTGCCGCAGCGGGTGCGGTTCCGCTATCGGCTGGAGGGGGTCGATGACGAATGGATCGATCCGGGGACGCGGCGGCTCGCAAGCTACGCCAATCTGGGGCCCGGCGATTACCGGTTCCGCGTCATCGCGGCGAATGACGATGGTGTCTGGAACAAGACCGGCGCCACGCTCGCCTTCACTATCCGCCCGACCTTCTTCGAGAGCTGGCCGTTCCAGATCCTCTGCGCCTTCGCGGCCGCTGCGTTGATCTGGCTCGCTTACGCGCTGCGCCTGCGCGCGGTGACCGATCGTCTGCGCGCGCACGCGGCCGAGCGCGCCGACGAGCGCGAGCGCATCGCCC
Organism: Candidatus Andeanibacterium colombiense; assembly: GCA_029202985.1. GTDB lineage: Bacteria > Pseudomonadota > Alphaproteobacteria > Sphingomonadales > Sphingomonadaceae > Andeanibacterium > Andeanibacterium colombiense. Next base: position 2,980,892 of record CP119316.1, on the reverse strand, counting down.
GCGAGCTTCACGACACGCTGCTCCAGTCGGTCCAGATGTTGACGCTGCGGTTTCAACTGGCGCTCGACTACCTCCCGGCGGAAGAGCCGGCCAAGCCGGTGCTCGAAGCTGCGATCGACCGCGCCGATCAGGTCATCGCCGAAGGGCGCGACCGGGTCCGCGATCTGCGCACATTCGAGGAATACGATATCGAGAAGGCGCTCTGCGACAGCGTTGCGCGGCAGGCTTTTGGTGCCGATGTCGAAACTTGGGTCGCCAGTTCTGGCACGCCGCGGCCGCTCGCTGCCGTGGCCTTCGACGAGATCGTGCGCATCGCCAATGAGGCGATCTTCAATATCAGGCGGCATGCAGGCGCCGGCAAGGTCGCGGTCGAGATTGGCTACGACCGGGATTTTACCGTCCGGATCGCCGACGATGGCGCGGGCATCGATCCGGAAGTCCTCTCCAGCGGCGCGCGCGACGGCCATTTCGGGCTTCCGGGAATGCGCGAGCGCGCCCGCAAACTGCGCGGCGACCTGGCCATCGGCGCGGGCACCGGCGGGGGCACCGAAGTGGTGCTGACAATTCCGGGCCGGATCGCCTACAAGGCGGCCAGCCCCGGGTTCTTCGCCCGCTTCCGGAGCCCCGCATGACAGAAGCCGCCGCCCCGCCGATCCGGGTGCTGATCGTGGACGATCACCCGATGGTGCGCGACGGCATCGCCGCGCTGCTCGAACGGCAGGACGACATGACTTCGGTCGGTGAGGCGGCCGACGGCGAGCAAGCGATCGCACGCTTCCGGGAACTGGCGCCCGACATCGTGCTGATGGACGTGCAGATGGGCGGCATGGGCGGGGTGGAGGCGATCGAGGCGATCCGCGGTTTCGCGCCCGACGCGCGGATTCTGGTGCTGACGACCTATCCCGGCGATGCCCAGGCAGTGCGGGCGATGCGTGCCGGCGCGGCCGGCTATCTGCTCAAGAACTGCATCCGCCGCGAACTGCTCGATGCGATCCGCTCGGTCCATGTGGGGCGGCGCGCGCTGAGCGCGGAGGTCGCACACGATCTTGCCGTCCACGCGCTTGAAGATCCGCTGACCGACCGCGAAGTCGCGGTCCTCCGCCTTGTCGCCGAGGGTCACGCGAACAAGCAGATCGGCTGGCAGCTCGGCCTGTCGACCGATACGATCAAGGCGCATTTGAAGGCGATCTTCGCCAAGCTGGGGGTAGACGACCGCACCCATGCGGTGACCGTGGCGACGCGCCGCGGCTATTTCGATCGCTAGATCCCGTAGCCGTCGCCGAACGCCCGGACCGGGCTGACGAAGCGGTAACCGCGCCCGATCACCGTGGCGATGTAGCGCGGTTCGGCGTGGCTTTCGCCGAGCGCGCGGCGCAGCATCGCCATATTGGCCTTGAGATTGCTTTCATCGACGAAGAGCGAGGGCCAGACGATCTCGATCAGCTCGTGCTTGCCGATCAGCTGCCCCGGCCGGGACGCGAGCATCGTCAAGATGTCGAAGGCCCGCCCGCCGATGCGGACGGCGCGGCCATCGCGGAGCAGCAGCTGGCGTTCCGGTTGCAGCAGGAAGGGGCCGAACGCGAAGGATTTCGGCGAACGAAGCCGTCCTTCCGGCTGGTTCCCCTGCGGGATCGGCGCCGGCTGCGGAATGCGCGCGGAAATTACCATCGCCTCGGGCACGATCTGGGGTTCCTTTCGCAGCGCGAACGGAAGTGCGGGCACAAAGCCGGCTCTTCGCCGCGACGACCTCGAAGCAGTTCGATCGGGTTCGATGTTACTCTTCGCACCCGGATGCCGCATCACCCGTCCGGGTGCGTGCGGCTACCCGATCGGGTAAGCCGGCCTTGCCCGTATTTCACGCCGTTTGACTATTCGCGGTCCTGCTCGCGCGCTATCCCCTTGCCGAGGGGGCGGCTCGCGCCGTGCAGCCAGCAGAGGAGGTGTGATCGTGCCGGTTCCACAGCCATCGCTCGAACGCTCTCGCTCTGAGGAAATCGCGCTCGTGGTCCTGATCTGCGCAACCTGCGCCCGGTTCGAACTCAGCGTGCCCGACACCTTCGAAAGGGAGTGACCGATGCCCCAGCTTCTAAAAAACTTCGCCATTCTCACCGCCCTGCCGGGCAAGGCCGACGAATTGCACGCGTTAATAGACGGCATGATCGCGCCCAGCCGCGCGGAGCCGGGCAATCTGCGGTATGATTTTTGGGCGGATCCGGCCGATCCCGGCCGCTTCGTGCTCGACGAACTTTACGTCGACAGCGCCGCTCTCGAAGCCCACCGCGCGACCGTCCACTTCCAGGCATATCTTGAAAGGATCGGGACTCTGGCGGAACGTACCGCCCTTGTTCTCGACCCGCTCGACGTCGCCTGGCGACCATAAGCAGGAATTTTTGTCCGCTTGCCAGCCGGCACCGGTTTAAAGCGAGGGACACAAAGGGCTGACCTCCGTCTCAATCGTGAGTTTTCCTGAGCTTCGCGATGCGATAATATCGGCCACAATCAGAACGTGTTGCCTCGTGAAGTGGAACTCATGCTCTCGGCCGGATCGCGGCCTGCCTGGAGCAGCCGCGCGATTTGGGCCAGCTTCGGGATCGCGGCGGCGAAATACTCGATATAGCCTTCGCACAGATAATTGAGCCCGGGCTCGCCTTCGCGGGAGCGAGCAAAACGGTGCTTCGGGCACCCGCCCCAGCATAGCTCCAGATACGGGCATTTGCGGCATTGCGTCGGCAGCGTCTCGTGCTTTGCCCGGCCGAAAGCCTGCTGCTGGGTGGAATCGACCATCGCGGCGAGACTGTCCTCCACGATATTGCCCAGCCGATATTCCGGATAGACGAAGTGGTCGCAGGAATAGACCGTGCCGTCATGCTCGGCGATCACCGCCCGGCCGCAGGTCGGCTGGTGGACGCAGACCACACCGGGCGCGCCGACCATCGCGGCGAGGGTCCATTCGAAATTCATCACGAAGACTTCGCCGACATCGCGCCGTGACCATTCCTCGAACACCGTCGAGAGGTAGCTGCCCCACTCCGCCGGCTTCACGCTGAACGGTGCCATCGCCGCGTCAGGGTTCTCGCCTTCCGCCCCGTCCGGCCCCGACAGGTCGAGCCCTATCGCCTTGTCCCGCGTCCCCGCCAGCCGCTCGATCACCGGGGTGAACTGGATGTGCTTCACGCCCTGCGCTTTGAGGAAGCGATAGATTTCCAGCGGATGCCCGGCCGAATTGCCATCGACGCAGGCGAGCACATTGTATTCGACCTCATGCCGCTGCAGCCGTTCGAGCGCCGCCATCACCAGATCGAAAGTCGGCGCGCCCGAGCGATAGCGGCGGAAACGGTCATGGATCTCGCGCGGGCCGTCGAGACTCAGGCCGACGAGAAACTCGTTCTCCGCGAGGAAAGCGGCCCACTCGTCGTCGATCAACGTGCCGTTGGTCTGGAAGCCGTTGTCGATCCGGCGCCCTTCCGCGTAGATCTTCTGCAGCGCGACCGCGCGGCGGTAGAAGTCGAGCCCCAGCAGGGTCGGTTCGCCACCCTGCCAGGTAAACATCACCGGCGCGCCGCGCGGGGTCGAGGCGATGGTGTTGCGGACGTAGGCTTCCAGCACCTCGTCCGACATGCGGCGCATCTTCTTGCCCGGAAACAGCGCCTCCTTCTCAAGATAGAAGCAATAGCTGCAGTCGAGATTGCACGCCGGGCCGCTCGGCTTGGCCATTGCATGGAAGCCGGAGGTGCTGGGCACGATCCCGGTCGTCCGGTCGATCGAAGGGAGAGTCATGGCGTCGGTCCTCAACTCACGATTTCGAGCGGGGGCAGCTTGTAGCTGCCGTCGAACACCGACGGTCGCGGTTCGTAGAAGCGGGTGATCAGCTGGAAGCTGTCGCGCGGCGCCGGAATCCAGTTGACCCGGCCTTCGGGCCGATCCGCCCCGATCAGGATTTCAAGCGAGCCGTCGTGCCCGTAGACCAGCCCTTCGCTGCGGTCGTTGAACGAGTAGCGACTGTCCGGATTGTCGAACAAGAAAAAGTTCTTGTCGTAGAGGATCAACGACCAGAACGCATCGACCGCGGGGGTCTGGCCCTTGGCGAAGCGCAAGCGGTACCGCTTGCTGCCGTCGAGCGGCTGACCGTCCGGCCCCTCTCGCGCGAGGAAATAAAGCGCTTCCTTCGCAATGTGCCCGCCCGGCCCGTAGATGTTGTTCGCTGCCCGGGCGAGCGGATCGCGAATGAACGGCACCACCGAAAGATTGGTGCGCCAGCCATTGATGACGGTCGAACCGGCAAATGCCTGACGCTGGATGCGCGCGAGGCCGGCCGGGACCGCTGCCGTGAGCGCCGCGGTCAGCTCAGCACTGCGCGGCGTGCCAGTCCCGATCCCGAGCGATGCGAAACGCGCGAAATTCGCGGCGTCCGCGGGCAGTGGCGGATATTGCTTCACCAGCGCATCGAGTTCGTCGAAATAGCCGGCGCCCGCGCCCGACAGGTCGATCACCGGGAGAACATTGATCGAATCCGTCCTGGCGATGCCGTTCAGCCGTCCGTGGGGCCAGGCCGACAGCGCGCCGGTGGTATAGGCGGTGTGGACCGCGCGCGCGGCGGGGAGATCGGCCTGCCCGCTGACCAGAGTGCGGACCAGCACGAGCACCTTCACGGTCGGCGCGGCGATCCCGGTCACGCCGACGGGCGGCGAGCCCTTCCAGTCCGGCGCGGTGACGGCATAGGCCCCCGCCTTCGTGCCGGTCGCGCGCGAACCGATGTAGGAGAAGCTGTCGCCGTAAGTGTCGAGCAGCTGGATCGAATAATAACGGTTTTCGATCTCCGGCACCGCAATCACCTGCGGCCCGGCGGCGAGGTCGAGCCAGGCGAATCCATATAGCGTGTCGATATTCGGCCCCGCCGCATGGGTGGAGGGCGTCGCGAGATCGGGGCTGAGATAAAACCGGTTGAAATCCAGCCCCGCCTTGGCGGCGAGATCGATGTAACGCCCGCTCAGCACCAGAGGCACGCCCCAGATGAACGCGTCTTCGGCCAGGGTCGGCAAGTCGTCCGCCGCGCGAGCGATCGATGCGGGCAGCAGCGCGCTCGCCCCGGCGATGCCGGCGGCGGCAAGGAAATGGCGGCGGGAGGGGGTAAATTCGATCACGGGATGGTCCTCACGAAGGGAATGGACGCGGCGGCAGGCGGCATGGCGGCCCGCAAGCCGCCATGCCGCCTGCCCGGCCGTCAGTGGTTCGGGTTGATCTTGCGGAGCTCTTCCTCGAGCGTGCCGCTGCCCGGCGAGCGATGGATCTTGCCGATGTCGTCCCAGGTGATCAGCGGGTAAAGATTGTGCTCTTTCGCCTGCTGGTCGAACAGCGCCTTCATCTCGGCGAGCTTCTCGGGATATTTCTTGGCGAGATCGATGCGCTCATTGAAGTCCTCGTTCAGATTGTAGAGCCGCCAGTTCTTCTCGTCGAACGGCTGGTCCTGCCCGGGGGCGCCGGTCACGAAGCGGTTGGGATAGGCGAGCCCCGCCTTCCATCCGTCGTGATAGATCGCTCGCGAGCCGAAGATGTAATAATACTGGGTCTTGCGGCGCGATTCCGCGGCGGGATCGTCGATCGAATAGGCAAGCGAGATGCCTTCGATTGGCTTCTGCTCGATATTGCGGATCTTCTCGGGCGCCTTGAGGCCGGTGAGTTCGAGCGTGGTCGGCAATATGTCGATCACATGGCCGTACTGGGTACGGATCTCACCGTGTTCCTTGATCCCCTTGGGCCAGGCGAGGATCAGTGGGTTGTGGCTGCCACCCTCGGCATCGGCATCGGCCTTCCATTCGCGGAACGGCGTGTTCAGCGATTGCGACCAGCCATAGGGATAATTGCCCTCGACCGACTTGGCAGTGCCGAGTTCGTCGATCTTGCCCAGATTATAGGCGATGTTCTCCTGCTCGGTGAGCGGCTTGGCGATCAGACTGCGGTCGATGTCGCCATTGGCGGTGCCTTCCTTGCTCGCGCCGTTGTCGCCGATCATCACCACGAACAGCGTGTTGTCGTACTGGCCGGTCTGCTTGAGATGATCGACCAGCCGGCCGACTTCATGGTCGGTGTATTCGAGGAAGCCGGCATAGACCTCCATGAAGCGCGCATAGAGCTTCTTCTCGTCGGGTGAGAGCGACTTCCACGGCTTCACCGCCGGATCGCGATCGGGCAGCACCGCATTGGCCGGGATCAGGCCGAGCTTCTTCTGCTGCGCGAACACCGTCTGGCGATAGACGTCCCAGCCGGCGTCGAACTTGGCCTTGTACTTGTCGCTCCACTCGGCCGCGACCTGGTGGGGCGCATGGGTCGCGCCGGGCGCGTAATAGAGGAAGAACGGCTTGTTCGGCGCGGCCTTCTTCTGGCGGTCGATATAGCTGATCGCCTTGTCGGTGATCTGTTCGTTCAGATGGCGCCCGTCAGGCGTCACATGCGCCTGATCCTCGACCAGATCGGGCTTGTACTGGTCAGTCTGCGAACCGAGAAACCCGAAGAAGTGGTCGAAGCCCTTGCCGGTCGGCCAGCGGTCGAACGGACCGGCGTCACTCGCGTCCTCATCCGGGGTCACGCCGTATTTGCCGACCGCAAAAGTGTTGTAGCCGCCGTCGCGCAGGATTTCGGCGATGGTGCCGTCCTCTGACGGGATCCGACCGTCCCAGCCCGGGAAGCCGGCCGAAAGAACGGTGTGCGAAAAGCCCGCGACATGGACCGACGAGCTGTTGCGCCCGGTCAGCAGCGCCGCGCGGGTCGGCGCGCAGACCGCGGTGGTGTGGAAGTTGGTGTAGCGCAGGCCCTGGTCCGCCAGCGCGTCGAAGGTCGGGGTGTTGATTCCGCCGCCAAAGCTGCTCGAAGCGCCGAAGCCGACGTCGTCGAGCAGGATCCACACGATATTGGGCGCGCCCGGCGGGGCCTTGACCGGATCGGGCCACCATTCCTTGGAGTCCGCGTAGCTTTTGCCGATCGTGCCCTGATAGGGCTGCTTGTCCTGCGCACCGGCCGGGGCCGCAAGCGACGCCATCGAGGCGATTGCGGCGACGGAATGGAGCAATGTCTTCTTCATGGTCTGATCCCTGATCGAGTGTGGTGTTGGTTTGAGTGTCTGGCGGCGTGCAGGGTCAGCCAATGCGCGCCGGGGTGTACCAGATGGGCGAGGTCCAGCCGCGCTGCTGGAGCGTGGGCGGAACGTCCTTCGACAGCGGCAGGCCGAACTCGATCGAGCGCAGGGTCGACCAGCGCGGAGTCGGGATTTCTAGCACGCGGACGTAATAGACCGCGGCCTGATCGGCCTTGAAACTCGGGTCGGTCCAGACCGTGCTGAGTTGCGCGGCACCGATCGAATTGGTGTAACGCCCGGTCTTGAGGTTCACCGTATTGCCAACCGCCGGCAGCTTGCCGGTCTTGGGATCGACCGCGCGCTTGCCCGACCAGGCGACGTCGAACACGCGCTCCTGCTGCTTGCCGTTCTCGAGCCAGACCTTGATCACCTGCAGCCGGTCGAGATTGCCGCCGTTTGGATCCTTGACCGCTTCGACCACGAAGCTCGGCGCCTTGCCGCCCTTCGCGGCAGGCAGGTCGGAGCCCATAGGCACGCCCGAGCCATAGGCGCTGCGGACCCAGTCCGCCTGCTTGAGCAGGGTGGGCGCGAAGTCCCACCCGCCGAAGAACCGCACCTTGAGCTTGCTACCGGAGGTTGCGAAGGTTTCCTTGCGGCGGAACGCGGCGTAGATGTCTTCGCGCGTGTTCGAATTGGCCCAGACGCCGGTAAGATTGCCCGGGCTCAGCACGACCGTATTCAAGCCGAGTGCCGCCGGCTGCGCGCCCTGCCCGATCTCCTGCGCCGCGCGCGCCTTGTCGAGCTTGCCGCCGCCAAGGTTCGCATTCGCCGCACCGCCGTATTCCTGCGCCGAGGAGACCGAGAGGCCGCTGTGCAGGTCACTACCGCCAACCGCGCCATCCTTGTACGGATTGACCCCGATCTTCCCGCCGATCACCAGCCCGCGCCCGAGCGCATCGCGCCAGTAGGACCCGCCCGGCTTGCTGGGCGCATTGCCGATCAGCAGCTTGTCGAAGATCTCGTAATTGGCGAATTCGTCATTGCCCGACAGCGCCGGGTGAGTTTCCGACGAGCCCTTGTTCTGCGCGACTTCGGCGAGCGGTTCGTTGGCGAGGCGCAGCTGTGCATAGGCTTCGTCGATCGGGCGGCCGGACAGCGTGTTCCAGTCGTACATCAGCCCGTTCGAGGCATTCGCATTATGCGGGATCGCCAGCGCTTCGTAACCCTGCCCGCGGATCTTCGAGAGCCAGGTCCACAGATCCTGCGGGTCACGCGAATCCTGCGAGGTGAACGGGTTGGGAGCGGTGTTGCCGCGGAAGATCACGTTGCGGTGCAGATTCTGCCCGCTGGGCATCGAAGTCCATTCATAGGCGATAAAAGTGGTGAACTTGCCTGGCTGGTAATTGGCATTGGCCGCCTGGATATTGCGCTGCCAGGTCGATGCGCTGACCTGCTCGGCAGAGCCGCCCAGCTTGGTGCCGCTCTGCAGCATCACGACCAGCTTGATGAAGTTCTCGTAGCCGCCCTGCCGCGCGAGTTTGCCGACCTCGGAGAGCGAGAATTCGCTCTTCGGATCGTCGAGCTGGTTGAACACGCCGAGGTTTTCGGAGTGATCGGTTACCGCGAGGAAATCGAGCGGCTCGCTGCGCCGGATTGGCTGGCCGAGGTACTGGATCGTGTCTCCTCGGGCGAATTTATAGGCATCGTCCGGGGTGGTCTTGGTGCCCATCAACACATAGGCGTCGAACGAGTTGGTGGTGTGGAGGTGGAGGTCGCCGAAGAACGCTTCGCGATCCGCATAGGCCTTTACGGGACCGGCCGCGACCGTGCCGGGCGCCGCCGCTTCGAGCGTCGGCGAGCCGAAACCGATCACCACATGATAGGCGAGCGCGGCCGTGGCCGCGCCTGCGATCAACCATTTCCCCGACTTCTTCATTTCCCTGCCTCCTTGAAATTCATGCGAGCGCGACATCGAGCGCCGTGTGCAGGCGCTCGAGAAACCAGAACATGGCGAAGGACCCGATCGCGTAGCTCGCGGCGGTCCAGGCGAGGCGCGGCGTGCGCTCCGGCCAGCGAATATGTTTGAGTGCCCGGATCGCGGCAAAGCAGATGCCGACGAAGACCAGCTGCCCGATCTCGACCCCGACGTTGAACAGGAACAGCGAGGCCGGGATATTGCCTTCCGGCAGGCCGATCTCCTTCAGCGCGCCGGCGAAGGCCGCGCCGTGCAGCAGCCCGAAGCCGAACGCGATCAGCCACGGCCTCCGCTGGGTGATCCCGTCATAGCCGCGCTGCTTGCGCATCAGTTCGACCGCGAGGAACAGGATCGAATAGGCGACCATCGCCTCGATCAGCTGCGGATTGACCGAGATCAGCTTGAGTGCGGTCAGCGCCAGGGTGATGCTGTGGGCGACGGTGAAGGCGGTGATCGTCTTGAGCAATTGCCGCCAGCCGGAGCTGAGCAGCAGCAGCCCGAACACGAACAGCAGATGGTCGATGCCGGTGAGGATATGCTCGATGCCCAGCACCAGATAGGCCGGCACGGCCGCCCCGGCGTGGGCGTCGATCGTGAATCCGGGCGCTGCTGGAGTAAGGACCTGCGAAATCTGGTCACCGTCCTTGAGCCGAACCAGCACCAACGTGTCGGTGATCGTCCGTTCGAGCCCGGCGATCTTTACCTGCCGTTTGTCGAGCCCTTTCCCGCCAAGATCGACGTTGCGCCAGCGGCGGATCTCGAAGTTCTCGGCGCTTTGGGCACTATCCGGCGCGCGCTTGAGCAGATCGCCCTGAATCTGCGGATCGATCGCGACCGCCAGCAGCCCGATGCTCGGCTGCTTCCACAGAATGTCGGCCTTGCCGTCGGCCCGCTCGGTGATCTCGAGATAGGCCGGGCGCACCTCATGGGCCGCAGCCTGCCCGGTGAGTCCGAGCGCGAGCAGCACCGCGGCAATGAGAAGACGCAGCCTCACGGGCGGTCGGCCCCGTTGATCGTGTAGCGGCGGCGCAGCTCGTCATACGCGACGCGGTTGCGCGCCTGGCGGTCGGCTTCGATCCAGGCGAGCCGCACGTCGCCGCGCGCCTCGTCGAACGAACGCGCCCGGGACGGCTCGATCTGGCTCACCCGCACGAGATGCCAGCCGAAGCCGGAACGCAGCGGGCCGGTCCAGCGGCCCTGCGGCGCCTTGAACACGTGCGGCGCGAAACTGTCGCCACCGAACAGGCGGTTCGCCTCTTCCTGCGAAAGGTTGCTGACCACCGGCGGGCCCGGAAATTCGTCGCCCGCAGCCTTTTCGCCCCGGTCGAGCTTTGCGAGCGCGATCTCGGCGAGCGAGCGCGCAGCATCTTCACCGCGCTGGTCGATCGAGAAATAGACCTGATCGAAGCTGCGCCGTTCGGGGAGCTTGAAGTCGGCGCGATGCGAAGCATAAAACCCGCGCAATTGCGCCTCGGCGGGTTCGCGCGGGACGGCCATGTCCTGCTGCAGGAAATCGTATTTCTGCGCGACCCGACGACGGACGATCTCGTCGTTCTTGTCGAGGCCCAGCGCGAGCCCTTCGCGCAGGTAGATTTCCTCGCGAATGTAATTGTCGATCATCGTGCGAATCTGCACCGGGTCCGGTTCGGAGCCGTATTGCTGCTCGAAGCTGTTGACGATGCGGGTCACGTCGGCCGGGCCGACGTCGATCGTATAGCGCTTCGAACGCGCCTCTATTCCGTGGGCGACGAGGAAGATCAGGATCCCGAACAGCAGGAAATGCGTCAGCGGCTCGCGCAGGATCGCGCGCACGCGCGGGCGGGCGAGGAAATTGCGCAACCGGCTGCGCTGCGGAACGGTGCCCGGAACGGCGGGCACTTCGCCGCCGGCGAAGGCATCTTGCTTGTACATCGGTGATCCCTCGGGAAAGGAAATGGGCGGCCGGATACGGGTCCCGGCCGCCCAACTGGTCAGACTGGTTCGTATTCCTTGGCCTTTTCCTTGCGGATCGTGCGGCTGGTGCGGCCGTCGATGCCGACCGGCACGTCGCCGGCGATCGTCGCGCGGCGCAATGTGCGACGCTGGAGTGCGAAGTCCGCGACCGCGCGGTGCTGGGTGGCACGGTTGTCCCAGAAGGCGACGTCGCCCGGCTGCCAGCTCCAGCGCACGGTGTTCTCCGGCTTGGTGATGTGTTCCTGCAGGATCTGGAACAGGCGGGTCGAATCCGCCTGGCTCAGCCCGACGAAGCGCTTGATGAAGTGCCCGAGCAGCAGGCTGCGCTCGCCCGAAACCGGGTGCACGCGAACCACCGGGTGCTCGGTTTCATAGATGGTCGAGGCGAACACGTTCTTGTGCTGCTTGACGAGGTCGGAGGACGCCTTGCTGTCCGAATTGCCGGCAAGCAGCGCGGCATAGTCGTAGTCGTTGCTGTGCACGGCCCACAGATTGTTCACCAACTGGCGGAGCGGCTCGGGCAATTCGTCATAGGCGGTGACGCCGTTGGCCCACAGCGTGTCGCCGCCGGCTTCGGGGATGGTGATCCCGCGCAGGATCGAACCCTTGGGATAGGCATCGACGAAGGTCACATCGGTATGCCAGCTGGAGGCGGCGTAGCCTTCCTTGCTGTCGAGTTCGAGCAGGTACTTCGACCCTTCGGCCACCGGCACCGTCGGGTGGGCGACCGGATCGCCGAACAGCGCGGTGAAGGCCTCATGCTCGGCATTGTCGAGATGCTGCTGGCCGCGGAAGAAGATCACCTTGTGCCGGACGAGCGCGGCTTCGATCGCCTGCACGGTCGGGCCGTCGAGATCGCCCGAGAGGACGACCCCGCGAATCTCGGCGCCGATCCGACCGGCGATCGGGCGGATGTCGAGCGGCGAATTGGGGTCCTTGGCGTTGGGATAGCTGTCAACGAGGGTAGCCATGAGAATTCTCCTTTCGGGGGTGGACGGACGGGGGTTATTCGGCCGGGGCGAACACCGCGGGCGCAGCGTCGAGGCGGCGGCGAATTTCGGAATGCGCGGCTTCGTCCAGCGGGAAGCGGGCGAGCAGGGCGGCGGAAACGGCGTGGGCGATCGTCGGCCCCAGCGCGAAGACGTAGAGCAGGCCGGTCAGCGCCTCCGGCGTATTGGCGGCCGCCTTCGGATCGAAGCCGAGCCAACCGACCAGCGGCAGCGCAATCCCGATCGCAACCGCGCCGGCCGATTTGCTGGCGATCGAGAAGACCGAGAAATAGAGCCCGGTGCGCTCCTCGCCGGTTTCGAGCCGGTGCTTGTCAGCAACGTCGGCGACGATCGAACGCAGCATCAGATTGCCCGAGCCCTGTGCGAGGCCTTGCGCGAAAGTCAGCGCCAGCAGCAGCCCGAACCGCTCGGGCGTAACCAGCAGCAGGCTGAGATTGATCGCGACCTGGATGCTTTCGCCGAGCACCGCGGCGCGGTGCTTGCCGAGCTTGAGGCCGATCCGCAGCCAGATCGGACCGGCAAGGATGCCGAACACGAACTGGAACAGGAACAGCCCAGCGGCCCAATCCGGTCGGCCCATGTAGAAGGTCACGAAGAACACGATCAGCGAAGAGCGGATCGTCTGCCCCACGGTCACCGCGAAGTCCGAGGCGAGCACCTTGAGCAGCAGCGGATTGGTGAACACCGCGGTCAGCGACTGGCGCAGCGAGAAACGCTCGGGCACTTCGAGCGGTGGGTCTTCGGCAAAGGTCGTCAGCGACAGCACTGCGGCCGGCAGCGTGGTTGCCAGCACCAGTGCTCCCATCAGCGCCATCTGCAGGCGCCCGTCGCCGGGGCGCAGCTGGTCGGCGATGGTGGGCAGCACCAGCGTAACGAACAGCGAACTCGCGGCGACCACGCTCTGGTAGGTCGCGATCCGGGTGCGCTGGTGATACTGGCCCGAGATCTCGCCCGACCATGCAAGGAACGGGATCTGTACCGCCGTCCATCCGAGGTGGAACGCGAACAGCACCGCCGCGAGATAGGCGGGCGTGATCGCGAATGGCGGGAAGAACAGGAACGCCGCCGCCAGGCTGAACACCAGACTCCCCCCCGCTATCCAGGGCTTGCGCCGGCCGAAGCGGCTGCGCGTGCGATCGCTGAGCGCCCCGATCAACGGGTCGAGCAGCGTCCCCCACAAGCTCCCGGCGAGGAACACCGCGCCGATCGTGCCGAGCGAAAGCCCGAAATCGCGCGCGAAGATCGCCGGGAGATTGACCGCAAGCGGCAGGGTTGCCGCATAGGCCGGGAAAGCGATGGCCGAGAAGCGGGCGAGCTTCCAGCCGGATAGCGGGAGGGAGGCGGTCATCGTCCGTTCCTCACAGCTTGGTGCGGACGGTGACGCCGTAGGTCGCCGGATCGCCGAGCTGGCCGGTTACCGCGCCGGTGTTGGCGACCGAGAGGGTAGTGAAATAGTCCTTGTCGAACAGGTTCTTCGCCCAGACCGATACGTCCCATTTTAGATCCGCGCTGCGGATGCCGATGCGGGCGTTGACGATGCCGTAGCCCTCAACCTCGGCCCAGGCCGAATTCGACGAGGAGGTGTTGAACGACGAGCGGTGCGACCAGTCGGCATTGCCGTAAAGCTCGAGCCCGCCGCCGGTCAGTTCGGTATGGGCTTCAGCCCCGATGGTATAGGCGAACTCCGGCACGCCCGGGAGCGGAGCGCCCGAGAGATCCTGGACCGACCCGTGGTTGAGCTCTTCTACCGCCTGCGGGGCGTTGGTGTATTCGACATATTTCGCATCGGTGTAAGCGACCGAGCCGAATAGGCTGAAATTGTCGGTGGCCCGGAAGCTCAGATCCGCTTCGGCCCCGCGCGAGCGAACCTTCGGGATATTGGTGATATACTGGCGGTAGGTCGTCAGATCGACGCTGAGATCGGTGATCGTGGTCTGGTAATCGGTGATCTCGGTCCAGAACAGGGCGCCGTTCAACGTCAGGCGACGATCGAAGAACTGCGACTTGAAGCCGGTCTCGTAATTGTCGACCTTCTCGGGCGCGACGTCGGGCGTTACGCCTGCAGGCAGCGCAGTGAGGTTGAGCCCGCCGGACTTGTTGCCGCGCGAATAGGACGCATAGAGCAGCGTGTCGGGCGTGACTTTCCAGGCGAGCGAGATGAGGCCGCCGAGACTGTCGTCATTGAAGCTGGTCGAGTAATCGGTCTTCGGATTGTACGCCCCACGGATCGCGGCATAAGTCGCGTTGTCGAGATCGGTGCCGCCGGTCCACCACTGCTGATAGACCCCCTCCTTGTGCTCATGCGTGAAGCGCAGCCCGCCGGTCAGCGTGAGGTCGTTGGTGATCTTCCAGTCGACCTGGCCGAAAGCCGCCAAGCTCTTGGTGATCGGATCGGAATAGGACGACGCGGTGAACCCATCGAGCGCTCCATTCCAGACAGCTTGCGAGAGCGGCGATGCAGCCGGCCGGTTCCAGACGCCGGCATCGTCACCGTAAGCGAACGAGCCGTAACCCTTGACGGTTTGCCAGAAGTAATAGCCGCCGACGACATAGCTGATCGGGCCATCGCCGTTCGACGCGAGGCGCAGTTCCTGCGAGAACTGGCGCTGGAAGTTCTGCTGCTGCGCGACGGTCGTGATCGGCAGCGAGAGGCCATCGCCATCGTTCGCCGGATACCAATCCCACCAGCGATAGGCGGTGATTGAGGTCACCTTGCCGAAGCCGAGGTCCCAGTCGATCTGGCCGGAAACGCCGTAGCCTTCCATGTTGGCCTGGTAATGGCTGTCGGCCTCGCCGGTGCGGGCGAAGGGATCGAACGACGGAAGTGTGTAATCGGGGAAGCGCGCGGCGCGGGCGAGGAAGTTGTTCGCGATCGGGGCGCCGTCGGAATAGGTCTCGTGGTGATCGACGAACACCGTCAGCGCATATTTCTGCTTCTGCTGTGAATAATCGCCGATCAGCTTGATATCGAGGTTGCTGGCCGGGGTGATCAGGATTTGCCCGCGGACGGAGACGTTATGATAGTCCTGCGCGTCGGTGTGGGTGGTGGTGTTGGTCAGGAAGCCGTCACGGTTGGTGTAAGCGCCGCTGACCCGAACCGCGACCAAGTCGGGCACGATCGCGCCCGAGGCCGAAGCACGGAGCTGGACGTAATCGTAATTGCCATAGCTCGCCTCGGCCGAGAATTCGGGCGAGAAAGTCGGAGCCTTGCTGGTGATATTGACGACGCCCGACGTGGTGTTCTTGCCGAACAGTGTGCCCTGGGGGCCGCGCAGCACTTCGATCCGGTCGAGATCGACAAGGTCGAACTGCGACAGGCCGACGCGGCCGTAATAGACGTTGTCGATATAGAAGCCGACGCCGTTCTCGAGCCCGTCGTTGGTCAGCGCGATATTGCTGCCAAGGCCGCGGATGTTGATGTTGGTGTTGCGCGGATTGAAGCTGAACACCTGGAGGCTGGGCACCTGCTGCTGGACCTGGAGCAGCGTGTAGTCGCCTTTGCGTTCGAGCGATTCGGCGCTGATCACGCTGAGCGCGATCGGCACGTCCTGGGCGCTTTCGTCGCGGCGGCGGGCCGAGGTGACCACGATTTCGGAACCCTCATCGGCGAAACCGGCATTGGCTGCGACGGCGGGATAGGCGGTCGCTACGGCTGCGGCGC
The DNA here is from genome assembly GCA_029202985.1 of Candidatus Andeanibacterium colombiense. Taxonomy (GTDB): domain Bacteria; phylum Pseudomonadota; class Alphaproteobacteria; order Sphingomonadales; family Sphingomonadaceae; genus Andeanibacterium; species Andeanibacterium colombiense. Next base: position 2,965,224 of record CP119316.1, on the reverse strand, counting down.
CGTCTTCGTCAGCGGCGAATGCGGGTGCGGCAAACAGCAGGCCGGCGAGCGCGGAAGTTGCGAGCGCAGCATGACGCAGCGGGATGGAACGATTGAATCTCGACATTTGGATTTCCCTGAAATTTTTTGGAATTCTTCGGGTCCGGAGCTGGGCGCAGGAAGCCGTTCCCGCCTTTCGCATCCGAAAGGCCGGGCTCACCGCGAGGCGCGGGTTTCCTGTCGCCGGAGCCTGACGTCCGGACGGTAAGGGTATGGCCGGCCGCGCCGCGCGGGAGCGGCCGGCCAAGGGGGCTGGAGCCGGAGTCTTGCGGGGAGCGCAGACCGCCTTTCAGCGGCTGGCCGTGGCGCAAAGTCCCGGTGCCTGTCCCGGTCTAAACTGAGTTGGTCATGCGCATCGCTTCACCTCATTAAGTGAGGGGAACACGACGCCTGGCGCTGTCGCCTGAGCATCGCGCGCTTTAGCTGTTGGTAACGCGGAGCAAGCTGCATCCCGATCAAAAGCCGCGGATTCCAATTCGAGGAGCGAGGCGGAATCACGTCCTTCGCTCAAATCCCTAGCTAACCGGTAGAGATTAGAGCGTCAATGAAAGGTTTGGTTTATGGATGCAAAGATTGGTTGGAGCGCGTTCGGAAAGGGACAACCGGATTTTCTCCGCGCTCAATCAGGCATTGTGAAGCGCTGCCGCCCAGCGCGTCGGTCATCCCGTTCGCGCTAGCACTCCGCTTAGGCAGGCACGCACCGCGCCGCTCGTACCGGCTTTCCCGGGGAATTGGGGACCAGCGCGTGAGCCGGCGTCTCGTTCAGTGGCGGTGCTGTCAGTCTAACCCCAACTCGTCTCCGGTCGACGCAGCTCGACCTTTGAGCGCGTATGCCTAGCCCATGAGGATCTGCCACTCAGCCGGGGCGGCTGAGCCGCGTTCCTTGCCCTATCCCGCACCTGTTACTGAGAGCATTAGCCCTGACAGAACCCCGCGACTAATCAGACGACGCAGAATAAGAGCCGGTTGCATGGCTAACCAAATTCCTACTATTAGAGTAGGGTAAAAGGACTTGGCGGGTCATGCCCATCGATCGAATATTGGCGGCCCGTCTGGACAGACGGAGTCTTCTTGGAGCGACCGCCGCTGCTGGCGTCTCTATCGCGATGCCACCCGCGCTGCAGTCTCGCGTAATAGGCGGAAGTTCTCCGCTCGCGAGCTTCGCCGGCAAACGCGGAATGATCCTCCACCGCGCGCGTCCGCCGCTCCTCGAAACGTCGATGGATGTGTTTGACAGAGGCGTCTTCACCCCGAACGACCAGTTCTTCGTCCGCTGGCACTGGGCCGGCATTCCGACCTCGATCGATGCCGACAGCTTCCGTTTGACGATCCGTGGCGCGGTAGGCGCGTCCCTCTCGCTGTCGCTCGCCGAATTGTTGCGCATGCCCCGGGTGGAGCTGGCGGCAGTCAACCAGTGCTCGGGGAATTCGCGCAGCCTGTTCCAACCGCGCGTTCCCGGCGCGCAATGGGGGCACGGCGCCATGGGCAATGCGAAGTGGCTGGGCGTGAGCCTGCTGCATGTGCTCGATTTGGCGGGGGTTCGCGCGGGCGCCACGGCGGTGCGCTTCGGGGCCCTCGATCGGGCGACTTCGGCTGACCGGGGCCTCGATTTCGACAAGTCGCTTTCGCTCGACCACGCCCGTGACGGCGAAGTGATGATCGCCTTCGCGATGAACGGTGAGCAACTGCCGCTGCTGAACGGCTTCCCGCTGAGGCTGGTGGTTCCCGGCTGGTACTCGACTTACTGGGTCAAGATGCTCAGCGATATCGAGGTGCTCGACGCGGCGGACGATCACTACTGGACCGCCAAGGCGTATCGCATCCCGGCCATCCCCGGCGCGGACGTCCCGCCGGGCTCTGCCGGCTTTCCCACCACCCCGATCAACGCGATGGTCCCGCGCAGTTGGGTGACCAATTTCGCCGAGGGAGATCGGGTACCATTCGAACCGACCCTCTCGTTGAGAGGCATCGCGCTGGGCGGAGACAGCGGCGTGAGCCGGGTGGAAGTATCGACCGATGGCGGAAACCGCTGGCAGGACGCAACGCTGGGCGAGGATTACGGCCGCTATAGCTTCCGACAGTGGGAGGCTCAGGCGCCCTTGGCTAGCCCCGGGCCGATCTCGCTGCAGTCACGTTGCACCAACCAGGGCGGCGTGGTCCAGCCATCGGTGCCGATCTGGAACCCTAGCGGCTACATGCGTGGAAACATCGAAACGACCGAAGTGGTGATTGCATGACCATTGCGCGCTCGCTCGGCGGCATCGTCGTGCTTGTCCTGTCGGCTTGTGCGCCAACGGCGCAGCTTGGCTCGATAAGCGAAAGCGGGCTCACGCTGACCTCGCAGCAGATCGCGTTTCCGCCGGATGAGAGCACCCTTCCCCCCGGTCCGGGCGTTGAGGCCGCGAACGCCAATTGCCTTGCCTGCCATTCCGCAGGAATGATCCTGACCCAGCCGAAGCTTTCCGAAAAACAGTGGACCGCGATCGTCGAGAAGATGCGCGCGAGCTATAAAGCACCGGTCCCTGACCAGGATGTGCCCGCAATTGTCGCCTACCTTAGTAGCCTCGAACCCGGTTAAAGATCAGCTGAGCGCGTCACCCGCCTCGATCGCGATCGCGGGCTTGCGCTGACGGATATTGCTGCCGGGGGGCACCGAGCGGGTCAGCCAGACATTGCCGCCGACGACCGAACCGCGGCCGACCGTGATCCGCCCGAGGATGGTTGCCCCGCATAGATCGAGACGTCATCTTCGATAATCGGATGGCGCGGTTCGTTAACCAGCTTGCCGTCCTCGCCCGCGCGAAAGCTGAGGGCGCCAAGCGTGACCGCTTGGTAGATCCTCACCCGGTTCCCGACGATCGCGGTCTGGCCAATTACCACGCCCGTTCCGTGATCGATGAAAAAGCTTCTGCCGATCCGGGCACCGGGATTGATGTTGATCCCGGTCCGGGAATGGGCGATCTCGGCAATGATCCGAGCAACCAGCGGCGCCCCGAGCAGGTAGAGTTCATGGGTGATGCGGTGGTGGATGACCGCGGTCACGCAAGGATATCCGGGGCAAACATAGGTCCGAACTTATTCCACCAGTGGCGCGCGGTCTCGTGGCAGATGTAGATGCCATACTCGAAGAGCAGATCCTCGACATTCCACAAGCTGAGCGGAACGAACGTACATCATCACCACCAGGCGGATTACCTCTGTGACGAGTTGGAATAGCGGAACTGGCTGGCAGGCTAACGAGGACGAGGCATGGGGCTCGCCCTACCCCGCACCTGTTACTGAGGGGTGCATTAGCCCTGACAGAGCCCCCCCGTCCTAACCTTCACCCGTTGCCGAGCGGCGCATTTGCTTTGATAGAGCCCCGCCAATTACCCGGCGGCCTACCCCCCTCCATTTCCCTTCGAAGTCGTCGACGTAGGTAAAGATCACCGGGATCACGAGCAAGCTCAGCACGGTTGAGGTCATCAATCCGCCGATCACCACCACCGCCATCGGCTGGCGAAAGCTCGGATCGGCACCGAAACCGAAGGCGGTCGGCAACATGCCAGCGCCCATTGCCAAGGTGGTCATGATGATCGGACGCGCGCGCTTGTGGCAGGCGTCGATCAGCGCATCGTAGCGCGACAAGCCCCGGTCGCGGCGCGCCATGATCGCGTATTCGACCAGCAGGATCGAGTTCTTGGTCACGATCCCCATCAGCATCAGCAGGCCGATGACCGCCGGCATCGAGAAGCTCATGCTGCAAATCAGCAGGGCGAACATCGCGCCGCCCAGTGACAGGGGGAGAGCGGAAAGGATCGTCGCCGGCTGCAGGAAGTCGTGGAACAGCAGCACCAGCACCGCGTAGATGCAGAAGATGCCGACGACGATCGCGAGGGCGAAGCTGCCCATCAGCTCAGACGTCCGCTGCAGTTCGCCCTGCTCGACCAGCTTGAGACCGGAGGGAAGGTTCTTGAGCGAGGGGAGTTGTTCGGCCTCGTTCATCACCTCGCTCAGCGTCCGGCCGTTGAGTTCGACCGAAAGGGTGACGTTGCGCGAACGGTCGATCCGGTCGATCTGCGACGGGCTGCTGCCGAAACTGATCTCGCCCAGAGAGGCAAGCGCGACTTGGCCGTTGGTGCCGTTCACTCGCAGTTGGCCGATCGCCGCCGGATCTGAGCGCAGTGCCGGATTCATCCGCACGCGGATGTCGACCTGGCGTTCCGACAAATTCAGCTTGGGCAGCGACTGGGAGTATTCGCCATAGGTCGCCACGCGCATCGTGTCGCCGATGTCCTGGCTGGTCACGCCCAGCGATGCCGCGCGGGCATAGTTGGGCTTGATCTGGATTTCCGGCCGCTGGAGCGCGGCGCTGGAGGTGACGTTGCCGATGCCCTTGATGCCGCTGCGAATCTCGCCTTGGAGTTTCTGTGCTGTGCTCTCGAGCAGGTCGCCGTCGTCGCCCGCGAGCACGATCTCGAGCACTTCGCCGCTGCCGCCGCCGCCGATGCTGACCCGGGCCCCGGGCAGAGCCCGCAGGGCTTCGCGCAGCTTCGCCTCGACCCCGGACTGCGTTAGGCTGCGGTCACCGCGGCCGACCAGGTCCACCGTAAGCGAAGCGCTGCCCAGATCGGCGGTTGAGGTTGTCTCCATACCGCCGCCGCTGGTTGCGGTGCCGACCGAGCTGAACACATGACTGACCTCGGGCACGCGTTTCAGCAGGGTGGTTGCCTGCTGAACCAGCGCCGTCGTCTCGTTGAGCGTGCTGCCGGGCGGGAGCTCCAGCGTGACCGTGGTCTGCGAATTGTCCTGCGCGGGCATGAAGCCCGAGGGCAGGAGCGGGATCATCGAGCAGGATATGACCAGGAAGATGGCCGCTCCGATCACGGTCCGGCGGCGGTGCGCCAGCGTGTTGTGGATCCAGCCGAGATAGCGCGTCATCAGCTGGCCGTCCTTCTCCTCATGCGTGTTGGCGCGGAGGAAATAGGCGGCCATCATCGGCGTCAGCAGACGCGCGACGAGCAGCGAGCACAGCACCGCGACCGACGCGGTCACGCCGAATTCGCGGAAGATCTTGCCCGGTATGCCGCCCATGAAGGCGGTCGGCAGGAACACCGCGACCAGCGTGAAGGTGGTTGCGATCACCGCCAGGCCGATCTCGTCGGCGGCTTCCATCGCGGCTGCGAACGGGTTCTTTCCCATCCTCAGGTGCCGCTCGATATTCTCGACCTCGACGATCGCGTCGTCGACCAGGATGCCGATCACCAGCGCGATCGACAGCAGCGAAACCATGTTGAGGGTGAAGCCGCACAGATACATCACCCCGAAGGTCGGAATGATCGACAGGGGCAGTGCGGTGGCCGAGATGATCGTCGCGCGCCAGTCGCGCAGGAACAGCCACACCACCAGCACCGCCAGCAGCGCGCCTTCGAGCAGCAGGTGCATGGAACCTTCGTAATTGTCGATGATCGGCGCGATCGTGTCGCTGGCCTCGACGATCTGGACGTCGGGGTGCTTGGCCTTGAAGGTTTCCATCGCGGCCCGGACCTTTTCCGCCACCGCCGCGTCGCCGAAACCGAGCGAGCGGGTGACTGTGAAGCCGATCACTTCCTTGCCGTCGCGGAACGCGCGCGAACTGCGTTCGGCATGGCTGTCGGTGATCTTGGCGATCTGGCCCAGCGTGACCATTTGCCCGGTCGAGGTCGGAATACTGATCGCGGCCAGTTCGCTCGGATCGTGAACCGCGCCGAGCGTTCGCAGCGACTGGCGCTGCCCGCCGACTTCGCCCTGCCCGCCCGAAGTGTCGATCTGCATCGACTTGAGCTGGGCGCTGACGTTGGTCGCGCTCACGCCCAGGCCGGACATCAGCGCGGGATCGAGATCGATTATCACCTCGCGCGAGATGCCGCCGATGCGGCTCACGCTCGAAACGCCCTGGACCGCCTGCAGCGCCTTGGTCACGTCGTTGTCGATAAACCAGGACAGGCTCTCCTCGTCCTTGCCGGCCGAGCTGGCGACATAGGTGAGCATCGCCGAACCGTTGGCGGTCTGCTTCGAGACCGTGGGGGTCTGCATGCTGGAGGGCAGTTCCGCCCTCGCGCCGTCGACGGCGTTGCGGACTTCCTCGACCGCTTCGTTCGTGTCCTTGTCGACCGTGAACTGCACCGAGATGTTGACGCTGCCTTCGGTGATGGTGGTGGTGATATGGTCGAGCCGCCGCAGCGATCCGAGCTGGTCCTCGATCTTGCGGGCGACTTCGGTTTCGAGTTGCTCCGGCGCGGCACCTTCCAGCGACGCGCTGATGTTGACCGTCGGCTGGTCCATGTCGGGGAAGTTCTGCACCTGCAGCCGGGTAAACCCGATGATGCCGAACACGGTGAGCATGATGAACAGCAGCACCGCCGGTACCGGGTGCCGGATGGAAAGCGCGGAAATATTCACTTCTTGGCGCCTCGCTCGACCCGTACGGAGACACCGTCGGACAGGAAGGCGCCGCCTGTCTCGACCACATCGGCATTGGCGGAAATACCGCTGACGGCGATCCGGCCGGCACGGCGCTGGCCGGTGGTGACCGCCCGTTGCTTGACCGTGCTGTCGCGCCCGATCACATAGACGTAGGATTTCCCGTCGCGCAGCACCACGGCACTGTCGGGCAGGGTCAGGGTCTGGAAGCTGTCGGTTTCGATCACCCCGCTGCCGTACATGCCGGCGCGGGCGGCGGATCGGGGCGGAAGCTGGACATAGGCGATGCCGCGGCTGGTGGTGGTGCTGAGGGTCGGCGCGACCAGGCGCACCGTTCCTTCGACGATCTGGCCGTCGGGCAGGGTCACCCGCGCGGACTGGCCGGCGCGAACCAGCGCGAGTTGCTGCGCGTCGAGTTCGGCCTGCCATTCGATGCGACCCTGCCGGACCATCCGGAACAGTTCCTCGCCCGAACTGACGACCTTGCCGAGCAGGGCTGAGCGGGACGAAACGACCCCGTCATCGACCGCGCGGATGCTGGTCTGGCCGAGCTGAATATCGGTGCTGCGCAATTGCGCGCGGGCGGCTGCGACTGTCGCCTGGGCGGTCCGCTGGGTGACCTGGTAGCTTTCGATCTGTTGTGCCGAAAGCGCGCCGCTGTCGCCGACCTGGCGCGCACGGGCCACGTCGCTGGCGGCCTTGCTCAGATTGGCTTCGGCTTCGGCGAGCGTGGCCTGCAGTCGGGCACGGTCGGCTTGCAGGCTGTCGCGCGCCAGCGTCGCAAGAACCTGGCCCTTGTGTGTCCAGGTGCCGACATCGGCGTTGATGCTGGCGATGCGATAGGAGCCGGTCTCGGCGCTGATGACCGCTTCCTGCCACGCCGCAAGCGCGCCGTTGGCGGTCAGCTGGCGCGGCCATGTCAAGATTTGCGGCTTCACTGCCTGGACAGTGAGCGCAGCTGTGGCAGCGACCGTACTCTCGTTTCCGGAAGAACAACCCGGCAGTGCAAGCGCGCCGAGCATGAGGGCGCAGCCGAGCCGCGCGGAGACGAAAAAGCGGCTCATCAGTGCTGCGCTCCGGTAGAGGATTGAGTGGGAATTTCGTCGGTCGGCTCCCAGCCGCCGCCGAGCGCCTTGTAGAGCGCGATCCAGTAGCGGATTTGGGTCATCCGCAGATCGAGCAGTGTGCGCTTCGCGTCGAGCGCGTTGCGCCGGGCGCTCTCGCGTTCGATCGCGGTGGTGGAACCCGCCTGGCGCAGGCGCTCGATCGCGGCGAAGTTGGCTTGGTAGCCCTGCGCCGCGCGGGCCGTGTCGGCGTCGCGGGCGCGGACCGCGTCCAGCTGAACAAGCGCCTGCTCGACTTCGAGCACCGCGGCGCGCACCGTCCCGCGATAAGTCGCGAGCTGCAGGCTATAGGCGCCTTCGGCGCTGCGGATGGCGGCACGGGCCTTGCCGCCGTCGAATAGCGGCAGTGAGATCGACGGGCCGAACGACCATTGCGTGACGCCGCCCGCGGTGATCGATCCGCCCAGCGACAGGCTCGGATAGAGTTCGGCGGTCGCTGCGCCGATCTCTGCGCTGGCAGCCGCAAGCTCGCGTTCGCTTGAAGCGATGTCGGGGCGCTGGCGGAGCAGGTCCGCCGGGATCGAGGCTACGTCGAGTTCGGCCGGTTGGGGCAGCACGCCGGAGCCGGGTGCGAGCTTCTCGCGCAGAGTATCCTCTTCCAGCCCGGTCAGCGAGGTCAGGCTCTTCACCAGCAGGTCGCATTGGGCGATCTGGTCGGTAAGCGTCGAGCGCACGCTGGCAGCGCTGGCTTCGGCAAGCTCGTAATCGGCAGGGGCGGTAAAGCCGGCGTTCGCGTTGATCCGGTTGAGCCGGGTGGTCTCGCTCTGCGATTGCGCCTGCTCGCGATAGAGCAAGACGAGCTGCTCGCAGCCGCGATACCGGACATAGTCGTCGGCTACTTCGGCGGCCAGCGAGACGCGGGCATCGTGCCAGTCGTCGATCCGCGCCTCGACCCGCGATCGAGCGGCCTGGGTGTTGCGTCGGACCTTGCCGAACAGGTCGATCTCCCAGCTGGCGTCTGCGCCATATTGCTTGACGCTGCTGGTGGTGGCACCGCTGGCGCCCGACGTTGTATAGGAACCCGAACCGGTCACCGAGGGCAGGCCCTGCGCGCGGTTGGTGGAAAGTGTCGCGCGTGCCTGATCGATCCGCGCCACCGCCTGTTCAAGGGTCGGGCTGTTCTCCTCGGCCTTCCGCTGGAGTTCGGTAAGGACGGGATCCCCGAAACGCCCCCACCATCCGATCAGTTTGCCGTCCTCACCGCCGTGAGGCCGGGGAGCGACCCAGGCGGGCGGCGTCGTGAGTTGCGGGCGCCCGTAATCCGGGCCCACAGTGCAGGCGCCGGTGGCCAGCAGAACTGCGGGCAGCAACGCGCGAAGAGTGAATGAGGTCATCCACTCGGCCTTAGCGAGGTGCTCGGTGAGAAACTTGCCGGGTTGTGTAAAGTTAGGAAAAACTCGTGCTAAGCTATGCAAATCGGCGGGACACAGCCCATGCCTAGGCGGCATGGAGTGGCATGGGAGACTGATGGCCGGACAATGCCCAACATCTTGCTAATCGACGACGACCGCGAATTGACTGCGATGCTCTCGGAATATCTCGATCGGGAGGGCTTCAGCGCGACCTCCGCGCATGACGGCCAGAGCGGCGAGATCGAGGCACTGTCGGGCCGCTACGATCTGGTCGTGCTCGACGTCATGCTGCCGCGCCTCTCCGGGGTGGAAGTGCTGCGGCGCATCCGCCGGGCAAGCGAAGTACCGGTGCTGCTGCTGACCGCGCGGGGGGACGATGTCGACCGGATTTCAGGGCTCGATCTGGGCGCGGACGATTATGTGCCCAAGCCCTGTTCGCCAGGAGAACTGGTAGCCAGGCTGCGTGCGATCCTTCGCCGGGCGCCGAACAGGAATGGAGACGCGGCGCGAACCCCGATCGTCTCGGGAGGACTGACGCTCTCGCCCGGCGCACGCACCGCCGAATGGCAGGGCGAAGCGCTGGAATTGACCGGCACCGAATTCAGCCTGCTGGAAGAGCTGGCCCGCAATGCGGGCCATGTCGTCAGCAAGGAACAGCTTTCGCTCAATGCGCTGGGGCGGGCGCTTACGCCGTTCGACCGCCGGATCGACGTCCATGTCAGCAGTATTCGCAACAAATTGGGACCGCGCGCTGACGGCCAGCCGTGGATTATCGGGATCCGTGGCAAAGGCTATCAACTGGCGAGCGACTAGCATGAAAGGGAAATTCCTGTGATCGCCAGGCCGGGGCGCCTGTTCTGGAAATTGTTCGCCGCCTTCACGCTGGCGACCGGGGCGTCGTTCCTCGTCGGCTCTTCGCTGGTCCAGATACTCAAGCCCAACGCCGCTCCGCTGGTGCCGCAGTTCGAAACGCCGGTCCGCATCGCCGCGTTGATCGAGACCGGCGGAGTCGAAGCAGCTCTGCCGCTGTTGCGTGAGAACGAGCCGGTCGGACGGATCGTGCTGGTGACCGCCGACGGGAAATGGGTGGCGGGCGCCCGGGATATCGATGCCGCCGCGCCGAGCATGGCCGTCATCAGCCGCGACGGGCTCGGTTACAGGCTGCGCGTCCGCCCGTCCGACGTGCTCGATCCCAATCGGACGATGCCGCTGATTATCGGCGCGCTGGTCAGCCTTTTCTTCAGCGCCGGGGTCGCCTGGTATCTCGCCCGCCCGCTGGCCCATCTGAGCAAAGGGTTCCGCGACATCGCCGCCGGCCGCCTGTCCACCCGGCTACAGCCGGTGGTGGGTACACGCCGCGATGAGATAGCCGATCTGACGCGCGAGTTCGACAGCATGGCTGGGCAACTCCAGCAATTGCTCGCGGCTCAGGAACGGTTGCTGCACGACATTTCGCACGAACTGCGCTCTCCGCTCGCGCGCTTGCAAGTCGCGATAGGCCTCTTCCGCCAGGCACCGGACGATCCGGGGGGAATGCTCGCCCGGGTGGACCGCGAAACCGAACGCCTCGGTAAGCTGATCGAGGAAATCCTGACGCTCGCCCGCCTGAAATCCGGCATGACGGAATGCCCGGTCACGCGGGTAGATGTGATCGACTTGCTGACGGCGATCGTCGACGATGCCAATTTCGAGGCCCAAGCCAAGGGCTGCGAAGTCAGCTTTAATCCGAGCGGCTCCTTCGTGATCATGGCCTACGGCGAGCTGCTCTATCGCGCCTATGAGAATGTCATCCGCAACGCAGTCAAATTCTCCCCCGAGAACGCGCGGATCGAGGTCAGCGCGAAAGTCCTGCGCGATCGGCTTGAAGTTCGGGTTGCGGATCAGGGACCGGGCGTGCCGCAGGATATGCTGACCGAAATCTTCGAGCCCTTCAAAGGGGCCTATCAGTCTGAAGCGCAGGAAGAGGCCGGGTTCGGCCTGGGCTTGGCGATTGCAAAGAACGCAGCCCAACGACACGGCGGAACCATTCATGCAGTGCCGTGCCCCAAAGGTGGCCTGTTAGTGGAGATCTCGATTCCGAGGGTCAGCGACGACCGCACGAATTTGCTAAACTCGTCCAATCCTGGAGCTTAACTATCGACGGTTGCGAGACTAGCTGCTCACTGGGTGCTGGCAGTCTAACCGCAACTCGTCTCTGATCGGCATAGCTGGGTCTTTGAGCGCGTACGCCCAGGCCATAAGGATCTGCCACTCAGCCGGGGCGGCCGAGCGGCGGGTCTTGTAGGTCTGTCGATCAACGAGGTGGCGTTCGGAGTTAAAGTGGTTGTGGAAATTTGCGTGGACAGAGGCAAACTTTTGCAACGATTTCATCGGGCGAAATCGCGACATTGCCCTCTCCCGTCTTCGCAAGGGAAGGTGGCTGTTCTCAACTCGGTTGTTCAAGCAGCGCCCCATTTCACGCCGGTCCAGACTGCCCAGTTCGCGCATCGCTGCGGGATAGGATCGCAGCCCGTCGGTGACGATCGCCTCTGCCTTGCCGTGACGCTTCAGAGCCTTCTTAATGAAAGCCAAAGCCGCGGCTTTGTCTCGCCTCTTGGTGACGAAGGACTCCAGAATCTCGCCTCATGATGGACTGCGCGCCACAAGTAATGCTGCTCGCCGTTGATCTTCGCGTACATCTCGTCGAGGTGCCAGCGCCACTGGGTGAAGCCGCGCATCCGGCTTGTCCGCTGCCGACGAATGTCTGCCGCAAACAGCGGGCCGAACCTGTTCCACCAGAACCGCACGGTCTCGTGGCAAACGTCGATCCGGCGCTCAAACAGCAGGATCCTCGACGTTCCGCAGCGAAAGCGGAAACCGGATGTACATCAGAACGACGAGACGGATGACTTCTGGCGATGAGTTGAAATATCGGAATGGGCCGGCTGGTTTTCGAGGACGTGGCATGACTGCCCACTACCGGATCGAGCCTGTTTGCCAGCCGATGCATTACGTCTGACAATGCCATGCCTTGAGACTATGCCCGCGGGCACCACGGACGGAGATGGTGGTGAGGGACATTGGCGGCGACGTGGGGGCTCGAAGGGTCAGAGTCCAGAGGCAGCCGGGCGCGAACCCTGCACGAGGGTTTGTTCCGCAAATGTTCGCAGGTGTCAACGGCTCCGACTCGCCGGGCGCACCGCCCCGCCAATGAGCGCCGACCGCCCCCTCATCGAAGGCGCGCTAAACCCTCGCGGCGGCGGATTGGTTCCACCACCCGCCAACTACTTTCGAATTGTGTCCAAATAGCCACTATCTATGTAAGACGACTTATCATGTATTAATCAATTAGCGCTTTTTCCGGAAGTTCTCGTTAACTTCGCGCGCCCAATCTCTCCTGACAAAACAAGAAACGAGCTTCCTTGGACGGAGCAACAGGAGATCAATATCATGGCTTTTACTCATCTGAATAAGGTGCGCCTCGCCGCGCTTACGTCCGTCACGCTTGCAGGCGCCACTTTCACGCCGCCGATCGCCACCGCTGCCAGCGCCCAGGCGCTAGAGCCCGTGGTCAGCGTCTGCAGCGGCATCACTCTCCCCCGCTCCGCGGTAACCGAGATTATCGGCGCGGTGAACGAGCCGATCGTCGGCCAGGTCGAAAATACCGCGAACAGCCTGACCGACGTGCGGGTCTTGCTCGATCCGCTGTTGAACATCCCCGATGTCGACATCGACCTGGACTCGATCCTCGCCGATGCGGCCGAAGGCGATCCGATCACACTCCAGGTTCTCGACACCGACGGCAATCTCGTAACCGCGGCCGACAGCTGCAACCTCACCGCCGACGCGATCACGCTCGACGATGAAGCCGGCATCGCGATCGGCGGCAACCAGATCACCGGCCTCGGCGCGGATGGTCAGACTGCGAGCGCGGGCGAGATCGATGCGATCGCCTTCGGTAACGGCGCGAACACCGCGGACGGCGCCGGCGGCGCGATCGCGATCGGCACCAACGCCAGCGCCACCGCCGCCAACAGCGTCGCTCTCGGCGCGGGCTCGCTCGCGGACCGCGGGGCGGTCGCCGGCTACACCGCGCCATTCCTCGAAGGCGAGTTCGACTCGGTCGGCTCGGTCTCGGTCGGCTCGGCCGACGGATTGCGCCAGATCACCAATGTCGCGCCCGGCACCGCGGCGACCGACGCGGCCACGGTCGGCCAGGTCCAGGGCGCCTTCGACGCGGTGGGTGTCCTCGCCGACAGCGCGGTGCTTTATGATAACGACGCGCAGACCTCGGTCACTCTCGCCGGCGCCGGCGGCACTACCGTCACCAATGTCGCCGACGGCACACTCGGCGCGACCTCGAGCGACGCGGTCAACGGCTCGCAATTGTTCGAAACCAACCAAGCGCTCGCCGCGCTCGACGACAATGCGGTCCAGTATGACGACGAGACCAAGGCGGCGATCACGCTCGGCGGCGCGGACGGCACCACCATCGGCAACCTCGCCGACGGCGAACTCAGCGCGACTTCGACCGAGGCGGTGAACGGCTCACAGCTGTTCGCGACCAACCAGCAGGTAGCGACGAACACTTCCGATATCGCCGATCTGCAGGACGGGATTGCCGGTTCGGCGGCCGACATCGCCGAGTTGCAGGATTCCGCGGTGTTCTACGATGACGACACTCACGATACGGTGACGCTTGACGGCGAGGCCGGAACCACCATCGACAATCTCGCCGACGGCACGCTGGCGGCGGATTCCGCGCAGGCGGTCAACGGCTCGCAACTGTACGAGACCAACCAGGCGGTGGCCGCGAACACCGACGACATCACCGACATCCAGACCGACATCGGCGATATCGACGCGCGGGTGACCACCAACACGACCAACATCACGACCCTGCAGCAGCAGGTCGCGAACGTGCCGGTGCGCTATGTCCAGGATGGCGACGGCACCACCCCGAGCGCGACGCCGACCAACACCGTGGCGCTGATCGCGCAAGGCGGCGGGGCGGCGACACTGACCAATGTCGCGGCGGGCGATCTGGCCGCCGGATCGACCGATGCGGTCAACGGCTCCCAGCTCTATGCGACCAATGTCCAGGTGACCCAGAACACCGCCGACATCGTCACGATCAACAACAACCTCGCCGGCAGTACGGTGGTGGCGGTGCAATATTCGAACCCCGGCACCCCGACCCGGAGCAACGGCGGGACGATCACCAACGATGTCACGCTGATCGGCGCGAATGCCAATGCGCCGGTCGCGCTCCACAACGTCGCCGATGGCGTGGCCCCGACCGATGCGGCGAACATGGGGCAGCTCCAGTCGGGCCTCGACCGGACGCTGACCGCGGCGAACGACTACACCGACCAGCGGATCGATAATCTCGACTTCGACCTCGGCCGTTCGCGGCGCGATGCCTTCAGCGGGACCGCGGCGGCAATGGCGCTGACCTCGATCCCGCAGACGATCGAGCCGGGCAAGTCGATGATCGGCGGCGGCATCGGCCACTACCGCGGCCAGACCGCCTTCGCGATCGGCGCCTCGACCACCTTCAGCGACGGCGCCGCGGTGGCCAAGGCTGGCGCGACGATGGACACCCACGGCAAGGGCGGCTTCGCCGCCGGCGCCGGGTTCGCCTTCTAGACTGAAGCGCTCGGTTCAGTGCAGGGCCGCGGCGGGGGGAACCCTGCCGCGGTGTTGTCAAAGCAACTGCACCGGACCCAGCCAAGGCGAGCCCGTCGCTTCACATGCATCTCGTCGAGATGCCATTTCCATTGCCGGGAGACCTCGCATCCAGCTTACCCGCTGTCGGCGGATGTCGTCGGCGAACATCGGTCCGAAGCAGTTCCACCAATGACGGACGTCTCATGGCAAATGTCGATCCCGCGCTCGAACATCAGGTCCTCGACGTTTCGGAGGAAGAGAGGAAAACGAACGTACATCATCACGACGAGGCGGATGATCTCGGGCGATGAGTTGAAATGCGAAACGGGCTGGCTGGCTTGCGGGGGCGAGGCAGGCGCGGCCTCTAACCTCCGCGAGTTACCGAGAAGTGCATTGCTCTGGGCCCTTGCGACGAATTGAATAGCGGACCAAACCGGCAGGCTTGCAGGAACAAGGCATTTACGCGCCCTTAGCTGATCAAGTGGGTAAGCCAGGTACGTTTGCTTTGACAGTGCCCTCGAAATCGGCCCGCGGATTGTCGAACAGCCCGAGGCCTTCGGTGAGGCATGGCGCTCCCCAGTCGGCGTCCCTTATGAATTGGTGCACTCGGTCTGACAGCATCCGCCATGCCTTAGCCAGCCATTTACCAATCCGTAAACGCAGACAGGTATTAATTGCCGATGGATCTTTCCAACGCGCCTGGCAGCCTGTCGAACGAAGCCAACCGCCTCGCCGCGCTGATGGGGCTGGGTATTCTCGACACTCCCGCCGAGCGGGATTTCGATGAGATTACCCGGCTGGCTGCGACCGCGCTCGGCGCGGAAAGTGCCGCAGTCAGCCTGATCGATAAAGAGCGTCAATGGTTCAAGTCGCGCTTCGGAGTCCCTTTCACGGAAACAACACGGGACATTGCCTTCTGTACGCACGCGGTTGCCTCGCGCGACGTTCTGATAGTACCGGACGCCACCCTTGACGATCGCTTCAGCGCCAATCCGCTGGTAACCCGGGAAGGCGGTATCCGCTTTTATGCCGGGGTACCGCTGATCATCAGTTCGGGATATTGCATCGGCACATTATGTGTTTTCGATCCCGTCTCCCGGCCGGGACTTACCGACACGCAACGTTCTGTCCTTATCGATCTGGCAAGGCTTGCCACTGATTTCATTGAGTCACATCGACTGCGTCGCATGGGCGAAATCGCCGCACGCGTTGTCGATGCAACGTCCGACTCTGTCGTGGCCGCAGACCAGAACGGTAGAATTGTCTTCTGGAACCCCGCGGCAGAGCGTATGTTCGGCAGAGCATTCGATGAGGCGATCGGTCGAAAGATCGAGATGATCATTCCCGACCACCTGGCGGATGATGCCCGGGAAATTTTCGCCAGTGCCGGCGCGGAAGTCACACCGGAAGCCGGCTTCCTGGAGCTTGTCGGCGTCCGCGCCGATGGCAGCGAGTTTCCTCTCGAGCTTTCCGTCGCGCCGTGGGGCATAGGGCCTCCCGACAACGGTTTTGCTGCGATCATCCGAGATATCAGCACGCGCAAGGCCCTCGATCGTGAACGCGAGAGTGACAAGAGTTTCCTTGACACTGTGGTGCGCAACCTGCCCGCGATGCTGTTCGTGAAAGACGCGGAAACCCGCAAATATCTGATGGTCAACCGCACGGGTGAAAGGGCGATAGGAAAGCCAGCCGAGGAAATTGTCGGACGTACCGACCGGGAGCTGTTCCCTCACTACGGCGCGAGCTATGAACGGCGCGATGGCGAAGCGATCGCTGCATCGTCTCCATTGACTTTCGAAAGCAAGTTCATCCGTGAAGATGGCAGACCTATACACTTTCGTACCACCCGGGCGCTGATTGATGGCCCGGATCGTCCTCGCCAGTACATTCTCGGAATTTCGGAGGACGTCACTGCAACCCGCCTTGCCGAAGCGCAGGTACTCCGTCTTGCGCATTACGACATGCTGACCGGCGCGCTCAACCGGGCGAGTTTCAACGACCGGCTGCACCGACTGGTTCAGGAGGGGGAGGCATTCGCTCTTCTCAGTATCGATCTCGACCGGTTCAAGGCGGTCAATGACCAGTTAGGGCATCCCGCAGGCGACAGTGTTCTTACGCAGGTCTCCGATCGGCTTCAGGCTGCCATTACGGAGTCCGGATGGGTCGCCAGGGTTGGTGGCGACGAGTTCGTCGTAGTCCTGAAGTGTTCCAGACTTCGCGAGCGGGCGGCGGACGCCGCCTCGGCGATCGTGGCGAGCATCGCGCAGCCTTTCGCCACCGAAAAAGGCGTGGCGCACGCCGGCGCGTCGATCGGCATCGTGCTGATGCCGGAGGACGGTTCGACAACCACGCAGCTTCGCGAGAATGCCGACCTCGCACTCTATCGCGCTAAGCAGATGGGCAGGGGGAATGCCTGTTTCTTCAACGCGGAGATGGATGCGGCCGCCCAGGATCGGCGTAAACTGGAAGGGGATCTTCGGGGCGCGATCGCGGCCGGCAATATCGAACTGTTCTATCAGCCGGTGCTCTCGGCACGGACAGGGCAGATCACCAGTGCGGAAGCGCTGGCCCGCTGGACGCATACCGAGCGGGGACCCGTTCGCCCGGATATATTCATTCCTCTTGCCGAAGAATGCGGCCTGATTGACGACTTGGGACAGCAACTGTTGCGTAAGGCGTGTCGCGATGCGCAGACTTGGCCCCACCATGTCCGCGTCGCCGTGAACCTGTCACCGCTTCAGTTCCTTACAGGCAAACTCGTCGATAATGTCCGCGATGCTATCACGACATCGAAAATCCGTGCCGACCGTTTGCAGCTGGAGGTGACGGAAGGCCTTGTCATCCGCGATGTCGAGCGAACCTTCGAGCAGCTCGAACAGCTGCGCGCGCTGGGCATTCAGGTCCTGATCGATGATTTCGGCGTAGGCTATTCTTCGCTCAGCTATTTCCAGCGCTTCCCTTTCGACAAGGTGAAGCTCGACAAATCCTTCGTGGACGAAATCGTGACTTCGCGTGCTGCGAAAGCCATCATCCAGGCTGTGGTCGGCTTGGGAGAAGCCCTCAACATGGGTATCGTCGCGGAAGGCGTGGAGACAGAAGAGCAGATGCGGCTGCTCGTCGCCACCGGTTGTACGCATCTGCAAGGATATCTGTTCAGCAGGCCCGTTTCCGCGGATGCGCTGCGCGAGATGTTGATCTCAAACCCTCCGAACGGATTGAACACGTCAGCGGCGGCGTAATATCTTTTCGGCTCTTTCGCGGCTGTTCACGGAAGGCGCCCCGTTCGTGCGCTGGCCGGCCAGGTTCGCCCGCCTTCAGAACGCGCGCAACCGCTGGGAATGGAATACAACGCGGCAGGAGCACTGCGTCGGCAGGGAAGTGCCGACCCCGCAAGGCAAGCTGGTCGGTGGCGGGTCGGCCGTCAACGGCATGGTCTATATCCGCGGCAACCCTCGCGATTGCGCGCCGATCCGGATGGGACGCGAGATCATGAATGCGCCAAGCTTTCGCCACTTACACGGCGGGGAGGTATTTCCCGGGGCGGACGTCGTCAGCGATGCTGGCCTGGGCGACTATGTCCGCGCTTTCGGCAAGACGGACTACCATCCCGTGGGCACCTGCCGCATGGGACATGACGATCTGGCGGTGGTCGATCCAGCCTTGCGAGTGCGTGGCATCGAGGGGCTCAGGGTGGCGGATAACTCAATCATGCCATCGATCGTTTCGGGGAATACCAACGCCCCTGCGATCATGATTGGCGAACGGGCCGCAGCCTTTATTCACGCGGAAATTTGAAGCCGAGATCACTGACATGGTCGCCGACAAGGTAGCCTATGCGGATCGTCATGGCGGCGGCTTGCCGTTGAGGTCTTCGAACTCGCTTCACGCAGCGCTGCGCAATTCGCTGGGACGAACCGCGGACAGGGCGAGCAGACCAAGCGCGGGCCGGGTTGCCGGACGAGCGTAATCCTCTTCGGCGGTGGCGATCATCCGGCGAAGCGGAACAAGGTCGGTGATCGCGGGCTGGCGGCCCTTGCGGAGCGGCTTGAGGACAGCGCCAAGCTTTGCCGCGGGATCCTTTTCCACCACGCCTTGCGCGATCCCGTAGATGAACACCGCGGAGATGCGTTGGCGGACCCGCTTTGCCGTCTCGATCGATCCGCGCGCCTGGATCTCGCGCGGACGACCGAAGCCGGCCGGTCAGCTAAACGTCGGTAATTATGGCGAAAAAGTCGAGATCGGTGGACTTTTGCGGACCCCTGAAAACAGGCATCTGGCGGAGAGGGTGGGATTCGAACCCACGGTACGGTCTCCCGTACACCGCATTTCGAGTGCGGCGCATTCGACCTCTCTGCCACCTCTCCGTGAAGGGCTCGGGCGGCTGAAACAGGCGCCCGGCGGTCAAGAGCGCGGCGGTTAGCCGAAGGTATGACGCTTGCCAAGCCCCAAGACGCGTCGAAAGGCTGGATTTCGTCGCTATTCAGGGGATCGTCCGCAGGCGCGGCTTGTTTACGCTCTGTGGAGGTCTATATTGAGGTCCAGATGGATCGTGCCCTTTTCTATTCGCCGCAAGCCGGTCGCAGGATCGAAGCTCCCCGTCATGCCGAAGCCCGCTTCGCGATCGGAGACGTGGTGAAGCACAAACTCTTCGATTTCCGCGGGGTGGTGTTCGATATCGACCCGGTCTTCGCGAATAGCGAGGAATGGTACGAGGCGATTCCAAAGGACATCCGCCCGCAGCGCGAGCAGCCGTTCTATCACCTCCTCGCCGAGAACGACGATTCGTCCTACGTCGCCTATGTCAGCCAGCAGAATCTGCTCGGCGACAGCGAAGGCGGCCCGATCGACCATCCCTCGGTCGATCAGTTGTTCGAGGATTTCGCCGACGGGCGCTATCGCCTGCGGCGCTCGCTGACCCACTAACCCTAAAATCAGCTCTTCAGCTTCCAGCCGCTCTTGAGGATGCGGTAGGCCGCGTAGCCGAGCGCGAGGTTGAGCGCCCCCAGCCCGAGCGCGGCATGGATCACGTCCTGGTTGGTGTTGCCGATGTCGCTCGCGCCGAGGAAGCCGAAGCGGAAGCCCGAGATCACGTAGAAGAACGGATTGAAGTGGCTCACCGTCTGGAACGCCGGGGCGAGGTTGTGAATCACGTAAAAGGTGCCCGACAGCAGCGAGAGCGGCTGGACCACGAAATTGGTCACCGCCGCCGCGTGGTCGAACTTGTCGGCCCACAACGAGGTCAAAGTGCCCATCAGCGCCAGCAGGGTCGCGCCCATCAGGCCGAACCACACGATCGCCCAAGGGTGCGCTGCCGTGAGATGAACGCCCGGCCACAGCAGCATCGCGGCCGCCAGCGCGCAGCCGACCATCAGCGCGCGGGTCACCGCGGCGCCGACGATCCCAATCAGCAATTCGCCTTCCGAAAGCGGCGGCATCAGATAATCGATGATCGTCCCCATCATCTTGCCCGAGAGCAGCGAGAAGGACGAATTGGCGAAGGCGTTCTGCATCATCCCCATCATGATCAGGCCGGGCGCGACGAAGCTGGCGAAGGGCACGCCCAGCACCACGCGCCCGCCGCGGCCCATCGCAACCGTGAAAATCACGAGAAACAGCAGGGTGGTGATCGCCGGGGCCCAGACAGTTTGGGTCTGGACCTTGAGAAATCGCCTCACCTCCTTCATATAGAGGGTCGTGAGCCCGATGCGGTTCAATCCGCCGAACACGGGCGTTCCATAAGCCAGGAACGGCTGCGCTTTCTCTCCCTCGGCAGGGTTGAGCTCGGAATGGGTCGGGGCTTGATCGGCCATGGGCTGGCGACTATCGGCAGCCGCCTGCGCTGGCAAGCTCCGTCTCGGCGG
Source organism: Candidatus Andeanibacterium colombiense (assembly GCA_029202985.1). Lineage (GTDB taxonomy): Bacteria > Pseudomonadota > Alphaproteobacteria > Sphingomonadales > Sphingomonadaceae > Andeanibacterium > Andeanibacterium colombiense. The sequence goes on along the minus strand of CP119316.1, from coordinate 2,944,758 downwards.
GCATGTGCATGAATTTTGAGGAATCGGAACCTAGATGAGTTGGACCGACGAACGGATCGCCACCCTGACCAAGATGTGGGAAGGCGGCTCGACTGCAAGCCAGATCGCCGATGAGCTCGGCGGCGTTTCGCGCAATGCCGTGATCGGCAAGGCGCACCGCCTGGGGCTCAAGTCACGCCCATCGCCGGTGAAGGCGAATGAGGAAGGCGAGGACAAGGCGCCGGCCAGGAAGAAGGAAGCGGTCGCCCGGCCCAAGGTCGAAAAGGCGCCGCTGCCGCCCAAGCCGGTGATCGTGGCCAAGCCCGCGCCGGTCGCCGCGAAGCCCGCGCGGTCGGTCAACGCCGACGGCGTGCCGAACCAGCCGATGCCGAACGCGTCGGACCCGCGCGCGCCCAAGATCGTCTCGGTCGGCCCCGGCGGCTTCCTCCGCCAGGGTCCCGGCGAACAGCAGGCCCCGATCCCGCCGGCCCCCCCGCGCCGCCTCGTGCCCGCGAAGCCGAGCGCCGAGATCGCCGACAAGACCAGCCTGCTCGATCTGAGCGACAAGGTCTGCCGCTGGCCGATGGGCCATCCGGGCGAAGCGGACTTCCATTTCTGCGGTACGGTGGTGAACCCCGGGTTCCCCTATTGCGTCGAGCATTGCGGCCGGGCCTATCAGGCACAGCTGCCCCGCGGCGCTCGGCGCCCCCCTCCGCCGCTGCCGTTCGGCGGGCCTCGGGTACGGTAAAAAGCCTGAGCCCCGCGCAGGCGGGGGCCTCGGGCGGACCGGCGCCTAACCCCGGTTTTCGCCGGGGATCGGCCTTGGGTGTGCCTAGTCCGCGTTGCTCGAACGGAAGCCGAGTTCGATGCCGCTCGTATCGGCCTGCTTGACCACCGGGCGATTGCCGGTCCTGAGCAGATCCTGCGCCAGATCGGCGCGCATCTCTTCGAACACCGCGCGGGCCCTCGGCGCTTCCTCCTTCGGGAAGGCATCCTCGAGCTCGCGGTTCATCCGCTTGACCTCTTCGAGGAACTCGCGGTTGGTCAGGACCCAGAAGCGGTTGTGCTTGATCGCATCGACCACCGCGCGGCCGCTGTCGAGCGGGTCGATCCCGGCTCGCGCGGCGTCCCACAGCGCCTTCATGAACTCGTTCGCCTCATCCTCATGGAAGTCGGTCTCGGGCTCGTCCTCGGGCGGGTGGAGCATCCCGGTGCGGGTCGCGCCGGGGCACAGGCACGAAACGCCGATGCCGAGCGGGGCGAGCTGCATCCGCAAGCTCTCGGCATAGCCGCGCACCGCATATTTCGAGGCAGAATAGGCGGCAAAGCCGACCAGCGGGACGACCCCGGCCATCGAGCTGGTGCAGACGATATGCCCGCCCTCGCCCTGCGCCTTGATGATCGGCGCGACCAGCTTGGTGCCGTTGAGCACGCCGCCGAAATTGACCGCCATGACCCGGTCGAAATCGTCGAACTCGGGATCGTCGGCGGTGCCGCCGCCGTTCACCCCGGCGTTGTTGCACAATACATGGATCTTGCCGAACGCGTCCAGTGCCTCATCCACCGCGGCCTTGAGGTTCGCGCGGTCGGACACGTCGGTGCGAACGAAATGGACCGCATTGTTGCCTGCGAGCGCATCCCGCGCCTTCGCGATATGCGAACTGCTCCAGTCGGCGATGACGACTTTCATCCCTTCGGCGAGCATCGCGCGCGCCATCCCGAAACCGATCCCGTTGGCGCCGCCGGTGATGAAGGCGACCTTGCCCTGGAGGTCCTGCATGTCAGTCTTCCTCGTCGCGGTAGTTGCCGAAGCTGTCGAACTCTTCCTTGATGTCGGGCGTCGCCGCCAGCACCGCTTCGGCGCGGGCGCGCATGCCGTCCTTGAATGCGCCGTGGGTGACCAGATAGGTCGCGTTCGAGAGGATCCCGTCGGCGACCAGATTGCCGACCTCGGTCGGCTCCATCCAGTTGCCGCCGACGATCCGGCGCGACAGCTTCTTCTCTGACGCCGCGAAGCCGCTGCCGCTGCGCAGATGCTCCGGGCGGTTGTCGATCGTCTCATGGATGCGGCTTTTCACCGGGCCCGGCAGCAGGATCGAGACGCCGATCCCGTGCTGCATCAGCTCGGGCTTCACCGCCTCGCAGAAATGCGCGACCGCGGCCTTGCTGGCGGCATAGATCGCCATCTGCGGCGGCATCACCACTTCGGCCGCGAGGCTGGCGGTCGAGACGATATGCCCACCCCGGCCGTGCGCGACCATCTGCGGCATGAATTCGGTAAAGCCGTTGATTACCCCGCCGACATTGACCCCGAAGCCGAAATCGTAATCGGCATAAGTCGCCTCGAGCAGCGGCCCTTCGAGCCCGACCCCGGCGTTGTTGACGAGAATGTCGATCCCGCCGAACTCGTCCTGCATCTTCTGCGCGGCTGCGCGATATTGCTCGCGGTTGGTGACGTCGAGCTGGAGCGCGGAGACCGCGTTGGACTTCCCGCCGCCGGCGAATTCTGCCAGCGCATCGTCGATATGGTCCTGCCGCAGATCGGCCAGCACCACCTGCGCGCCGCGTTCGACCAGCACCTTCGCGATGCCGAGGCCAATGCCGCTGGCGCCGCCGGTGATGAAGGCAATCTTCCCTTCGAAACTCTCGATCATCATTCGTCCTTACCTGGGTGTTTCCTTGAGCCCCGCCGCCGCGACACCCGCCTGCGCACAGGGCAGATCCGCGCCGTTCGCCCCGCCCGAAACGCCGATCGCGCCGAGCGCCGCGCCGTCCGCGGTGAAGATCGGGACCCCGCCGGGGAGATTGGCGGTACCGGGCACGCCATTGGCGCCCCACTTGGCCATGTCGGCGGTCGAGACGCGATAGCCGAGCGCGGCCCTGGCCTTCCATTCGGCCAGCTCGCCCGCGACATTCACCACGCCGTCCATCGCGTCGTAGGTCAGCAGCCGGCCCTCATCGTCATAGATCGCGATCGCTACGGCGGTTCGATGCGCGCTGGCATAGGCGACGCAGGCGTCGCGCATTTTCGCTGCGGTCGCATAATCGAGCATCGGCCGGGCGGTCTGCGCCGACAGCGGTGCACCCAGCATGAACGCCGCCAGTAAGGCGAATCCCTTTCGCATGCCTCTCTCCTTGTTTGGATCGGGTTTGGCAGAGCCGTCGGAGTTAGTCATCCCGGTTGAACACAGCTCCGAGTCCCTGCGCAGGCAGGGACCTCGTGCAGGATAAGCGCTGACCGGCCTGAGCCCCCTGCCTGCGCAGGGGCTCGGATAATGGTGCCGCTAAAGCGGCTGCCACAGTTCCAGCTTGTTGCCTTCCGGATCCTGGATCCATGCGAACTTGCCCGAGGGATCGCTGTCGTCGCGCTTCAGCACCGTCACGCCCTTCGCTTCGATCCGCGCGAGGAAGGCGTCGAGATCGTCCACCGCATAGTTGATCATGTGATCGCCGGCGGAGGGCGCGAAATAGTCGGTGTCGGCCGGAAACGCGTTCCACACAAGCATCGGCGGATGGCCGGGCGCGTCATACTTGAGCAGCGCCCCGCCCCAGCTTTCGAGCGGCAGGCCGAGGACCTCCCGGTACCAGGCGGCCAGCGCCTTGGGGTCTTTCGCCTTGAAGAAGATCCCGCCGATGCCGGTGATACGGCCTTTCGCGGGTTCGTCGGCGGAGGCGGAAGCGGAGGCCATCAGCAGGATAATGGCGAGGAAGCGCAGCATCGCAAGTGTTTCACCCCTTCGCTTGCGGCAGCAGGAACACGACGTAACCCTTGAAATGCGGATCGGCGGCGAGCCCGGCGGGCGCCTGCCACTCGCCGCCCTCGGCCAGCGCGACCTTGTAGGGCAGGCAGAGCTTCGACAGCGAGGCGAGGTAGCGCTCGTAGCCAGGGATGGTGGTGCGGCCCTGATAAGTCTGCACCACGACCTCGTCGACCACCGTGCCGAGCTTCGCCAGCGCGGCCGGATCGCCATTGGCGCTCCAGTCCATCAGCCCGGTGACCGAGAGCCGGGTGCCCCTGGGCAGTTCGCGCTTCAGCCCTTTGAGGAATTCCGCATAGCGATCCAGCCCAAGCGTGGCGGAATCGAAATCGATCTGCACCCCGCGCACATTGGCCCCGGCCGCCTTCCATCGCGCCAGTTCGCCCAGCAATTGCCGGGTAACCGACGGCTGCCAGTCGATCCGCTCGACCCGCAGCACCAGCCAGACCTGCGCATGGTCCGCGCTCGGCGCCTGCGGGCGCAGCGACACGAAGCGGCGGTTGTCGTCCGCGCGCACCTCGCCCGCGAGGAGATAGACCGACTTTGCCTTGTCCAGCACCGCGGGCGGCTTGACCCCGGCCCACAGGAAGAAGGAATCGTAATCCGCCGCCGCCACGGTGCGATGGGGCGCCTGCCCGCAGCTTGCGAGCAGCAGGGCTCCGAAAGCAGCGAGGATCGCCCTACCAGTAATATTGCAGCTCCTTCGCCCAGCGGGTGTTCGGGTACTGGCGCTTCAGCGCCGCGAACCACGCCTTGCGCTGGCTCTCGTCGACATCGGCGCCGCCGCAGGTGTTGTTGCCCGACGGAGCATAGCACCGGATCGCGCGATAATAGGCATAGGCTTTTTCAGGCGCGGGTGCGGCGGGATCGGCCATGATCGAGGCATAGAACGCCGCGCGCGGGGTTTCGCTGCCCGGAAACAGGGTCTTGCCGCTGCCGAGCGTGCCCTGCGGCGCCGGCTTGGAGTAATCGTTCGGGTCGAACTGCTCGAACTCGATGAAATCGTCGAACCCGTTGAGGCGGTAGAATTCGCCGAGGCACAAGCGGCCCTTCACATCCTTCGGATTGGCCGCCAGCGCGGCGGCGGTGGCGCCGAGCGCGGGGCACGCGTAAGTGTCGGTGAACTTGCCCGCGGTGAACAGGCCGACCGGCACGCTCTCACCTCCGGTGAGGTTCCACAGGCCAGCGTCCGTATTGGCCCCGGCGGGGACCAGCTTCACGTCGCCGACGAACGCGGCATACTGCCCGCGCCGCAATTGCTTGTAGAGCAGGGTCAGCAACGCCAGGTCGCGCTCAGCCTTCGGCCGCGCGGCACTCCTGGCCTCGGCACGGAGAATGTCGGGCCCCGCGACCTTCTCGATCAGGAGCTTACGGATCATGCTGTCCTGCACCGGCGAATCCGGCGCGAACACCAGCGGCAGCCTGCCGCTCCGCTCCCACAGCAGCGCAAGGCCCAACTCGGCCGCCGGGCGCTGGTAGAGCCCGGTCGAACCGCCGATCAGCCGCCGCCAGAAGGCCTCCTCGCCCGGATCCTTCAATTGCGCGAGCGCCTGCCCGCGCAGGATCTGGCGGCTGAAATCGAGCGCCGAATGGGTGGTCGAAACCGAATTGTCGGCGATCCGCAGCAGCACGTCGCGCGCGTCGCTCTTCACATAGAAACTGTAATTGGCGTGGAGGAACTGGAACAGCTCGGCGCGGCCCTTGAAGGCCGGCTCCTGCGCGGCCAGCTCGGCCTCGTCCAGCACGCCGGGCTGGTGCTCGGCATATTCCGCGTCGTGCGGGCGCATCCGCATCAGATCGTAGGTCGCCAGCAGCAGCGGCGTGTCGATCGCCGGTTCGATGCCGGTGGCGGAAAGCAGCTTGTTGTCGACCTCCTCGATCAGCTCGGATTCCGCCGTGCTACCGGGCACGCTCGCATCGAGCATCGCCTCATAAGCATCCGCCAGCGAGGCGAGATCGCCCTGCAGCCAATAGACCCGGCGCTGGAGCCCCCGCGCCGACGCGGCATAGCTGCCCTTCGGATAGGCCGAAAGATAGGCGGCCAGCGCCTGCCCGGCGCGCGCCGCGGCGGCATGATCGGTCTTGCCCTGATCGAACGAGCCCCATTCGTCGAAGCTCATCGCCTGCGCCGCGTTCAGATCGACGCGGGCGGCCATGTATTTCGCGGTTTCCTTCAGCCACGGGTCGGCCGAAGTCGCGATTCCGGCGAAGCCCTTGCGCGCCCCGTCCCAATCCTCGCCGTAGAACGCGGCGGCGGAGACGAGATAGGCGACGAACTCCTGGCCCGCCTTGCTCCGCACATCGACCGGCCAGGCCGGTGCCACCCGCGGCGCCGGGTCCTTCTCCGGCTCGGTCACGTAATAGCCAGGGGCCGAGCCGGCACAGATCGGCGCCAACTGGTCGCGCGCGGCGACGAGCTTGTCCCGCTCGTCGGGGAGCAGCTTGCGATTGGCGGCCACTGCCGCGCGGAACGCCGCGTCCCCGCCCTTCAGGCTGACGCAGCGCGATCCGAAATAGGCGTTATCCGCCTGCTCGGCCCGCGGATAGGCGGCGCTCGAGAAGATCGACCAGTCGACGAAATTATGGCCGAAGGAATAGTCCCACTCAGGCGTGGGATAGGTCCCCGGCTTGCTCGCCAGCCCGGCCCGGTCGCGCAGCAGCAGCGCGAGGTTCACCCGGCTGTCCGCGCCGGGCGAAATCACCAGGCTGCTGCCGCAATCGAGATCGCGCGCGGTCAGTGTCCAGCTCGGGCTGCAACTGAAATCGCCGCTCGCTGCCGCCGGCCCCCCGAACGCCCAGCTCGCAGCGACCATGAGCGCCGCGATCGCCAGCCGCTTCACCACCCCCGCCATGCCCGTTTCCTTCCGAAATACCGCGCGAGTTTCATGCGAGCGGGCATTTAAGGCAAGCTCATTCGTGTTCCTGCGGAAGCAGGAAGCCAGAGCGGACGAACGCGGCGCATGCGGCCCTGGCCTCCCGCTTCCGCGGGAGAACAGTGTCTGTTGTCTGTGGAAAGCCTTGGAACTGTAACCGATCCGTCGCGGCAGGGTCACGCGGCGGAGATACGGGCGCGGTGGAAGCCGGGGCGCACGCTACCCCGGCGCGAGGACTGCGCCGATGAAACGCGACATTGCCCTGAAAGCCCCGGCCCGAAAGTCTCATGGCGGGAAGCTGATCGAGAAGGCGGCGGTGACCAGCAAGGGCTTCGGCCCGACCGCGCTGCTCGAACGCGCCTTTGCGCTCGCGTTCCGCGGGCTCGTCTACCCGCAGATCTGGGAAGATCCGCTGGCCGATATGGCCGGGCTCGAGATGGGCCCGGGCGACCATGTGGTGACGATTTCGAGCGGCGGGTGCAACGCCTTCTCCTATCTCACCGCCAATCCCGCCAAGGTCACCGCGGTCGATCTCAATGCGGCGCATGTCGCGCTCGGCAAGCTCAAGCGCGCGGCGCTGATGCACCTGCCAAGCTACGCGCAGTTCCGCCGGTTCTTCGCCGAGGCGAGCAGCAGCGAGAACGTCACGGCCTATCACCGCTTCATCGCACCGCAGCTCGATCCGCGCTCGCGCCACTATTGGGAATCGCGCGACCTGCTGGGGCGCCGCCGGATCGACATGTTCGCGAAGGGTTTCTACCGCTACGGACTGCTCGGCAATTTCATCGGCTTCGTCCATTTCCTCGCGCGGATGCACGGGGTCCAGCCGGCGAAGGTGCTCGAAGCGCAGGGGATCGAGGAACAGCGCGCCTATTTCGAAGCGCATTTCCTGCCGTTCTTCGACAAGCCGCTGCTGCGCTGGCTGACCCGGCGCAAGGCCTCGCTGTTCGGCCTCGGCATCCCGCCCGCGCAATACGACAAGCTCGCCGGCGGGCGGACGATGGTCGACGTGCTGCGCGAACGGCTGGAGAAGCTGACCTGCGGCTTCGACTTCCGCGACAATTACTTCGCCTGGCAGGCGTTCGGCCGCACCTATTCCGCCGCGCCCGATGCCAGCCTGCCGCCCTATCTGCAGGAGGCGAATTACAAGGCCCTGCGCGAGCGGCTCGGCGGGATCGAGGTGCTGCAGGCGAACATGACCGACTATCTCGCGGCGCAAGAGGCGCACAGCGTCGACAAGTACCTGCTGCTCGATGCGCAGGACTGGATGAACGATCAGCAGCTGAACGAGCTGTGGGCGCAGATCTGCCGCACCGCCCGCCCCGGCGCGCGGGTGCTCTACCGCACCGCCGACGAACCCGACGTGCTCGCCGGGCGGCTGGCGGAAAGCCTGTCCGAGATGTGGGAATTCCAGCCCGCGCGTTCGGCCGAGCTGACCGCGCAGGACCGCTCTTCGATCTATGGCGCGACCTGGCTCTATGTCCGCCGCGACTGACGCCCCTGCGGCCGAAGCGCACGGCGCGCGGATGGATGCGATCTACGGGCTCCAGCGGCACGTCTACGATCTCACCCGCAAATACTACCTGCTCGGCCGCGACCGGCTGATCGCCGGGCTCGCCCTCGCCCCGGCCGGCGCGCTGATCGAGATCGGCTGCGGGACCGCGCGCAACCTCGCGCTGGCCGCGCGGCATTATCCGCGGGCGCGGCTGTACGGGATCGACATCTCGGCCGAGATGCTCAAGTCCGCGCGCCGGAACCTCAAGGGCATCGACGCGGCGCTCGCGCTGGGCGACGCGGCGGAGTTCGACCCCGAAGCGCTGTTCGGGCGCGCGCGGTTCGACCGGGTGATGTTCTCCTACACCCTCTCGATGATCCCCGAGTGGCAGGCCGCGCTGGAGCAGGGGTGCCGCATCCTCGCGCCCGGCGGATCGGTCCACGTCGCCGACTTCGGGCAGCAGCAGCATTTGCCGCGCTGGTTCGGCCCCGCGTTCCGCGCCTATCTCGCGCGGTTCCACGTGACCCCGCGCGCCGCGCTGTTCGATATCGGCGCCGAACTTGCCGGGCGCCACGGGCTGCTGCTCGAAACCGCCGCGCCCTACCGCGACTACGCCCGGACCATGGTGCTGCGCCGCCCCTGAACGGGAACGAATTGCGGGCTGCTTCGTTTTCGCCAGATAACGTTAGGTATCGCCTGACGAATCGGAGGGGCACCCCATATGATCTGGATCGCGTTGGCCTTGGCAACCTGCGGAATTTGTTCGGTGATCGTGGTGCGCGCGCTCGCCCGTGCGCCCTACGGCCACCAAGACGAGAGCGGCTTCACCTACGGCGAGCGCGGCCGCCCCCACGTTCGCGCGCTCGAACGGCCGGTCCCGGCCGCAGAGCCCGTCGCCACCTTCCCCACACGCGAGGAACGCCCGCGGATGACCGAACGCCGCGGCTGAACCCCGCGTACCGAGCGGTCACTTCATGTCGGGATCGAGCGCGATAAACAGCCCCGCGAACAGCAAATAGAGCACGAAAGGCGCCGCCAGCAGGCCGAGCAGCAGCTTCGCCGCGCCCGCGCTTCCGCGCTCCTTCAGCCACCATGCCAGCGCCAGCACCGCGGCCGGCACGCCCAGCAGCGGCAGCCACGCGCCGAAGTAATTCGATCCCCCGGTCGCGTAACGCAGCCCGTCGGCGAAGAAATAGGCCAGCACCAGCAGCGCCATCAGATCGAAAGTAAACAGGATGCGGAACAGTCTCACGGCCGCAAGCTAAAAGCACTGCCGAACGGAAGCAATCGGCTTGTCCTGTTCCGCCCGAAGATGAAACGCACGGTCGGCGCCGGCAAGACGCACGGACCGCCGGGTTTCGGAGCTGAGCCGCACAATCTAAAGCACGCTTCAGGTCGGCTTTTTTGCCCCTAAAACCCGTGATTTATGCGCCCTAACGCTGCGCTACTTGAGGGTGGGCGTTCTTGCCGCCCTACCGCTGCGCTACTTGAGGGCGTTCTCCCGCCCTACCGCTGCGCTACTTGAGGGCGGGCGTGCCGAACGCAGCCGCCCGCAGCCGCGCCTGCTCGCGCCGGTCGTCCGCCCGTTCGATCGCGTCGATCTTCGCAAGGATGCTCGCGCGCACCGCCTCGCGGTCGGGCGCGCGCCCTGGCCGCCCCTGCCGCTTGCCGATCCCGCGCACTTCATGCTTGTGCATATGCAACAGATGGATCGCGGCGCCGACGCTCATGCCGGTGATCGCGGAGCCAGCCGCCGGTTCCGCCACCTCATCCTCCGGCGCGGAGAAGAAATTTCCCGCCGCCTCGATCAGCCGCCCCTCGAGCAGCAGATAACCCAGCTCGACCGCCGCATCCCAGCGCCGCGCGAACGCCGGCCAGCGCCCCCGATGGCCATAGGCCGAAGCGGCGGTCAGCCCGGCCTCGGCGCAGGCCGCCGTCACATTGCAACTCCCCGCCAGCGCCGCGAGGAACCGCTCCTCCACCCGCGGCGTCCACTGCCTGAGGCGCGAGCGCGCGACCTGCACCCGCTTGCCCCCGCCCGAGCCGCCCGTCCCGCGCACCACCAGCTCCGCGCCATCGGCATAGGCCGCCCCGCCCGGCACCCCGCGCGACGGCTCCGCCCTCAGCCGATCCCGAGCTTGCCGAACGGCCAGCTCGACCGCCGAGCGAAACGCGGGATCCTCGCTGCGATGGAGCTGCACCCAGCTGCGCGAAACCTTCGCCCGCTCCGCCGCGAGCGTCTGGTTGCCGGTTGCGCGCAAGGCCGAGAGAAAGGCCGCCTTGCGGGCCTGGCTGAACTTTTTGGACATGGGGAAGCGCCTCCGTTTGATGAGAGGCGGGTTAGGTATGCGGGATTGGGGGCTGTAGGAAAGTTCTGATTCTTGAACGTCCGTATTGCGCCTGCATATCCGTTGTTCGAACGATCCGCGGGCCATCCCGAAAGCCGTCGTTCACTCGAGCGGCGGTTGGACGGCGGCTATTGCGGTCAGGCAATTCGCAGGAGATGACCCCAAGTCGGAAACCGTCGGCCAGCCGACCCTCGCCGCGGGGCAAGGTGGTCCGAAGCCAAGTCCTTCTCTATCGTGATGGGATGTGTATTGACCAACTCGACGTTGCGATTCGAGCCGGGGCTGTAAGCACCATTCTCCTGCTGGCGTGGCTCCTGCTCGGCCAACGTCGGCAGATCGGCTTGCCCGCTGCGCTGTTCGCGCCCCTGGCGCTATGTCTCGCCGGCTTCGTCATCGGCAACACGCCGATAACCTCGCTGGCTCCGGCCGGGTTCGTCGGCACCATCTCGCACGTTGTAAGTGGCTTCACCGTCGTTTTCCTGTGGTGGTTCTGCCTTTCATGCTTCGATAGCCGGTTTCGGTTGAACGGCATCGTGCTGGGAGTCGGTCTTCTATGGGCCGCCATAGCCGCGCTCGATCGCGGGTTGATCGGACAGGCCCTTGTGGACGGAGGACTATCGCGTCTGCTCGTGCCGCTTGGCTTCGCGATCGTCGGCCATCTGGTCTGGCGCCTCCTCGAGGAACGTCAAGACGACTTGATCCCGCAACGCCATCATGCGCGAATCATGGTGGCGGTCCTCTTGGGGGGAATGCTGTTCGTCGACCTGGCGGCCGATGCATTGTTCGGTTTCGCATGGCGGCCGATTGCCTTCGCCATGACCCAGAATGCGATGATCCTGATATTCGGCCTATGGCTGGCGCGAAGGTTGCTGATGGTCGATCCCTCCATGCTCACTTTCGGCGTTGAGCAAGCGGCTGCAATGCCGGCCGAAGCGGCACCGCAGTCCGGTCATCGACCGAACACAGAGTTGCACCGCCGGCTGTCAGTCCTGATGGAAGCGGAGCGGGTGTTCCTTGATCCCGAGCTGACGTTCGAGGGATTCGTCGCGCGCATGGGAGCCCCGGAACGTGCCGTGCGGACGCTGGTCAATCACGAGCTTGGGCACGATCATTTCCGCACCTTCCTGAACCACTACCGGATCGCGGAGGCGCGTCGCCTGCTGAGGGAGCGGGATCGAGCCGACAAGCTCATCGCCGTCGCGCTGGACAGCGGTTTCGCTTCCCTTGCCAGCTTCAACCGGGCTTTTCGGGCCATCGAGGGATGCACACCCAGCGCGTACAGAGACGCGGTCCGGCAGGGTGAACCGAACCCGCAATTCGTAGAGCCGGGTTTTGAAAAGCGAAAAGCCGTCTTCTGAGGAGCCGCGGCACCCTGCTCGCGCTAGCACTGTAGCGTTTAGTGGAGAAGGTGGCGCGTGGACGGAATGATCGCCTTGGGCGGAACATTGGCATTGCTGCTGCTGCTGGGGACGGCGGTGGGATGCACGGATCGCCAACATTTTTCCGCGCGGTGGTTGCTGATCGCGGCGCTGTTGGTGGCGATCAATGACGCCCTGCTGACCCAGCTCTATGGATGGATTCCCGACCTGATTGGGGGCGACTGGAACTGGCAAGGCAAGCTCCTGGCGCTGGGTGCCACCCTCGCCATCGCCGCTTCGCCCGCCTTCGGCTTTCGCCGCGTCGGCCTCACAATTGCGCAAGAGCCCGGTAGCCTGAAAACGGCGTTGCCGGTTGCGGCGCTTTATTGTGCCTTCTTCGCCATTATCGCTTTGGCTTTTCCGGGAAGCCGATCCAACGGCGAAGAGATCGCCTTCCAGTTGACCATGCCTGGCCTGGAAGAAGAACCATTTTATCGAGGCGTTCTGCTGTTCGCGCTCGACCAGACGTTTGCGGGCAGAAAGCGGCTCATCGGGGTTGATTGGGGCTGGGGCGCCGTGTTTTCATGTTTTCTGTTCGGCATGGCACACGCGTTCGGCTTTTCGCACGACGGCTTTTCCTTCGACCCGCTTACAATGGCGCTAACCGCTATTCCCTCGTTCATTGCAGTCTGGCTGCGCTTACGTACGGGCAGCTTGCTCCTGCCAGTCCTGCTCCACAACTTCGGCAATTCGTTCTCGCTTCTCGCCTAGCAGTGGTTTGGGAAAGGGATGCCCATTGGGCCGGGACAGCGTGGGACAATTCCTTTCACAGGGCACGATCTCTCCGAAACCTGCTTTGCCCTCCTTCGAGATTCACTGTCGAAAACGGACAACAGCCATGTGAAGCATGTTGAGTGCCTGATTCCGAAAGGTCGCGGCGAAAAGGCGGCATGCCTTGGGTTTAGACTGGGACAGAACGGCCGCTTTGCGACTTCTAGCCTCGCAAACCGGACAGTCCGTACCCGGCCAATTCATGCCGTAAACGAACGTCGCCCGCCGCCAATTCCGGCCCCTAACAAAGAAAAAGCCGCGAGGATTGCTCCCCGCGGCCTTTCTGTTTTTGAGCCCTGAGACCCCGCCTGCGCGGGGCTCAAGTTCGGATCAGTCGTCGCTCTTCAGGAACGCCGGCATGTGGTCGGGGTTGCCGCCACCATTGTCGCTGGCGCCGCCTTCGCTGCGCTCGCGGCGAGGGCCACGGTCACGATCGCCGCCCCCTTCGCGGCGCGGGCCCCGGTCACGGTCGCCGCCGCCTTCACGACGGGGACCACGGTCACGATCGCCGCCGCCGCTGCGGGGGCCACGGCGATCGCCGCGGTCGCCGCCGGGGCGGTCACCACGGGGTTCGCGCGGTTCGCGGGCCGGGCGGGTGTCTTCCAGCTCTTCGCCGGTTTCCTGATCGACGACGCGCATCGACAGGCGAACCTTGCCGCGCGGGTCGATCTCGAGGACCTTGACCTTTACGGCCTGGCCTTCGGAGACGACGTCGGTCGGCTTTTCGACCCGCTCGTTGCGCATTTCGCTGACGTGAACCAGGCCGTCCTTGCCGCCCATGAAGTTCACGAAGGCGCCGAAATCGACGATGTTGACGACCTTGCCGTCATAGACCTTGCCGACCTCCGCTTCTTCCACGATCCCGGCGATCCACTTGCGGGCCGCTTCGATCTGGCTGATGTCGGAGGACGAGATCTTGATCAGGCCTTCGTCGTCGATATCCACCTTCGCGCCGGTTTCGGCGACGATCTCGCGGATGACCTTGCCGCCGGTGCCGATGATGTCGCGGATCTTCGACTTGTCGATCTGCATCGTCTCGATCCGCGGCGCGTAGTCCGAAAGCTCGGTGCGGGCGCTGCCGAGCGCCTTCTGCATTTCGCCGAGGATGTGCGCGCGGCCGTCCTTCGCCTGGTTCAGCGCGGCTTCGAAGATCTCGCGGGTGATGCCGGCGACCTTGATGTCCATCTGCATCGTGGTGATGCCTTCGGAGGTGCCGGCGACCTTGAAGTCCATGTCGCCGAGGTGATCCTCGTCACCGAGGATGTCGCTGAGGACGGTGAAGTCCTTGCCTTCGAGGATCAGGCCCATCGCGATGCCCGAAACCGGACGCGTGAGCGGAACGCCGGCGTCCATCATCGACAGGCTGCCGCCGCAGACGGTGGCCATCGAGCTGGAACCGTTGGACTCGGTGATGTCCGAGACCACGCGGATCGTATAGGGGAAGTCTTCCTTGCTGGGCAGGACCGCCTGCAGTGCGCGCCAGGCAAGCTTGCCGTGGCCGACGTCGCGGCGGCTGGGGGCGCCGAAGCGGCCGACTTCGCCGACCGAATAGGGCGGGAAGTTGTAGTGCAGCATGAAGTTCGAATAGCTCAGGCCCTCGAGCCCGTCGATCATCTGCTCGCTGTCCTTGGTGCCCAGGGTGGTGGTGCAGATCGACTGCGTCTCGCCGCGGGTGAACAGCGCCGAACCGTGGGTGCGCGGCAGGAAGCCGACCATGCCTTCGATCGGGCGGACCTGGGTGGTGGTGCGGCCGTCGATGCGGGTGCCGTCCTTCAGGATCGCGCCGCGCACGATGTCGGCCTCGACCTTCTTGACGCTCTTGATCGCGACCATCTGGGTCTGCGCATCCTCGCTCGCGAAGGCTTCCTTGGCCTTGGCGCGCGCGGCGTTGAGCGCGTTCGAACGGGCGGACTTGTCGGTCAGCTTGTAGGCCGCGGCAATGTCCTTGCCGATCAGGGTCTTGAGCTTGTCCTTGATCGCCGAATTGTCGCTGGTGGCGACGTCCCAGGGTTCCTTGGCGGCCTTCTCGGCGAGGTCGATGATCGCGTTCACGACCTTCTTGATCTCGTCATGGGCGAAGATCACGCCGCCGAGCATGATTTCTTCGCTCAGCTCGCGGGCCTGGCTCTCGACCATCATCACCGCATTGCCGGTGGCGGCAACGACCAGGTCGAGCGCGCCGGCGGCGGCTTCGTCCTGCTTCGGGTTCAGCGTGTACTCGCCGTCGACATAGCCGACGCGGGCGGCGCCGATCGGGCCCATGAAGGGGACGCCCGAGATGGTCAGCGCGGCGGAGGCGGCGATCATCGCCAGCACGTCGGGCTCGACCTCGCCGTCATAGCTCAGCACCTGGGCGATGACGTTGATCTCGTTATAAAAACCCTCCGGAAACAACGGCCGCACCGGCCGGTCGATCAGGCGGGAAACCAGGGTTTCCTTTTCGGTCGCACCACGTTCACGCTTGAAGAAGCCGCCCGGGATGCGTCCGGCGGCGAAGAATTTTTCCTGATAGTGAACGGTGAGCGGGAAGAAGTCCTGCCCTTCCTTCACGTTCTTGGCGGCGGTCACGGCGCAGAGCACCACGGTTTCGCCATAGGTTGCGAGGACCGCGCCGTCAGCCTGACGGGCAATGCGGCCGGTTTCCAGAGTGAGGGTCTTGCCGCCCCACTCCAGCGATACGGATTTAACGTCGAACATGTGCTTTCCTTTGACCCGCAAGCCAGATTGCCTGGCGGGCTCTTCTGCCGGGTGTACCGTCCCGGTCCGGTGTGGAGCGCTTTGTCTGGCCCCGAGGCTTGCTTCACCGAATTGTGAAGGAAGCCGTTACTCCGAGCCCCCACAATGGCGGGGGCCTCCTTCGGATATGCCGGGCCCTGTTGGCCCGAGATCCCCGCCTGCGCGGGGATGCCCAATACGTAAACGGCCCGCCGAAGCGGGCCGAACGATTGGGTTACTTACGCAGACCCAGCTTCTGGATCAGTCCGTTATACCGCTCGACGTCTGTCTTCTTGAGATAGGCGAGCAGCGTACGGCGCTTGTTGACCATCATCAGCAGGCCGCGGCGCGAATGGTTGTCCTTGTGGTGGCCCTTGAAGTGCTCGGTCAGGTTGCGGATACGCTCGGTGAGGATCGCGACCTGGACTTCGGGGGAACCGGTGTCGCCCTTGGCACGGGCGTTGTCTTCGATGATTTCAGTTTTCTTTTCGGCAGTAACCGACATTCTCTTCACTCCGCGACATCGGGAAGGTTGAAACCCCTGACGACTGTCGCCGTCCCGGCCTCGATCCGCATGAGCGCCACCGGAACCGTTCCGGCCCTTGCCCAATACAGCCCGTCACCTTGGGGCAGCCCGGAAAGAACGCGGCCCTGGCGGACCGCTCCTGCAGCTTCCGGACTGAGAGAAAGGGCCGGGATGTCGTCCAGCCCCGCCTCCAGCGGCAGGATTACGTCTTCAAGGGGCGCGCCCTTGCCGATTTCGTTCAATTTGTCCAGCGAAATCGCCCGATCGAGGGTGAACGGACCCGCCTTGATCCGGCGCAGATAGGTCACATGGCCCACCGTGCCAAGCGCCCGCGCGATGTCCCGCGCGAGGCTGCGGATATAGGTGCCTTTGGAGACCGAGGCGACCAGCGTCGCGCTGCCCTCACCCGCCTCGCCCAGCGTGAGAGCGTGGACGGTGACGTGGCGCAGCTTCAGTTCGACCTCTTCGCCCGCCCGCGCGAGATCGTAGGCGCGTTTGCCACCGACCTTGAGCGCGGAATAGGCCGGCGGCACCTGTTCGATCGGCCCGGTGAAGCGCGGCAGGATCGCCGCGACTTCGGCCGGCGACGGGATGACGTCCGAAGTCGCGGAGATCTTGCCCTCCAGGTCGAGCGTGTCGGTCTCGCTCCCGAATTGCGCGGTGAACGCATAGGTCTTGTCGCTGTCGAGCATCCGCCCGGCGAGCTTGGTCGCCTCGCCCAGCGCGATCGGCAGCACGCCTGTGGCGAGCGGGTCGAGCGTCCCGCCATGGCCGACCTTGACTTTGCCGTAGCCGGCCTCGCGCAGATTGCGTTTCACCGCCGCGACGGCCTGGGTCGAGCCAAGCCCGAGCGGCTTGTCGAGAATGATCCAGCCGTCAGGCATCGGAAGCGGACAAGCCTGAATGCGGAAACGCCAGCCTGGCACCGTGCTCGCGAATGCCGGACGGCCAAGCCTCGCTCAAATGCTCGTAGCCCTTGCGGTTGCCGGCGTAGATCGCGCGCATCGCATCCTCGAACCCCGGCAGATCGCCTGCCATCACGGTGAGGAAGCGGAACGCCGCATCGTGGTGATCGGCAGCGCCGCGACCCTTGCGCAGCGCGTCCTCGACCAGCTTCCGCAAGGTCGCCGATGCCCCGCCGCGCTGGCCGGCGAGCCATTCCCAATGGCGCGGCAGCAGGGTGACTTCCTTTGCCTCCACCCCGAGTGAAGGCCGCCCCCGCCCGCGCGCGGCCGGCGCGGCGCCGGGCCGCAGGTCGAGATCGACCTGCTTGCCGGTCTCGTCGTCAAACACGAGCAAATCGTCGGCGCGCGCAGGGGCCTCGAGCGCGCGCACCACAGCAGCGACATCGTCGGCGGGTCCGCGTGCGATCGGTTCGCCCTTGAGGAAAACAGTTACATTCATTGCGGCATCCTTTCGGATTCCGCCTATATTAACCCGGATTATAATGTCAAATTATTATCCGGGTTATTTAAACGATTTCAGCCCTTGGGCTTCTTGACCTTCTTCGGCGGAGCGCCCTCGATCGCTTCGAAGCTGGTTAGCGAATAGCGCTGGCCGCGGATGATGACCGTGCTCCATTTGTCGAGCGTATCGGCCGGGCTGCTGTCGATCCCGACGAACTGGGTAAACTCAAGGTCGCTTGAGGTGCCGAGCAACTTGGCCTTGAACCAGCGCCGGTGGGTGTCCTGGAAATAGATTGTGTCGCGGCCCTCGCCGCGCCAGTCGCGCACCCCGCCATGGTTGGCGAATGGGATCGAGGCATCGGCGCTTCTCACCGCGGCCGGCTTGTCGTCTTTGGCGTAGGCCGCCGCGGGCAGCATCGCCATCGCCGCGAGAGTAAATACAATGGGAGAAAGTCTCATCATCCGTTCCTTCGGCCCCGCATCCGCCGCCAATGTCGTTCTGCATGGCTGCAGTTTCAAGACGGAGCCGGACGCGCCGAGCCTCAGCGGTGTGCTACCCACTCGGCGATTGCGAAATAGCGCTCTTGCAACCAGGTCGCCGGAGGCAACACGATCCGCTCCACCAGTCCGAGCTGGGGTGCGACGTAAGGCACGACCACCAGCAGCAGAACCATCAGGATCAGGCCGTAGCGCTGGAAGCTCGCGAACTTCCGCGCGGCTTCGCGGGGCAGCAACCCCTCCAGGATATGCGATCCGTCAAACGGCGGGATTGGGATCAGGTTGAACAATGCGAGAAAGATGTTGATCGCAATAAAGTTGAGCAGGTTCGCCGCGACGAAACCGGCAACGCCGGTCGGTTGCTGCAACCCCAGATAGGGCTGAAGCAGGAAGCCGAGCACGACCGCAGCGATCGCGGCCATCACCAGGTTGGATCCCGGACCGGCGGCGGCCACCGCCATCATTCCGTAGCGCGGATTGCGGAGACGCCTGGCATCGACCGGAACCGGCTTGGCCCAGCCGAACACCGGAGCGCCGACCAGCGCGAGGAAGCCGGGCAGGACCACCGTGCCGAACGGATCGACGTGGCGGATCGGATTGAGCGTCAGCCTCCGCCGTTCCTGCGCGGTGGGATCGCCGAGCAGCTTGGCGACATAGCCATGCGCCACCTCGTGAAACACGATGGCGAAGACAAGCGGGATTATCAGCGTGAGCGCGTCGTAGAGCATTCCGTCCATTACGCCGAGATAGGTGGCCTTGGCACGAAGACCAAGCGGCTCAGCGAGATACCCATTCATCCGCCAGGATCGAGAACACCGCCGTGTCGCGCACATGGCCGGTCCAGGTCTGGCGCTCGGATCGCAGCGCGCCTTCCTTTTGCGCGCCGAGCTTGAGCACCGCAGCCTGCGAGCGGAGATTCCGCTCGTCCACCCGGAACTCGACCCGGCGCAGCCCGCAGGCGAAGGCGTGGGCGATCATCAGGCGCTTGAGCCGCCCGTTGAAGCCGGTTCCGCGCAAATCCGGGGCGATGTAGCTGTTGCCGATCTCGATCCCCCAGGCCGGATCGCCGCGCTCGATCCACGCGGTCATCCCGGCCAGCCGTTCGCCCGCGAAGACCGCGTAGCCGCGCCGCTGCGGCCCGGCAGCGAGCAGATTGGCGAAGCTGGCGTCGAACGCCTCGCCGGCCCAGTCGGTCGGGTAGATCGCCCAGATCTCGCTGTCGGCCGCAGTCGCCGCGCGCAGCCCTTCGCGGTGGCGCTCGGCGATCGGTTCGAGGCGGAGGTCGCCATCGGCCAGCGGCGCATACAGGGGCCCGGTCATGAGCGCATCGCCGCAGTGAAATGCTTGCGGCACAGAGCGACGTACCGCTCGTTGCCGCCGATCTCGGTCTGTGCGCCGGCTTTCACCGCAGCCCCGTTCTCATCGACCCGCAGGTTCATCGTCGCCTTGCGCCCGCAGTCGCATACCGCCTTCAGCTCGACCAGCGCATCGGCGATCCCCAAGAGCACCGCGGAGCCCGGGAACAGCCGGCCGAGGAAATCGGTCCGCAAACCGTAGCACAGCACCGGAATTCCGGCCTCGTCGGCCAGCCGCGCGCATTGCCAGGCCTGCTCGGGCGTGAGGAACTGCGCCTCGTCGATCAGGACGCAGGAGAGCGGCCCACCCGCATGCACCGCGCTCACCCGCTCCCACAAATCGGTGCGTTCGTCATAGAGATGCGCGTGCTGCTCCAGCCCGATGCGGCTGGCGATCGGCTTGCCGGCGCCCCGGCTGTCGAGCGCCGCAGTCCACAGCATCGTCGCCATCCCGCGTTCGCGATAGTTGAAATCGGCCTGCAGCAGGGTGGTGGATTTCCCCGCGTTCATGCTGGCGTAGTAGAAATAAAGCTTGGCCATTCGCCCGTGTTAGCTGCAGCCGAAGGAATCTCCAGCCGGTTCGAAATTGGTGAGGCGCAGGCCGGTGAGGCTGTCGGGCCAGTTTTCGAAACCGGGCTGGCCGGGGACCAGCGTGCAGACCTTGGTGCGGCTACCGTTGGCGTATTCGTCCTTAGCGATCCAGGCTTCGTAATTGAGCTGTTCCGAAGCTTCGCTGGTCACGGTCAGGGTACTGCCGAAATTGTCGACCAGCTCGACCTTGAGCTCGCCCTTGCGGGGCTTCTCGTCCTTCCCGGCGGGGCGGATATCGACCGGCTGACCGGCCTCGAGGCGGAAGATGAATGCCTGCCCGTTGCGCAGGAACAGCCCCGGCTGCGCGGTCTTCGCGGCCAATGGCACGGCGCAGATCATGGCGATGACGAGCATCAGCCCGCCGACGAATCGCTTCAGCATCATCGGATGCCCCCAAACTCAGCGAGCGAACGTCTCACACGTCGCCGGGGGCGGCAAGCTATCGGTAGTTAACCGGGTAACTACTCATTATCCAGGTCGCGCTGGACCCGCGGATCGCTGAGCAGCTTCTCGATCCGCTCGGCCTCGTCGAAGCTTTCGTCGCCGCGGAACTGCAGCTTCGGCGCGAATTTCAGGCCCAGGCGCTTGGCGACCTCACGCTGGAAGAACGCGGTGTTCTGCCGCAGCGCCTTCACCACCTCGGCCTCGTCCGCGCCGAGCAGAGGCTTAACATAGACCGCCGCGTTGCGCAGGTCGGGCGTCATCCGGACCTCGGTGACCGAGACCGAATGGGCGCTGAGCGTATCGTCATGCACCTGCTGGCGCGCGAGGATCTCGCTCAGCATGTGGCGTACCCGCTCGCCCACCTTGAGCACGCGGACGCTCTGTTGCTCCGGCGTATGTTGCTGGCGTGCCATCTATTCCTCCTTCCGCGGGGGGAAGGCGCGAACGGGTCAGAGGACCCGTTCGCGTTCCTCGATCTCGAACACTTCGAGCATGTCGCCGGCCTTGATGTCGTTCGTGTCGGCCAGCAGCACGCCGCATTCGAGACCTGCGCGGACTTCCTCGACGTCGTCCTTGAAGCGCCGCAGCGAAGCGATCGTGGTCTTCGAAACGATCACATCGTCGCGAGTGAGGCGGGCGTAGAGACCCTTGCGGATCAGGCCGTCGGTGACGAGGAGACCCGCCGCCTTGTCGCGCTTGCCCGCGGGGAACACATCCTTGACCTGCGCCCGGCCGAGCACGTTTTCGATCCGCAGCGGACCAAGCTCGCCGGCCATCTCCTTCGCGATCTCGTCGGTCAGGTGATAGATCACGTCGTAATACATCATCCGCGTCTTGTTGCGCTCGATCAGCTCGCGCGCCTTGGGATTGGGACGTACGCCGAAGCCGATGATCGGCGCGCCGCTGGCCGAAGCCAGGGTCACGTCGCTCTCGGTGATCGCGCCGACGCCCGAATGAAGGATGCGGACCTTGATCTCGTCGTTCGAGAGGTTGTTGAGCGCGGTGTTGATCGCTTCGACCGAACCCTGCACGTCACCCTTCACCACCAGCGGGAATTCGACCACGCTCTCCTTGTCCTTGAGCGCGGAGAACATCGTGTCGAGGCTGGCCGGCGCGACGGCGGTGCGCTTCTCGGTCGCCTTTTCCTTGCGGTAGGCGGCGACTTCGCGGGCGCGCTGCTCGTTCTCGACCACGGTCAGCTTGTCGCCCGCCATCGGGATGCCGGCGAGGCCGAGCACTTCCACCGGGAGCGACGGGCCGGCCTGCTTGATCTGCTTGCCCTTGTCGTCGACCAGCGCGCGGACGCGGCCGCTTTCGGTGCCGACCACGAAGATGTCGCCGGTCTTCAGCGTGCCGCGGTTGATCAGCACGGTCGCGACCGGGCCGCGGCCCTTGTCGAGCTTGGCTTCGATCACGGTGGCTTCGGCTTCCCGGTTCGGATTGGCCTTGAGTTCGAGCAGTTCGGCCTGCAGCAGGATCTTCTCGATCAGCGTATCGAGGCCGGTCTTGGCCTTGGCCGAGACTTCGACATCCTGCACGTCGCCCGACATCTCCTCGACCACGACTTCGTGTTCGAGCAGGCGCTCGCGAATCTTCTGCGGATTGGCCTCCGGCTTGTCGACCTTGTTGATCGCGACGATCATCGGCACGCCGGCCGCCTTGGTGTGCTTGATCGCCTCGATCGTCTGCGGCATCAGCCCGTCGTCCGCCGCCACCACCAGCACCACGATATCGGTGACGTTGGCACCGCGCTGGCGCATCTCGGTAAAGGCCGAGTGCCCGGGCGTGTCGAGGAAGGTGATCTTGTCCCCGCTCTTGGTGGTGATCTGGTAGGCGCCGATATGCTGGGTGATCCCGCCGGCTTCGCCGCGAACGACATCGGTGCCGCGCAAGGCGTCGAGCAGCGAGGTCTTACCGTGATCGACGTGGCCCATGATCGTGACGACTGGCGGGCGCGTGACAAGCGTTTCGGCGGCATCGACGTCTTCCGAATGGTCGATGTCGACATCGCTCTCCGACACACGCTGGATGTTGTGGCCGAATTCCTCGACCAGCAGCTCAGCGGTGTCCTGGTCGATCGTCTGGTTGATCGTGACGACCATGTCCATCTTGAACAGGGCGCGCACCAGATCCACGCCCTTTTCGGCCATGCGGTTCGCGAGTTCCTGCACGGTGATCGCTTCAGGCACGATCACGTCGCGCACCTGCTTCTCGCGCGGCTGGCTCTGGCCGGCGAAGTGGGCGCGGCGTTCCTTCTCGCGCGCACGCTTGAGCGCGGCGAGCGAACGGGCGCGGGCGCCTTCGTCGTCGTTGAGCGCGCGGTTGACGGTCAGCTTGCCGCCACGGCGGCGATCGTCGACCTGCGCACGGCCGTGGCCGGGGCTCTTCTTCTCTTCGCGCTTCTTGACCTCAGGCTTCTTGGCCTCGGGGCGGGCGACAGGCGTGAACCTGCGCGGCGCCGGGGCGCCGGATTCGGCCTTGGCCTCACCCTCGGCTTCGGCTTGGGCCGGAGCGGCAGCCTCCTCGACTTCGACCGGTGCTTCCGCGGGCGCAGGCGGATTGGCGGCCTGTTCCTCGGCGCGGCGATTGTCTTCGGCGCGGCGCTTCTCTTCCTCGAGCGCGCGGGCCTTTTCCTCTTCCTCGCGGCGGGTCATCCCCTCGAGCGTCGCCAGCCGCGCCTCCTCGGCTTCGCGCTGCAGGCGCGCGGTGCGTTCCTGCGGCGTCTCGCCCGGAATGCTCGACGGCTTCGGCGCGGGGGCCGGAGCCGGCGCGGGAGCAGCCACCGGAGCGGGTGCGGGCGCAGGAGCGGGAGCCGGCGCGGCGACTTCGGCCACCGGCGCTTCCGAGCCGGGCTTGACGATCTTGCGGCGCTTCACTTCCACGACCACCTTGTTGGTGCGGCCGTGGCTGAAGGTCTGCTTGACCTCGCCCGCTTCGACCGAACGCTTCAGCCCCAGCGGCTTGCGGCCCAGCGTCGGTTTGTTGTCGGTATCGCTCATACGCCTGCTTTTCGTCCTATTCTCAGTTCGTCGTCGCTGCACGTGCAGCATTGTTCTCGGTCTCGCCGGAAGCCGTGTCAGCCGCGGGATTGGCTCCCAAAAACCGCACCAGGCGCCCTAAAGGGATCGCGACCCGCTCGGCCGATCCGCGATCGGCCAGCGCCAGGTGGACGACATTGTCGCGGCCCAATGCCACAGACAGTGCCGCGCGGTCCAGCGGCAAGCGCTCTCCCGTCAGACCGGAGCCCTCCGCGTCCATTCCGACACGCAGCGCCTGGTCGAGCTTCTTTGAGCCGTCTTCTCCGGCATCGGCCGCATGGGCAAGCCATGAGATTGAGCCGCCGCGCGCGTGATCGGCGATGCGGTCAGTTCCCAATATAAGCTTTCCCGCGCGCATTTCGAGACCCAGCCGGTCGAGAAAAGCGCGCCGCAGCGCATCTTCGGTTCGCTGGGCGAGATCGGCCGGGATCGTCAGCGGCGCGCCCTTGAACGCGCGCGCCAGGGCGCCCTTGAGCTTGCCCGAGCCGAGCGCCTCTTCCAGCGCGGCGCGGTTCACGCCGATCCAGGCGCCCCGTCCCGGTGCCCGCGCGAGCGCATCGGGCATCACGTCGCAGCTCCCGTCCGGCTTGGCCGGGGAGATGGCGAGACGGATCAGCTCATCCCGCGAACCCTTGTTCGCGGTGAGGATGCAGCGCCGCTCGGACGCTTCCAGACTGTCGGAACCTAGCGGCTCATTGTGAGGGATCCGCATCGGCGGCCTCCCCGGTATCGGCGGCGCTGGCCGGTTCGTCTTCGAACCAGTGGGCGCGGGCAGCCATGATGATTTCGTTGCCCTGCTCTTCGTTGAGGCCGTATTCGCCGAGCACACCGCCCTTGTCTTCCGGACGCGCATTCGGGCGCCGCATCGGCGGCCCGGCTTCCGGATTGCGGCGGCGCGGTTCGGAACGCTTCTTGGCGATCAGTTCGTCGGTCGCGAGATCGGCGAGATCGTCGAGCGTCTTGATCCCGGCCTTGCCCAGCGTCACCAGCATGTTCTCGGTCAGATGCGGGATTTCGGCCAGCGCATCCTCGACCCCGAGCGCGCGGCGTTCGGCGCGCGCGGTTTCTTCATGGCGTTCGAGCGCTTCGGCCGCACGCGACTGAAGTTCCTGCGCGAGTTCATCGTCGAAGCCTTCGATCCCGGCGAGTTCGTCGAGCTGGACATAGGCGACTTCCTCGAGCTCGGCGAAACCTTCGGCGACCAGCAGCTGCGACAGCGTCTCGTCGACGTCGAGTTCTTCCTCGAACATCTTCGAACGCTCGGCGAATTCCTTCTGGCGCTTCTCCGAGCTTTCCTGCTCGGTCATGATGTCGATCTGGCTTTCGGTCAGCTGCGAAGCGAGGCGCACGTTCTGGCCGCGGCGGCCGATCGCGAGGCTGAGCTGGTCGTCGGGGACCACCACTTCGATGCGGCTTTCGTCCTCGTCGATCACCACGCGGCTGACGGTCGCCGGCTGGAGCGCGTTGACCACGAAGGTCGCGGTGTCTTCGCTCCACGGGATGATGTCGATCTTCTCGCCCTGCAGTTCCTGCACCACCGCCTGCACGCGGCTGCCCTTCATGCCAACGCAGGCGCCGACCGGGTCGATGCTGGAATCACGGCTGATCACGCCGATCTTCGCGCGGCTGCCCGGATCGCGGGCGGCGGCCTTGATCTCGATAATCCCGTCGTAGATTTCGGGGACTTCCTGAGCGAACAGTTTCTTCATGAATTCGGGATGGGCGCGGCTGAGGAAGATCTGCGGGCCGCGGTTGTTGCGTTCCACCTTCATGATCAGTGCACGAACACGCTCACCGACGCGGGCGGCTTCGCGCGGGATCTGCTGGTCGCGGCGGATCACGCCCTCGGCGCGGCCGAGGTTGACGATCACATGGCCGAATTCGACCGACTTGATCACGCCGGTGATCACTTCGTTGGCGCGGTCCTTGAATTCTTCGTACTGGCGCTCGCGCTCGGCATCGCGGACCTTCTGGAAGATCACCTGCTTCGCGCTCTGCGCGTCGATCCGGCCGAGATCGACCGGCGGCAGCGGATCGACGATGAAGTCGCCCAGCTTGGCGCCGGCTTCAAGCTTCTCTGCGGCCTTGAGATCGACCTGCTTGAAGTAATCCTCGACCTCTTCGACCACTTCGACGACGCGCCACAGGCGCAAATCGCCGGTGCGCGGATCGAGCTTGGCGCGGATGTCGTTCTCGGCACCGTAGCGCGCGCGGGCAGCCTTCTGGATCGCCTCTTCCATCGCCTCGATGACAATCGACTTGTCGATCATCTTCTCGGTGGCGACCGAGTTCGCGATCGCGAGCAGTTCAGCCTTGTTGGCGGAAATCGCACTGGCCATGGTATTCAGCCTTCCTCTTCTTCGAGAATCTCGTCGGCGCCCGTCGTATCAAGCGGGCGGGTGGCGGCGATCAGCCGGTCGGTCAAGACCAGCTTCGCCGAAAGTATCTGATCGAACGGGAAAGAAATCCGCCCGACCTTGGAATCCTGCACGGCGACCATATCGCCCTCGATGCCGATAAGGTCGCCCTTTACGGTCTTGCGCGGCTTGCCGTCTTCGCCGGTGACCGCATCGGCGAGTGCGATCCGCACTTCGTGCCCGGCCCAGTTCGCGAAATCCTTGGGCCGCGTAAGCGGCCGGTCGATCCCGGGCGAGGAAACCTCGAGGCGGTAGGTGCCTTCGACGAGCACTTCGCCCGATTCTTCCAGCGCGTCGATAATATCAGAAACCCGCCGTGAAAGCTCGGCACATTGTTCGATCACGAGCTGCCCGGTGGCCGGATCTTCCGCCATGATCTGCAGCGCCGGCTCGCCGTCGCCAGCCTCGGCCCCGATGATCTTCACCCGCACGAGTTCGAAGCCCAGGGCCACAGCCTCGGGTTCGATCACTTCGATAAGGCGCGCGATATCGGCCACGGTCTGCTCCAATAAGCCGCCAATGCTGCAACGGAGTTTCGCGCCGGCCCCTTTCGGCGCCAGCCCGGACGTTGCTACCAATGTCGGGATGCCGCGCAGATAGGCGGAGTCGCCGCGGAATGCAAGCGCTATCGAGGGATCTCAATCTTTCCCGGACGGCGAATCCGGCAAATTGGCGACATCGAGAATACGCCCCTGCTTCACATCCCATACCAGACGATTCTCGGTCGTGCCGATCATCATTTCAACCGGTATGTAATAGCTTTCGAAGAAATGGATTTCGGTCGGTTGAGGATCGAGCAGGTGGGTGACGAAGAAGGCCTCAGGGGTAATCGGTTCGCCATCCTTGTCCTTGGTATTTCGCAGATCGACGTTGAAGCAAGCGTTCATGAACCGGCGCGAGCTGACGACCTTGCCGTCCGCCCCGATGTCGATGCGAAAATGACCTCCGAGCGGGTAACTGCCATTTTCGGTCTGCGGCGTCAGAAAATAGGCCGAGATGACGCCGTAATCGCCCGGTGGGAGAAGCACGTAATTGGACCGAGCTTCGCTGCAGAAGCCGTATTTCTGGGCGATCAGTTCCTGAATGGCCGTATCGCGCGCAGCAATCAGACGCTCCGCCAGCGGTGACAGTGCCGGCCGCGCGCCTTCCGCAGGCATTGTATGTGAAACGATCTTATCGACTTCGACGCCATAGCGCGCGAATTCAACTCTCTTCCCCTCGACGTCCCCGAAGAAAACCACCGACAGCTTGTCGGCCGTGTCACCGGGCACCACGACATAACCGCGCAGCCGCTTGTCCGGGCTGTTATTGAAATCAGCCAGCATCTGGTCGGTCGCGTGCCACGCGGCCTGATCGTAGAGAAAAATCTCCCGGCCACGTCTCATCGCTTCTTCGAGCTGGGCGCGATAGGGCGCCGCCAGCGCGTTTTCCAACGGCTGTTCGTCAGCCGCCAGAGCCGGCCCGCCGGCAAAGACCGCGAATGCCAGACAGGCCGACAAAAGGTGTTTGCGCATATCCCCTCCCGTTGGGTCGTTTTTACTGCGTCAACTCATGCTTCTTGATGCAATGCCTCAGCTGATCATAGGTCAGCCCCAGCGCCTTGGCGGTCTGGCGCTGGTTCCAGCGGTGCTTGCCGAGCGCGTGTTCGAGGATCGCCCTCTCGTGGGCATCCACCGCCGCGCGCAGATCCTCGATGTCGTCGAACTTGGGCGCGGGCTGGAATGGCGCGGGTTGCGGAGCGCCCTGCCCGGCCTCTGAAGCCGGCCTGGGGGCAGAGGCGGGTTTCCACGGGCTGTCGAACGGATCGAACTGGACGTGGGCGATCGGTTCGCTCCAATCGTCCCAGCGGTAGACCGCGCGTTCGACGACATTGCGCAATTCACGCACATTGCCCGGCCAGGGATGGTTCTCGAGCCCGTGCTGGATGTGCTCGGAATAGCCGGGCCAGGCGGGCCAGCCGAGCTCGGCGGCCATGCGGCGTCCGAAATAGTCGGCCAGCACCGCGATGTCGCCTTCGCGCACCCGCAGCGGCGGCAGGGTGATAACCTCGAAGCTCAGACGGTCGAGCAGGTCGAGCCGGAAGCGCCCCTCGGCAGCGAGCCGGGGCAAATCCTCATTGGTCGCCGCGACGATGCGGACGTCGACGCGGATCGGGCGCGAGGAGCCGATGCGGGTGACCTCGCCATATTCGACGGCCCTGAGCAGACGTTCCTGTGCGCCCATCGACAAGGTCGCCAGTTCGTCGAGAAACAAGGTGCCTTTGTCGGCTTCCTCGAACCGGCCTTCGCGCGCTTTGGTAGCACCGGTGAAAGCCCCGGCCTCGTGGCCGAACAATTCGGCCTCGATCAGCGTCTCGGGCAAAGCGGCGCAGTTCATCGTGACGAGCGGTTCGTCCCAGCGGGTCGAGAGGCGATGGAGGCGTTCGGCGATGAGTTCCTTGCCGGTGCCCCGCTCGCCGATCACGAGCACGGGCCGGCGCATCGGCGCCGCGCGGCTCGCGCGTTCCACGGCGTCCAGAAACGCCCCCGACTGACCGATAAACTGGTTATCGCGCTCCATACGCCGCTCGATAGCGCAAAATCCCAACTCGTGGCAATATTTCCCAACATAGGTTTGGGGCGCCGCCCCGGATATGGCTCGATTCCGCCGTTCGCGCGAATTGGCACACCCTTTGCAAAACACTCCGCACAGGACTTCGCAAGGGATGACACACCATGTACGACCGCCGCTTCTTCTCCAGCAAACTGGGCAAAGCAGCGATGATCAGCATCGCCGCGATGCTGGCCTTCAATGTGCTGACGCTCAGCCAGCAGCTGCAGGCCGCGCCGATGCCGCTGGCGCAGGCCCACAGCCATGTCAGCGTGGAGTTGGCGTGAGCGACCACGACATCAATTCGCTCACCCCGCTTGGGCCGGAGCGCCAGGATCGCAACGACGGGTTCCAGTCCCCCCGTCTTGACGGCGCTTCGGCCCATCCGCATCGTTCGCGCCTCGACGCCGAGGTCGAGCGGTTGCGGCAGAGCCCCACACCGACCCGTAATGCAAATATGGCAGGAGTCCCCTGGATGGGCATTTTCTCGCGGACCCGCGACATTATCGCGGCGAACTTCAACGAGCTTCTCGACCAGGCGGACGATCCGACCAAGATGATCCGCATGATCATCCTCGAGATGGAAGAGACGCTGGTGGAAGTCCGCGCGAGCGCGGCGCGCACTATCGCCGACCAGAAGGAGATGCACCGCCACACGGTCAAGCTCGACCGGCTGCAGGCCGACTGGGCGGACAAGGCCCAGCTCGCACTGAGCAAGGACCGCGAGGATCTGGCCCGGGCGGCGCTGGTCGAGAAGAAGAAAGCCGGCGACATGACCGACCAGCTCAAGGCGGAGATCGCGGTGCTCGACGATGCGCTGCGCGCCTATGAGGACGACATCCAGAAACTGCAGACCCGCCTGCGCGAGGCTCGCAGCCGCCAGACCCAGATCGCCGCGCGGCTCGAAAGCGCCGAGAACCGGGTCAAATTGCGCACGCTGCTCTCGACCGAGCGGGTCGACGATGCGCTGGCGCGGTTCGACCAGCTCGAACGCCGGGTCGATTATGCCGAGGGCCGCGCCGACGCGCTGAGCATCGCGCAGGGCGGCCCGCCGAGCCTGGCGGAAGAGATCGCCGCGCTGGAAGGCTCGGACAAGATCGACGCCGAACTGGAAGAAATGAAGCGCGCCCTGGGGATGGGCGGCCAAGACTCGAACAAGGGGGAATAATCCGTGGATGAAGCCGTCATCATTATCCCGGCGATCTTTCTCGGTCTGCCGTGGATCATCTTCCACTACATCACCAAGTGGAAGACCGCCGCGACGCTGACCACCGACGACGAATCGCTGCTGGAGGAACTCTACCAGCTCGCCAAGCGGCTCGATGAGCGGATGGACACGGTCGAGCGGCTGGTCGCTTCGGACAACCCGGACTTCAACCCGGCGCGCCTGATCCCGGATCTCGAAACCGACAATCAGAAATTGCGCGAACTCGACCGCATGATGGCTCTCAAGGGAGGAAAGAAGTGAACAGCCCGCGCACCACGCTCTACCGCGACAAGCAGAATGGCAAGCTCATGGGCGTCTGCTCCGGGATCGCCGACTATACCGGCGTCAGCGTCGGTTGGGTCCGGCTCGGCGCACTGGTCCTGATCGGGATGACCGGAGGCTGGATCATCCCGCTGTACTTCGGTGCGGGGTTCATCCTCAACAAGAAGCCGGTCGGGCTCTACGAAGACCGCGCCGAGCAGAAATACTGGCAGCAGGTCCGCCAGAGCCCGAAGCGCACCGCGCGCGAGATCCGCGCCCGCTTCCGCGACATCGACCACCGCCTGGCCGAGGTCGAGAATTACTACGTGAGCAACAACGCCCGGCTGTCGGCCGAGATCGAGCGGCTGCGCTGAGCGGCACGGTTTGGGGGAAAGACAATGGACATGTTCTCGTTCGTACCTTTCGCGCCTTTCCTGATGATCGTCGGGATCGTCTGGGTGCGGTCCCGGGCCAAGCTCGAGGAGAAGCGGATCGAAGCGGGGCTGGGCGACAATGGCGCGAACGATCTACGGCGCGAGAACCGCATCGGCGAGCTGGAGGAGCGCGTCCGCGTGCTCGAACGGATCGTCACCGACGGCGGTTACGAGCTCGCGCACAAGATCGAGGCATTGCGGGATATGCGCGTGCCGGCCGGCGAAATGCCGCGCGAGCAGACCAGGGTTTGACGGGAGGATATCGTCGTGGGTGAATTCATCGGCCTGATCGCGGTTGCGGGTGCCTTCTGCATCCCCCTGCTCGCCATCTGGACCAGGCACCAGAAGGACCTGCGCGTCCATGGCGGTTCCGCCGAAGGCGATGCGGCGCAGCTCGCCGAACAAGTCGAGCTGCTGCAGGAGCGGGTCCAGGTGCTGGAGCGGATCGTGACCGACAAGGGCTACGACGTCGCCAGCCAGATCGAGGCATTGCGCGACACGCGCCGGATCGACGAATTGCTCGAAGACAGCAGCAAGAGGGAAGCAAACCAATGAACGAAACTTTCGCGACTCTGCTGCCCTATATCGGCTTGGCAGTGGCCGGCGGCTTCGCGCTGGGCGCGGGCGGGATCTTCGCCTCGGTCCACAACACCAGGATGAAGATCAAGAACGGCTATCCGCTCGAAGGGATGTGGGGCCAGAAGCTCAAGCCCGAGATGACAACCGAGGCGATGGAGCGGGTTAAATTGATCACCCAGGAAAACGCCGGGCTGCGCGCCGAACTGGGCGCGATGAAGGACCGGCTGGCGGTGGTCGAACGGATCGTGACCGACCGGGGTTTCGACATCGCGCACCAGATCGAACGGCTGCGCGATGCCGCGCCGCCGCCCGCGGACACGGCAAAGAACTGAACCGAGTGGATTTGAGGGAGTTGCTACGATGAATTGGGGTGGCCCGGAATTCGTTCTCGCAATCATCGCGCTGGCGACCATCGGCGGCGTGGTGAAGACATGGATCCACGCCAAGCACGGCCTGCCGATGCCCGGCCGCCGCACGCGGCGCTGGGAAAAATACGCGGAGAACCGCGGCGATGGCGAGCAAGTCTCCGCTCTCAAGGCGGAGAATGCACGGCTGACCGACCGGCTCGAAGCCTCGGAAGACCGGCTGGCGGTGCTCGAGCGGATCGTGACCGACAAGAGCTACAATCTGGCCAGCGAGATCGAAGCGCTCCGGGACCGCGAACCGCGGCTGGAACGCGACAAGACGATATGATCCGCCACGGCTGAATAGGAGGAAGCAGATGGGTTTCTGGACGGCAATGGTCCTTATTTCCGCCTTCGCGATGATCGGCGGAATCATCAGCGCCCGCTATCGCGCCCATGCCGGGATCGGCACCGACGCGATGGGCGGACAGTTCAAGCTGCCGCCCGGCGACGACGCGGCGCTGCGCAAGGAAGTGGAGGAGCTGCGCGAACGGGTGAAGGTGCTCGAACGCATCACCACCGACGCCAACAGCCTGGAAGCGCGCGGATCGCGCGCGATCGCTGACGAAATCGAGAGCTTGCGCGGCCGCTGAGCGGCCGCATCAGGGAGAAATTCCATGGTGAGCGAACAAGTGCTGATCGCCATTGCCGGCCTGCTCGGAGTGATGATCGTTTCCATGACGATGCTGCGCGGCTGGCAGGGCTGGCTGATGCTCAAGGAGCGCGAGCTCGACCGCGGCCGCCACGAGATCGAAGGCGGCGCCGGCTCGGGCATGCAGCGGATCGAGCTGGCCGATCTGAAGGAGCGCATCCGCAAACTGGAAGCGATCGCCTCGGGGGTGGACCTCTGATTTGTAGGGCGGACACCACATTGAACGCACAGTCACCCGGACTTGTTCCGGGGTCCCGCTTCTTCCGGTTCATGCGGAGACACAAAGAGAGAGAGCAAAGGAGCGATGCTTCGGCATCCCTGTGTCCCTGCGCAGGCAGGGACCTCAGGCCGTGTGTCAGCGCTGGTGCGCGCAGCCTGAGGCCCCTGCCTGCGCAGGGGCTCGGGTTTGGGATGGGCCAGTTTCGGCTTGACAAAACAAACCATTTAGGTTATATGGCCGCCATCGGGTGCGGGAGCCAAGCGCTTCGCTCTACGCTTCCGCATTAGGCCGGTGTCTCGCGGGCCGGATAGCGAAAGCTATCTGCCGGTGGCGCCAGTATCGCCTGACGGGTCAGAAGGGGGCTGCACACCTGCGAGCTCTAACCTGCCTCCTCCGTCGGGAAAGGGCCGAGCGAGCAAGTTTACAGCGTCCAGTCTTGTCTCGCCGTTCGCAATCAAAACCGCGCTATTGCCAGCTCACCCGCTGGCGCTGCGTCGCACCGGCCTTGCCCGTGTCCGCTCATTCCCCCGGCGTTAGCCCGCGTTCGCCGGCGGGCGATGAACTGTGCCTTCCGTGAACCCTTCTATTCGTCTAGGCGCGCGCCATGCGAACCCTCCAGGACATCCAGGAAGAATACGAATTCCTCGAAGGCGACGAACGCTATCGGCTGCTGATCGAGCTCGGCCGCGAGCTGGAGCCGATGCCCGAGGCGCTCAAGACCGACGCCACGCTGGTGCGCGGCTGCTCGGCGGCGGTGTGGGTCTATCCGATGCGTGAAGGCGGCCGGCTCCATTTCCTCGCCGACAGCAATGCCGCGATCACCAAGGGCATCGTCGCGCTGGTGCTGAGCGCGGTGCAGGACCGGCCGGCCGCGGAAGTCGCGGCGCTGGACATCACCGCCGCGCTCGCGCCGTTCGATCTCAGAAACCAGCTCAGCTCGAACCGCACCCAGGGCGTGCCGAACATGATCGCGCTGGTGCAGGAACATGCGGCGCGGATCGCGGCCGCCGGCCAATAAGCGCTTGACCCATCGGTCCCGCCGGCGCTTGGGCGGGGCATGCGCGGTTCGCTGAAAACCGTGCTGCTCGCCGCGATCGTTCGCCAGCGCCGGTCGCTGCGTGGAAGCGAGGCGGCTCAGCGCGAATTGTTCGGCGAAAGCTGCCCCCGATTCCCGTCGAAAGAGTCCCGGTTTGGGACTGCCGGCGGTTGCCATCTCCTTGGCGCGGTGCAAAACGGGCGGCAGGAGACGGATAAATAGAAGGCAAGATAGGGGCATCATGGAATCGACGATCGCGCGCGGCGCGCTGGCGGGCTGGAAACGCACCACCTCCGGCCACGGAATCCTGCTTACGCTTCAGGTCGCGAAGTCGGTCGCGGCGTTCAACGCCAAGGAATTCGACTCGGTCGAGCTGGCGTTGAACGACCGCCAGCTGCGCTCGCTGGCGCGCGATCTCGAGCGCGCGGCCCGCTCGCGCGGTCTCGATCTGCGGCCCAACCGGACCAAGTCGCTGCTGTCTTGGTTGATGCCCACGCGCTTTACCTCGCGCGCGCGAGACGAACGGACCTAAGCGCCCGCACCTTCCCGCAGCACGGCGATCCCCGCCTCGCGCTGGCGCTTCAGCTCGGCCTTGAGCGCGGCGGGTTCGCCGGCGATCACGAAACCGAAGCTGACCCCGCCTTCCTTGCTGGCGGTCGCGTGGTGGAGGTGGTGCGCCTGCACCAGCCGTTTGAGATAGCCGCCCCGCGGGACGTAGCGAAACCAGCGCTGGTGGACGAGGCCGTCGTGCACCAGCGTATAGACGATCCCGTAAACGAGGATCCCGGTCCCGATCCAGGTGCCCGGCCACCAGGCTTTGCCGCCCAGCACCAGCGGGCTGCCGGCCGCGAACATCGCGATGCTCATCGCCGCGCCGACCAGCGCGAACAGATCGTTCTTCTCAAGCAGATTGTCATGCGGCTCGTGATGGTCGCGGTGCCAGGCCCAGCCGAAGCCGTGCATGATGTATTTGTGGCTCGCCCACGCGATCCATTCCATCGCCGCCGCGGCGGCAAGGACGATAGACAGGGGGACAAGCACGTTCATTGCGCCCTCGCCTATAGATCAATCGCCGTCAGGGAAAAAGAACCGCCGCAATTCCTCGCCGATCCGCGCCGGACGCAGTGTATCCGCATCGACGCAGCACCAGCACGACTTCACCTCGGCCAGCACTTCGCCGCCGCGCTCGATCACCGTATCGTAGAAGGCGCGCGCTCCCTGGACATGGTCCAGCACGGTGCGGGCGATCACATCGTCGTCGAGGAAGGCGGGCTTGCGATAGGTGATCTCGTGCTTGAGCGCGACCCACAGGCGCGAGGCCGCGGTTTCCGCCGGCGCCAGCTTGCGCCAATGCGACAGCACCGCATCCTGCACCCAGGCGAGATAGCGGGCATTGTTCACGTGGCCCATGAAATCGATATCGCTGGGCAGGATCGTGATCGGGAAGCTGTGGGGCTTAGCTGACATTTTTGTCAGTTACTCCGCCAATGCCACCCTTTCAAGACAGACATCCTGCGATCGGGCGACACTTCATTACAATCCGGTGCGGTGGCGTGACACGGGTTTTCACGCGGTTCAGTTTGAAGCCTCTATTTATGAACACATGCGGAGACACCCGCAAACCAGAGGAAAGGAAGACTATCATGAACCGTTTCACCAAGCTGATCGCCCCCGCCCTTGCTGCTTCGCTGGCGCTGGGCGTTGCAGTCCCGGCGACCGCCGCCCCGTTCAACGGCGCCGGCAACATCCGCCAGCAGATCACCCAGCTCGATCGCAGGATCGACCAGGCCGAACGCCAGCATCAGCTCTCGCGCAAGGAAGCGCAGCAACTTGGCCGCCAAGTCGATCAGGTCCAGGCGCTGCAGGCGCGCTATGCCCGGAACGGCTTTACCAGGGCCGAACTGCGGACGCTCGACCAGCGGATCGATGCGGTTCAGCGCCAGGTCGATCGGGAGATCGGCGATCATGGCCGCGGGCCGGGCCACGGCCGCCACTAAATCCTTCTGAGCCAACCGACGGGGCCGGCGCGAAAGCCGGCCCCGTTCGGCGTTTGCGACACTTCCATACAACTCGGTGCAACTCGGTACGCTGCAGTGCACAAATTCGTGCCATTGAGGATTTGCCGGTCCCCCACCCCCTCTGCCGGCACAGGAGTTACACCATGAACAAGTTTCTCGTTGCCACCGCATCGGTCCTCGCCACCGCCACCCTGCTCGCCGTGCCGACCGCGCCGGTATTTGCCGCCGGCACCGATGGCGCCGAACTGATGCAGCAGCTCACGACGCTGGATCAGCGGATCACCAAGGCGCAGGACAGCGGCGCGCTTTCGAAGGGCGACGCCGCGAAGTTCGGCCAGCGGATCGACCAGCTCGAAAAGCTGCATGCGCAGTACGGCATCGACGGGTTTAGCAAGATCGAAACCCGCAGCCTCGGCCAGAAGATCGCCGAACTGAAGGCGGAGCTCGCCCAAGATCGCATCTGACGCTTGAGGCGAAGCAAGTTTTCCTCCCTTGTCATGCAGGGTCGGCGGGCTTAGCTCCCCGCCATGTCCAGCCGACCCCGCACCCTTTACGAAAAGATCTGGGACGCCCACGAAGTGGAGCGCCGTGAAGACGGCACCAGCATCCTCTATATCGACCGCCACCTCGTCCATGAGGTGACCAGCCCGCAGGCCTTCGAGGCGCTCCGCATCGCCGGGCGCCCGGTGCGCCGGCCGGATTTGACGCTGGCGGTGCCCGATCACAATTTGCCGACCACCGCGCGCCTCGACGCGGCCGGCAAGCGCATCCCGATCGCCGACGCCGAAAGCGCGCAGCAGCTCGCCGCGCTGGAGTTCAACGCTCCGGCCTTCGGCGTGCGCTACATCGGCCCGACCGACATCAACCAGGGCATCGTCCACGTGGTCGGCCCCGAGACCGGGTTCTCGCTCCCGGGCGCGACGATCGTCTGCGGCGACAGCCATACCTCGTGCCACGGCGGCCTCGGCGCGCTGGCCTTCGGGATCGGCACCAGCGAGGTCGAGCATGTGCTCGCGACCCAGACGCTGCTGCTCAAGCAGTCGAAGACGATGGAAGTGCGGGTCGAGGGCGAATTGCTCCCCGGCGTCACCGCCAAGGACCTCGTGCTCCACATCATCGGCGTGATCGGCACTGCCGGCGGCACCGGCCATGTGATCGAGTTCCGCGGCCAGGCATTCGAGGACATGAGCATCGAAAGCCGGCTGACCGTGTGCAACATGTCGATCGAAGGCGGCGCCCGCGCCGGCCTGATCGCGCCGGACGAAACCACCTTCGCCTATGTGAAGGGGCGCGAATACGCGCCCAAGGGCGCGGAATGGGACGCGGCGGTCGCCTATTGGAAGACGCTGCGCACCGATGCCGGCGCCAGCTTCGACAAGAGCGTGGTGATCGACGCTTCGACCGTGCAGCCGACCGTCACCTGGGGCACCAGCCCGGAAGACGTGGTCGCGATCGGCGGCGTGGTGCCCGCGCCCGAAAGCTTCGCCGATCCGTCGAAGCAGAAGGCCGCGCAGGCGAGCCTCGACTACATGGGGCTCGAGCCCGGCCAGAAGATGACCGAGGTCGAGGTCCAGAACATCTTCATCGGCAGCTGCACCAACAGCCGGATCGAGGATCTGCGCGCTGCCGCGGCGGTGCTCAAGGGCCGCCGCAAGGCCGACAACATCAAATGGGCGATCGTCGTCCCCGGCTCCGGGCTGGTCAAGAAGCAGGCCGAGGAAGAGGGGCTGGACAGGGTTTTCATCGACGCCGGCCTCGAATGGCGCGAGCCGGGCTGTTCGGCCTGCCTGGGCATGAACCCCGACAAGGTCCCCCCGGGCGAGCGCAGCGCCTCGACCAGCAACCGCAACTTCGTCGGCCGCCAGGGCCCGGGCGCGCGCACGCATCTGGTGTCGCCCGCGATGGCGGCGGCGGCGGCGGTGACCGGGCGGCTGACGGATGTGCGGGAGCTTACCGACTAGGCATATCCCGTTGACATATCCTAAATCGAGGTGCAGATTTCTCGGGTGAACGCACCTTCGCACCTCCCTCAGCGCAAAGTGGCTTCGGTATTCAAATCGAACCGTAGCCAGGCTGTGCGGATTCCGAAGGAGCTTGCCTTTCCCGAAGGGGTGAAGGAGGTCTATGTCATCCGCAAGGGCAAGAAGCTGGAGATCGTGCCGGTCGATGCCCTGTGGGACGATTTTTTCGATCAGGGGCCTTGCCCTGATTTCCCTGAGCGGCTGCCGCAAGGCGAGTATGAGGAACGCGAGAGCTTTTGATGCTCCATGCAATGCTGGATACGAATCTTTGCATCCGTGTTCTTCGTGATCGGCCGGCCGATATCCGCAAACGATTTGCCGCCGAAGCCGGTCAGCTCGCCATCTCGACGATCGTGTTGCACGAGCTTCATGCCGGGGTTTTGCGTTCGCCCGATCCGGAACGCCACCTCTCGCAGCTCGAAGATTTTGTTCCCCGCCTGACCGTGCTGGATTTCGACGATCTTGCCGCCCTTCACGCGGCCGACATCAAGGCCGAGCTACTCAAGCGGGGCAATGTCATCGGTCCCAACGATCTCCTGATCGCCGGCCATGCCCGCAGTCTCGGCGTCAAACTCATCACCGGCAATCTGCGCGAATTCCAGCGCGTCGATGGCTTGCGCTGCGAGGACTGGCTGTAGAGCGCAAATCCTCCTTCGCGCCATTCGTTGCGCCCGATACGCGGCTGCTGGTGCTCGGCACATTGCCCGGCGAGGAATCGCTGCGGCTGCAGCGCTATTACGCCCATCCGCGCAACCTGTTCTGGCACCTGATCGGGACCGCGATCGGCCGAGACATCGCGTCGCTCGATTACGAACAGCGGGTCGCGGCCTTGCGCGAGGCGCGTATCGGCCTGTGGGACACGATTGCTTCGGCCGAGCGCAAGGGCAGCCTCGACACCGCGATCAAGGCGATCGCGCACAACCCGCTCGCCGAACTGGTCGCGAGCCTGCCGGAACTGCGCGCGGTCGCGTTCAACGGGGCGAAGGCCGCCGGGATCGGCCGCAAACTGCTCGCGGGCAGCAAGGTGGAGTTGGTCGCCCTGCCCTCCTCCAGCCCGGCCCACGCCGCGATGAGGCTGGCCGATAAAGAAGCGGTTTGGCGCGAACTAGGCAAATTCTTAGGCTGAACCCTTGCCAGCCGCGCCATCCGGCACCATTGAACTAGGGTTATGACCAAGAAGAAGAACAACGCCGCCAAGGCCGCTATCGCCGGAGCCGCGATCGGATCGGCCGCGGTCGCCGCCGCGCTGCTCTATGCGACCACGCGCAAGAAGAAGCCCCCGGTGCAGAACACCGCGGTGCCTTCGGGCGAACCGCCGGAGACCGACTGATGGACGCGGTCGATACGGTCGAAGGGCGCGCCTATCCGTTCGGGATGAAGAATGTCGATACCGACATCATCATCCCTGCGCACTGGCTCAAGACCATCACCCGCGACGGGCTGGGCCACGGCGCCTTCGAAGCGCTGCGCAAGGATCCGGACAATGTGTTCGACCGCGCGGAATTCGCCGGGGCGCCGATCATCGTCGCGGGCGACAATTTCGGCTGCGGATCGAGCCGCGAGCATGCGGCCTGGGCGCTGATCGACATGGGCGTGAAAGCGGTGATCGCGCCGAGCTTCTCCGACATCTTCTCGGGCAATGCGTTCAAGAACGGCATTCTCACCGTGGTGCTGCCGCAGGAAGCGATCGACCGGCTGATGGAAGTCGCCGAGACCGATCCGATCGCGATCGACCTCGATCAGCAGACCGTGACCACGCCGTTCCAGGATCGCTTCAGCTTCGAGATCGACCCGTTCCGCAAGCACTGCCTGCTCGAAGGGCTCGACGAGGTCGGCCTGACTCTCGCCCGCGGCGACGCGATCGGGGCCTATGAACAGCGCCAGGCGCACGATCTGCCGTGGTTCGCCAAGGGCACCGACCTTGCTGCGTGAACCAAGCCTGCATTATCTGAACCGACATCTGCCTGTGGGGATTTGACATGACCGTATTCGACGACCGCGAACGCGGCGAGGAAATGAAATTCGCAATGGACGAGGAAGCCTCGTTCCGGGTGACCGCGCGCACCAACAAATTGCTCGGCCAGTGGGCCGCCGAAAAAATGGGCCTGACCGCGGAAGAAACCGACTCCTATGCCAAGGCAGTCGTGCAGGCGGACTTCGAGGAAGCCGGCCATGAGGACGTGATCCGCAAGGTGCTGGGCGATCTGACCAGCGCCGGCGTCGAGATCGACGAGGCCGGTGTGCGCACCGCGCTCGAGCAGAAATCGGTCGAGGCCCGCCGCCAGTTGATGGGCGGAGTCTGATCGCATGGCGATGGCGGCCCGGGATATCGAGGCGATGATCAAGTCCGCCCTGCCGGATGCGGTGGTCGAGATTACCGACCTGGCGGGCGACGGCGACCATTACGCGGCACGCGTCACCTCGCCCTCGTTCGCGGGCAAGAACCGCATCCAGCAGCACAAGCTGGTCTATGCGGCGCTCGGCGGCGAGATGGGCGGCGCGCTCCATGCCTTGCAACTGACCACTGCCGTTCCCAATTGAACGTCAGCAACGCAATTCCAATTTCGGGGTCCGCACCCATGTCCGATACCAATGCCCGCCTGACCCAGATCGTCAATTCGAACGACGTCGTCCTGTTCATGAAGGGCACGCCGCTGTTTCCGCAATGCGGCTTCTCCAGCCGCGCGGTCGCGATCCTCGACCGCCTCGGCGTTGCCTACGACAGCGTCGACGTGCTGCAGGACATGGAAGTGCGCCAGGGCATCAAGGCGTTCTCCGACTGGCCGACGATCCCGCAGCTCTATGTGAAGGGCGAATTCGTCGGCGGCAGCGACATCATGATGGAGATGTTCGAGGCCGGCGAGCTGGAAGAGCTG
This sequence comes from Candidatus Andeanibacterium colombiense, assembly GCA_029202985.1. Taxonomy (GTDB): domain Bacteria; phylum Pseudomonadota; class Alphaproteobacteria; order Sphingomonadales; family Sphingomonadaceae; genus Andeanibacterium; species Andeanibacterium colombiense. The sequence continues at coordinate 2,904,829 of CP119316.1, read as the reverse complement.
ATGAACGAGGCGGCAGTCGCCAAGGCGAGCTGAACCCTCACCCGCTTCCTACTACCGATTCTGAATCTGCAGCAGGTCTGCCGGGGGAACCCGGGCGCGGCGCTTCACCGTGCGCGCGGCACCTGAAAAACAGGCTCCGGATCAAGGCTTTGTTTGTGGGTGAGATCGAAAGAGGCGGGACCGGATTGGACCGGCTCGTGGGGACAGTGGAACCGGTCCCACCTCTGTTCGAAGACGTGGAGTACCAGGAGACAGGTACATCCCGACTAGTGCAACCACCGTGCCAGTTTCGGGGAGATATGCTTTTCCGCGGCCTATGATGGTTTACGCACCGTTCACCCTATTCGCCGCTGTAAAGCCGCCCGACACAAATCGACGAAACGATGGAAATCGCTGTCGGAATCCTGACGCTGTCCGATCGGGCCAAATGGGGCTCAATCGGTAAAATGTCGTCAGGGCTTCCGGGGTGCGGCCGTAAGTAGACCGCGCGGCGGTCAGGCCGCTTGCGCGCGGCGGCGGCGCCAGAACAGCAGCGCCGCGATCCCCGCGCCGAACAGCACCAGCATGCCCGGCTCGGGCACATCGGTACCGCCCGACGACGAGCCGCCCGAAGTGCTGCTGCTGTTCGAAGGTGGCGGGGGGTAATAGCCGCCGCTGTAGGTTCCGACGTGCATCTCACCGTCCTGCACCAGGCTGCCGAACACCGCCGAGCCCTGGATATAGTTCGAGGTATGCGCGGCCGCGTTGGGCGCGAGGACCGAGCCGCCGAAAGCGGTGGTGAGGTCGAGGCTGGTCGCGTCCGGGAAGTTCCAGATCACGTGTTCACCGAGATTGTTGGTCCCGCCGAGGAAATTGTCGTTCAGGGTGATGCTGGTGCCGCTGACGTTGACGATCGCGGTATCCGCCCCGTTGAGGTTGAACTGGATCTCGCCGATCTTGTCGAGATCGGCCGCGCTGATGTTGAACACCGCCACGCCGTTCGCATCCGGCTGGGCGTTGAAGGTGCCGGTGTTGCCGTTGATGGTCAGCGAGCTGTTCGAAGGCAGCGTGCTGAGATCGTGCGACAGATCCTTGGTGCTCGAAGCAATCAGGCTCGATTGCTGCTGCAAATTCTGGCTGAACGAGGGATCCGACGACGACAGGCCCGAATTCACGGTGTTCTGGTTGACGTTGGTGTTGCTGATCGTCCCGCCGACCTGCACCGTCTGCGCCGCGCCATTGAGGTTGAAGCCGCTGTTGACGTTGCCGCCGACGATCGCGCCCGAACCATTGTTGAGGTTCTTGGTGCCGCCGTTCACGTCGCCCACCACCGTCAGGCCCGGCTCGCCGTTGGACGAGGCGGGGATCGACGCGATGTTGTAGTTGGAAGAGTTGCCGTTGAGATTGCCGGCCACGAACGTGCGCCCTTCGACCTCGGAAGACGAGATCAGGTCTCCCAGAACCACGAGGTTCCATTCGCGCAGGATGTCGGTGCCGGAAACATCGCTCGTCGCGAAGGCGGGAACGGAAATGGCGGCGAGCAGCGCGGCCGCGAACAGGGAGCGGGATTTGATGGACACGGGAGATCCTCGGCAATTGGTTTGCGGACGCCGGCCCATTAACCCCTTTTGTCAAGCTTCGGGCTGCTGATTGGGCGGCGTTCCAAAGCGAAACACCTATAGCCGGAAAAAGTTAACGCCGGGGCGAGAGCACCGGTGCAGACATTGGTTGAAGCCGCGCCGCTCGCTTGGCACAAGCGCCCCGATCACGGCACGGGCCGGAAAGAAACCGGAGAGAGACAGGCGATGCGCACGACCGGATGGAAGCTCATGACCGGGGCGACACTGGCCTGCCTGCTGGCTGCGCCTGCCGCGGCGCAGGAAGGCGGCATCGGGCTCAAGGCCGAGGCCCAGCCGCTCGAGCTGCACCAGCCCTCCCCGGTCGATCCCGCCGCGCTCGCCAACCCGCCGGCCGGCGACTGGCTGAGCTTCCGCCGCACACTCGACGGCTGGGGTTACAGCCCGCTGACCCAGATCGATACGAAGACGGTCAAAGGCCTCAAGCTCGCCTGGTCGCGCCCGCTCGCCGACGGATCCTACGAAGGCACCCCGCTGGTCCATGACGGAGTGATGTATATCATCGAACCGGGCGACGTGGTCGAGGCGGTGGATGCCGCGACCGGGGACTTCATCTGGAAATACCGGCGCGACTATCCCGAAGGCTTCCGCGCGGGCCCCGGCAGCAGCAAGCGCAATTCGGCGCTGTTCGAGAACCTTCTGATCGCCAGCAGTCCCGACGGCTTCGTCTATGCGCTCGACATCGCGACCGGCAGACTGGTGTGGGAAACCAAGGTCACCGACTGGAAGACCCAGTCCGCCTCGACCAGCGGCGGGCCGATCATCGCCGGGGACAAGGTGATCTCGGGCCGCAACTGCGCGGCCGAGGCCGGGCCCGACGCCTGCGTGATCGTCGCCAACGATGCGCGCACCGGCAAGGAACTGTGGCGTGTTCACACGATGGTGAAGCCGGGCGAGAAGGGCGACGACAGCTGGGGCGGCGTCCCTTGGACCAAGCGCACCCAGGTCGGCACCTGGATGCCGCCGACCTACGATCCCGAACTCAACCTGATCTATTACGGCACCTCGGTCACCGCGCCGACACCGAAATATTTGCTCGGCGGCAACCACAAGCAGCACCTCTATTCGACCTCGACCCTCGCGATCGACGCCGCGACCGGCAAGATCGCGTGGCATTACCAGCATCTGATCGACCACTGGGATTTCGACCACACCTTCGCGCGACTGCTGGTCGATACCGCGGTCGCGCCCGATCCGGCGGCGGTCCAGTGGATCAACCCGAAGATCGTGCCGGGCGAAAAGCGCAAGGTGCTGACCGGTATCCCGGGCAAGACCGGGATCGTCTATACGCTCGACCGCGAGACCGGCGAATTCCTCTGGGCGACGCCGACCGTGCGCCAGACCGTGGTCCAGTCGATCGACGGCGCGACCGGCAACGTCACCGACAATCCGGCCGCGGTGTTCACCGGCCCCGGCCAGACGCTCGAGATCTGCCCGAGCTTCGCCGGCGGCAAGAACTGGATGGAAGGCACCTACAGCCCGCGCACCGGCCTGATGTACATGCCGCTGCAGAACATCTGCGAGACCGTCGCGACGCCGAAGAACGGCGGCGGCGCGCTCGGCATGGGGATCACCAATGTCGCCCATCTGCCCGAGGGCGAAACCAACGTCGGCACGATCCGCGCGATCTCGGTCTCGACCGGCAAGACCGCGTGGAAATTCGACCAGCGCGGCGGAATAATGTCGCTGCTCTCAACCGGAGGCGGGCTGGTCTTCGCCGCCGATGCGGTGGGCCGCTTCAAGGCGCTCGACGACACGACCGGCCAGAAGCTGTGGGAAGTGAACCTCGCCAGCCCGGTCGGCGGCTATCCGATTTCCTATGCGGCGGATGGGAAGCAGTATGTCGCCGTGGGCACCGGCCTGTCGCCCGAGGCGTTCTCGCTCGCCGGGATGACGCCCGAGTACAAGGTCGCGATGGCCAATGTGCTGTACGTGTTCACCCTGCCGGATCAGTAGAGCCGGCAGGCAACGCTTCACGATTTCGGATCTGCGTCAGGTAAGCGCAGAACATGTCGGCCATGGCATCGGCATAGCGCACGATCTCGCGATCGGCCGGGCGCTTCTCCGAAAATGTCTTCCCGACCGCGCTCATCGTGGTCTTGATCAAATCGCCGGCAAGCGCGCGTTTTTCTTCAGAAGCGGTGGGGAGCACCTCCTCCAGAAATCCGAGCACCACCCGGGCACCCGACGCCTTGGCGGCGCGGGCTTCGGGTGCGTCCCGATAGAAGGGGGCTGCATCGTCGAGCGCGATCCGCACCGCCGCCTCTTCGCACTCCGACCGAATGAAGGCATGCACCAGCTTCCGCAAGCGATCGAGCGGCCGCAGCGAGCGATCCTCAAGGATCATCCGCAGCAAGCTGCCGGTCTCGCGCCACTCGTCGCTCTGCAGCCGGAACAGGAGCGCGGCCTTGTTGGGGAAATACTGATAGAGCGACCCTACGCTCACGCCCGCCGCATCTGCGACGCGCGCCATCGTGAAACGCGGCGCGCCCTCTTTCGCCAAAACCTGACTAGCTGCCTGCAATACGGCCTCGACCAGCGCGGCGGAGCGAGCTTGCTTGGGGTCTTTTCGTGAGGAAATCGGAGGGTTTGCGCGAGTGCTCATGGACCTTCGGCCTAATGCGAATTGGAAATCTGACGAATCATTCGTATTTTTCAATACAGCAATGATGCATCGCTCCAATGGAGTTACCAAATGAGCACTCTCACTTCCGCCCCGCTGGCGCCGCTACTCGACCATCTCTTCGCCGACGCCGCCGCCACCGGATTCTCAGCTCTGCCTCCTGCCGCCGCCGCCTATTGGAACGACCTTTCGGACGGGGAAAAGGCGCAGGTGATGCGCAGTAAAACCGGCTACCGGGAGTTTTACGGCCATATGAAAGACCTGCCCCTGCCGGTGTCGCGCGAAACTGGCGTGATGCTCCACATGCTGGCGCGTAGCAGCCGCGCAACCTCGATCGTCGAGTTCGGCACCTCGTTTGGCCTGTCGACGCTATGCCTGGCGGCGGCGTTGCGCGACAATGGGGGCGGGCGGCTGATCACCAGCGAGTTCGAACCCACGAAGGTCGCGCGCGCAAGGGCGAACCTGGAAGCCGCGGGGCTTGCCGACCTGGTCGAGTTGCGCGAGGGCGACGCACTCGAAACGCTGGCGCGCGATCTGCCCGAGGCGATCGACCTCGTGCTGCTCGACGGGGCGAAGGGCCTCTATTCGGACATTCTCGAACGCCTCGAACCAAAGCTGCGGCCGGGTGCTCTGATCATCGCGGACAATGCCGATTACTGCCCGGAATATCTCGGCCGCGTTCGCGATCCCAGTAACGGCTATCTCTCGGTTCCGTTCGCGGAGGACGTCGAGCTTTCGATGAAACTCGGCTGACCCCATGAGTGGGGCATGGCGCGCCCGGCAGGACTCGAACCTGCAACTCCAAGCTTAGAAGGCTCGTGCTCTATCCAGTTGAACTACGGGCGCGCGCCGGGGCTCATTAGCGCGCTTTGCGGTGGGAGCAAATCGGGTTAGGTCCGCCCATCACCAGTTCACGGGGTCAGAACATGAGCGATCATCCCAAACGCATGGAAGGCATAGCCGGAGCAGGGCACCGGTTCCGATATTTCGACTTCATCATGGCGGCCTTCGTCACGATCCTGCTGCTGTCCAACCTGATCGGCGCGGCCAAGCAGGCGCAGGTGACGCTGCCGGCGCTCGGCACGATCACCTTCGGCGCGGGCGTGCTGTTCTTCCCGGTGAGCTACATCATCGGCGACGTGATGACCGAGGTCTATGGCTATGCCCATGCCCGGCGGGTGATCTGGGCCGGGCTGTTCGCGCTGCTGTTCATGGTGGTGATGGCGGTGGTGGTGGTCAACATCCCCTCCGCGCCCGACTGGGCGATGGCTTCCGGCCAGTACGAGGTTCTGGGCAAGACCGTCACCGCGCCGAACCAGGCCGCCTACATGTCGGTGTTCGGCCAGACCCCGCGGATCGTGTTCGCATCGCTGATCGCCTTCTGGTGCGGCGAATTCGTGAACAGCTTCGTGCTCGCGAAGATGAAGATCTTCACCGACGGCAAGATGCTGTGGACCCGCACGATCGGCTCGACGATCTTCGGCGAGGCGACCGACAGCGCGCTGTTCTATCCGCTCGCCTTCCTCGGCGTTCCCGGCTGGACCACCAAGGCGGTGATCACGCTGGCGATCACCCAATGGATCATCAAGACATTGTGGGAGGTAGTGCTGACCCCGGTGACTTATGTGATCGTCGGCTTCCTCAAGCGGCGGGAGGGTGTCGAGGTGTTCGATACGAACACCCATTTCTCGCCCTTCGCCAAAGCGTAATTTTCCGAACTACCGCTTAGCTACTTGAGTTCGTGAGGGTAAAAACGGGGGAGCCCGCGGCTCCCCCGCTCAGTCCGCGATCACGCCGATCGCGAGGTAGATGATCACCGGGGTGCCGAAGCCTGCCAGCGCCGCGGCGACGAAGCCGACGCGAGCCCACAGCGGATCGAACCCGAAGTAATTGCCGATGCCGGCGCACACGCCCATCAGCTTGCCGCTGTCCCGGTCGAGCCGAAAGCGGGCCGGTGCGCCCGCGCGGTTACGGTCGAGCGCGCTCATGCGACGAAGCTTGCAACGAACGCGCCCTGCGGGGCGAAGCTGGCGGCGATCACGAACAGGGTGAGGCCGAAAGCGGCGACGCCGGCGACGATGCGATTGCTGGCCGAAGATACCTGATACATAAAATTTCCCCTTCTGTACTCTTTCCGGCAAGACCTTCCCGCCGATGCGAACCGTATTGCAGGGGCCGTGCCAGTTTTGAAAACTGGCGGAATTTCGAGGTTTTGAACGGAGACTGTCCGAAGTACAGCTCGCTTCACCGTATATCCAAACCTAGTTTTGGGAAATTTCACCAACTTTCGGGAACCGCCTTTTCGGCATGGCCTGCCGGAGCGCGCCCGGCTATCCCTGCGCGCTTCATGGGGCTCGACCGGATCAGTCTTTTTGCCTTCCGCAATCACCTGGCGAGCCGCATCGACGGCGCCGGGCACCTCAATGTGCTCACCGGAGAGAACGGCGCGGGCAAGACCAATGTGCTCGAAGCGCTGTCGCTGCTCGCACCCGGGAGGGGCCTGCGGCGCGCCGCGCTGACCGAGATGGCGGCGACCGGCGGCCCCGGCGGGTTCGCGATCAGCGCGGACCTGGCCGGCGAAGGCGGCGCGGTGCGGCTCGGCACCGGGGTCGAGGCGGCACAACCCGGCCGCCGGCTGGTGCAGATCAACGGCGCGGCGAAGAGCGCCATCGCGCTCGGCGAATGGCTCGCGATCTCGTGGCTGACCCCGGCGATGGACCGGTTGTTCTCCGAAGCGGCTGGATCGCGGCGGCGCTATATGGACCGGCTCGCGGTCGCGCTCGACCCGGTCCATGCCAAGCACGCGGTGCGCTACGAGAATGCGCTGCGCGAGCGCAACCGCATGCTCTCCGTGCGGGACGAGGCCGATCCGCGCTGGTTCGACGCGATCGAGATCCAGCTTGCCGGCGCCGGCGCCGCGCTGGCGCGGGGCCGCGCCACGCTGGTGGAGCGCCTGACCGCCGAACTCGCCAGCCTGCCCGACGAACCCTTCGCGCGCCCGGCGCTGACCTATGTCCCCGGCGGTCCGCTCGATCCGGCGGCGCTCGCCCGTGCCTTCGCCAACGGCCGCCACCGCGACCGCGCGGCCCAGCGCACGCTGATCGGCCCGCAGCGCGACGAACTCGAAGTCACGATGGCCGGCAAGGGCGAACCCGCCGGGCAATGCTCGACCGGCGAGCAGAAGGCGATGCTGATCGCGATGACGCTCGCCCATGCCGCGCTGGCAGCGGGCGAGCGCCCGGGCGTGCTGCTGCTCGACGAGGTCGCCGCGCATCTCGACCCGGTCCGCCGCGCGGCCCTGTTCGAACGCCTCGCCGACGGCAAGGCGCAGACCTGGATCACCGGCACCGAGCAGGCCCCGTTCGAGGGGATCGCGGGCGATGCGGTGAACTGGCGGGTTCGAAGCGGCGAGGTGGAGCGGCTTTAGGAGCCACCCTCGTCATTGCGAGCGCAGCGAAGCAATCCAGGGCAGCTTGAGATAAGCTCGGGATTGCCGCGGGGCTTCGCCCCTCGCAATGACGAGGCTATTTTTCGGCCTTCGGTAGCGCCTTGTCCACCTGATCCACCGTGGCGCTGACCAGTTCCTCCACCCCATGCGCGGTCGGGTGGATATGGTCCTGCTGCAGCAGATCGGGCTTGTCGTAGATCGCTTCGAGGAAGAACGGCACCAGCGGCACGCCGTATTCCTTCGCCAGCGCCGGATAGAGCGCGTCGAACTGGCCCTGGAATTGCGCGCCGGCGTTGGGCGGCGCGCGCATGCCCATCAGCATCGCGGGGATCTTGCGGGCCTTCAGCTCGGTCAGGATCGCGGCGATGTTGGCTTTGGTTTCCTTCGGCGAGAGGCCGCGCAGCAGATCGTTGCCGCCGAGTTCGACGATCGCGAGATCGGGCGCCGGCTGCTGGTTGTCGAGCGTGAACTTGAGCCGCTGCAGCGCCGCCGCGCTGGTGTCGCCCGAGACGCCGGCATTGGCGATCCGGGCGTCGATCCCCTTCGCCCGCAGCGCCAGTTCGAGCTTGGCCGGGTAGCTTTCGCCGTCATTCAGCCCGTAGCCCGCGAACAGGCTGTCGCCGAAGGCGAGGATGGGACGCTCCGCCCCCATCACCGGGACTTCGGGCGCGGGCGGCTCGGCCGATTCGTTCTCGATCGACGGTGCCGGGGTCGACGGGGCGTCGCTGTTGCACGCGGCGAGCGCCAGCGCTCCGGACAAAACCCAACTGCTGCGACGCTTCATTACCCTAAGCTCCTTGCTTGCCGGCCTGTAGCTATGCCATCGCTGCGTTGTGACAAGTCCCCCAATTTCTCTCGGTGCAATCGAAGCCCGCAACCTCACCCTGACGCTCGGCGAAGGCGAGGCCTCCGTCGCGATCCTCAAAGGCATCGACCTGACCGTCGGCGCGGGCGAGACGATCGCGCTGCTCGGCCCCTCGGGGTCGGGCAAGAGCTCGCTGATGGCGGTGCTCTCCGGTCTCGAACGGCTCGGCGGCGGAAGCCTGACCGTGGCCGGGCAGGATTTCGCCGCGCTAGACGAGGATGCGCTCGCCGCCGCGCGGCGCGGGCGGATCGGGATCGTGCTGCAGGCCTTCCATCTGCTGCCGACGATGACCGCGCAGGAAAACGTCGCGACGCCGATGGAGCTGGCGGGCGAAGCCGATGCCTGGCCGCGCGCCGGTGCCGAGCTCGCCGCGGTCGGCCTCGGCCACCGGCTGACCCATTACCCGGCGCAGCTTTCGGGCGGCGAGCAGCAGCGCGTCGCGATCGCCCGCGCCACCGCCCCGCGCCCCGGGCTGATCTTCGCCGACGAGCCGACCGGCAATCTCGACGGCGCGACCGGCGGCGACATCGTCGAACTGCTGTTTGCCCGCCGCGCCGAAACCGGCGCGACGCTGGTGATCATAACCCACGATCCCGAACTGGCGAAGCGTTGCGGGCGGATCGTGACTTTGGGCGACGGGCGGATCGTGAGTGATACGCTTGCTTGAGATCCTCCCCTGCAAGGGGAGGATCCTTTCATGAGGCCCGCCCAAACATCCCTCCCCTGGCGCACCGCCTGGACGATCGCCCGGCGCGATCTCCATCGGCGGTTCCGCGGCCTGCGCCTGCTGCTGGTGTGCCTGTTCCTCGGGGTCGGGGCGCTCGCGGCGATCGGGTCGCTGACCGGCGCGATCCGGGCGGAACTGACCGACCGCGGGCAGGAAATCCTCGGCGGCGATCTGGAGGCGACCCTGTGGCAGCGCGCGCCCAACCCGCGAGAGCTGGCCGCGCTGTCGGCTTACGGCAAGGTTTCGGGCGGCTTCCGGATGCAGGCCAGCGCCAGTACCGCGACCGCTGCAGCGCCGATCGAGTTGAAGGCGGTCGATGTGGCCTGGCCGATGTTCGGCCGCTTCACCCTGAAGGACGGGCGCAAGGCCGGCGCGCCGCCACCGGGCGAGGCCTGGCTGGCCGAAGGCGCGGCCGAGCGGCTGAATGTGAAGTCCGGCGACAGCTTCCGCCTCGGCACGATCGACCTCAGGGTCGGCGGGATCATCGGCGAGGAACCCGACCGGCTGAGCGAAGGCTTTTCCCTCGGGCCGACGGTGATCGTCGATGAGGACGTGCCCGCGCGCGCCGGGCTCACCGCCCCCGGCGCGATGTACCAGGGCAAATACCGCGTCGCCTTTGAACGCAAGCAGGACGCGCAGAAAGCCGCGGATGCGATCGGCAAGGCGTTCCCTTCGGCCGGCTTCGAATTCCGCACCGCCGACAATGCCTCGCCCGGCGCCGAGCGCTTCGTCGGGCGGATGGGCCAGTTCCTGATCCTGGTCGGGCTCGCGGCGCTCGTGATCGCCGGGATCGGGATCGGTGGCGGGGTCGGCTCCTATCTGCAGGCGCGGCGGCAAAGCATCGCGACGCTGAAGATTCTCGGTGGGACGAGCGGCGATATCGCCCGGATCTACGCGCTGCAGATCGGTGTCGCGGCGCTGGCCGGGGCGCTCGCGGGCATGATCGCGGGGGTCGCGGTGACGCCGCTGCTGACCTGGGCGCTCGGCTCGCTGCTGCCGGTCGAGACGGGGTTGGTGATCGACCCCGGCGCGCTCGCCCGGGCCGCCGGCTTCGGCCTGCTGGTCGCGCTGGTGTTCGCCGCGCCGCCGCTGGCCAAGGCGCGGCGCTTTCCGGCGATGGCGCTGATGCGCGAACGGGTCGCGCCGCTGGCCGGGCAGCGACAAATCCTGGCGCGCGCGCTGCTGCTGCCGGTCGGCGGCGGACTGCTGACGATCGCCGCGCTGGCGCTGGTCGGCACGCCGCAGCCGGGACTTTCGGCGCTGTTCCTCGGCGGAGCGGCGGCCTTGCTCGCGATCCTCGCCGCGCTCGGCTGGGCGGTCCGCAAGCTGACCGAGCGCGCGCCGCGGCCGAAAAATCCGCTGCTCCGCAATGCGCTGGCCAATCTCCACCGGCCCGGATCGCAAACCGGCGCGCTGGTCACCGCGCTCGGCTTCGGGCTGTCCGCCTTCGTGCTGCTGGCGGGTGTGCAGACCAGCCTCACGGCGAATATCCAGCGCACCGTGCCCAATGTCGCGCCCGACTATTTCGTGCTCGATGTGCCGCCGGCCCGGATCGGCGAGTTCGAGGCGCTGGTGCGCTCCGAAAGCCCCAAGGCGAAGATCCGCGCGGTCCCCGCGCTGCGCGGCCGGGTGCTCGCTTATGGGCCGAAGGATCGCCTGACCCGGGTCGCCGATCTCAAGGATATTCCCGACGGCGCCTGGGCATTGCGCGGCGAGCGCGGGCTGACCTATGCCGACGCCGTGCCGGAAGGCAATGCGATCACCGAAGGCACATGGTGGGGGCCGCATTATGCCGGCGAGCCGCTGGTCTCGGTCGACGAGAATTTCGCGCAGGCGATCGGGCTGCACATCGGCGACTATCTGACCATCGGCCTGCTCGGGGTCGAGCGGACGGTCAGGGTCGCGAATTTCCGCCGGATCGACTGGGATTCGATGGGCTTCAACTATGCGCTGGTGTTCAGCCCCAACGCGATCGCCGACGCGCCGCACAATCTCGCCGCGACGATCGACCTGCCCGAAGGCGCGCCGACCGGGCCGCTGCTGCGCCGGCTGGTCAGCGCCTTCCCGTCGAGTTCGACGATCGAGGTCGGCCAGGTGCTGGCCGAAGCGCGCACGATGCTGAGCCAGGTCGGCAATGCGATCCTCGCCGCCGCCTCGGTCGCGGTGCTGGCCGGGCTCGCGGTGCTGCTCGGCGCGATCGCGGCGGCGCGGGCGAGCCGGCTCTACGACAATGTGATCCTGCGCGTGCTCGGCGCGAGCCGGCGGCAATTGCTGCTGCTTCAACTCGCCGAATACGGGCTGCTGGCGCTGCTGCTCGCGGCGGTCGCCCTCGCGCTCGGCAGCGGGATGGCATGGCTGGTGATCGTCGAATTGTTCGAATTCGACTGGCTGCCCGACTGGCCGCGGATCTTCGAGGTGCTCGGTGCCGGGCTGCTGCTGGTGCTGGGCTTCGCGCTCGGCGGATCGCTGCCGCTGCTGCGAGCGCGGCCCGCGCAGGCGCTACGCGAGCTTTAGGCTACTCGAACACCCGCGCGCTGTTGCGCGGCAGATCGGGCGAGTTCGCCTTGTAGACCAGCGTGCCGGCGACGATGTCGTGCAGACCCCGCTTGCGGCCGGTCCAGCCCGCCATCATGAAGCCGATGCAGAAGATCAGCACGGAGAGGAACTTGGCGAAATAGCGCCCGGTTGCCCTGCCGAAGCTGATCCGTTCGCCCTGCTCGTCGGTCACCACCAGCTTGAGCGCCTGCTTGCCGACCGTGCCCTGCCAGCTCGAACTTTCGAGGATCGCGAAGTAAAGCCAGTTGAGCACGAAAGAGATGCCGGCCACTCCGAGCATCGCGGTGCTCACCGCGGTATAACCGGCGTTGATCGAAGCAAAGCCGACACCCATCACGATCCCGGAAAGAACGCTCGACGCGAAATAGAGGATGATCCAGTCGATCAGGTAAGCGAGTACGCGAATCCAGAAACCGCCATATGATTGCATTGTGAACCCAAGCCTGAAAATCCGGATCGTCGGCGTGATGGCCGGCCGGGGATCACCCCGGTCGGCAACCGGCAAAGCTGCTTAAGCGAAAGCCTCGCCAACGCTGCCCTTGGGATCATCTCCGAAGCGGTTGGGCCCCGGCGTCCCATCCATGAACATGAAGATCAACAGAATAAGGGGGCCGACGAAAGGAACGAACTCGATGAGTATCCACCAGCCTGATTTATCCTGATCGTGCAGACGCCGAACGGTGACAGCGAGAGACGGGATGAAGGACACCAAGGCAAAAATCATAAACAGTATGAAGCCGGCATAGAACAATGCACCGGGTGCCTGGGCGATCTGGCCGGGTGCGTCCATTTCGGGCATGCCCGCGAACAGGAGCGCGTAAAATACGCAGGCCACGATCAATTGGAGAAGCGCAAACATCCAGTATTCCTTCCGCCGCGAGCGGCCGGAGAAATCGGCATACCGCCGATAGGGCATCAGCATCCATTCCATGATTGAGTCCCCCTCAACCCCGCGAGTGAGTCGCGGGAATGCGAAGGCGAACATTTTTTGCCGCCCGGGGCAAGAAAAAGCGCGCCTTGCTCGCGCGCTTGACGGTGCGCAACTTCTTACGTGAAAGCGTCCGCGTCGTACCTGCCTTTAGGATCGGGGCCGAACCGGTTCTCGCCCGCCGTGCCATCGGTCAGCATCAGGACCAACATGATGAGGCCCCCGACATAGGGGATGAAACCAAGCAGGATCAGCCAGCCGGACTTGTCCTAATCGTGCAAGCGCCGCACCTGCACCGCGATACCGGGAATGATCGTGGCGAATACGAACACGAAAATGAATGCGACCATCGCCATGCCCGAACCTGCTTGTTGATCGGCCAATCCGCCGACAGGATCCGCACGGCCGAAGAATTCCGCCCCGATGATGACGAATCCAACAAGCAGCAGGATGTTGAACAGCGTGAACATCCAATATTCCAGCCGCCGCGAACGGCCGGAGAAATCCACGTAGCGCAGATACGGCAAGATCATCCATTTCATGTGTCAGCCCCCCGGCGGCCCCCGAGCGGGGCAGATCCGGACAGCGGACACAGTTTTCGCGCGACAGGCAAGAAAAAGGGGGCCGCAGCCCCCTCTCCCTCACGGTCTAGGCAGTCTTCCCTACCACTTGAAGCGCACCGTGCCGCCCCAGGTGCGGGGCTGGTTCGGATAGCCCGAGATCGAATGGGGCTGCGCGACCGAATCGAAGATCTGCAATATGTAGCGGTCGTTCAGCAGGTTCCGGCCCCACAGCGTGAGTTCGAGCCCGTCCTTCATCCTGTAGGACAGCGAGGCGGAGACTTCGTCCACCTGGCGGGTGAACGGATCGGCCGCCGCGATCGCCGCCGCCGAACCGAGATCGAGGAAGCCCGGCAGGCCTTCGGTGATCTTCACCCGGCTTTCGTAGTGATACGAAGCGTCGAGGATGATGTCGTCGCCATTGGCCAGCGCATAGTCGTAAGTGCCGCCGACGACCGTGGTCCAGGTCGGGATGTTGGCCGGGCGGGTGCCCGAGAGATCGCCGACCGCGGCGAACTTGAAGTCGTTATACTTCGGATCGAGATAGGTCACGCCGACATTGGCGGTGAAGCCTTCGAACAGCCGCGCCTGGCCTTCGAATTCGACGCCGAAGGTCGACTGCTTGCCCGCGTTGGACAGAGCGAAGCCGGAACCGGTGAAGATGTTCGACTGGAAGCCCTTGATCTGCTGCTGGAACACCGCGAGGTTGGCCGAAGCCCGGCCGAAGTTGGTCTTCACGCCGAATTCCATCACCCGCGAATGCTCGGGATCGGCGTAGCGCGTGCCGTAGGTCTGGTTGACCTGCGTCAGCCCCGCATCCTCCAGCGCGGCGGCGTCGGACGCCAGCGGACGGCTGTCGCGCGAGAGGTTGACCGAGGCCGCCTTGAAGCCGGTCGCGTAGCTCGCATAGACATTGACCTGATCGCTGAGCTCATAGGCCAGCCGGATCGTGTAGGTGAACGCATCGTCCGAGATGTGGCCGGGCTCGACCGAGTTCGGCACGCTGACGAATTGCGGCAAATACTGCAGCGGCTGCAATGCCAGCAGCGGATTGACCGCCGGATTGCCCTGGTTCGCATTGGCATAGGCCTGCGACTGCGCGGCGATCGCCTGGTAGGTCGGGAAATTGCCGCCCGCGAAAGCCTGGATCTCGCCCGCGGTCGCCGGGCGCCCGAGGTTGAGGAACATCGGGCCGCCGATCGTGGTCGCCAGCGCGGTCTGGTAGATCGCGGTGTTGCCGTCGGCCACCAGATCGACCTGCGAGAACACGTCGTTCCCGTCGATCCGCGCGGTGTAGTCCTTCATGTCCTTGGTGTAGTTGCCGCCCAGCGTCAGGGTCAGCCCCTGCGCGATCTGGAAATCGGCCTGGCCGAAGATCGAGAACGCCTCGCTGTCGAGGGTGAAGGCTTCGTTGGTATTGCCGGTGCCGGCCTTGAAGAAGTCGCCGGCATATTTGGTCGGATCGCCCTCGAGCGCGCCCAGCGTGCCTTCGAGCTGCGCGAGATTCAGGCTGCCGCCGGTCAGGCTCTGGATCAGCTGGTCGGCATAGGGCCGCGCCTGGCTGCCCCAGATCAGCGAGCCGGTCTGATCGACCTTCTCGTTGATGTAGAACCCGCCGAGCAGGAAATGCGCGAAATTGCCGAAATCGGCGGTCAGGCGAAGTTCCTGGGTGAAGGTGTCGATGTTCACATCGGCCGCGAGCGGGTTGATCAGGTCGGCGCTGGTGAAGTCGGCATCCTGCGCGGTGATCGAGTGGTTGTTGCGATAGGCGGTGATCGAGGTGACGTTGATCAGCCCGGCGTTCCAGTTGATCTCGCCCGAAAGGCCCCAATCCTTGATGTCGTTGGTCGAATTGATGTTGTCGTAGACGATGTTGGCATAGGGATGGTCCGCATCGGGGATATTGCCTAATGCGTCAATCACGCTGGTTGCCGGCGAGCGCTGGAGATTGACGACGCCGCAGCAATTCTCGTCGATCGCGCTGTAATCGCCGATGATCCGCACCTTGAGGTCGGTCGACGGTTCGAACAGCAGCTGGCCGCGGGCGAACCAGCGGTTGCGCTCGTTGGTGCGGTCGCCGGTGCCGAGATCCTTGTTGTAGCCGTCACGGCCCGACCAGCCGCCGGCAATGCTCGCCGCGACCGTGTCGGACAGCGGCCCGGTCACGTAACCGCGCGCGACCACCGCATTGTAATTGCCGTAGCTGCCTTCGACATTGCCGCCGAAATCGAACTGCGGTTCCTCGGTGCGGACCGAGATCACGCCCGCGGAGGCGTTCTTGCCGAACAGGGTCGACTGCGGGCCGCGCAGGATTTCCACCCGGCTGATGTTGGGCAGGTCGTTGATCTGCGACGCGGTCCGGCTGCGATAGACGCCGTCGATGAACACGCCGACCGAAGGCTCGATCCCCGCGTTGTTCGCGCCGTTGCCGAAGCCGCGGATGATGAAATTGGTGTTGGCCGAGCTTTGCAGCTGGGTCACGCGGAGCGACGGGACGAGGATCGAGAGATCCTTGAGGTCGCGGATCTGCGCGCGCTCGATCTGCTCCTGGGTCGCGACCGTGACGGCGACCGGCGTATCCTGCAGCGTCTGTTCGCGCTTGGTCGCGGTGACGAGGATCTCGTTGCCGGTGGCGTCGGCCTCGGGCGCCGGCGGCGCCGGTTCGGACGGAGTGACTTCTTCGTCTTGCGCGAAGGCGGCGGACGGCAGGCTCGTGGCGATGCCCGCGACGCCAAGCAGGAACAGGGCGCGGCGCGCACCTGCACGGCAGGAAGTCTTGATCATAGGAAACTCCATCTCTCCACCGGAGAACCCCGTGCGCCTTCTAGCGAGGCGTCCGTCAGCACCCGGACTCCAGCGATACGCATACGATTGTGGCCTATCGGAAACAATTGACAAATAGAGCGCTGGTTGCAGCCGAAACCGCCTCTGTTGCCCTTGAGGCACACTAACCCGGAGAAGGTTAACAAACCCCGCCTTGCCGTAACGTCAGCGAATATAAATCGCGTGATACCAATCGTTAACGCGCAGCCTTTAAGGTGTTACCCCACCACCTCAACTGGTCGAACAGACGGGCCAGCGAGCCGGTGTCGTGCCCCTCGCCGGTAAAACGCCCATCGGCGATCTTGCCGTTCACCCCCATGATGTGGACCGCCGCCTCCAGCGCCGCCATCTGCAGCGAACGCGCGACCTGGGTCAGCCCCTCGATCGAGCGCGCCCCGCCCGCGCCGCCATATCCGACGAAGCCGACCGGCTTGCGCGCCCATTCGGCATAGACGAAATCGAGCGCATTCTTCAGCGCGGCCGGGATGCCATGGTTGTATTCGGGCGCGATCAATATGTAGCCGTCGGCGCCGGCGATCTTTTCGGCCCAGGCGAGCTGCAGCGGATCGGTGTATCCGCCCATCGCCGGCGGCCGCGGGAACGGATAGGGCGGCAGGGCCCAGGCCTTGAGATCGACCAGTTCCAGCGCAATATCCTCGCGCCCCGCCGCCTGTTCGATCACCCAGTTCCCGACCGGTTCTGCCACCCGTCCTTCGCGCACGGACCCGAGAATGACGAGGATTCGTAATGGCTGAGTCATCGTTGCATCCTAAGGTACTTTCGCATTTGCACAATCTAAGCTATGGGCGCGCCCGAAACCGCAGACCCGCGGCAATCAGGATAATTTATGAATCTCCGCAACGTGGCGATCATCGCCCACGTCGACCACGGTAAAACCACCCTCGTCGACCAGCTTTTCCGCCAATCGGGCACTTTCCGCGACAACCAGCGCGTGGAAGAGCGCGCGATGGATTCGAACGACCTCGAGAAGGAACGCGGGATCACGATTCTCGCGAAGTGCACCTCGGTCGAATGGACCTCGCCCGAAACCGGCGAGACGACCCATATCAACATCGTCGATACCCCGGGCCACGCCGACTTCGGCGGCGAGGTGGAGCGTATCCTGAGCATGGTCGACGGGGTCATCCTGCTGGTCGACAGCTCGGAAGGCGCGATGCCGCAGACCAAGTTCGTCACCGGCAAGGCGCTCGCGCTCGGGCTCAAGCCGATCGTGGTGGTCAACAAGATCGACCGCCCGGACGGCCGCGCCTCCGAAGTGCTCGACGAGGTGTTCGACCTGTTCGTCAGCCTCGATGCGAATGACGAGCAGCTCGATTTCCCGGTGCTCTACGCCTCGGGCCGCAACGGCTATGCGAGCGAGGACATCGCCGCGCGCGCGGGCGACCTGACCCCGCTGTTCAGCAAGATCGTCGAGCATGTGCCGCCGCCGCAGGCCGATTTCGACGGCCCGTTCAAGTTCCTCGTGACCCTGCTCGACCGCGACAATTTCCTCGGCCGCATCCTGACCGGCAAGGTCCAGAGCGGCACGGTGAAGACCAATTCACCGATCCACGCGCTCGATGCCGACGGCAAGATCGTCGAGACCGGCCGCGCATCGAAGCTGATGGCGTTCCGCGGGCTCGAGCGCGTTCCGGTGGACGAAGCGCGCGCGGGCGACATCATCTCGATCGCCGGCATGACCACCGCGACCGTCGCCAACACCATCGCCGATCCTTCGGTGAGCGAGCCGCTGCACGCCCAGCCGATCGATCCGCCGACCCTGTCGATGCGCTTCGCGGTGAACGATTCGCCGATGGCCGGGCGCGAAGGCAGCAAGGTCACCAGCCGCCTGATCCGCGACCGGCTCGAGCGCGAGGCCGAATCCAACGTCGCGATCCGCATCACCGAGAGCGCCGACAAGGACAGCTTCGATGTCGCCGGCCGCGGCGAATTGCAGCTTGGCGTGCTGATCGAGACGATGCGCCGCGAAGGCTTCGAGCTCGGCATCAGCCGCCCGCGCGTGCTCTATGGCGAGGACGAAGCCGGCAAGCGCACCGAGCCGTATGAAACCGTCGTGATCGACGTGGACGACGAATATTCGGGCACGGTCGTCGAGAAGATGGCGATTCGCAAGGCCGAGATGACCGACATGCGCCCCTCGGGCGGCGGCAAGACCCGCATCACCTTCTCGGCGCCCAGCCGCGGGATGATCGGCTATCACGGCGAATTCCTGTCCGACACGCGCGGCACCGGGATCATGAACCGGCTGTTCGAGAAATACGGCCCGCACAAGGGCACGATCGAAGGCCGCAAGAACGGCGTGCTGATCTCCAACGGCGCGGGCGAGGCGAATGCCTATGCGCTCGGCCCGCTGGAAGAGCGCGGCATCCTGATGGTCGGCGTGGGCGAGAAGCTCTACGAAGGCATGATCATCGGCGAGAACGCGAAGCCCGACGATCTCGAAGTCAATCCGATGAAGTCGAAGGCACTGACCAACTTCCGCGCCAGCGGCAAGGACGATGCGGTCCGCCTGACCCCGCCGTGGAAGCTGACCCTGGAACAGGCGATCGCCTATATCGACGACGACGAGATGGTCGAGGTAACCCCGCAGACCATCCGCCTGCGCAAGGCGATCCTGGATCCGAACGAGCGGAAGAAGGCGAAGCGGCAGGCGGCTTGATGTTTGGCATTTCGAGGTGAAAGTACGCGGCGGCTCGAACGAGCCGCCGTTGCTTTTTCAGATGTTCAGGAATCAGCGCGTTGCCTCACCACCGCCACAAACTCGGCCAGCGACATGAGCCCACCTCGTTGCCCCGCCGCTCGGTAAGTTTCCTGTAGCGACTGTGGAATGACAAGCTGGATACCCTCCACCTTCATCTGCTCAGTTTGGGTTACGGATATCGCGGGTTCCAAAGTCGCCAAGTGTTTTGGCCAGATTCGATGAGCTTCGGGAAGAACCTGACGCCAACGGTCTTTGCATGTTGATTTAGCTGCCAGCATCGTCAGGCGATCGCCTGGATAGCCTGGATCATGGTAGGCAGCGGCACCGGGAAACAGGAAGTCAGCTGTGTTCCCATGCTCAGTCTTCACCTGGCGGCCGTATGCCAAGCCGAAAGCACGAAATACTGCTTCAAGGTGGTGCTCAAAAGAATACCCCATTCGCGATTTCCGCCGGTTGTGAACACCGAGCGAAAACTGGACGAAACCATCGACATCAACGTCCTGTCCTGCTCGAAAACCCGCAGAAAGGCGCTCGCTCACCGCCTTGCGTTCCAGACGCCGGAACATCCCCTCTTCATGACTGAGCCAAGCCAGAAGCGCGGCATCGGCGTCGTCGCGAGCGTCAACCGAGGGAAGCGTAAGTCTGGCCAGGTCCGAAAACTCGCGAGTGCTCGGAAATGAAGTGCCAAACTTTTCGATGATCGCATCGATCGTATTGGCTTCTGGATCTTCGTATTCGACGCCGATCTCGTCAAGGATAAGACGGGCGGCGAAATCGAGTTCGGCGTCCTCGTCGCCGGAGATCTGATGGGCGTCGAAAGCCAGTTCCGGCTCGGCGTCAAAACCGAACAGCCACAACAACTGACTCTGAATCGTGCTCTGCGCAGGGGATACTATGAAGAGTACACTTCCGTCTGTGCGAAGCGCGAGAAACAAGGTCTCGCCTTCAGTCATTGCTTCTGTGACCGCGTTGGTTGGGTAATACAGCCGCCACTCTGGCCCCCGGTGTTCCTTCTTTTCGCGCGAATCGTAAAGAGACAGTTTTCCGTCTTCGGAGAAACTTTCCTGCTCACGCCCAAGCCAGAGGAAAATAGCCGGAAACTCTCGTTTTTCTTCGCCCAAGAAACGACGCATCGCAACGGTAGTGCCGATTTCGTGCTGGTTAGACCGTGCTGTCGCATCCACCCGAGTCAACGTCTTAACCGCGACACCAACGAAATGCTCAGACAAGTACCCGCGCTTCATCCCCCTCAATCTCCAAAAATGGCTCGTCTGATTTTAGCCAGTTACTGATCCGGGACAACACCGCGTCGATTGGTAGTTTTGCCCGTCCTTTTAACGAACATTCCCAGACTATCGCCACGCGCCAATCCAAGTTTAGAAGTGCGTCCAGCGCAGATTTATCGACTACGATATTTCTGGCAATCTTTGCTCGCCAAAAATCTTCTCTCGTCTTTGGCCATCTAAAGAGATGGCATTGATGACCATGCCAGAAGCAGCCGTGAACCAGAATCACAGACTTGAATTTCGGAAAGGCCAGATCAGGTTTCCCTGGCAACCGATTTTCGTGAATCCGGAAGCGAAAGCCGAGCGCATGCAAACCTCGGCGGATCGCCATTTCCGGCTTGGTATTTTTCGCCCGGATACCTGACATCATCCGGCTGCGAACCGCTTGGGATACTATATCAACCAACGGCAGCCAGCCTCTGTCCGGGCCTCGAAATCACTACAGGATGTACCGAAGGTTGAACGCCACCGCCAGACAGTGCCACCGCCAGATGAGGCCTCATTGCATCTGCCAGGAATTCTACGACGGGGACCACCACGGCATTCCCGAACTGGCGGTAGGCTTGGGTATCTGAAACGGGAATGTTCCACCGCCGCTCGCCGCGATCGAAGCCCATCAGCCTTGCGCATTCCAACGGAGTAAGTCGACGCGGGCGACTGCCCGGCTGCTCAATCAGGATCTCGGAACCATCCTTGTAGTAACGTGCAGAAAGAGTGCGGGCGATGTCGTTGGGCCCAAACAGGCTGAAGCCGAAACCATTGCCTTTCAACGCATGCTTTTCCCGGTAATCCTGCAAGTATTTCCACAAATTTGGCGTGAGCGTATATTTCGGATCGACCGCTTCGTTTGGTTCCAGAATGCTGCCAAGCTTAGGCCCCTCCGACGCCGAAGGGACTTCGAGGCCGTAAAAGTCGAAGGCTGATTTTTCCCTGAAGCCGACGATAAACACGCGTTCGCGCTTTTGCGGCACCCACGGCGCTGAGCTGATCACTCTCGTCTGAACGTGATAACCCAGTTCTTCCCGAAGCACGTGGATGATCGTGGCGAAGGTCTTCCCCCCGTCATGACTTTCGAGATTCTTGACGTTCTCTAGAACGAAAGCGGCAGGGCGATGGTGTGCAATTATCTGTGCCGTATCAAAGAACAAGGTCCCCTGCGTATCGCACAGAAACCCATGCGGCCGACCGAGCGCGTTCTTTTTGGAAACGCCCGCGATAGAGAACGGTTGGCAGGGAAAGCCGGCGAGCAGAACATCGTGCTCCGGGACCAACCCGGGATTTTCAGAAAACTCCCTGACGTCACCATGTAGCTTGTGGTTGTCCCGGAAATTTTGCCGATAGGTTTCCTGAGAATATCGATCCCATTCCGAAGTAAAGACGCAATGCCCTCCAATCCCTTGGAAACCAATCCGCAGACCTCCGATCCCCGCAAACAAATCTATGAAGCGAAAAGCCAATTTATCTTCTGACACCAGTCGGATCTGCGGCGCTCCAAATTTGATCAGCGTTTGCAGGGTACGATAGATGGGCGACTTGGGCGCCGTCTCTCCACGCTCCCAGCGGTAAACCGTACTCACGGAGTAACCCAGTTCGGCGGCCGCTTCCTCGACTGTCAAACCAGCCAGTTGCCTGAGTTCGGAAAACGACAAATCAAGCTGCATAAGGCCTCCACTGGGTCAATTTTTGCCAAAATGCCAGGAAGTTTCCCTGTCTGCAAGAACAAAATAGAAACAATCTCGATTGTCGAGCTGTCTATCCCCATTTTCCTACATGCCTCAAACCTGTCATAGAATCGGGATGCTTCGCTCCCGCTTTCTTGCAGGCCAGCCGTGCCGGAAAGGCGTGCCTGCCGGCGCGCCTCAAGCGAATGCGGAGGAGGTGTCACTTGTGTCACCCTCAGGGCAAAAGTCCCGTGTCTCCGAGAAAGGCCGAAACCGTCACTCTCGCGCTTTTTTTGCGCATATGACATTGATTCATAGGTGGATTTTTAGGGTTACACCCAGGCGGACAGAGTGTCACATATGTCACCCCGAACCTGTGCTCCCGCTGCTGGCCGCGCTCGCCGCCGCGCTGCTTCCGGCCCCTGCCCTCGCGAACGATTCGGAGGCGGAGTGGGCGCTGGGCGGGCTGGTGCTGAAGCAGAACGATGCGATCAGCATGGACCGGGAGGATCTGTTCATCTCGGCCGCCGAGGTGAAGGTCGATTACACCTACACCAACCATTCGGACGCGGACCAGAAGGTGCTGGTGAGCTTTCCGATGCCGGCGCTGCCGGGCGGCGCCTTCGCCGAGCCGGGGGCCTATCCCGATTTCACCGGGCTCGATTTCGCGACGACGGTCGACGGCAAGGCGGTTGGCTGGACGCGGACGCAGCGGGCGGTGGCCGGCGGGCGGGACGTGACCGATGCGCTCGAGGCGGAGGGCTTTCCGCTGCAATGGTATCAGGACGACGGCTTCATCGAGAAGATTTCCAGCCTTCCCGCCAACGAGGGCCGGCGGCTGGAGCGGGCCGGGCTGCTGCGGCGCGAGACGGATTGGGGCGGCAACGATCTGCGGCCGGCCTGGCAGGTCGAGACCTCGATCGTGCGCGAGCAGCTGTTTCCGGCACGTGCGACGATCCATGTCAGCCACCGCTATACGCCCGCTACCGGCGGCTCGGTCGGCGGACTGATCGAGCATCTCGGCGAGAAGGATCATGCCGCACAGGCGGCGGCCTACAGGCAGCGCTATTGCACCGATGCCGCGTTCTTCGCCGGCTTCCGCAAGCGCCAGAAGGCCGAGGCGGCGAAGGGCGGCGGCGACTGGAGCCCCGGCTATGGCGAGACCTGGATCGGCTATGTCCTGTCGAGCGGCGCGAACTGGCGCGGGCCGATCGGGGAATTCCGCCTGGTGGTGGACAAGGGCCTGCCGGAGAATCTCGTCAGCTTCTGCATGGATGGCGTAACGAAGCTTTCCCCGACCCAATTCGAGGTGCGGAAACTGGATTACGAGCCCGATCGCGATCTTAACATATTGATCCTGCAGTGGTCTTCCGACGACACCTAGCCACCATTGCCGGATGTCCGGCGCATCCCTAAAGCCCCAACACAATGGAAGCTTCCGACCTTCGAATTGCCCTGATCAGCGGCAATTATCACATGGTGCGCGACGGGCCGACCCAGGCGCTCAACCGGCTGGTCGGCTATCTGCTGCGGCAGGGCGCGCAGGTGCGCGTGTTCGCGCCGACGACGCGCGCGCCGCAGGTCGAGCCGACCGGGGACCTGGTGATCGTGCCCTCGTTCTCGATTCCGGGGCGCGCCGAATATCAGTTCCCGCTCGGGCTCTACGGCAATGCGTGGCGCAAGTTCTCCGGGTTCGAGGCGAACATGATCCATGTCGCGAGTCCCGACTTCGCGGCGCGTCAGGCGGCGAAGTGGGGGCGCGATCACGACGTGCCGGTGCTCGCCACCGTCCACACGCGGTTCGAGACCTATCCGCGCTATTACCACGCGAAGTTCCTCGAACCGACGATCGAGGGCTGGCTGCGGACGTTCTACCGCCGCGCCGATGCGCTGATGGCGCCGGCCGAAAGCATGCGCCAGGTGCTGCTCGACCAGGGCATGAACGAGGAGATCGGGATCTGGGCGCGCGGGGTCGACCGCGAATTGTTCAATCCCGGCCGCCGCAGCCTCGAATGGCGCCGCGGCCTGGGCATCGCCGACGACGAGGTCGCGATCGGCTTCCTCGGGCGGATTGTGATGGAGAAGGGCCTCGACGTCTTCGCCAACACCATCGCGCTGCTTGAAAAGCGCAAGGTCAAATTCCGCGTGCTGGTGATCGGCGATGGGCCGGCGCGGCCCTATTTCGAGGGCAAATTGCCGAAGAACACCGCCTTCAGCGGCGTGCTCCACCCGCCCGAGATCGGCACCGCGGTCGCCAGCATGGACGTGCTGTTCAACCCCTCGGCGACCGAGACCTTCGGCAATGTCACGCTGGAGGCGATGGCCTGCGGCCATCCGGTGGTCGCCGCGCAGGCGACCGGCAGCGACATGCTGGTGATCGACGGGGTGACCGGCGCGCTGATCAAGCCGAACTCGATCCGCGATTTCGCGCGGACGCTGCAATCCTATGTCGAACGGCCGGACCTGCGCGCGGCCCACGGCAGCGCGGGCGAGCGGCGCAGCCTCGATTTCGACTGGGACCGGATCAACCAGGGCATGCTCGACACCTACCTGCGGCTCGCGCGGCAGCGGGCGGCGAGGCGGGGCGGCTAGGCCGCGTCGCGCCAGTCGAACGGCAGCGGCGCCTCGCGGAAGGCGAAGCGGTCAAGGTGTCGGGCGACGACGCCCTTCATGATCTCGCGCTGTTCGGGCACGCTCGCCGCGATCGTCACTTCGAGCGCATCGGCGCGCGCGGCGAACGAGACCAGTGCTTCGCCGGGGAAGCTGCCCGCGCGCCCTTCCGCCGGAAAGCGGATCTCGCCGTGCTCGGGCGTGAATTCGACCGGCAGGCTGTGCGACCAGTGCTTGCACAATTGCTGGAGGTAGCGGCTGCCGTTGCCGGTCGGCACGGTGGCGGTGGCGGTGGCGGTGGCGGTTGCGGGAGGATTGATTGCGGGAGGGGTGGTTGCAGTCATCGGTATATCCCTGGCTTGCGCCGGCACCAAATGGCGCCGGCGCAGTATGTCCATGCGGGTCAAAGCCGCTCGATCCGCTTCGCGGTTTCGTCGATGATGTCGACGATCTGCTGGAGCTTCTCGGCATCGGGGTTGCTCTTGAACACGCTGTTCTTGAGCACCCCGCCGAGATTCATCAGCGCGCGGAGTACCTCGGGGGAACGGTGCCGCTCGTCCTGCTTGCCGAGTTCGGCGAGCCGCGCGAGCAGCGCCTCGGCTTCCTCGCCCCGCTCTTCGAGCTCCTTGCGGCCAGCGTCGGTCGCGGCGAAGGCCCTGCGCGATCCTTCACCGGCGGTGTCCTCGATCGCGCCTTCGTCGGCGAGCAGCGCCAGCGTGGGATAGATCGTGCCGGCGCTGGGCACGTAGGTGCCGCCGGTCAGTTCCTCGAGCGCCTTGATCAGCTCGTAGCCGTGGCGCGGTTCGTCCGCGATCAGCTTGAGCAGGACGAGGCGAAGCTCGCCCGAAGCGAACATCCTACCGCGCCGCCCACCGCCACGGCCGCCGAAGCCGCCGAAACCGGAACCGAAGCCCGAAGCGAAATCGTCGCCCCAGCCCCCGCCGCGCCCAAAACCGCCGCCGAAACCGCGCTGCCCGCACTTGCGGCCGATCTCGTCGCCAATGTTCTCCATCGCCGCGAAGAACGGAGCGCCTGCCCCGAAACCGCGTTCGAAACCCTTGCCGCGTCGGCCGCGGCCACCATGTCTGTGATTATGCATTGTGAAATCCTTTCCCGGGCAAATCGCCCTCAATGCGATAGCTCTAAGATATATCTTAGATAGAACTTGTCAACGAGCGGCTGCAAAAATTTCTGCAGCCCCCTATGGTGCCCCGATGGCCGACCTCTTTGCCGACGATCTCCCGCCCCCGCCCGCAGCCGACATCCCGCGCGAGGATGCGCCGCTGGCGGACCGGCTGCGCCCGACGAACCTGGGGGAGGTCATCGGACAGGAACATTTGACCGGGCCGGAAGGCGCGATCGGACGGATGGTCGCGGCCGGGAAACTGTCGAGCATGATCCTGTGGGGGCCGCCCGGCACCGGCAAGACCAGCATCGCGCGGCTGCTGGCCGATGCGGTGGGGATGCGCTTCGTCGCGATCAGCGCGGTGTTCTCGGGCGTGGCCGATCTCAAGAAGGCCTTCGCCGAGGCGGAGCTCGCCGCGAAGGCCGGCCAGCGCACGCTGCTGTTCGTGGACGAGATCCACCGCTTCAACCGCGCCCAGCAGGACGGCTTCCTGCCCTTCGTCGAGCGCGGCACCGTCACGCTGGTCGGCGCGACGACCGAGAACCCGAGCTTCGCGCTCAACGCCGCGCTGCTCAGCCGCGCGCAGGTGCTGATCCTCCACCGGCTCGACGCGAAAGCGCTCAGCCATCTGCTCGACCGGGCGGAGGAACTCGAAGGCCCCCTGCCGCTCACCCCGGAAGCCAGGGAGGCAATGGTCGCCAGCGCCGACGGCGACGGGCGCTTCCTGCTCAACCAGGCCGAGACGCTCTACGCCGCGCGGATCCCCGAGCCGCTCGATCCGGCGGCGCTCGGGGCGTTCCTCCAGCGCAGGGTCGCGGTCTACGACAAGGACCGCGAGGGGCATTACAACCTCATCTCCGCGCTCCATAAGAGCCTGCGCGGATCGGATCCGAACGCCGCGCTCTATTACATGGCGCGAATGCTGACCGCGGGGGAGGAGCCGCTGTTCGTACTGCGCCGCCTGACCCGCGCGGCGGTAGAGGATGTCGGCCTCGCCGATCCGAATGCGCTGGTGCAATGCATCGCGGCAAAGCAGGCCTACGAGTTCCTCGGCAGCCCCGAAGGCGAGCTGGCGATCGTGCAGGCCTGCCTCTATCTCGCGACCGCGCCCAAATCGAACGCGTCCTACAAGGCGATGGGTTCGTCTTTCCGCAGCGCGCGCGAGACCGGCAGCCTGATGCCACCGATGAACATCGTCAACGCGCCGACCAAGCTGATGAAGGATGTCGGCTACGGCAAGGGTTACACCTACGACCACGACGCCGAGGACGGCTTCTCGGGCGACAATTACTGGCCCGAGGAAATGGAGCCGCAGGCCTATTACACCCCGGTCGAGCGCGGTTTTGAACGCGAGGTGCTCAAGCGGATGGAATGGTGGGCCAAGCGCCGGGAGGAGAAACAGGCATGAGCGAGGCACTCGATAGCTGGGACAAGGCCGAAGCCTTCGCGCTGTCGCTGCCCGGAACCGTGCGCAGCACGATCTACGACATGCCGATGGTGATGATCGCGAAGAACCGGCGCGGCTTCCTCGTCACCGGGCACGAAGCGCAGACCTCCTTCGCCGTCCCGCTCGACGAGGGTTATGCCGAGATGCTGATGGAGACCGATCCGGACAGCTTCTGGCAATCCCCGCATTACGCCGGAAGCAGCGCGGTGCTGGTGCGCTATTCCAGTGCCGATCCGGAGCGGGTGCGCGAGGTGATCGAATATGCGTTCCGGTTGGCATCGACCAGGAAGAACCGCCCGCCCCGACCCAAATGAGGAGATATGCGATGCGCCGACCGGCCGGAATGATCGCGCTCGCGGCGCTGCTCGCCGGTTGCGGCGGCAAGGAGGAGGCGAGCCCGACGCCGGCCGCGAACACGCTGGCGGTTGCCGAGGCGGCCGCCCTGCCCGAGCCCGATCTCGCAGCCTGCCCCAAGGCCGAGCCGGCAGAGGAACTCCAGCGCGGCAAGCCGCTGGCGATTCCCGCCGCCTTCGGCAAACTCGTCAGATCCGATTTGTATCGCCTCGCGGTTGTCACCGCGACCGGCGCCACCGTCTGCGTCGATACGAGCTGGATCGAGGCGATCGATCGCGCCGCGGCTTCGCCCGATGGCCGCTTCTTTTCGTTCGACTGGACCGGCTACGAAGCGGGCGGCCATGTCGTGATCGACCGCACCGGCAAGGGCCAGGTGGTCGACACCGGAGCCACCCCGCTCACCGCGCCGGGCGGCAAGCGCCTCGCCTCGGTCGAGATCAGCGCCTCGGGCTTCGGCTCGCTCAACGCCTTCGCGGTGTGGGACATATTGCCGGTCGGATTGAAGGAGATCGCCCATGTCGAGGACGGGCTTCCGACCGACGGTGAATGGCGGAAGGGAAGCTGGCACGGCGATCGCTGCGTGACGCTGTCCTACGTCCGATCCGAGCGGATACCGGAGAATTACGAGGATCTGCCCAAGGTCGCCGGCGATCCGTGGTTCGCGGCGGCGGCGAACAAGTGGAAGCCGCTGCCGGGGGATTGCCCCCATTTCTAGTCACCCCGGACCTGTTCCGGGGTCCCGCTTGTTTGCTACCCATGGAAGAGAAAACGGGATGCCGGAACAAGTCCGGGATGACAAAAGGTAGCGCGTGATCCCCCACTTCACCCAATTCGCCGCGATCGACTGGTCCGGCGCGGCGGGCGAGCGCCATCGCGGGATCGCGGTCGCGATCTGCGGGCCGGGTGACATTGCGCCGAAGCTGGTCCGTCCAGCGCACCGCTGGTCGCGCGCCGAGGTGCTGCACTGGCTGACCGAGGAAATGCCGCACGGCACGCTGGTCGGCCTCGACCTCAGCCTGTCGCTGCCCTTCGCCGACGAAAGCGCGTTCTTTCCCGGTTGGAGCGAAAGCCCGGCCAGCGCCCGCGAGTTGTGGGCGATGGTCGAGCGCTTGTGCGAAACCGACCTGCATTTCTCCGCCGCCAGCTTCGTCGACCATCCCGAAGCGAGCCGCCATTTCCGCCGCCACGGCGGGCGGCAGGGCGAATTCTTTCCGCAAGGCCGCGGGCGCTTCCGGGTGACCGAGCATGCGCAGGCCGGGATGGGCTGCAATCCCTATTCGAACTTCAACCTGGTCGGCGCGGCGCAGGTCGGCAAGTCGAGCCTCACCGGAATGCGCGTGCTGCACCGACTGGCGGGCAAACTCCCGGTCTGGCCGATCGACCCGCTGCCGGCGGCCGGCTCCTCGGTGGTGGTCGAGATCTACACTTCGCTCGCCGCAATCCTCGCCGGGCGGCGCAAGGGCCGGACCAAATTGCGCAATTATGCCGAACTCAATGAAGCCTTGGCGGAACTCGGCAGCAACCCCGTTCGCGGCTCGGGCCCGATCGACGACCACAAGAGCGACGCTCTCCTTGCCGCCGCCTGGCTGCGCAGGATCGCACCGCTGCCAGAATACTGGTCGCCGAAGAATATGACGCCGGAAATTGCTGCCACCGAAGGCTGGACCTTCGGCGCGATTTAGCGCAGAGGCGGCGGATCGCCGGCTTAGCTCAGTTGGTAGAGCACCTGATTTGTAATCAGGGGGTCGCGGGTTCGATTCCTGCAGCCGGCACCATGCTTTTCAATAGCTTAGCGTAATATACGCGGCGAGCAGTTTCCCGACCAACAATCACATAGAAACCACCCTACGTGCCACTGCGTAGGAAAAGGTCGTAGAGTTCGGTCGCCCGCATGGGTGTGCCTCGCGGTCGATTTGTGCCTTTGCACCTAAGCTGCCGGTCACGAAAGAGGCTTGCGCGGTCCTCTCACCTCGGTTACTTCAATAATTGAAGTTACGGGACACGCTCCATGAAGTCGAAATCCTTCGCCGGGATGCGGTGCTCGATCGCTGGCGCGCTTGAGCTCATCGGTGACCGTTGGGCATTCCTTATCATCCGGGATCTGTACTTTGGGCTGAGCCGGTATGACGAGTTGCGCGAGAGCACCGGTATTCCCGCTGCCACGCTGGCGGCCCGGCTCAAGCACCTCGTCCAGTCGGGGATCGCCGAGCGCGCACGCTATCAGGAGCGCCCGCCGCGCGATGCATACAGGCTGACCGCCAAGGGGCGTGACCTGTGGAAGGTCAACATTGCGCTGCGCGAATGGGGAGACCGCTGGGATGCAACCGGACACGGCGCGCCGTCTATCGAAACGATCGACCGCGAAACCGGGCGGGCGCTCCAGATCGCGGTCGTCGACCGGGAGACGGGCAAGGTGGTGCCCTTAGAGCGGGTCGAGCTACGTCCGGGCCCTGGTGCCGATCCCGCTGTTCGCCGTCTCCTGACGCCCTTATCGGAAGAAAATCAATGACACAAAGTATCGAACTGTTCCTCGAATTTCGCAGTCCCTACACCTATCTCGCGCTGACCCAACTCTCAGCGATGGACCTCGATATCGCGCTGCGTCCCGTAGATCTGCACAAGGTCATGAAACTGGTAGGCAATGTGCCGACCAGCCTGACCTGCGAACCCAAGGGCCGCTATGCGCGCGTCGATCTTGAGCGATGGGCGACGCGCTCTGGCGTGTCGTTTAATCCGTCCAACATGTCGGCGAACGATGCGGACGCATGCTCCCGGGCGGTGCTGGCGGCAACAACAAGCGATGACGCGCTGACAGTGGCGCTCACCCTTTTCAGGGCACTGTGGAGCGAGGCCAAGACCCTTGCAAACGCCGACGATGTTGTCGCCGCTCTGGCCGATGCCGACATCGACCTCGCGACCATCAAGAGCCGGATCGACAGCCCTGAAATGTTCGAAAAATATATAGCCAACACCAACGAAGCGGCCCGGCGCGGCGTCTTTGGCTCACCGACGATCTTCGTCGGCGATGCGATGTTCTTCGGCAATGACCGACTTGATTTCGTGCGCGAGGAACTCGCGCGTCTGGAGATGGCAGCATGACCGATACGACCAAACCGCTAGCCCTGGTGACCGGAGTGGGCCCTGGCACGGGGGCAGCCACGGTGCGGCGTTTCGCCGAAGGAGGATATCGGGTAGCCATGATGGCGCGCGACTCCGAGCGGCTTGCCGCGCTCGAACGCGAAATCCCCGACACCTTCGCTGTACCCTGCGATGTGAGCGACGACCTCGCCCTGACGGACGCGATAAAGCGGATCGGCAATCCAAAGGTGATCGTCCACAATGCGGTTGGGGGCGCCTTCGGCACCTTCTCGCAGGTGGACGCCAAGACATTGCGCGACAATTTCGAGATCAACGCGATGGCACTGTTCAGCCTCGCGCGCCTCGCGACGCCGGCGATGATCGAGGCCGGTGAAGGGGCCATCATCGTTACTGGCAATACTTCGTCGCAGCGCGGCCGCGCGGCCTTTGCCGGCTTTGCGCCAACCAAGGCGGCACAGCGCATTCTCGCGGAAGCGCTTGCGCGCGATTTGGGTCCCCAAGGCGTCCATGTCGCCTATCTCATAATCGATGCGGTAATTGATGTTCCCTGGCAGCGCGAACGACTGCCCGAGGCACACGATGACTTCTTCATCTCCCCCGCCTCTATCGCAGGCGAAATCTATCATCTCGCGCATCAGCCCCGTGACGCATGGTCATTTCTCGCCGAAGTGAGGCCCTTCCACGAGGAATGGTAGAGCTCGGCAGCCGATCTACAAAAATCCGCTCCACACGCATTCCTGTCAGAAGCTGACATTCGCCGACCGAGCGCTGCCCCTTCGAGGCCGGATGGATGCAAGTACAGGACTGACAGGCAATTTTCGGTAGGTCTAAATACCAGGCGTAGTTAATTTTACCAAATCGCCGATACAAATTGATACAAATATCATCAATGTCTAATTGGCGATTAATCCTACCAAATGTTAGTATTGTACTCCTCGAACAGGGGGCAATCTATGGGATTTTTTTGGCTCTTCTGCCGATTTGGCCGGCACAGGCCCGTGCGCCACAAGGTACGGTGGGACGGCCATAATTACGTGGCGAAATGCCGAACTTGCGGCAGGGATATTCGACGAAAAAAGCACAAGCTCTGGCTACTGGAAGAAGAATTCCATTAAGGTTCTATGAAGCGTGCATCCGGACGAGGCCGCATCGGTTCGTTTCTAAGAATATGATGGCTATCCTGGGCCGAGCAATGCCGCTTGAGCGACGCGCGCGTTGGAGTGTGCGACGGATCAGCCTTGTGAGCAGCGTTTTCCCCGTTTGCAGTGTTCGGAGGAGCAGTTTGCGGTACCACGGTTTTATTACCGTCCGACCCAGCAGCACGATCGCGCGGACTTCGCTATTGCCGCAAAGACTGACCAGCGTCTTCCACCGCAGCAAGGCTGCCATCCGGGAAAAGCGCTTCGATGAAGCCGAACTTGGTTAGATCGCGGATCCGGTGAGGATAAAGGACGCCGTTCAAGTGATCGAATTCGTGCTGGAAGACCCGTGCATGGAAACCGTGTGCCTCGCGCGCCAGTTGCGAGCCGTCTTCGAGTGTCCCCCCGTATTGAATGTGGGTCTCCCGGGGGACAAGCCCGCGCATGCCCGGCACCGAAAGGCACCCTTCCCAACCTTCCTCCACCTCGTCGGTGAGCAGTTCGAGCCAAGGATTGATAAGCGTAGTGGCTGGAACAGGCAGTTCGCCCGGATAGCGGGCATTGGCTTCGAAGCCGAAAATCATCAGGCGTAGATCGATACCGACCTGCGGCGCAGCGATGCCGATCCCGCCGGCAGCATGCATCGTATCGTACAGGTCGGCGATGATCCCGGCGAGTTGCGGATCTGCAGGATCCTCAACCGGCCTTGCGATCACCAATAGCCGCGGGTCGCCCATCTTCAGGATTTCGCGGATCATTCCTTATCCTAACTTACTTTCCCATCGCTGAGATAGCCCGGAGCAGGACTGGGGGCGCCTAACCACCCAGCCAATGCGGCTGAGCGGCGGGCCTTGTAGGACGTTCGATCGACGAGGTGGCGTTCTGAATTAAAATGATTGTGAACCGAGGCATGGACTGAGGCGAACTTCTGAAGTGATTTCATCCGCCGGATCTCCGCATCCCGCTCCCGTCTTCGCAGGGGAAGGTGACTGTTTTCACCCCGATTGTTAAACCAACGCCCCATTTGGCGCCGACCCAAATTTCCCATTTCACGCATGGCCGCTGGGTAGGAGTGGTGACGATTGTCTCGGCGCGTCCGTGCCACTTCAGCGCCTTCTTCATAAACGTCAAAGCCGCGGATTGTCTCGTTTCTTCATGACGAAGGACTCTAAAATTTCTCCTTCGTGATCCACCGCGCGCCACAGATAATGATTTCACCGTTGATGTTGACGTAGGTCTCGTCGAGGTGTCAGCGACGGAAGCCCCCGCATGTGCGATACGCGCTGACGCCGATGTCGGACGCAAACATCGGCCCGAACCTGTTCCACCAGAACCGTACGGCCTCGTGACTTATGTCGATGGCGCGCTCAAGCAGCAGATCCTCGACATTCCTTAGCAAGAGCGGAAACCGGACATACATCAGCACCACCAGGCGGATCACCTCTGGTGAAGAGTTGAGATACCGGAACGGGCTGGCTGTTTTTTTGGCTTTGGGCATGGCGTGCCCCGCCCCGATCGTCCTATTTTTCAAGCAAGCGCGTTTGGTCTGACAGTCCCGGCTGCCGTCCTCCGACGGCCCCTGGTGGCGAAGTTACCCTGACACCAACATCTTGGCACCTCAATGCCGTCGGGGGGCGTCCACCCCATCAGACAGCACCCCAGTTTGTCTGACAGCACCGGTCGGGGCATTGCTCTGCCCTAGCCTCACGCGTTACCGAGCGGTGCACCTGGTTTGACAGAGTCCTCGCCCGCGCCGCCTAACCCGGCAAATAACCGGCCGGATAATCGAACTTCCCGAGAAAGGTCACCGTAGCGCCGACCCTCCGGTCGAGCACGCCGTATGGGCTATAGCCAAACAGTCGCCCGACATTGCGCATCTGCTGCAGGTCGATCAGCAGAGTCAGCTCCATCGGCGGCTGGTCGCGGGTCGAGATCAGATAGAGTTCTTCGGCGATCTTCCACATCGTCACCGCCTCGATGCCCACTTCGTATTTGAGGGCCTCAGGGCTCAGCAGCCACTGCCAAATGATCGTCTTCGAGTTCACGTAGATATGCTCGAGCGCGGCTTCGGGGCTGTATTCACAATAGAGCCGCTTGCCAAGCAGATCGCGCGTTTCCGCAACCGGCACGTAGCTGCCCGCCATGCCAACGATGCGCCCTGGCCGCAGCATTTCATAAAGATCGGCAGAGTCTCCCTCGCCGGTCACCTCGTTCCACACGGTCAGCGCGCGCCCGGCGTTGAAATCGATCACATTGGAAAAAGCGCAGCGCCCGTCGCTGGCGGCAAAATCGAGGAAGAAGATGCCGGGCCGGATCTCGACCGCGTCCCAGGCATCCTCGCCTGCCTGTACCCTGCCACTCGGTTCGCGCGCTTCCCAGCGGAGGGCAGCTTCGCCCAGTTCCATTACCAGCCCCGCACCGTCGTCGAATGCCAGTGCGATCGAACGGCCGGCAAGGTCGCGGGTCGAGGGCAAGCGATTGGCGATGAGATCCATGTCGCGGCGCATTGGCGGCACGGGAACGATCGGTTTTAGCTGCACCATAAACTTGTCCTCTGCTTGGGGGTTGCGCGGGGGCTTACCACCCGCTGCCGCTGCCGAAGGGCAGCGGTGCCGTGCCGAGCGCCCAGATCTCCTCGATCCGACCGTCGACGATCTTGAACACTTCGGTGAACACCATGCTGCCGGGCCATTTGATCGGAATGTCGCCCGCCGCCCGCTTAAGATCGCCCGGATGGTCGAACACCAAATGACAGACCGCCAGCCCGCGTTCCTCATCAACGATCGGGAAGCGCCGCGCACGCAGGGCCTCGATATAAGCATAATGCCCGGCGGTGATCTGCTCGGACACGGTGAGTGCGCGGTGCTCCTCGCCCGGGATCAGCTGATCCGGATCGTCGAGACTGTCGACCACGCCATTCACCAGCCGGCGGCAATCGTCGTTCACCGGCACGATATCGCCCTGCGAAAGCTCGATCGCATCGAAATAGAGGTTCACCACCTCGATCAGTTCTTCGCGACCGCGTCGCTGCTCCGGCTCGATCACGCGGTGAAAGTCTCCCGGATCCTCGGCCAGCGCTTCCGGCTTGAAGAACGCACCGACGCGGGTAACGATCGTCTCGCCCTCGGCGATAGTTGTGCCTTCAATCTTGAGCCGGATGGACAGGATCGCCTCTCCGCCCATCTCATCCATCACATCCCAGTATTCGACCTCGCCCGTCGCTTCATCTACGAAGTAATGCGATGTGCCTTTGAGCCCACGAATTGTGCGCCAAATGCCGCAGCCGAGCGGGAGTTCCTGCGTGTCCTCGGTTGAACGCAGATGCGGCGCCAGCCGCAGCCGGCCCGGCGCGCGATCGACCAGCGCCGCGAGATATTCATCCATCGCGCCAATCAGGCGGGCGCGCTCGCCGGTGGAAGCGGTCATCGCGCGCTCCATCCCGATCCGATGCCATAGGGCAGCGCGGTGCCGATCGCCCACACTTCCTCCAGAATCCCGTCACGGATCTTGAACACTTCGAATACGATCATCGTGTTCGGTGTGTGGTAGACCAGCTCGCCGTCGGCACGCTGGCGGTCGCCCGGATGATCGAACAGCAAGTGGCAGATCACCAGCCCTCGCTCCTCGTCGACAATCGGATAGCGTCGGCCGCGCAGCGCCTCGATATAAGCGTAATTGCCCGCGTCCATCTGCTCTTCAACGCCGAGCGCACGATGGGCATCAAGCGGGTCGAGGAGATCGGCGTCCATCACGCTGTCGAGCGTACCGTTTACCAGCCGGCGGCAATCGCCGATCACTGGCAGCCGACCGCCGTCGCTCTGTTCTATCGCATCGAAGTAGAGATCGACGATCGCGACCAACTCGGCGCGTGGGCGCCGCTCCGCTTCAGGGATCGGCGCGTGGAACCCGGGTTCGGCCTGGCTGACGATTTCGGGTTCGAAGAATTTCCCGGGCGAACCGCGCACCGCGAGCGTCTCGATCTCGGTGATCGTCGTGCCTTCCACCCGCAGACGCACGCCGAAAATCGTGTCGGAGCCGTTCTCGTCCACCGTGCCCCAATATTCCACTTCGCCCGCCACGGAATCCACGAACACGTGCCCACCCGACCGGTGCGCGCGGATCGTCCGCCACAGGCCAGTACCAACCGGCAGTGCAATGGTGTTTTCCGTGTTGCGCACGACCGGCGCGATCCTGACCGCCCCCGCATCGTGCCGGACCAGCGCGTCGAGATAGTCCGCCATCACGCGGGTCAGCCGCTCGCGCTCCAGTTCCAGCCGCGTCGTGGTCATCTTCCGGTCTCCATGTATCGCCCGTCGTGCGGGCTCAAATGCAGCGTAATGCCGCGCTATGTGGACTCGCTAACAGTCCCATTCGGGACAGTCAATCACGATCCGCCGTTTTGTTCGATTGACATTCCGGAGCAGGGAGATACGCCATTACTAGTCCCACATGGGATTATATTGAGACATACTGGAGACCCGATGGGACAGCTTTCCATAACCGGCAGCCTCGATCGGCAAGCCTTGGTCGACGCCGCCGAAACCTATCTCGACGCGCTCGCGGCGAACGACGCCGCGCAAGTGCCGTTCGCGCCCGCCGCGCGCTTCACCGAAAACAGCCAGGAACTCGAGATCGGCGATGGTTTCTGGGCCACTTGCAGCGGCCGCGGAGTCTATAAGCAATTCGCGGCCGATCCGGTCGCGCAGCAGGTCGGCTTTGTCGGAGTGATGCGTGAAAGCGGGCGCGAGGTGATCTTCGGCCTGCGCCTACGGCTCGAAGACGGGTTGGTGACCGAAGCCGAAACGGTCGTCTCGCGCGATCCGATCCTGTTCTACAAGGATGGCCCGGCCAAGCTGGAAGCGCGCGGCGAGCCGATGCCCCTCTGGCGCGAGCGCGTGCCCGAAAGCGAACGCGCAAGCCGGGCGGAACTGGCCGCCACCGCAGACGCCTATTTCGAAGTGCTTCAGCTCAACGACGGCACCAAATTCCCCCCGATCGCGCCTGAATGCGACCGGATGGACAATGGCGTAATGGCGACCCACGCACCTGAATTCGACGAACCGGGGGATACGCCGTTCTATGCACTCGGCCCCGCCGAGCAGCTCGCCACCGGATATTTCGGCTTTGTGACCCGCATCCGCGACCGGCGCTATCCGATCATTGATGAAGAATTCGGCGTGGTCTTCAGCCTCTCGTTCCTCGACCATTCGGGCGCCGTCCGCGAAATCACCCTGACCGACGGACGCACCGTGCCGATCGGGATCGATCGGCCGTTCGCGTGGCAGATCATGGAGGTGTTCAAGATCACCGGCGGCCTGATCCGGCAGATCGAGGTCCTGCTCAATCTGTCGTTCTACGGTATGCGGCCCAATTGGCCGGCCGCGGCGGAGTGATGGCGGAAGGTTCCGGGGCAGCCGGGAGGGCCGCCCCGGAAGGGAGGCTCAGAAACTGCGCCGCGCCGTAACACCCCATTCGCGCGGGGGAGCGATGCTGAGTTCACCCGTGCCGAAGCCGTCGATCAGGTCAAGCGCACCGGTCGAATAGACTTTGTTGGTCAGATTGGTTCCGAACACCGCGAAGGACCAGTCACCCCCTGGCGCGAGGAAGGTGATGCGGGCATTCACGAGCGCATAGCCGTCTTGCGAAGAGAACTCGGTGTTGGACGAATTGAAATAGACCTTCGACTGATAAACCAAATCCGCGCGCGGAGTGATCGTCCAGCCGGCCGCGGTGGGAATTTCGTACTGCGCACCGGCCGAGAAGGTAAATTTGGGCGTGCGCGCCGGCACCGTATCCAGCGTCGGCCCGCCCCCGACCCCGGCGGCAGAGCCGAGATCGTCGTTCTTGTAATGCAAATAGCCGGCATTGGCATTAAGCTCGAAGCCAGTGACCGGCCGTATTTCCAGCTCAAGCTCGGCGCCTTCCATATGCGCCTTGCCGACGTTCTGCGTGACGGTGGCGATGATGTTGTTGTCGTCGACGTAGAGCGAGGGCAGCTGGATGCCCTTGTACTTCGAATAGAACACCGCGCCGTTGAGACGGACGCGCCGGTCGAACAGGCTCGACTTGAAGCCGGCTTCGTAGCTCGTCAGGCTTTCCGAACCGAAGGACTTGATCTGGGTCTGGTCGTTGGGGCGCGGGCTGAACCCGCCGCCCCGGAAGCCGGTCGCGACCTGGATATAAGTCATCACGTCCGGCGTCCACTGATAGGCGATGTTCGCCATCGGTGACCACTTCTTATCACGCTCCGACAGGTCGGTGACCGGAAACAGCAACTCGTCATCGATGAGCGACCGGCGCAGGATTGAAATGCTCTTCTTCTCATCGGTGTAACGGATTCCGCCCGTCACGCTCAGCTTTTCAGTCGCGTGATAGACAGCATGGACGAAAGCCGCCTTGTTCGACTGGTCCTGCTCGTCGTCGAAATAGAACGCGATGATGGTCGGCGGGTAGACTTCGGCGGTGCCGAAATCACCGTCATGGCCGTCGTAATAATAGCCGCCAACGGTCCATTCGATCGGCCCGTTGTCGCCCGAAAGGGTCAGTTCCTGACTGAATTGCCGATGCGGATCATGCTCGTCGGTGAGGTTGATCGCCAGCGGCGAACCGCTCGAATTGACTCCGAAATCGGCGCGATAATGCCGGTAGGCGGTGATCGACTTGAGACTGATGTGA
This sequence comes from Candidatus Andeanibacterium colombiense, assembly GCA_029202985.1. Taxonomy (GTDB): domain Bacteria; phylum Pseudomonadota; class Alphaproteobacteria; order Sphingomonadales; family Sphingomonadaceae; genus Andeanibacterium; species Andeanibacterium colombiense. Next base: position 2,866,564 of record CP119316.1, on the reverse strand, counting down.
TCGCCCAGCCTCCAGTCGAGCGTGCCGCTGACGCCATATTGCTTCACATCGTTGCGGTTCGGATAATCGAGTCCGGTGATGTCGGACCGGAAGTTGTTGTAGCTCGAATATGGGCTGTTCGTGACGAACCTGTCGTCATACGGAATGCCGTAGAAAGGAATCGCAACCGTAGCGTTCCACACCGGTGTATAGCCAGCGCCGTCGCCGCTGGTGGCGATCACCGCCAGCTTGTCGGCCGGCTGCTTCTGGTGCTGGTTCTCGTAATCCGCGACCACGTTGAACTCGAGATTATCTGTGGCGATGAAGCGGATCGCGCCGCGCATGGTCTGGATGTTGACATCGCCTTCAGTGTCGACCTGGCAGTCCTTCGCGGTGGTCGTTGGCAGGAGTGAGCCGGCGAGGTCTGGATGCGCGCAAGCGAAATCGTAGACCTTGAAATAGCCGTCGCGGGTGTTCGACGAGCCGGACAGGCGGACGAACACACGATCCGGTACCAGGGTCGCGTCGAAGCTGGCCTTGATCGCGCGGCGATCGAACCGGCCCATGGTCGCTTCGATATAGCCACCGCCATTGCCGTCGGGCTTCTTCGAAATCAGGTGGATCGCGCCGCCGATCGCGTTCTGGCCGAACAGCGTGCCCTGCGGGCCGCGCAGCACCTCGATCTGCTCGAGATCGAGCAAATCCATCGCCGCCCCGATCGGACGCGCCTCGTAAACCCCATCGATATACATCGCGACCCCTGGCTCGAACGCCAACGAGAAGTCGTTCATGCCGATACCGCGGATCGTCGCGAAGGCCGCCGGGCCATAGCCCGCCCCACCGGGGTTGATGGTTAGGTTCGGCGCCTGGCCGCTGAGGTCAGTGACGTTCGTCACGCTGCGTGCCGCGAGATCGTCGCCGCTGAGTGCGGTGATCGCGAGCGGTGTCGCCTGGAGGTTCTCCTTGCGGTACCGCGCGGTGACCACGATCTCCTCAATCCGGTCGGCGGATTGCGTGTCGGCAGAGCCGGCATTCGCGGAAGCATCCGCCGGCGCCGCGTCTTGGGCGTAGGCCTGGGAACCCGCGGCAAGAGCTAGCGCGCTTCCGCACATTGTGAGGGCAAGCTTCCATCCCCGGGCGACGCTTATCGGTGTTCTCATTTGCTAAACCCTCCGCTCAAACGGTTGAACTCATCGATACGGCGGCAGCGCGGGCGGGCCTCCAAAGCCCGAACCGCGCCGCGATACCTTCCAGCCCTCTCTCCCACCACTGGCCCAGCAACAACACTAGTGCCAATTGGGACTTTTTATAGTCCTATATGGGACTATGTCAACTAACTGGAAATCGATTGATACCGCCAGCTTGCGAAGCGGGCGGGCAAGCGCGGGGATTAGTTGGGCGAGAGCGTGCCGTCGGTCGGAAACGCCGCGCCCGGCGGCGCATCCGGATGGACCGGCGGGCGCAGCGCGAGCAACAGAACCGCGCCCGCCGCGCAGCCTATACCGACCGCATAGAGGACCGGTGTAAAGGTGCCGAACCGGTCGTAATAGGCTCCTGCAAGCACTGGCGCGGCCGCGCCGAGGGTCGATTGCACCGCCGAAGCGAGGCCGTATACCGAGGCGTAAGCGCGCGCTCCGAACCAATTGCCGAGGAGCGTCACCATGCATACCATCGAACTCGATCCCCCGATGCCCAGCAGGGTTACGCTGGAATAAAGCAGCCAAGGGTGGTTCGCATGGGCGAACAGCACGATTCCGGTAGCCTGGCATGCCATCGCCGCGACCCAAAGATACTGGGGGTCTATCCGGTCGCCGAGATAGCCGGTAGCCATATGGGCAGCGAGGCCGATCGCGACCGCGGCCGACAGCAAATAGGCGGCCGTCTGCAGCGAATAGCCGAGATCGCGGATTTGCAACGCGCCTTGGGCGAGAAAGATCACATAAGCGCCGCTGAAGCCGACCGCACATAACATCAGAAGCCAGAACGCCGGTGACCGCAACACCTGCCTGGAGGTCCAGTCCTGCGTGGTGAGATGCACCCGCCGGCGGACATTATGCGCTTGGGCTGGCATGCCTTCTTCCAACGCGCCTTCCACGCCTCCATCGGCGCTCTGCCCGGTATCCTCCGGACGGTCCTTAACGAAAAGCAGGCTGACCGCTGAGGCCAGCAGCCCGCAGGCGGCGATGAGCCACCAGCCGTACCGCCAATCGCCATTGGCGGCGGCGACCACCTGTTCGAGCAGGGGTGCGCTTACAATTCCACCGATCGTGCCGCCCGACAGCACCACCGCCAGAGCGAGCGAGCGGCGCCGCACGAACCAGAAGGTGACGCCGGCCTGCGCCGGGATCGGCCCCCCGATCGCGTCCGACGTCCCGATCGCGATGCCGGCCACCAGCAACAGCATCACCGGCGTGGTGACGATCGTCGCCATCGCGGCGGCGGCCGCCGCCAGCAGGAGATTGCCCACGGCCAGAGTGTTGCGAATGCCGATCTTTTCGATCAACTTCGCGACCAGCGGCCCGGGCAGCCCCGTCATCGCCATAAACAGCGCATAAGCGATCGCCAGCGTCGTCCGGCTGAAGTGAAACTCGTCTGCCATATGCACGTTGAGGAAGCTCAGCCCATACATCGGCAGGGCCAGGTTGATCGCCATGATCACCCAGAAGGCCGCAACCAGCCTCCAGCCGTAGAAGCCTTGCCGCGGCTTGCGCGCGGCGCTCATAGGCCGGATTTTCCAGGAGTTGCCAAACCCAGCCAAATCGAACTGTCTCCTGCCATCGCCGGTCCCTTCGATTCCCCTGCCCGGCGGATTCTCCGTCGGCACCCGTAGTGGAGGTAAACGGTCCCATATGGTACTTGTCAAGTGATCGCGGACGGTCGGGATTGATTCGCGGAGCTTTACGGGTCAGGTGCTTCCGCAAGCGGGCCGAACGCTGCTCTGACTTGACCGGCGCGGGGCTCTTCATTCATTTGCACCGCCACGCAATGCCTGGGTGCCGCCGCCCGAGGAATCCGAAGACGAGGGGGAGAACGAGAACCATGTCGCGCAGCGATGACGAGAACCCGGCGGACGAAGGCCTGCTACCGGAAGATCTGCGGCTCAGGCTGATAGCCGAACAAGACGAATGGATCGGCTTCCGAATGATCTTGATCGGCAATTACTTCTCCGCACCGCTGTTCGCCCGGCTGCAGAAGGAATACGGATTGCTGCGCGACGAATTCGTCGTGCTCGCCAATCTTCAAAATTATGGTCCGCTCACCGCGAATGTCATCTGTGGCCTCAGCGGAAGGCCCAAAAACAGCATCAGCCGCGGAGTAATCAAGCTGACCAAGGAGGAGATGCTCGTTGCCCGAACCGACCCAGGCGACCGCCGGAACGTCATCCTGACCATCACCGAAAAGGGCAGCAGCTTGTTAAACGAAGTCATCGAGCTGTTTCGCGAACGCGAACAACTGGTGTTCGGCACTTTGACGGCGCGCGAGACCAATACGCTCGACCGGTTGTTAGCGAAGGTCCTGCTTAACTGGCACCGCGGCTCGCAAAATATGTGAGTCTTGGCTGCTCGGCGGATACCGGCGGCAAACATCGGGCTAAAACGGTTCCACCGCTGGCGCACAGTCTCGGGCCGGATGTCGATACCGCCCGAACAGCAGATCCTCGACGTTCCGCAGCTGAGCGGAAAGCGAACGTATCATTACCCCAAGGGTGGATGACCTGGGCGGAGCGCGGGGGACCGCTTATGCGATACCGTGGTATCTATGATGGCGGCGCTAGCGGCTCTGAGTGAACTGGTGAAGCCGTTTGCGCCAAAGTAACACCCATCGAAACATTTGAACGGGCTGTGGGACGTGCGATGACGGGCATTGGCGCGTGCTAATTCAAGGCCTTAATATTAACCTAGAGTATGCCGGAGCAAACTGTAGGGCCGCCCCTGATCACTTTTGTAATCAGGGTCAGGGGTTCGAACCCTCTAGCCGGCACCATAAAGGAGGAGCCGTCAGTCGCAGGACAATTGCCTCCGAACCGGTAATTGCAAAAAAATCCCAAATTCCCGCGCATTACTTGCGATTTGAAACGCGCATTTGCCTGTCTGCCCCTCGTTTAGGGCAACTAGCTCCACACCGGAGCTGTTGGCACTTCAATCCTTCCGCTTCTTCCGCTTTTTTCCAGCGACGGGATCTCGCGTTGGCCACTCTGGCTCGCGACGAAGTCAGCATTTCGGGGGAACAATGCCGAGTCTGATCGACTCTGCATCGGCGGTATTATTGTCCGCAGAGCGCAGGCTGGAAGCATCGGCCCAGAACGTCGCGAACGCGTCGACCAAGGGCTACAAGAAGCAGGTTTCATTCAGCGAAACCCTGAGCGGAGTAGATGCGAATGCGTTCCTCACGCCCGAACGCAGGAACATTGTCGATTTCACGCAAGGGCGATTGACCGAAACTGGCAACCCGCTGGATCTCGCGATATTCGGCCCCGGCTTAGTGCAAGTGCGCGACGGCGATCACCTCGTTTTTTCGCGCGGCGGTTCCTTCGTCCGCGGCGAAGATGGATTGCTGGCCGATGCGACCGGGCGCGTATTGCAGCAGGCAGGGGGCGGCGACATCGTGGCCAAGGGGGCTGCGCTGACGATCCTCGAAGATGGCACCCTGCTCGAGGACGGCGCACCGACTGCGCGCCTCGGACTGTATGAGCCAAACGACCTGTCAGCGCTGACCGCGCTGGGGGGCTCTGCATTTGCCGCCGATCCGGGCGCAATGGGCGACGCCGCGGGCTCTCAGCTGCGCGCAGGCTTCATCGAAAACTCCAACGTCACGATGAGCGACGAGATGCTCGCGATGATGTCCTCGGTTCGCCAGGCCGAGAGCGGCGCGCGCCTAGTGCAATTCTACGACGAGTTGATCGGCCAGGCGATCACGACCTTCAGCAGGAGCGGCAAATGAACGGGGCATTCGAGGTCGGCGCGGCAGCACTGCGAGCGGAACAGCGCGCGCTGGAAATGCACGCGAACAACATCGCCAACGTCAACACCCCGTCGTTCAAGCGCACCGACCCGCGCTTCGCCGAGGTGCTGGCGCGGAATGCGGATGGCACAGACGGCGCCGCGCCCGACACTCCCGTTGCCTTCGGCGGCGTTCGTGTGGTCCCGGGTGAAATGCTTTTCACCCAAGGCGAGCTCAGGTCGAGCGGCAACCCGCTCGACCTCGCGATCAGCGGCCGGGGGATGATCGAGCTCATGGGCCCCGGCGGAACCAACTTACTGTGGCGCGGCGGCAGGCTGCGGGTGAACGACGATGGCCTGCTCGCCACCGCTGACGGCAACGCGCTGCGGGCGGGTGTGATCGTGCCTAGCGACACGGAAGAGCTTGCCATCGGCGCCGATGGCGTGGTGACCGCGAAGACTTCCAGCGGCGAGACCGTCGAAATCGGCCAGATCGGCCTCGTTACCACCGACAATGAATTCGGGCTCGAGCGGCTCGATAACGGGTTCTATCAAGCGCTCGACGGCACCCGCCTCTCGGATGCGCGCCCCGGTGAGGACGGAGCCGGCACGCTCGCTCAAGGCAGCGTCGAACAATCCAACGTCGAACTGACCGCAGAGATGGTCTCGATGATGATGGTCCAGCGCGCCTTCGCAGCCGATGCGCAGATCGTCCAGGCCGCCGACCAGCTCGCTTCGATCACCAACAGCCTGAAGCGCTAGGCAAATGTTGCGGGGCGCGATCATTCTTGCGCTTGCCGGTATCGCCTCAAGCGCTGCCCTAGCGGACGCTGGCCAGTGCCTGACGCTGCGCAGCCCGGTGCCCACGGGCGGTTTTCTGACCCCCGAAGTCGTGGAGGAAGTGCCTTGTCGTGAGGATCGCGCGCTCCTGCCGCTTCGCTACGATCGCGGCGCAAAAGCGCCGGTCGCGGCGGAGGACCTGGCCTCGGGCACCTATCTCGGTCGCATTTCTCTGAGGCCGGGCACGATCGCAGCTGCGGGAGAAAAACTTCAACTGGTAATCCATGAAGGCCCGGTGACCATCATTCGCGATGTCGTTCCGGCGCGAGCGGTTCGGGACCGCGAGCGCGCCTTCGTAAAGACCGAAGACGGCCAGGTCCTGACCGCGCTCTTCGTCGCGGCGGAGAACCGGCCATGATCCGCGGAATGGCGTTGTGCAGCGCGCTTTTGCTTGTGGCTTCGCCGCTCGCGGCGGAGCAGCTCTATCGTGGCGGGGGGTGGCCGGCGGTCGCGTCGGACCGCAAGGCGGCGGCCGTGGGCGATTCCGTTTCGATCCTGATCGTCGAGGCGACCAAGGCGAGCAGCAAGCTGGAGAACAATTCGGGCCGCGCATCGCAGGTCGGCGGTTCGTTTCAAGCAGGGGGGATCGATGAAGACGCTTCGATCCAGTTCGGCGGTTCCTATGCCGGGCGCGGCGAAGTGGTCCGTGCCGAGCAGTTCGTTGCCCAGATTTCCGCCAATGTCACCGGCCTTTCGCCCAATGGCGATTTCCTGATCGAAGGTCGCCAGCAGATGTTGATCAACGGCGAGCATACCGTAATCGCGGTGCGCGGGCGGATCAGGCCGCAGGACATTTCTTCCGACAACACGGTGCCTTCGTCTCGCATCGCCGATGCGCAAATCGACTATGACGGCAAGGGCTTCGTCAGCCGCAGCGCCAAGCCAGGAATCCTGAACCGCATCTTCAGCTTCTTGGGGATCGGCTGATGCGTCGGTTCATCGCAGCCTTGTCGCTCGCGACGCTTGTGACAGCCGGCGTGCCTGCATCGGCGGTGGCGCAGGAGGTGCAGCTCAGCGGCCTTGGGCGGTTCGGGGGGTGGCGTGACAACGCGCTGATCGGCTACGGCCTGGTAACCGGCCTGGCGGGATCGGGCGACACGCGGCGCAACGAGGTGACGCGGCTGGCGCTGCGTAACGTGCTCTCGCGCCTCGGCACGGCCGTGACCGAAGAGCAGATCAACAGCCGCAATGTCGCGGTGGTGATCGTAACCGCCACCCTCCCCGCCTCGGCCAATCCCGGCGACCGCATCGACGCGATCGTCTCGTCGGTCGGCGATGCACGCTCGCTCGCCGGCGGGACGCTGCTGATGACGCCATTGGTCGGCCCGGACCAGCGGCCCTATGCCCTCGCCCAAGGCTCGATAACGGCCGGCGGATACGATTTCGAGGCGAACCTCAACCGCCAGCAGCGTAACTATCCGACCAGCGCGGTGCTGCCTGGCGGAGCGACTGTCGAAACCGCGGTCGATGCCGCCGTGCTGAGCGACGATGGGACGGTCTCGTTCCTGCTTACCGAGCCGAACTTCACCACCGCCCAGCGCATCAGCGACGCGATCAACACCAGCTTCGGCCGTGGGATCGCCTCCGTCCGCAACGCCGACGAAGTGGTCATCGCCTATGATCGGGCGCCGAGCGAACTCGCGCAGTTCCTGTCGCGCATCGAAGGCGTCTCGGTCGCTCCCTCGGTCACGCCGCGGGTGGTGATCAACGAACGGACCGGCACGGTGGTGGCCGGTGCCGGGGTCCGGATATCGAGCGTCGTAATCTCCCAAGGCGACATCAAGGTCACGATCACCAGCGAGAACTATGCCTCGCAGCCCAGCTTCATCAGCGGCTTTGCAAGCGACGTCTCGAGCCTCGTCGTAACCAACACCAAGCTCGACGTCGAGCAGGGCTCGAACGACGCGGCGATGAGCTTCCCGAACACGACGGTCGGCACGCTGGTCGAAAGCCTCGCCCGCGCCAAGGTCGACACAAGGCGGATGATCAGCATCCTCCAGGCGATCAAGGCGGCCGGCGCGCTGCATGCCGAAATCGTGGTTCAATAGGAGGACGACAGTGGACCAATTATCCGCCTTGCTGATTGTGAAAGCGCTCGATGGTCTCGCGATGCGCTCTTCCGCGATCTCGCAGAATGTCGCGAACGCCAATTCCCCTTCCTATCGTCCGCTGAGGGTCGATTTCGAGGAGCAGCTTCGCGCCGCGACCAAGGACGGGCCCAACGCCGTCCGCGCTCTTCAGCCCCACTTCGCGCGCATGCCCGGCACTGACGGAACGGGTGAGATGCGGCTTGATCTGGAACTCGCCAGCGCGTCGGAAACCGCGCTGCGCTACGCCGCGCTGGTCGACGTCCTCGGCCGGCAGATGCAGATCTCCCGCCTCGCCGTGACCGGAGGCCAGTAATGGACGCGATCGCGATCAGCCGCAGCGGGCTCGACGTCGAATGGCGGCGCATGGAAGTCATCGCGCTCAACCTCGCCAACATGGAATCGAGCAGCGGCGCCAACGGCAAATCCTATGTTCCGCTTCGGCTCGTCTCGGGCCCCAGCGAAAGCTTCGATCAGGTGCTCGACGGGCTAAAAAGGCCCGGAGGGGTGAAGGCCTACGGCATCGAGCCCGACACCTCGGGAACCCGGCGGGTCTACCAACCCGGCCATCCGCATGCAGATGCCGCGGGGTTCGTGACCTATCCCAATATTAGCCATGCCGAAGAGATGACCCTGATGGTCAAGACCGCACGCGCTTACGAGGCGAACCTCGTCGCGATGGCGGCCGCGCAGCAGATCTATTCGAGCGCGCTGCAGATCGGACGCCAGCAATGAGGCCCGCCGTGGCCGGCCTCGAAGCGGTCTCATCGATCGGCCTGGCCGAAGGCACTCCGCAGCTCACCCGGCTGGGCCTGCCCGAAACAGGCCCAGCAGCCGCGCCGACGGGTGCCACCTTCCAGTCGATCCTTTCGGCGGGGCTGGATGCGGTGAACGGCAAGGTCGCAAATGCGGACCAGTTGGTCCGCCAGTTCGCGCTCGATGACTCGGTTCCGGTGCACCAGGTCACCATCGCGCTCGAGGAAGCGAAGCTCTCGGTCGAACTGGCGATGCAGGTCCGTACCCGATTGGTCGAAACCTATCGCGAACTGATGAACATGCAATTGTGATGGAACGCCGCCAACTCATCCTGTTCGGCGGGCTCTTCGCAGCCATCGTCCTCGTCCTGGGGCTCCTCTATTTCGCCTTCCTCCGGCCTGGCTATGCGATGCTCTACGAGGATATGCGCGAAAGTGACGCGGCCGCGATCGTCGCCGTGCTCGACAAGCAGGGCATCGAGTACAAGCTGGAGGACAACGGCCACCGCATCATGGTGCCAGAGGACGAAGTCAGCCGGGCACGGGTGCTGATCGCCGGATCGGATGTCGCGATAGGCGGTGTCGTCGGGTTCGAATTGTTCAACGAAACCGACATGGGCCTCACCGAATTCGCGCAGAAGGTCAATTACCAGCGTGCGCTGCAAGGCGAACTGGCGCGCACGATCATGGGCATGGAGGGCATTGCCTTCGCACGCGTGCATCTCTCAATGCCCGAACGAACGCTGTTCCGCGCCAACCAAGCCGGCCCCAAGGCAGCGGTGACCCTGCAAACCCAGGATGGCGTGGTGCTTGACCCGGCACGGGTGCTCGGCATCCAACAACTCGTCTCGGCCGCGGTAACCGATTTGCCCGCGCGCGAAGTCGCGGTTCTCGATCATCGCGGGCGGCTGTTGAGCGCGGTTCCGATCGAAGGCGAGGAGGCTCCGCAAGTGCTCGACGAACAGTCGGCGCTGGAAGAATACTACCGCGCCCGCGCGCGCGGAGTGGCGGAAAAACTCATACCGGGCGTCCCCTTCGACGTGCGCGTGCTGGCCGTCGCAAAGAGCGCCGAACCGCTTCCCGATGCAGCGCCGACACAATCCACCCAAGCTGTCGCAGCGCCCGCTGCGGATGCGCCGCCTTCGTCCACCCCTGCGACAAGCACCTCGACCAGCCCAGGCGAGCGCAATTTCAGCCTGCGGATCGCATTCCAAACCGAGATGGAATTGACGGGAGAGGACCGCGAGCTGCTCCGCACCGCTATCACCCACGCAACCGGCCTTGAGCCTGGACGCGGCGACGTGTTGCGGTTCGAAGTCGGCACTCTGACGACGTTTGCTCCCGCGCCGCTGATGGGGCAGCCCGAGGCGGTGCCTCTCCCACCTATTGCGAAGCCATCGAACATCGACCGCGCCATGTCCGGCAATTGGTTCGCCAGCGCATGGTTGTGGGGGATGCTGGCGATACTCGCGGTCTTTATCCTGATCCTGCTACGCCGCCGCAGCCGTCTCTCCCCCGACGAGCAGCAGAGCTTCGCCGATATGCTTGCTGAAAACCTGGCGCTCAAAGAGGGCTTCGCCGATGGCCGCTGAAGCGCGCCCTTCCGATCCCCTGCTGCAGCAATGGCGTGAACTGCCGGTCGGCGACCGCAAGAATATCATGCGCCGCCTTCCGGCAGAGCAGCGGCTCGCGTTCCAGCAGATCCTCGCGGTGCCGGAGCGCGAGGAATCCGAGATCGCCGCGCGCAACCGGCGCTTCCGAGCTTATTCGCCGTGGCTCGGCGAGATTCTCGACGCATGCGAAAAAGGCGGTCCCGAAGCGGCATCGCTCAAGCCGGCGGTTCGCGCAGCGCTGCTGGAAGGCCATGAGCAGGAGAGCGCCCGGGCCGAAGAGACCGAAACGCCCCTTTCTTTCGCGGCCCTTGTGCAGATGCTGCTGCGGTCGGTGAAGGAACTTCTATGAGCATGCTGCTCAAGGCCGGCAGCGCAGACGCGCTTTCCGCCGTTCGGCCGCTCGGCACTGTCCTGGAGGAACCGGAAGCGACTGCGGTGGTGCTCCCGCGTTTGCCTGGGGCAACGACGGTTCGGGTTGAAGCCCGTTTCGAACAGGAACGCAGCGAACTCGAAGCGGAGATAGCCGCTTTGCACCAGCGGCTCGCCGATACCGAAAGCGACGCAGATGCCCGCGAGGACGCCGCCTTTGCGCGCGGCCGGCACGAAGGAGAGTATCTTGCCACAGGCGAAACAGAGAAGCGGCTCGAGCTGCTGCGTGCGGGTCTCGAAGCAATGCAGCAAGCCCATTCGATGCGGCTTGGCGAATACGAGCTTTTGGCACTGCAACTGGCGCGGACCGCGGTGGGCCGGATCTTCGCCGACGAAAGCCGCCATGTAGAACTGATCGGCGAGACGATCGCCCGCGCGCTTACGGCGATCAAGCGCGAGCTCGTCCAGACGCTTAGGATATCGTCGCGCGATTTCCGCTCCGAAGAGGAATTGCGCGCACTGGAAACCCGATTTCCAGGGATCACCATCGAACAGGACGAAGCCCTCGATGCTGGCGGCTGCGCGATCGATCTGCGTCTTGGCACGATCGATCTTGGCCTGCCGGGCCAGTGGCAGCGGCTCGCCGCGTTCTTCGAGGAACTCGGTTCTGCAGGCGATGCACGATGAAACCGCATCGATTTATAGCCCGCCTCGAAGCGGCCGAATTCTCTTATGCCGCCGGATCGCTGAGCAGGCTTACCGGTGAATTCTTCGAAGCCGACGGCCCGGTCGCCAGCGTCGGCGATTACTGCGAGATCGAATCCATCGATGGGGGTGACCCCGCGATCGCCGAAGTGGTCGCGGTCGAGCACGATCGGATCAGGCTCGTGCCCGTGGCCCATCCGCCACGGCTCTCGCTCGGGGCGACCGTCTCCGCCGCACCGCAGATGGACCTCGTTCCGGTCGGGGACGCGTTTGGCGGCCGTGCGATCGACGGCCTTGCCCGGCCACTCGACGACGGCGAAGCGATCCTTCCCGATCGCCGCCAGACGCGGCAAGGGCGGCCCTTGCGCGCACTCGCCCGGATCGCACCGAGCGAGCGACTCGAAACCGGCGTTCGCGCGATCGACGCGCTGCTGCCGCTCGGAAAGGGTCAGCGGATTGGAATTTTCGCTGCGAGCGGGGTCGGCAAAACCACCTTGCTCGATCAGATCGCGCGTCAAACCCGTTGCGACCGGATCGTGCTGTGCCTGGTCGGGGAGCGCGGGCGCGAAGTCGACAAGCTCTGGCGCATGTTGCAGGCGAGCGAGAACGCGACGCGCTCGACGCTGGTGGCCGCGACCGCAGACGAGAGCGCGAGCCTGCGCCTGCGAGCGATCGAGCAGGCGGTGGGACTGGCGGAACATTGGCGCGACAAGGGCGAGCATGTTCTGCTTCTGGTGGATTCGGTGACCCGGGTCGCCCAGGCTTTGCGAGAAATCGGTCTCGCCGCCGGCTTGCCGCCCGCGATGCGCGGCCTGACCCCGAACGTTTTTTCCGTATTGCCGCGCCTGGTCGAACGGTGCGGCGCTTCGCGCGGAGGCGGTGCCATAAGTGCCGTCATCACCGTGCTCAGTGAGACCGACGACGTCGACGATCCGGTTGTCGAACTGATGAAATCGGTGCTCGACGGCCATATCGTGCTGTCGCGGAGCTTTGCCGAGAAGCGCCATTTCCCGGCGATTGACGTGTCACGCAGCGTCAGCCGGCTGGCCGACGATTTGCTCAATACCGACGAGTACGGCCTGATGCGCCGCGCCCACGCACTGATCGCAACCCACGAGGAAGCCCGGCCGATGATCGAGAGCGGGCTATATCGGAACGGCGCGAGCGCGGAGATCGACGCAGCGATCGCGATCCAGCCGACGCTGACCGAGTGGCTGTGCCAGAAAGCGGGCGAGCGCAGCGACTGGGCAGCGACCTGCGCTTCGCTTGCCAAGCTGTTGGGGGGAAGTACCGATGCGTAAGCAAGCCGGCCTCGTGCGGCGTCTCGCAGACGTGGCCGCTCTCCAGACACTCAAGGCGGATGCCAGCCGCACCGAATTGGCCACAGCGCGGGCGCTCCGCGCCGATGCCGAGCAGGCATTGGCCGCAGCCGATCGCGGTTTCGCCGGAGGAATGCGCGAGATGGAATCCGTGCTGGCTTCCGAAGTGCTCGATTTCGACCGCTGGCGCATTGGGCGAGCGCTGTTCGAAGAGCTGGCCGTCGCACGCGACGCGGCTGCCGACACAGTCTCTCGCCGGGAAGAGACAGAAGAAGAGGCGCAAACCGCCGTCAGGCGCGAGCGGGCGCGCGAAGAACAGGCGGTCGGCATACATCGCAAGCTGGCGCGAGCGCTGGCCGACAAGCGCGACGAGGCCGCCACCTTGGAAGCCAACGGCCTCGCTACTGCGCGCAGATTGATGAGGCAGGCATGAAAATCGCCACTTCCATCCCGCAGCCATCAGGCACGCCGCAGCTTTCCGAGCGGTTCGACGAGGGTTCCGGACGCGAGAGGGGAAGCTTCGCGGAAATGCTCGCCGCGATGCTTAGCCCGCAGCAATCAGACCACGCGCATGACGCCGCCCCAAACAAGTGGGCGCTCGCGCAGCAGCCGGACGACGGGGACGAGAACAGCGCGCCAGACTGTTGCCCGCGGATCGGAGCTTCGAGCAAATCTTTCGCGCAGGGCCGCCTGCTGGTCGAAATTGCTCTCAACTTCCGCGGGCCCAGCGACGCGCAACCCCTGCATGAAGCCGGCGGCCTTCCGCACGCACGGCTGGGAGCCCAGGGCCGGATGGCGGACTCCTCAGAAGCCCAGGCCGGACCGACCCTTTGCGAATTTCTCGCACACTGGGCTGCTACCTTCGTACCGCCGGCTGTCCACGCGGAAACGCCGTCGGCCGCCGGTACATCCCTGCCGCCAATCCGAAGCGCTTCCACGCCGGCCGCCGCTTCCGTTTCACGAGGGCCACCCGAATTGCCAGCCCGCCAGCAGATCGCGCCCGAGCGCGGTCCGCTGCGGTCCGCCCGGCAGAGTTCAGCCGCTCCGGCCCCACCGACAAACTCCGTACGAAATCTCTCTCCCTTCGGCGCGCAGTTGATCGCACTCGAGTCCGGACTGCGACTGGTGCTGCGTCTTCCCCGTCTCGCGGGCGGCGAGCGCACCGAACTCGAAGCGCAAGTGTCGCGGCTGCTCGAGCAGCAGGGGCATCACCGGCACGAGATCGTCATCCATGAAATCGCGCGAGGAGAAGCTTAGATGGCCAGCACTCCCATCACCGGCATCGGCGGGTCGTTATCCGGCACGTCGCAGAATTCCCAGGATGCAACGGCCGCGTTCGGACTGGGGTTCGAAGACCTGCTCAAGATCGTGCTGACCCAGCTGACCTATCAGGATCCGCTGAAGCCGATGGACAATTTCCAGTTCGTTTCGCAGCTCGCCCAGTTTGCGCAGATTCAGCAAACACAATCGATGGCGGACAATTTGCAAACGCTGGTCTCCGCCGAATCGAGCACACAGGCCGCCAGCTTGCTCGGCAAGATAGTCGATATCCAGCAAGGCCCCGCCATCCAGACCGGCAAGGTCATTGCGATCGTCTTCGGAGAGAGCGGCGTAAGCCTGACGGTCCAGACCGCCACGTTACAGATCCCAGATATCCCTCTCAGTTCCGTGCTGCAGATAAAGGAGGCCAGCTGAAATGTTCGGATCAATCTATATCGGCCTGAGCGGCCTCACCGCCTATTCGGAAGGCCTTAAAGCTGTCAGCAATAACGTCAGCAATCTCAATACTTCGGGCTTTAAAGCGTCGGACGTAACCTTCTCGGACGTCTACGGCGCGGGCAGTAGCGGAGGTCTTAGCTATTCCGTGAGCTCACCGTCCGGCCACGGTGTAACGCTGGATCAGATCAGCACCAATTTCCAGCAGGGTGAGCTCCGCCAGACCGACCGGGATCTTGACCTCGCGATCGACGGCAACGGCTTCTTCGTGCTGCTCGACGAAGGGCAGACATACTACACCCGCACCGGCAGCTTCGCGATCGACGATGATGGCTACCTGGTCCTTTCCGGGACCGACCATCGCCTCGCCATACTCGACGACTCAGGCCGCCCGGCAAGCGTGAACGTCGATGACGAACTCTCCAGCCCACCGGAAGAAACGACCAAGATCAAGTTCGCCCAAAACCTGTCTTCAACGGCGACCGAGTTTACGATCCCGGACGTGAAGGTCTACGACGAACGCGGCGAAGCGCATCTCTGGACACTCAAATTCTCACGCGAGGAAACGGTATTCGACGAGTGGACTCTCAAGGTAACCGACGACAAGGGAGTGGAAATCGGTACCAAAACGCTAAAATTCGCGGCTGGCGCGGTCGATCCGCTGACCGAGACCCTCAATTTCGCGGACTCCGCTTCGGGACTTTCTGTCGCGTTCGATTTCTCTGGCGTCACTTCCAATTCGGAAGGCACAGTATCGTCGCTGCGTGCAGCCGACGTTGACGGACGCGCAACCGGCTCGATTTCCAGCCTTGCGGTCAATGAAAAGGGCCAGTTGGAAATCACTTACAGCAACGCGGAAAAGAAATCGCTCGGTTCGATCGCACTCGCAGACTTCCGGGACGCCCAGAAACTGCAACAGCGCAGCGGAGGGCTTTTCGCCGATAATGGCTTTGCGCAGGTCCAATATCTTTCGGCCGAAGATACCCGCGTCGGCACCATCCTAAGCAAGCGGCTCGAAGCATCGAATGTCGATCTGGGGTCGCAGTTTGCCGAGTTGATCCTGATTCAGCGCGGCTTCCAAGCTTCTTCGCAGATCATCAGCGTCTCGAACGACATGATCCAGCAGCTCTTCGGCATCCGCGGCCAAGGATGAGCAAGGAAGTTCCCTGGTTGCCGTCAAGCGCCCTCAGCGATGCTCGAACCGCCGAACCGGTCGTTGGCGCGCTGGATGAATGGTGTGCGAAATGGCTTGCCGCCGACGCCCTCACCGCGCCGACGCGCTGGGAATCGTCTGAGGGCACCAATTGTTCGACCGGTTTCCATACTCTTGGGCAGGGAAAAGCATATCGGCTGGCGGTGCGCGAAAGCGCTATGCTCGATCTCGCGGGACTCTTGCTCGGGCGGGAAATTGGCGAGCGTGAACGCCGAACACGGCAGGACAGGCGCGCGATCGAGCATCTCGTCGATACCGCGCTGAAAGACCTTCTGACCCAGGTATTGAAGGACGGCTCCGAACCATTGCGCGACTTCATGCTCGTTCATACCCGCGAGCGCGACCTTGAGATGGTTTACCGCATGTCCGGAACGGCTCTCCCTGCAACGCCGCGGGATGTGGAGCTGCTGAAGCTCGTCCCCGCCTTCATGCTCAATGAGTTGCGGGTAGGCTTCACCATCGGCTTCGTGATCCTACTGCCTTTCCTCCTGATCGACCTTGTGGTCGCGAGCATCCTTCTCTCGCTTGGCATGATGATGGTCCCACCGGCTACCATTTCGCTACCAATCAAGGTTTTGATGTTCGTGCTGATCGATGGCTGGAGCCTCGTGCTGGAAGGGTTACTCGGCAGTTTTACATGATCGCGAGGGTTTCGCCGCGCCGGGGTGTCGACCTGCTCCTGCTCCCCGAACGGGTAGAAGCGGCTTTATGGCGCGCCCATACCGAGGAAAGAAACGCCGAGACCCGGACCCGGCTGTTCGAACATTATCGTCCCTTTGCCGCTCGCCTGGCGAATGCTCAGTTCGCGCGTCGCAGGGCTGGGAGTTCAGAGCGCGAGGATATCGAACAGTTAGCCTACGACGGCTTGCTTCAGGCTATCCAACGGTTCGATTGCAGACGCAACGTGCCGTTCGAAGCCTATGCCCGCATCCGCATCAACGGCCACATCGCCAATGGCTTGGCCCAGGCAAGCGAGGCAGCCGCGCAGTCCCGTCATCGACGGCGGACCGAACGCGATCGGCTGAAGTCC
This sequence comes from Candidatus Andeanibacterium colombiense, assembly GCA_029202985.1. Classification (GTDB taxonomy): domain Bacteria; phylum Pseudomonadota; class Alphaproteobacteria; order Sphingomonadales; family Sphingomonadaceae; genus Andeanibacterium; species Andeanibacterium colombiense. The sequence goes on along the minus strand of CP119316.1, from coordinate 2,849,998 downwards.
TTGCATCCGTCGTCGGTCGTGGAGCCACTCGCGGCCCTATCGGCGTTGTCGGCAACGATCGCCTTGGGGCTGATGCTCGACATGGACGCCAGCGCGGAGCTCGAAGCGATCCCCGACCCGGCGCCGTCACCCTATGAAAGCCTCGCCTGGAACGAACTCCACACCAGGATCCATCAACTGGTCGACAATTTGCCGGAACGCGAAAGTTTCGTCATCCGCCAGCATTATCGCAATGGCGTCAGTTTTCAGCAGATTGCGCTGTTAATGGGGGTCACCAAGGGCAGGGTCTCGCAAATTCACCGCTCCGGCCTAGAGAAGCTCAGGAGCCTGCTGGCAAAATTACGTTAGGAGGGACTTATGGAATTGTGCGGCGATGAAGAAATGGCTGGCCTTATGGAGGCCCTCCAGAAGGACGACACCACGGATCTTGCCGAGGTTGATCGACTTTTGCAACGCTTTGCAAACGATCCCCGGCTACACTTCATGCGCGGCTCGATCCTGGCAGGCCAGCAACAGCCGCTCGAGGCGCATTCCGCGCTTATGCGGGCTGTACAACTGGCCCCCGAATTCCACATCGCGCGCTATCAACTCGGCTTCTTCGAGCTGACCTCCGGCGAAGTCGATCGCGCGCTCTCGACCTGGGGGCCGCTGCAACGGCTTCCCGCCGATTTCTACCTGCGCAAATTCGTCGATGGGTTGATCCACCTGGTGCGCGACGAATTCGACGAGGCACTGACGTTGATGCGCGAAGGCCTTGCGCTCAATCGGGAAAACGAACCGCTCAACAATGATATCCGCCTGTTGATGCGGGAGTGCGAAAAGCTACCGCATGGCGCCAAGGCCAGTGGGGAAGAAAGCGATCTCTCGGCAACGTCGATGCTGCTCGGACAATTCGTCGGCAAGCCTGCCGAGCATTGAGGTACCCGTGATGACCCGCATCTCGAACGTGGACCAGATGCTGATGCTGCTGCGCCATCAGCTTGGCCGGCTCGGCAAATCCGATCGCGCCCGTAGGAGCGGAACTGCAGGCGCCTCGACAGCCGAGCGCAGACGATCGGCCGCCGGCCGTATCGAAGCAGTCATGCGGACCGACGATCTCTCGGAGGAAGAACTGGGGCGGACGGTGATCGCTGCGCTACTGGTCGATGAATTCGGCGAAGGTGCCGCCAACGATCACAAGTTCCGCAAGGTAGCAGACGAAGTCTACCGTATCATCGCTTCAGACCCGGAAGCCAAGCGGCTTCTCGGCGAGGCCATCGGAGAAATCGGCAAGCCCGCAGCCTAGCGCGCCATCCGCGTGACCATATCGACAATGGTACGCTTGCTTTCGCCGATCGGTTGCTTGAGCGCGATCTCGATAAACCGCCGGCCTTTTTCCGGATCGCCTTCCACCGCCGCCAGCAGCATGTTGGCGAAGGCCGCGGAGAAACACTGCCGATCAAGCCGCAGCGCGATCTCGACCCGGCCCTTGGCGGCTTCGCCCTCGCCCATCAATATCTCGGTGACCGCAAGCGAGCCCTGGCATTCGGCGAAGGTCCCATCCAGCTCCACCGCGTGTTCGAAGCGGGCGCGGGCCTTGGAAAGGTCCCCGGCGATCAAATAGGCCCAGCCCGCCGCGATCCAGCTGCCAAGATGATCGCCGAACAGCTCGGCGCCGCGGTCGATCTTCTCGCCCGCTTCGACGCTCTTGCCGGCAACCAGATCGGTCAGGCCAAGCCCGACCCACGCCCGTGGCGACTGTGCGTTGATCGTCAGCGACCGTTCGAACAGAGCCCTCGCCCGATCAGGATCGGCATCTCCGAGCGTCAGCGTTGCGAGCGTGGTCAGGGCGTCCGGATGCGCCCCCGCCCGTTCCGCACATTCGCGCGCAAGCACCTCATCCTCGATATCCAGAGCCAGCACCGACGTCGCAGCAAGCAGGGGCGAATAATCGCCATGGCGTGCAAGATGGGCCTTGGCGCGTTCCGCGGCTTCGTCGAATTTTCCCGCAGCATGCAGCAGGTGGACCTCGAGCTGCGCGGCCTGCGGCAAGGCGTCGACCAACTCCTCATCAAGCAAGGACCGGGCCCCCTCCTCATCCCCCGCGAGCGATCTTGCCCAGGCGAGGTTGAACTTCAGCGCTTGATCGCCCGGGGCTGTCTCCAGCAATCCAGCGAAAGTCGCGGCGGCCAGTTTGGGCTCTCCGCTCCGCATCGCGGCTATTGCCCAATCGTTGCTATCCGCTTCGCTCAACTCGCCTAATTGCTTGAGACGGCCATAAAGCGCCTTTGCCTGATCCATGGCGGCGGCGGCCATTGCCGCTTGCGCCACATCGCGGAGCAGAGGGACGTTTTCAGGATCCTGATCGAGGTAGGAGAGCAGCCGCTCCAGTCTCTCTTGCGCTTCTGCCTGCATCACCCTTCCACCTTAACGACATCGAACGAATGAAGCGATATCCGTATTGGCACTTCATCGACCGAAATGACCGAGAGTTGGGGGATCGACCTCTGCGTGAGCCGCAGCAGTATCCTGCGGATCGGTCCGGCGCAGAGTAACACTGGCGCCTTGCCTTGCCGCATCATCGTTTCCGCCAACGGCGCAAGGCCGCGCAGGAGTTGTTCTGCAAGACGCGGCTCCATCCCCAGCGCGACGGCTTCGGGCGCGCCGGCTCCGGCGATGATCCTGTTTTCCAGTCGCGGATCGAGGCTCAATACGGAAAGCTGGGAATTCTGGCCGCGCAAACCGTTGCAGATGGACGTACTTAGGGCCTGGCGAACCCGCTCGGTAAGTTCGGCGGGATCGCGCTCCGTTCGGCCAACATCCACCAGCGTTTCGACGATCAGGTCAAGATTCGCGATCGAAACGCGTTCGCGCAGCAGGTTCTGCAGGATGCGTTGGATATCCGACATGGCCATCACGTTGGGAATCAGCTCTTCGACGAGGCCAGGCTGCCGCTCACGCAATTGTTCGAGCAGCTCCGTCGTAACCGCACGGGTCAGCAATGTCGCCACTTCCATCCGCACGATCTCGACGAAATGGGTAATCATCACGGTTTCTGGATCGATCACGCTGTAACCGCCATTGCCCGCCTCGCGCGCGAGGGAGGTTTCTATCCAGGTCGCGGCGATGCCATAGGCGGGATCCCGTCCCGCAATTCCGGCAATCTTCGGCGCATTCTCCCGTTGGGCGATCGCGAGCATCCGGTCCGGATGGACCTGGCCGGTTCCATAAGTGGTGCCGTAGATATTGATCCGATAGTCAAGCCCGCCAAGATCATCGCTTTCGACAAATCGAACAGCGGGAAACCCGATACCGAAGGTCCGCTCATGCGCCGTCCGGCTAGTGGAAATGCGTTCGAGCAACAGTGCCCTGCGATTGCCCCAGGCCTCGGCCAGCTTCGCCCCGAAGGCGATCTCGAGTGCGGGCTGTGCGGGCGCAGCCGGCTCCTCGGCGCCTTCTTCTTCCAGGCCTTCTGCCGCTTCGCGCTTGAGCTTTCGCACCCTGAGCCAGGCGAATAGGGCAATCCCCAGCAATAGGACGATCGGCCATTTGGGCATGCCCGGGAGCAGCATGAGCAGCGCGAGTATCGCCATCACGATCAGCGGAACGCGCGGTTCGGACGCAAGCTGGCGGAAGATCTCGGTCGAAAGTTCCCGGTCCGCAGATGAGCGGGTGACGATAATGCCGGTTGCGATCGAGATGATCAGCGCGGGCAGCTGGGTGGCGATGCCGTCGCCGATCGTCAACAGGGTGAAGCGCTGGAGTGCTTCGCTCCATTCCATGCCCATCTGGGCTACGCCGACGATCAGTCCGGCAATGATGTTGATCAGCAGGATGATGATCCCGGCGATCGCATCGCCCTTCACGAATTTGGACGCGCCATCCATCGCCCCGTAAAACGATGCCTCTTTTTCCAATCCCTCACGCCGTGCGATTGCCTGTTTCTGGTCGATAAGGCCGAGATTGAGATCCGCGTCGATCGACATCTGTTGGCCGGGCATCGAATCCAGCGTGAAGCGGGCCGCGACCGCGGACACGCGTTGCGCACCCGACGTGACCACGACATATTGCACCACCACCAGGATCGTGAACACCACCAGGCCGATCACGAAATTCCCCTGCACTGCATAGGAACCGATCGCGTTGATCACGTCCCCGGCGTCAGCCTCAGTCAAGATCAGGCGGGTTGCGGCGACATTGAGCGAGAGCCGGTAAAGGGTCGCGACCAGCAGCAGCGACGGGAAGGTCGAAAACTCGACCGGTTTCCTGACATAAAAGGTCAGGAGCATGATCGTGAGACCCATGCCGAAATTGACGATGATCGCAAGATCGAGCGCCGCCGGCGGGATCGGCGAAAACAGGATCAGCAGGATCATCACCGTGCCGATCACCAGCACGAGATCCTTGTTCCTGCCGAAAAGCTTACCCATGGGCGATCTCGATTTGCGCTGTCCGTTCGGGCTGCGCGGACTCTCGTCGCAGCCGCGCGTAGGTGCTGCCGCTGCCCGGGCTGGTCGCTTTCACAACATTGCCGAACGCATCGTAGACGTAGGTGGTGACCCCGGACAGCGCATTGGTCGCGGTCAGTACCTGGCCGAGCCTGTCGTAGGTATAGGTGGTGGAGTTGCTCCGCGCGTCGGTGACGCTCGTCTTGTTGCCCAGCCCATCATAGGCATAGGTGACCGTAGCTGCCTGGCCGGACACGCCATAAGCGGCCGTGACCGTCAGCACCCGGCCCGCGCCGTCATAGGTATAGTGGGTAATGGCCTCGTCGGTAGTGCTGTAGGCCTCGACCACATCGGTCAGCTGTCCGAGCGCATTGTAGGTGTTGCGCGTGACCACGTCCATGCCGTCGGTGCTGGTCAGCACCCGCCCGGCATTGTCGTAGCTCTGGCTGACCGTGATCACATAGGTCAGGCCTGCGATCAGCGACTGGAGCTGGCTGATCGTGGTCGTGTCGCTGACCACCACCTTGCTCGAAGCGATCGTGTTATTGGTTGCCGCATAGCACGTGGTCGACAGCACCCGGCCTTCAGCATCATAGGCATAGCCAGTGACGATGCCCTCGGCGTCGATCGAGTAGACCGCTTCGCCCCGGGCGTTGTACCAGGTCCGCGTCAGGCGGTTCGAGGCATCGTTCGCCTGGGTCGTGTTCGCCGACCAGCTGTTGAGCGAGGTCAGATCTACGGTCGAGGCGTAAAGGTTGTCGTAGGCGATCGCCTTCACCACCTGCCCGGCGATGTTATAGGTGAACGCGGTTACTCCGCCCTCCGCATCGACCGCGTAAGCCGCGCGGCCGGCGGCATCGTACACCACCCAGCTCGTGCGATCGGCCGCATTGGTGGTCACCGCCGCCTTCACCGCATCATAGGTAAAGTCCGTCAGCGCCTGCTTCACCGCATAGACGGTTGTCTTGCTCGGCCGCCCGGCATTGTCATAGGTAAAGCCGGTGATCCCGCCCTCGGCATTGACCGTGTAGCGCAGCAGACCCTGCCCGTCATAGACCGAGTAGGCGACCCGGTCGGCCGTCGACGCTACGATCCCGGCCTTGAGCGTCGCGAGACTGCCCGAGGCGCGGTCGGCCGCATTGGTCACCGCGACATAGCTCGTGGTCTGCGTGACCAGCCCCGCGCCGTCGCGGATGGACTCGGTCAGGTAACCCTCGCCGTCGAGCGAGGCGATCTGTTGCCCGGCCTTGTTGTAGAACACGCGGCTGAACGTGTCCTTGGCGTTGGTTGCCGGCAGCTGCAGGCTCGTCGGGAACGCCGTCTTGAAACCGGTCAGCGTCCCGGCGGAGAGCTTGGTGTACCAGGCATAGGTCTTCGCCAGCTTGCCTTCGGTGTCGTACTCGTAGGTCACGGTCGAGCCGAGGTTGTCGATCACCTGGATCACCCGTCCGGCGTCGTCGTAGACAGTCCAGCTCCACACGTCGCTCGCGCTGGCGGTCGGCAGCATCGTCGACAGGTCGCCCGTATAGCCGACGTTCTGCATATTGGTGAGCGGCGTACCGGTCAGCGCGGTCGAATAGGCGATCGTCGCCGCAACGCGGCCCGCCGCGTCATAGCGGTACTCCGTAAGCTCGCCGAGCTGGTTGACCTCGGCGACCTTGCGGCCCGCCTTGTCGTAATAGAAGTAGGCCTCGCGCCCGCTCGCATCGACCACCTTCCGCAGGCGCCCCGCGGCATCGTAATAGCTGGTGGCCGTGCCGGCGGTCGCGCTCGCGCCGCTCTCGGTATAGCTGACCAGATCGCCAGCCTTGTTGTAGACCGAGGTCGTGGTCAGCCCGAGGCTGGTCGTCACCGTCGTGGTACTCGACGCATCGGTGAACACGATCGTGGTCGTGCCCCCGTTCTTGTCGGTCGAGGAGTAAAGCCGCCCCATCCCGTCATAGAGGAACGTCTCGTGGCTCTCGCCCGGGCGGTAGCGCTCGAGCAGATTGCCCGCCTGGTCGTAGACGAAGCTGCTGGTACTCGTGCCTTCGGTCGTGAGCGGGTTGCCCGAGGCGTCCGCGATCCCGTAGGCCTTGCTCTGCGTCAGGTTGCCGCGCGCGTCGTAGCTGTTGTCGATCACCCGCACCGAGCTGCGATCGGTGATCGCCGAGGCCCACGCCATAGCGGTTGCCTCACTGATCGCCGCCGCCCCCGGCGGGGTCATGCGCTGCTCGGCATAGGTGATCGTGCGCACCAGCTGGCCTGCCGTGTTGTACTGGTACTCGGTGGTCTGCCCCGCCGCATTGACCGCAAAGCGCAGGTGGCCTTCGGCATCGTAGACGTATTGCTGGTAATGCGCGACGCTCGCGCCGTCGCGGTCGGCGCCGCTGGTCAGCTCGGTGATCAGCCGGTTCTGCGCATCATAGGTCCGCGTGACCGTGTTCCCGGTCGCATCGGTGATGAGGGTGGCATTGCCATTGACGTCGTAATCGTAGCTCGTGACCTTGCCATTGCTGTCGGTCACCGTGTCGAGATTGCCATCGGCATCGTAGCTGAACTGGACGGTCTGGGCGGTCGCGCCGCTGTAAGCCGCAGGCGCGGTGATCTTGGTCAGGCGGTTCGAGCCATCGTAATCGAGCCGGGTCACCTGGCTGTCGGGGCCGGTGACGGTCGTATAGCCCGTGCCATAGGTGAGCGTGGTCACCCGCGTCACGCCGCTCGCGACCGTCTGGGTCAGGGTCTGCACCCGGCCCGAACCGTCATAGGCGACCTGTAGCAACGAGCCGTCGCTCTGCGCGATCGAGGCCACCCGGTTGGAGGCACCGTCATAGGTGTAGGTCGTGACGTATTTCGCGCCATCGGAGACCGAGCTATCGCCCGGGGTCAGGTCGGTCGTGACGGTCTGGAGCCGCCCCAACCCGTCATAGGTATAGCGCACCCGCGTGAGCGTCTTCGCGGTCGAGGTCGCGAGGTCGGTATAGCCGGTCGCCACCTGAGTGATCGCGTTCCCGCTCCACGTGTACTGGGTCCAGCTGCCGTCGGTGGTCGTAACCTTGTCGAGCTGGTCGGTGCCCGACACGTAAGTGAAGGCCAGCGCATTGCCGTCGATGTCGGCGGCCGAGGTGATCCGGTACTCGCCCAAAGCCTGCGCCGCGCTGTAAACCTCCTTCGACTGGCTGTCGCCCTCGGTCCAGGTCCACGCATCCGCGCCCGAGTTGTACTCCAGCGTGTCGAACGCGCCCGAGCCGTCCTTGGTCCGGTAGAGATCGCCCGAGACCCAGCTGTACGTGATCAGCGAGCCATCCGCTCCCAGCCGCTGGACGCTTACTCCCGCCGTGTAGCCTACGACTTTCCGGGTCGTGCCTTGCTGCCAGTTATCGCCATTGTCGCCATCGCCCGTGTCAGCAAGGCTGTTGTAGGTCCGCGTAATCGCGACATCCGGGCCAAGGCCTACCAGGAACTCGTCCTGGTGGCTGATCAGCAGGCCCCCGGTCGCCGCATTGACCGAGACACCCTCGGCGCCGCGCCCCAGCAGCGAATTTCCCAGCTGCCCCGCGCCGCCCAGAAGATTGCCCGAACCGCGCGCGAAACCAGCCCCGACGCCCGTGAATATCGATACCATCCAAACCGCCCCGTCCAAGCTCAAGGCAGGGCACACTCGTCACCCCACTCAAAAGCCAATCCGACGAGGTTCGGAGAAGTTTAGAACAAATCGCGCGTTAGTTGGATTTCGTGATCTTCCATGAAGGCATGGCTAAAGAAATGAGGGAAGCAATATGCGCGTGGCCTCGAATGAGGGCCTAGGACGGCACACTTCCATTGCTGTGGGTGGCCTGATGGCCGAGGCTCAGCGCCACCGCTTCCGCAACCTTGATCCCGTCCACGCCCGCTGACAGGATTCCCCCGGCATAGCCGGCGCCTTCGCCCGCAGGGAACAGCCCCGCGGTGTTGAGGCTCTGAAAATCCTCGCCCCGGGTGAAGCGGACCGGGGATGAGGTGCGTGTCTCCACCCCGGTCATCACGACATCGGGATGGTCATAGCCCGGGATCTGCCGCCCGAACACCGGCAGCGCTTCGCGCATCGCGGTCACCGCGAATTCGGGCAGGCACTCCGCCAGGTCGGTCAGATGCACCCCGGGCCGGTAGGAGGGTGTGACTTTGCCCAGCGCCTTCGACGGGCGCCCGGCGAGGAAATCGCCCAGCCTTTGCGCGGGCGCCTTGTAGTTCGATCCGCCCGCCGCATAGGCCCGCGCTTCCCAATGGCGCTGCAGCGCGATGCCCGCGAGCGGATCGCCCGGATAATCGCGCGCCGGATCGATCGCGACGACCAGCCCCGAATTGGCGTTGCGCTCGTTGCGCGAATACTGGCTCATGCCGTTGGTCGCGACGCAGCCCGGTTCCGAAGTCGCGGCGACCACCGTGCCGCCCGGACACATGCAGAAGCTATAGACCGTGCGGCCGTTCGCGCAGTGGTGCGAGATATGGTATTCGGCCGCGCCGAGGATCGGATTGCCGGCGTCGATCCCGAAGCGCGAGGTGTCGATCCAGGATTGCGGGTGTTCGATCCGCACTCCGATCGAAAACGGCTTCGCCTCGACATGAACCCCGGCCGCGTGGAGCATCGCGAAAGTGTCGCGCGCGCTGTGCCCGATCGCCAGCACCACCCGGTCCGCCTCGAGATATTCGCCGCCGTGCAGATGGAGCCCGCGCACGCGCCGCGCTCCCTGCCCATCGGTCGCGATGTCGAGACCGTCGACCCGGGTCGAGAATCGATATTCGCCGCCGAGCGCCTCGATGGTCTCGCGGATGCTTTCGACCATCGTCACCAGCCGGAAGGTACCGATATGGGGATGCGCCTCGGTCAGGATCTCTTCGGGTGCGCCGGCCTTGACGAATTCGCTCAGCACCTTGCGATCGCGGAACAGCTGATCGCTGATCCGGCTGTAGAGCTTGCCGTCGGAGAAGGTGCCGGCCCCGCCTTCGCCGAACTGCGCATTGGATTCGGGGTTGAGGACACTGCGGCGCCACAGGCCCCAGGTATCCTGCGTGCGTTCGCGGACGACTTTCCCACGATCGAGGATGATCGGCCGGAAGCCCATCTGCGCCAGGATCAACCCGGCGAACAATCCGCATGGTCCGGCGCCGATCACTACCGGGCGCGGGGCCCCGCCACCCGCAGGCGCTTTGGCGACCATGTGATAGCGGGTGTCGGGCGCGGGCTGGACGTGGCGATCCTTGCGGAAGCGCGCGAGCACCGCTGCTTCATCCTTCACGTTCACGTCGACCGAATAGACCAGTAGGATATTGGCCTTGTTGCGTGCATCGTGCCCGCGGCGCGCGACGGCATAGCGCACCAGATCGCGCGGCGTGATCCGCAGCCGCTTGCAGATCGCGGCCGCCAAGGCTTCGTCCGGATGGTGGAGCGGTAGCGTCAGTTCGGTGATGCGCAACATCGTGTGGCCTTTAGGTGCGCCGGCGCGCAATGCCAATTGCGCCCGGCATATTGCCTGCAACGCGCTTTTTGTTGCACCGCAGCATATATTCAATCTATGCTTTCCATCAATTGTCCGCGTCTACCGGTATGACCCGCGCCCGCTAAGATCATCCGGCACAGGACAGGCGAGAAAAAGCATGGGTCGATCAACGCTGGTGAACCGTCGGAATCTGTTGAAGCTCGCGGGTGCCCTCCCGGTCACGCTCGCGCTCGGCGCCTGCGGAAAATTCGGCGGCCAGGGGGCTGACGCCAAGCGGACCGAATTCCAGATCGGCTGGTCGATCTACACCGGCTTCATGCCGTGGTATTATGCGAACCAGGCCGGCATCGTGCAGAAATGGGCGAAGAAGTTCGGCATCACGATCACCATGGTGCAGGTCAACGACTACGTCGAATCGATCAACCAGTACACCGCCGGCAAGCTCGACGGCGTGCTTGCGACGACGATGGATGCACTGACGATTCCGGCCGCCGGCGGGCGCGACACCAGCGTGATCATCATCGGCGATTATTCCAACGGCAATGACGGGATCGTGGTCAAGAACGGCAAGAGTGTTCGCGACCTCGCGGGCCGCAGGATCAATCTCGTCGAGCTTTCGGTCTCGCATTACCTGCTCGCCCGCGCGCTCGAGGAAGCCGGGATGAAGCTGACCGACATCAAGACGATCAACACCAGCGACGCCGACATGATCTCTGCCTTCGCGACCCCGGAAGTCACCGCGGTGGTCGCGTGGAACCCCCAACTGGCGCAGATCCGCAAGGAACCCGGCGCGGTCGAAATATTCGACAGTTCGAAGATCCCGAACGAAATCCTCGATGTGATGAATGTCAGCACCGAAACGCTCAAGGCCAATCCCGATCTCGGCAAGGCGCTGGCCGGCATCTGGTACGAGACGATGGAAATCCTGCACAAGGGCGATGCGCAATCCGAGACGGTGATCGAACAGATGGCCAAGGGCGCGGGCACCACGGCCGCAAGCCTGAAGGAACAGCTCGCGACGACCTATCTCTACCGCAACCCGGCCGACGCCGCGAACTATGCCGAGAACCCCGATCTGATCACGGTGACCGACCGCGTCCGCCAGTTCAGCTTCGCGCAGGGCCTGTTCGGTCCCGCCGCTACATCGGTAGATGCGATCGGCATCGAATTTCCGGGCGGGAAGGTGTTGGGCGACAAGAACCAGATCAAGCTGCGCTTCGATCCAACCTATATGAAAATGGCGGCCACCGGCTTTTGACGGAACGCTCCATCCCGGCTGATCGGTCATGAGCGGCCCCGTCCGCATCAATGCCAATTTCGCCTCCCAGGTGGACTGGAACCTGCTGCGGCTGTTCGTCGATATCGTGAAGGCCGGCGGCATCGGCGCGGCGGCGCGGCGGCTGAACCGCCAGCAGCCGACCATCAGCGCCGCGCTGAAGCGGCTGGAGGACCACGCGGGCGCGCGCCTGCTCAACCGCGGCGCGACCGGCATCGAACTGACCACCGCCGGGCGCGCGCTGTACCTGCTGTGCGAGGACATGTTCGAGGCCGCGCGGATGGCGCCGCACCAGATCGCCCAGGCGGTCAAGCAGGTCGAAGGCCTGGCGCGGATCCAGGTGGTGTCCTCGATCATCTCGCCCGAATTCGACGAGGCGATCGCGAGCCTGCACCGCCGGCACCCCTCGATCCGGATCGAAATCCGCGTCTCGCCCTGGCGCGAAGTGCTCGACGCGCTCGAACGGGGCGAGGCCGAACTCGGGGTCGGCTACGACAGCGGGGTCCGCAGCGCGCTGACCTACGAGCCGCTGTTCGTCGAGACCCAGCAACTCTATTGCTCGCGTTCGCACCCGCTGTTCGGCTGCAAGATCGCCAAGATCGGCGATCTGCGCGAACAGGGCTTCGTGCTGACCGGCGCCGACGAGGTTGAGACGATCACCCGCCTGCGCCAGCGCTACCGGCTGGGAACGGTCGTGAACGGGCTGGCGGAGGATATCCACGAAGCGATGCGGCTGATCTCGCTCGGCATCGGGATCGGCTTCCTGCCGGTGATGGCCGCCGGCGAGGGGGTGCGTCAGGGCCGCTTGTGGCCGCTCCTGGCCGACGACACCGCGCCGTCCTACGAAATGTACCTGCTTGCCCGCCTGACTCCGTCGCGCGACACGGCCGCGCAGCTGTTCCTTGACGAGATGATCCGGCGACTGCGGGCGACCCCAAGGTCCTAGCCCGCTGACCGTGAATGCAAAGCGGGGACTGCCGACATCGCGCAGCCGACAGTCCCCGCCCTGGCCCCTCCCCGAAGGGAGGGACCCAGGATCGTTCGATCAGCGATATTTGACCGAGAAGCGCAGCCCGACGGTCCGCGGCCGCGACAGGCGATAATTAAGCCCGCGCACGTCGGTCGCCAGCGCGCTCTGCGCCGACAATACCCCGCGCACATCGCCAAGGTTGTCGCCGAACAGATCGACGCGCCACATGTCCTTGCTCACGCCGATCGCCGCGCCAACCATCGCAAAGCCGGGCAGTTCGACATTCGATTTCGCGGTCAGCGAGGTCGACATCCCGCTGCGGTAGCTGAAGTTGACCTGCGTGTTCAGCATCAGATCGCCCGCGAGCGGCTTGGCGTAATCGGCCGACAGGCTGACCGTGTGGTGCGGCGTGCCCGGCAGTTCCGTGCCATCGCCGCCAAAGTTTTTGCCGCCGACCAGGATCGGGCCGGTCAGCTTCGACTTGTTGAAGCCATAGGTGCCGGTCAGGGTCAGCTCGTCGGTCAGCAGATAATGCGCCTCGAGATCGATGCCGAGCGAGCGGGCGCTGGTGCCGTTGACCACCGCCGGGAAGCCGCCGTTGGGGGTGCTGACATTGACCTGCGGGTCCTTCCAGTCGACGTAATAGCCGGCCGCCGCGAAATCGAAGCGCCGCCCGATCCGCCCCTTCAGGCCGAGCTCGTAATTGTCGACCGAATCCGGCTGATAGAACTGGAACGCCGGATCCTCGGCGAAGGTGCCGGTGGTCGGAATTCCGCTCGCACCGCCGCGCCGCACACCTTGCGAGAAGGTGAAATAGGCAAGCATGCCATTGGCGAATTCATAGGACGTGTTGGCCTTGAACAGCGCCTGGGTCTTCTTTTGCGTATCGCTGGCGAGAACCACGCCCTCGGGGTCGATCCCGTCCGACGAACAATAGAAGCCGCAGATCGGCAGCGCGTTGAGCGCGGTGATCTCGAGCTTCTGGGTGAACACCCGGACGCCGCCGGTGATCTGCCACGCCGGGGTGATGTGATAGGTCAGCTCGCCGAAGGCCGCGAGGTCGGTGAAGTCCATCTGGCGATCGTAGATATAGCCGACGTCGGTTCCGGTGTTCCACGCGCCCAGCGCATTGAGATAGTCGGTGTAGCCCATGTTGTAGTCGGTCTGGGTCAGATGGCTCTTCTGATCCATGTAGAACGCGCCGATGCTGTAGGTCAGCGGCGTATTCCCGGCCGACACCAGCCGGACTTCCTGGATGAACGCCTTCTCGTTGTAATCGCGCGTGCTGGGCACGAGGATGCGCGGATAGCCCGCATAGAAATAGCCGAGGCTCTTCTGGTAGCCGGCGGTGCTGTCGCTCGTCCCGAAGCTGTCGGTTTCATAGGCCGAGGTGACGCTGGTCAGCGTGGCGAAACCGAAATCGTAGGATCCCTCGAGCGAGCCGAGATCGACCTTGCGGGTCAGCGGCTGATCGATGAAGGCGCCGGTCTGGTATTCGTCGAACTGGGGCTTGAACACGTTGTCGAAATTGTCGTTCTGGAACGCCGGGTTGGCGCCCACGTCGCCCGAGCTGGAGAAGGCTGTGGGTGCAGTGCCGCCCGGATAGCTGTCCTGATCCGGCCCGTCCGAATGCTCGTACTGGTGCTGATAGGTTGCGAGCAGCGTGAACGGCCCGTCCTCGAACTTCAGCATCGGGCGGACGTAGGCCAGTTTGCTGTCGTCGACATTCTTTTTGGAGGTCGGCACCGGCAGGCTGTGGACCGGGTCCGACGGGTCGGCGAGCACCGGCTTGCCGTCGCTGTCGAGCGTATACATCATCGGCGCGTCGATGAAGCCGTGCGCGAAAGTGTAGCCGGCTGCAACGCGCAGCGCGAGGTTGGAGGCCAGCGGCACATTGACCGCGCCGTCGACGGTGTAGTTCGGGCCGCTGGCATGCTTGGTCCAGCCGCCACTGCCCGAGATGTCCGCGCTGAAGCCGCTCGGATCGGGTTCGTTGAACAACACCCGCAAAGTGCCGGCGATCGAGGCGTTACCATACAGCGTGGCCTGGGGGCCGCGCAGCACCTCGATCCGCTGGATGTCGGCCAGATGGATGTTCACGAAGGCCGGAGTCTCGCCGATATAGACCGACACCGGAGCGATCGTCGCCGCCGGGCGTTCGCCGCCCGAGCTGACCCCGTCGAGGTTGAGCCCGTGGATGATGAAGCTGCTGGAGCCGCCGTCGCGGATGCTCGCGCTGTTATAGACCAGGCCGGCGATCGTGCGGCCGAGGTCCTGGAAATTGGTCACGCCCTTGTTCGCCAGATCGTCGCCGGAAATCGCGGAGATGTTGATCGGGGTCTTCAGCGTGGTCGTCTCGCGCCGCGAGGCGGTGACGAGGATGTCGGTCAGTCCGCCCGACGATCCGCCCGCATCCGCTTCGGCAGCGGCGTTGGTGTCTTCCGCATGGGCCTGCGCAGGCAGAACGATGGAGGCGGATGTCAGCAGCGCAAGGGCACTGGCGCGCGCCATCAAAAGGCTCTTGGTGTCAGTCATGATAAGATCCCTCGTGTTTAAGTCTTCTCCTTCCTCTCCGGCTTTTGCGAATTCCGGGTTCTGATGTTCCGGATATTCGCCAGGCTCCACACGTCTGGCGCGCGCAGCTACCCGCTGATCGGCGCGGTGTTCGCGCTCGACCTCATTTCCGCCGCCAACCGGCGGCAAATCGCCTTGTCATCGCATCTCGCGGCCCGGGGTTCGCGTTGCTCCGGGCCTGTCGTTTATCGTCGCGCCAGGTCAGGCCTTCTTCGCCTTCATCTTCGCCGGCAGGAACGGCCAGATGGACTGTTCCCAGATCGACAGGCGCCGCTGTTCGTCCTGCCCGACATGGATCGCCTCGCCTTCGCGGAAGGTCCCGAAGATGCGGTCGTAGATGATCAGTTCATTGGCGTAATTGTAGCGCGTGTCGTCGTAGTTCAGCGAATGATGCAGGCTGTGATGCTCGATCGTGGTGAAGAAGAACGAGTACCAGCGGGGCGGATCGAAGCGGATGTTCGAATGGGCGAAATAGGCCACCGCACCGCCGATATTGCCCGCGCATAGCAGCGCCTCGCGCGGCATTTCGAAGAAGATGCCCAGGGTCAGGCCGAGGAACATGATCTCGAGCCAGTTGCCGACCGCCGCGTTCATCGTGTTGAGCTGGGTGATGTAGTGATGCGGGACATGCACCTCCCACAGCCACGGGTGGTTGTGGAGCATCCGGTGGAACCAGTATTGCACGAATTCATGCATCGAGATCAGCATGAGCACCTGCACCGACAGCGGGAAGCCGGTGGTCACCCCGGTGGTCAGCCCATAGCTCATCACGAAGGCCTTGAGCGGATCGTAGAGCAGCACCGCGGAGACCGCGCCGAACAGATAGCGATTGGCGACGATATAGAACGCGCCCTCGAGGAACTCGCGCACGGTCAGCCGCCAGTGGGCGTGGCGCTCATTGACCCATTCGAGGGCCATGATGAAGACCATGATCCCGGTACCAGCCAGCGCGCCGACCCAGCCATTGTGGGTGACCGAAGCCGGAGCGAGCGTCCAGAAGGCAAGGATCGCCAGCAGAATCGCAGGCTGGAGATATTTGAAGATGGTCCGCTTGACCGGTCCGGCCTGCCGCACCGCTGCCGGACCGGCTAAAGCCGGCTCCGCATCGAGGCTCGCCGCTGCCGGCTGCCCGCCGCTGGCGACGGAGGCATCATAGGCTTGTTCGTAACTATCCATAGAAAACCTCCGCATAACTCTGGAGAACCACCATCTCGCCGGCCTAATTCACGAGGACCGCATGGCGGGCCAGGTGGCACTTTTCCTGTTCCATCCACTCGAGTACCTCCGAGGTGGACGGCGTTTGGGTGTCGAAAGTGAAGTCCGGCTCAAACACGTCGACCTCGTAGATGAGGACGCACAATTCGCCGCCGACGAGCCGCTCATGCGCGACCGTGCCATCGGGGCAGATCGAGAAATCGCCCGCGCCGATCGTTTCTCCGAGACGGCTGTTCCGGGTGCTGTAGGTGATCGCGCGGCCGCCGATCGCGACCGAAACCTCGTAGCTCTCGATCTCTTCCTCGGTCGCGATGCCGGCCGCCAGCGCGCTTTCCAGGCTGCCGGTGCGCTCCAGCGCATCGTCGATCCGGGGCAGCCGCGATTGCGCGAAGGCGGCATGCTCGCCGGCGATCACGAAGCCGCCGTCCGCCGGCGTTTCCTGCCCGGTCGCCTCGTTCAGCATGCTGACCAGGCGCAGCCCGAGGAACGGCCCGCTGGAGGATTTCTGTCGCCAGTCCTCGACATAGGCACCCGAGGGAGCGAACTCGAGCACGCAATTGCCGACGATGTTGAGGCGGGCGGGCTCGGGCCACTGGTTGCGCGGCTGGTAGCTGCGCGCGATCTGCCACGACAGCAGGCCGGATTCGTCGTCCCACAGCGTGTCGCCGACCCAGCCCTGGCGTTCGGTCAGCGGCGTCGCGGCTTCTTCGGGCAGGCGCAGATCGATGCTGAAGCTTTTCGACTGGAGCCAGTAGACCACGGTCGTCTCGTCGGTGACGCCGGTACAGAAGCTGATGCTCTTGCGCCGGAAGGTGCCGAGCAGATTGCGCGGAAAGCGCAGGCCGTCGATGCCCTTGCGCGGGAGCCGTTCGAGGAGGGTCGCGAGGTTCATGCGCGCACCCCGGCCTGCTGCAGGCCGAAGGAATCGAGCGGCACCGGATCTTCTAGCACCAGTTCGCCGCTGGCGACCCGGCGCTTGAGATAGGCGAAGGTCTGCGCGGTCTGGTTATGCAGGTGTTCGCCGCCCTTGAGCGGGGCATAGCGCGGGACCTCGTCGGGCGCGATCGGCGCGATCACGTGATCGTAGTCGCAGGAGAAGAACAGCGGGAACGAGAAGCGCTCTTCCGGCACCTTCTTCACCCGGTGCTTGGTCGCGACGTAGCGGCCGTTGGACATGATCTCCATCATGTCGCCGATGTTCATGATCATCGTGCCCTCGAGCAGCGGCACATCGACCCATTCCCCGTCCTTGCCGACCACCTGCAGCCCGGCGGCGGTCGCGAACAGCAGGGTGAAGCATTCGTAATCGGTATGGGCGCCGATCCCGGGCCGGTCTTCCACGCTGGCATCGAACGGATAATGGATCAGCCGCAACTGGCTCGGCGGATGCTGGAGAAACGCGTCGAAATAGGTTTCCTCCAGCCCCAGCGCGAGTGCGAAGGCCCGGAACAGCTGGTGCCCGATCGCCTGGATGTGCTGGTAATAGGCCAGCACGTCTTCGCGGAAACCGGCCATTTCGGGCCAGACATTGGGGCCCAGCAGCGGGCGCCTGCCTTCCGCGAGCGGATAGTCGTTGTTGACGTCGTAGGCTTCCTTGAGATCGTAGGTGCCGACGCCGAACTGCTCCTCGCCCACCGGGACATAGCCGCTGTGGTTCTCGGACAGGCCAATATAGGCCTGCATCTTGGTCGCATCGTCGAGCGCGAAATAGAGCTTCGCGCGGTCGAGCAGGCGGCGGAACAATGCGCCGTCGAATTGCGAACCCCGGATATAGAGGAAGCCCGCTTCCACGCAGGCCCGATCGAGATCGCGGGCCACGCTCAGCCGATCCTCGAAAGCGTCGCTTTGGAGGAGGGAAATATCGACCAGAGGAAGAACGTGTTTCGGCATTTCCGGGCGGCACCATGCGTTGTTGTCGTAGCGGGGCAGCTCCGCCATCGCCTTCGTCGCCGCGAAGCCGCCCACCCCCAGGTTGTCCTAAAACCGGACCCATCCCGCTAGGATGTGATTCCTCATGCAGGGCATCGACCCCATCTATGGCTGAAGCCCAACGCCGGCGCGGCCTGGCCGGGAGGGCGGGTCTATTCGCCGAGCGCCGCGCGCAACGGTTCGAGATGCGCGGCATAGCGCGCGGCCGAACCGACCGAAGCCGAATGGATCGGCTGGCGGACCTGCGCGGCGCTGGCCGTCATCACCGCGGACCGGTCCTTCTCCGGGCTCAGGCAGGCATCCTCCAGCGCGAGGCCGAGCCGCGGCATCAGCATTTCCATCGCCGCGCGCGGATCGCCCACCAGATCTTCGTAATCGATCTCGACCAGCCGATCGCCCAGCGCGGCCCGCCAGTGATCCATCAGCGCGCGATAGGCCCGGTGATAGGCGCCGAGCTCGGCCAGATCGTAGGAGAACGGATAGGCATCGCGGAACAGGGTCTTGAAGATCGCGAAGCACAAATCGATCGGCCTGCGCCGGATATGGACCAGCGTCGCGCCCGGCAGCGCACGCGCGATCAGGCCGGCGTAGAGGAAATTGATCGGCAGCTTGTCGACGAACCTCGGCCGGGCGTCGCGCAGCGGTGCGAGCGCGGAGAGATAGGCATCGCCGATCGCCCCAGGGTCGAGCTCGGCGCTGAGATCGATCAGCTCCTCCTTGCCCGCGGGCATGCGCCCCGCCCGCTCGCGGAAGGTCCCGACCAGCGCCTGGCCGAAATAGGGCAGCTCGCCGAGCGACTGGACCTGGCTGTGCCGGCCGAGCATCCGTTCGAGCAGGGTCGATCCCGAACGCGGCAGGCCGAGAATGAAGACCGCTCCGCCTCGTTCGTGCGGCTCACGGGCCGGCGCGCACCACCGTGCGTCATGAGTGGCCGCGATCCGCTCCATCGCCGCCACATCTTCCGCCACCGCATAGCGCATATGGGCGCGGCGGACCGCGGCCCCTCGCGAAAGGCTGGCGAAGGCCTCGTCATATTCGCCGAGATCCTCCAGCTCCTTGCCCAGAGCGTAGCGCAGCTGCACCTCGCGCTGCCAGGGGAGCGGAACCGCACCGAGCGCCGCGCGCAGTTCGGGCACATGGTTGTGGCCGGAGGTCTGCCAGCGCAGCTGCGAGCGATTGAGCCAGGCTTCGGTATGGTCCGGCGCGGCGCGAATGACCCGGTCATAGGCACTTTCGGCCTGGTCGGTAAAACCCATGAACGCCGCGGCGGCCGCGAAGTTGAACAGCACATCCGGCCGGTCGGGCGCAAGCTTCCGCGCGCGGTCGAAAGCGGCATAGGCCTCATCCGGCCGGTGGCAGAGCGTGAACACGTTCCCGAGCAGATCGAGCGCCCAGAGGTCCGCCGGGGGCGCAGCCAGCGCCGCCCCGGCCGCGGCGAGCGCCTGCGGCAACTGGCCAAGCGCGGCATGGGCATAGGCTTGCTGAACCCGCAGGCGCGGATCCGGCGCGCCGGCAGTGAGACGAAGCAGATCGTGCAATCTGCCGGCCTGCAGCAGCGTCAGTCCGTCCGCGACGAGCCACTCCGTTTCGTTCGATTGCCGCTGCGCGATCGTCGCTCCTGTCAGTGCTGGGTGCCTCGATCCGGAATATCCGCGGGGGGTTCGGACAATCCGGATCGAGGGTTCGTCAAAAATGCGCTCAGTTGCCGATTGTTTCGGGATGCGGCCACCAGGTCATGGTCTGGATGTCGTGCTCGGTGGTCCACAGGCCGGCATCGACATAACGCAGCGCGCCGCTGCCGATCTGCGGGCCGATGCGCGCGCGGATCGCGAGGGTCTTGGGGTCGATTACCACGAACATCTGGTCTTCGGTGGTGCGCAGCCAGATCTTGCCCCCGCCGGCGGTGACCTCGCCCCATTTGAGCTTGTCGCCGATCTTGACCTTGCCGTTCACCTCGCCGGTCGCCGGATCGACCCGCGCGACGGTGCCGTCGCCCTGGTTCTGGACCCATACGCCACCTTCGCCGACCGCGAGGAAGCCCGGCTGTTCGCCGGTGATGGTCTTGTGGGTGACGGTGTTGGTCGCCGGATCGATCCGCTGCAGGCTGTTGTGGGTGCTGCTCGCCGCCCACAGCGCGCCGTAGCCATATACGAGATACCAGGTATCGGGATCGACCGGGATGGTCGCGACGATTTTCAGGGTTTCCGGATCGACCCGGCTGATCACGCCTTCGCTCTTGCTCGGGACCCACAGCGATCCGGCGCCGTAGGCGACGTTGAATTCGCCGCGGCTGGCGAGGCCCGTGGTCACGCTGGCGGTGATCTTGAGCGTCGCGGTGTCGATCCGGTTGAGCGTGCCGTCCGCGCAATCGGCGGCCCACAAATTCGCGCCGACGATGAACATCGCCCCGCAAGGCTTGCCCATCACGATCTCGCCGAGCTTGCCCCCGGTCGACCAATGTTCGACCTTGGCCTCGTTGTTGATCCACACCGTATCGTCGCGCGGATCGATCTCCGCGAAATTGGCGAAGCCCGGAACCTGGATCACCTGCTTCTCCGGCTCCCCGGCATTGGCCGGGGTCCAGCCGCAGGTGCCGGCGAGCGCCGCGAGCATCAACCAGGAAAATCTCATCGTTCCACCCACCTTCACACCGTCACCTGCCGAGGCGGCGACGGTCGCGCAGATCCGGCCATCGCGCTAGACGGTGGGAGTCCATGAAAGGCATCGACCCGGTCTATGAGGGCGCGGCCGGGGCGGGGCAGCTTGCGGCCGGTTTCCCGCGCGGCGCCTGGCTGGCGGAGCTTGTTTACACCGAAGCCCGACACTATCTGCCGACACGGAAACCCGGTTCATTCAGGCGGGACCGCAACGCATCGACGGTTGATTTCATCATCGCCGTCACGCAAGGGACCTCCCGATGAGCAATCCGCCCTGCCGGTGTTGAAATCCGGTGATCAGGGGTTCGGCGCCTTTGCCGGCACCATTATGACAGGTGACAGATCATGACAGCCTCCACCCAGACCGCCGCCGACGTTTCAGGCGAAATCGCCCGCATCTTCGCGCTCCAGCAGGCCCATCAATGGGATGTGAAGGCGTCCACCGCCGAAGTGCGCAAGGCCAAGCTCGCGAAGCTCAAGGCCTCGATCGAGGCCCATGCCGACGAGATCGTCGCCGCCGTGCAGCAGGATACGCGCAAGCCCGAGGGCGAGATCCGCGTCACCGAGGTGCTCAACATCGTCGGCAATATCCAGCTCAACATCGACAGCCTCGACGAGTGGATGACCCCGACCGAAGTCACCCCGTCGCGCGTCCCGACCGACCGCGCCCAGATCGTCTACGAGGCGCGCGGCGTATGCCTGGTGCTCGGGCCGTGGAACTTCCCGCTCGGCCTCGCGCTCGGCCCGGTCGCGGCCGCGGTCGCCGCCGGCAATTGCGTCATGGTCAAGCTGACCGATCTCTGCCCCGCGACCGCAACCGTCGCCGGCAAGATCATCCGCGAGGTGTTCGACGAGAGCGAGGTCGCATTGTTCGAAGGCGATGTCAGCGTCGCCACCGCGCTGCTCGAACTGCCGTTCAACCACATCTTCTTCACCGGCAGCACCCGCGTCGGCAAGATCGTGATGGCGGCGGCCGCGAAGCACCTCGCCAGCGTGACGCTGGAACTCGGCGGCAAGTCGCCGGTGATCATCGACGAAGGCGCCGACATCGACGCGATCGCGGCGGCGCTCGCCGGCGCGAAGCAGTTCAACGGCGGCCAGGCCTGCATCTGCCCCGACTACGTGTTCGTGCGCGAGGACCAGAAGGACGCGCTGGTCGCCGGCTTCAAGGCCAATGTGACCAAAAACCTCTACACCGAGGACGGCGCGATCAAGAAGGATAGCATCGCGCAGATCGTCAACCAGGGCAATTTCGACCGGGTTAAGGCAATGGTCGACGATGCGGTCGAAAAGGGCGCGAAGATCGCGGTCGGCGGCGAGCTGGACGCGACCGACCTGACCGTCCACCCGACCATGCTGACCGACGTCACTCCGCAGATGAAGATCCTCCAGGAAGAGATCTTCGCCCCGCTGCTGCCGGTGATGACCTATGACAATCTCGACCAGGCGATCGGCTACATCGAAGCGCGCGACAAGCCGCTGGCGCTGTATGTGTTCAGCCCCAACCAGGCGAACGTGCAGAAGGTGCTCGACCGCACCTCGTCGGGCGGCGTGACCGTCAACGGCGTGTTCTCGCACTATCTCGAGAACCGCCTGCCCTTCGGCGGCGTCAACGGCAGTGGCCAGGGCAGCTATCACGGCTACTTCGGCTTCAAGGCCTTCAGCCACGAGCGGGCGATCTACCTGCACCAGTAGAGGCGGCACCAGTAGAGCCGGCACCAGTAGAGGCGGCACCAGTAGAGCCGGCACCAGTAGAGGCGGCACCAGTAGAGCCGGCACCAGTAGAGCCGGCAGGGGTATTGCGGCGGGCTAGCCCCGCCCGCGATACCCCGCCACGCCCTGGTCCGGCACCCACAGCCCCCCGGGCGGCCCGCCGGTCTGCCAGAACACGTCGATCGGAATCCCGCCGCGCGGGTACCAGTAGCCGCCGATGCGGAGCCATCTGGGCTGCATCTCTTCGACGAGGCGCTGGCCGATGCCGACGGTCACATCCTCGTGGAAGCCACAGTGGTTGCGGAACGCGCCAAGGAATAGCTTGAGGCTCTTGGATTCGACGATGGTTTCGCCCGGCGCATAGTCGATCACCAGATGCGCAAAGTCGGGCTGGCCGGTCACCGGGCAAAGCGAGGTGAATTCGGGCGCGGCGAAGCGGACGAGGTAGAGCGCGCCGGTGCGGGGGTTCGGGACATAGTCGAGCACGGCCGCTTCGGGCGAGGCCGGCAGCGTGCTCGACCGGCCGAGATGGAGGGGTTTGCTGGGTTCGGTCATGGCCCGCGTGATGCCGCGAACGCGCGCGCGGCACAAGTGAGCGGTTTGACCGCGCAAGTTCATCGGCTATTCAGCGCCTCCCGCGCTTGCCGGAAGAAACACAGCGGGTCCGCGACAGGGATTATGGGAAGAGTGAATTTCTATCGTCAGCGCTGGCTGCCGGCCCTGCTTGCCGGGGCGGCATTGGCCGTGCCGTGGGCGCCGGCAGCGGCGGCCGGCGGGTTCCAGCTTCCCCCGGGCAGCGACGAGCAGCCGAAGGCGCAGGGCCCGGTCGATGCCGGCAGCACACGGCCGCGCGCGGCGACCCCGTCCCCCTCCCCCGCGCCGACGCCCGCGCCCACGCCGGCCCCCACACCGGCCCCGAGCGTCGCGCCGGTTCCGGTGATCACGCAGACCGCCGCGCCGAGCGTCGCTCTTCCCGGAGCGCCTGCCGCCGGCCAGCCCGCGGTGCGCCCGACGGCAGCCGCGCCGGTTTCTTCCGCGGTGCCGACCGGGCAACCCAGCGCGGCACCCGGCTTGAACCCGCTGGCGCAGGACCGCCCGTCCGCGGCACCCTCCAGCGAATATGCGGCGCCGCAGCCGGCGACCGCGGGCGGCTCCGTACTGCCGGCTTGGTGGCCCTGGGCTGCCGGGGGCATCGCGCTCCTCGCGATATTCGGCGGGCTCGCGGTGCTGCTGGCGCGCCGAGGCAAGAACCGAGCCGACACTCCGCTGCTCGAACGGCCTCGCCTCGAACGCCCGCTCGTCGAGCGGCCGGCGGTGCCTCGCGCACCGGTCGCGGCGCAGCCCGCTCCTGCTCGCACACCCCCACCTGCTCCCCCGCCCGCTCCCGCTCCCGAAGAGGAGCCCGATGCGCTCAGCATCGCGATGGAGGCGCGCGAAATGACCATCTCGCTCCGCGCGGCGACGCTGAGCTACCGGATCACCCTCACCAATCTGAGCCAGGCGGCGCTGGACGGCGTCGCGATCGCGGGGGACATGGTCTCCGCCCACGCCTCGCTCGCGCTCGCGGATCAGATCGCCAGCGCCGATGCGCCGCTGGTGCAAAAGCACGAGATCGAGCGGATCCGGCCCGGCGAAAGCGTGCAGGTCACCGGCGAGTTCCGCCTGCCTTTCCAGGCGATGCATCCGATCCGCCAGGGTGCCGCCGCGCTGCTGGTGCCGCTCGCCCGGCTGCGCGTGCAGGCGGCCCAGGGCGGCAGTGGCGCGCTGATCCGCACCGCGCTGGTCGGCCAGCGCGCGGCCCAGCCCGGCGGGCGCCTGCAGCCGTTCAGGCTGGACCTGGGCCCGCGCATATACCGGGAAGTCACACAAAAAATCTTTTGATGCAGGCTCTCGACTGGCGGAAAACAGGTGTTTAACCCATGTTCCCCGCGATCAGGAGCGCGCGTGAATGGATTCGCTGGTATCGACTGAGTGGCTAGCCGACGAGATGGGGTCCAGCGACCTCCGGATCGTCGACGCCTCCAACCACCTGCCGACCGCGAAGCGCGACGCCCGCGCCGAGTATGAAGCAGGCCATATCCCGGGTGCGGTCTACATGGATCTCGCCGGGCTGGTCGATACCGAGAGCGAGGTACCCTCCGCCCTCCCGACCCCCGAGATGTTCGCCAGCCGGATGCAGAAGCTCGGCCTCGGCGACGGCAGCCGGATCGTGCTTTACGACGACAGCGAGGTGAAGACCGCCGGCCGCGCGTGGTATATGTTCACGATGTTCGGGGCGCAGAACGTCGCGATCCTCGACGGCGGGCTGGCCAAGTGGAAGCGCGAGGCGCGCCCGCTCGAAGTCGGCAACCAGGAATTGCGCTGCCGCCACTACACCGCCTGGCGCGAGTGCGACATGGTCCGCAGCAAGGCCCAGATGATCGCCAACCTGAAGAGCGGGGCCGAGCAGGTGGTCGATGCGCGCGAGGCCGGCCGCTTCACCGGCGAAGTTCCCGATTTCCGGCCCGGCGTCCCGAGCGGCCATATCCCGGGCTCGTTCAACCTCCCCTATACCGAGCTCTACAACCAGGACGGCACCTTCAAGGACAAAGCGGGCCTCAGGCGCGCGTTCGAGCAGGCCGGAATCGATATCGACCGGCCGATCGTCACCACCTGCGGCGGCGGGGTGACCGCCGCGGTGCTGAGCTTCGCGCTGCATCTGCTGGGCAAGGATTGCGGCGTCGCCTTGTATGACGGCAGCTGGAGCGAATGGGCGGTCGATCCCGACACGCCGAAGGAAACCGGACGCGCGCTGCAGAGCGCGTAACCGCAACGCCCGATCCGCTGCGCAGGGGGATCAATTGGTTGAGCGAGCGAACCAATCTGTTAGCTAGCCTTCGATGGCACAGCGCAAAGACACCAAACCGGCAACCAGGCTCGTTTCGGCGGGCCGCCGCAAGGAATGGACCGAAATACCGGGCCAGCCGGGCGGCGTGGTCAATCCGCCGGTGTGGCGCAGCAGCACCCATCTCTACGAAGACAGTGCCGATCTCGCCAAAGGGCGCCCGAACGAGGACGGCCATTTTTATTACGGTCGCCGCGGCGGGCCTACCCAGTGGGCGCTGGCCGATGCGCTGACGGAGCTCGAACCCGGAGCGGCGGGCACGCAGCTCTACCCCAGCGGAGTCGCCGCGATCGCCGGCGCGCTGCTGAGCGTGCTGCGCAACGGCGACGTGCTGCTGATGAGCGACAACGCCTATGAGCCGAGCCGGGCGATGGCGCGCGGCCTGCTCAAGGATGCCGGGATCGAGACCCGCTGGTTCGATCCGCTGGATGTCGATGGCTTTGCCGGCCGGTTCTGTGAAAAGACCGCTGCGGTGCTGCTCGAAAGCCCCGGCAGCCTGTCTATGGAAGTCTGCGACGTCCCCGCCCTCGCCGCGATCGCGCGGTCAAAGGGCGCGGTCAGCGTGATCGACAACACCTGGGCGACCCCCCTCGGCTTTGCTGCGCTGACGCGCGGCTGCGATCTTGCGATCATGTCGCTGACCAAGCATGTCGGCGGCCATTCCGACCTGATGATGGGCAGCGTTTCCGCCGCCGCGCCGCATCTCGCCAGGCTCCGCCGTACCGCGCAGCAATTGGGCCAGGTGGTCTCGCCCGACGATGCGGCGCTGGCTCTGCGCGGGCTGCGG
Source organism: Candidatus Andeanibacterium colombiense (assembly GCA_029202985.1). Lineage (GTDB taxonomy): Bacteria > Pseudomonadota > Alphaproteobacteria > Sphingomonadales > Sphingomonadaceae > Andeanibacterium > Andeanibacterium colombiense. Next base: position 2,824,110 of record CP119316.1, on the reverse strand, counting down.
ACGCTGGCGGTGCGGCTCGACAAGGAAACCTCGAGCGCACTCGAGGTCGCCAAATGGCTCGCCGCGCGCCCCGAAGTCGCCCATGTGCTGTGCCCGATGCTCCCCGGGGCGCCGGGCCACGCGCTGTGGGCGCGCGACTTCAGCGGTGGCTGCGGGCTGTTCAGCTTTGTCCTCAAGGGCCGCGATCCGGCCGCCCGCCAGAGGCTGATCGATGCGCTGACCCTGTTCGGGATCGGCTTCAGCTGGGGCGGATACGAAAGCCTCGTGATCCCGGTCGATCCGGGCGGGACCCGCAGCGCGACGCCGTGGCCGCCGGCCGCGTGGGATCCGGCCGACCGGCTCGGTGTGCGCCTGTCGATCGGGCTCGAGGATGCCGGCGACCTGATCGCCGACCTCGAACGCGGCTTCGCGGCGATGGCACAAGGCTGATGGCCGACACTCCGGTCGTCGGCGCGGACGGGATCAAGCACGCGGTCGCCCAGGGCAACAGCCACGTCGGCGGCTGGATCGAATGGCTCGACAGCTACGGCCTACAGGTCGGTTCGATCCATCTGTCGCTATGGAGCGCCGCGGTGTTCTTCGCGGTCATCTTCGCGGTGATCCTGTTCGGCCGGCTAGGCGGCAAGCTCGCGCACCGGGTGATGGCGCGGCTGACCAGCCTCGATCCGGCGCAGCAATTGCTGGCCGAGAAGCTCGTCTCGATCTTCGTCTGGGCGCTGGCGATCCTGATCGGAATCGACGTGCTCGGGATCGATCTGACCGCGCTGGCGGTGTTTTCCGGCGCCTTCGGCCTTGCGATCGGCTTCGGGTTGCAGAAAACCTTCGGCAATCTGCTCGCCGGGATCATCCTGCTGATGGATCGCTCGATCAAGCCGGGCGACGTGATCGCGGTGAGCGATCTGTCGGGGCGCGAAAGCTTCGGCCAGATTCGCAGGATTGGTTTGCGCGCGATCTCGGTGACGACGCGCGACATGAAGGAATATCTGATTCCGAACGAGAATCTGATGATCAACCAGGTCGAGAACTGGAGCTATTCCTCGCGCGACGTGCGGATCAAGGCGCCGATCCGGGTCGCCTATGGCAGCGATATCGAGCTGGTCGAGAAGCTGCTGCTCGATGCCTGCGACGCCTCGCCGCGCGTGCTGGACCTGCCGCAGCCGACCGCGCTGATTGTCGAGTTCGGGGAAAGCGCGATCAATTTCGAAATCCGCTTCTGGGTGCAGGACCCCGAGGAAGGGATCAGCAACGTCCGCTCCGACGTTTACAAGCGCGCGTGGAAGCTGTTCCAGGAAAACGGCATCCGCCTGCCCTACCCGCAGCTCGACGTACATTTTCAGGATGCGAGGCCGGCGGAGATGCTGGCGCGCGGCCCCGGCGAGGATCGATCATCCAGGGAAAAGCCACGCTGACCCGATAGGTGCGGTGCACTTTATCGCCGTTGGCGAGGCCGGGCTAACGCCTGAGGCGGGAGACACGGGCAAGTCCGGGGTTACGCCCCCGAGCGGCCGCTTACCAGCTGCCGACATTCTCCATGCTGGCCCACGGCTCCTGCGGTTCGAGATGGCCCTTCTGCAGCAGTTCGATCGAGATTCCGTCCGGCGTCCTGACGAAGGCCATGTGCCCGTCGCGCGGGGGGCGATTGATGGTGATGCCATTGTCCATCAGCTTCTGGCAGGTCGCGTAGATATCCTCGACCTGATAGGCGAGATGACCGAAATTGCGGCCGCCGGTGTATTGTTCGCCCGCTTCGCCATCGGCCGGCCAGTTGTAGGTCAGCTCGACCTCGGCAATGTCCGCCTGGCCCGGCGCGGCGAGGAAGAACAGCGTGAAGCGGCCCTTCTCGTTATCGATCCGCTTCACTTCCTCGAGCCCGAGGAGCTTGAAGAACGCCAGCGTCGCTTCGGGGTCGCTGGTGCGGATCATGGTGTGGAGATATTTGATCACGGGTTCACCTGTGTTGCAGTTTCGCGCCTTCAAGCACGGAAGCGCCACAAAGCAAAGGGCCCGCACCTTGCGGTGCGAGCCCTCGCTTGTCCGGTAAGGACCGTTTGGCTTAGAACGAGAAGCCGAGCGTGCCGACGATGGCATCGTCGGTAACGCCGTCGACGGCCGGGCCGTCATGCTCCACGCCGATGTAGCTCACGCCCAGGGTCAGGCCGCCGAGCACGGTCGCCGAAGCGCCGACCGACCAGTCGAACGCCTTGCTGTTGGTGGTCAGGTAGTATGCGAGACCGCCATCGGTGTAACCGACGTGGCCGCTCAGGCTGATCGGGGTGCTCGGGATCGCCAGTGCGGCGTCGGCCGAGAGATAGAGGTTGTCGTCGCTGCCGAGCGAATCCTGCTTTGGCATGTAGGCGACGCCGAGGGTCAGGCCGACCGGGCCGATGGTCGGCTTCACCTTGCCGTAGAATTCGATCACGTCGGCCGGGCAAGGGCCGATGCAGTCGGCCTTGTGGTTCGCCGAGGGGTAAGCATAGTAGAGAGCGCCGACATCGATCCCGATGCTGTCGGTGAGCTGGCCGGCCCAGCCGCCGAAGATGTCGAGTTCGACTTCGCCGTACTGCGGGGTGTCTTCGAGCGAGGAAGCCCAGGTGCCGACATAGAAGCCCGGCTTGGTGTTGAGGGTCAGGCCGCCCTGGATGGCGATATCGCCGTCCGACAGGCCGACGCCGCGGAAACGGTACTGGGTGGCGAGAGTGACGTTACCGGTGACCTTCAGGTCGGGAGTCGCTTCGTCTTCCGCGAAGGCGGGAGCGGCAGCGAGAACGGTACCGGCAAGAATGGTAGCAGCCATGAGGCTGCGGACGGACGTAAGCATGGCAATCTTCCTTATATTTAGGATGCTTCGTCCCACCTGCGTTAACGGCGGCTGCGTCATATCGTGCGCAGTCCTTGCCGTTGACCTAAAGAACTTGCCCAAGCTTGTTGCAGCGCACAAGAGGGATTGCGTAAATGTCACTTACAATTCCCCGTACTGTGGATTTTCCGCACCACCTGTTCCGTGGGCCTCGCCTAAGCGTCCGTCGGACGCCAACAGAGCTTGTCGCGCGTTCCAGGAGCCTTACAATCGCCCCGAGCCCATGATCCAGACCATTCGCCAGCTGTTCAACCTGTCCCGAGGGGGCAAGGCGCCCGGGGTGCCCGCCGGGCGGCGGATCTATGCGATCGGCGATATCCACGGGCGCGACGATCTGTTCGAAGCGATGATCGAGGCGATCGAAGCCGATGCCGCGAGTGGGCCCAGCAGCACGGTGATCCTGTTGGGCGACCTGGTCGATCGCGGGCCCGACAGCGCCGCGGTGGTCGCCCGCGCGCGCCGCTGGCAGCAGCAGCGCGAAGTCCGCATCCTGTCGGGCAACCACGAGGAGATGTTCCTCGAGAGTTTCCGCCGCAAGGATGTGCTGCGCCACTTCCTGCGCTTCGGCGGGGCCGAGACATTGCTCAGCTACGGCATCCAGCCGCGCGCCCGGACCAAGACCGAAATGGCCGCGCTGCAGGATCTGATGTCCCGGGCCGTGCCGGACGAAGACCTCGAGTTCATCCGCGGCTTCGAGGAGATGATCATCATCGGCGGCTATGCCTTCGTTCACGCGGGCATCGTGCCGGAAGTGGCGCTCAAGCAACAGCAGGGCCAGGATTTGCGCTGGATTCGCGAACCGTTCCTTTCCTATCCTGGCGCACATTCACATGTCATCGTTCACGGGCATACCATCTACGACCGCGCGGTGATCCGTCCGAACCGCATCGGAATCGATACCGGCGCCTTCGACAGCGGGCGCTTGACCGCGCTGGTGCTCGAAGGCACGGATCGGCGGCTGATCGAGACCAAGGTCAGGGATAAGAAGGGCGGCATCAGAGTGCGCGAAAGGGCTATCGAAGAATGAAGATCGCTATGGTTGGTTCGGGTTACGTCGGACTGGTATCGGGGGCATGTCTCGCGGATTTCGGCCACGACGTGGTCTGCATCGACAAGGATCCCGCGAAGATCGCGTTGCTGCTCGACGGGGTGATGCCGATCTATGAGCCGGGTCTCGGCGAACTGGTCGCCGCCAACGTCAAGGCAGGGCGGCTGTCCTTCACCACCAGCCTGGCCGAAGGGATCGACGGGGCCTCGGCGATCTTCATCGCGGTCGGGACCCCGTCGCGCCGCGGCGACGGCCATGCGGACCTGACCTTCGTCTATGAAGTCGCGCGCGAAGTGGGTGCAAACCTCACCTCGCCGGCGACGATCGTGACCAAGTCGACCGTCCCGGTCGGCACCGGCGACGAGGTCGAACGGATCATCGGCGAAGCCGGGCCGGGCGTCGAATTCGCGGTGGTGTCCAACCCCGAATTCCTGCGCGAAGGCGCGGCGATCCCCGATTTCAAGCGTCCCGACCGGATCGTGATCGGGGCCGAATCGGAATTCGGCCGCCAGGTGATGAGCGAAGTCTATCGCCCGCTGTTCCTCAACAAGGCGCCGATCCTGTTCACCAGCCGCCGTTCGGCCGAACTGATCAAATACGCCGCCAACGCCTTCCTCGCGACCAAGATCACCTTCATCAACGAGATGGCCGATCTGTGCGAGAAGGTCGGCGCCGACGTGCAGGACGTCAGCCGCGGGATCGGCCTCGATGGCCGGATCGGTTCGAAGTTCCTCCATGCCGGACCCGGCTATGGCGGCAGCTGCTTCCCCAAGGACACGCTCGCGCTGCTCAAGACCGCCGAGGATTACGACAGCCCGACCCGGATCGTCGAGGCGGTGGTCAAGGTCAACGACAGCCGCAAGCGCGCGATGGGCCGCAAGGTGGTCGAGGCGCTCGGCGGCGATGCGCGCGGCAAGAAGGTCGCGATGCTCGGCCTGACCTTCAAGCCGAACACCGACGACATGCGCGACAGCCCATCGATCGCGATCGCGCTGACGCTGGCCGATGCCGGCGCGAAAGTGGTAGCCTACGATCCCGAGGGAATGGAGCTGGCGAAGCCGCTGATGCCCGATGTCGCGATGGTCGATAATCCCTACGAGGCGATCGAAGGCGCCGATGCGGTGGTGATCGTGACCGAATGGGACGCATTCCGCGCGCTCGACCTCAAGCGGGTCAAGGAAATCGCCAACGCCCCGGTATTGGTCGATCTGCGCAACGTCTACGATCCGGCGGAGCTGCGCGCCGAGGGGTTCACCTATGTGAGCGTGGGCAGGGTCTAGGTTCCACCGCTGCCCAGTCCGCTCCCGTCACCAAGGCCCGTCATCCTGAACTTGTTTCAGGATCCATCGCGCGGCAGCCGCAGAGGGGGCGGTCCATCGCGCCACGGCGCGGCTGGCGTCGATCGTCCTTTCCCGAGCCGGGCAAACCGAAGAATGGGTCCTGAAACAAGTTCAGGATGACGCCGGGAGGGAGCGGCGGCACGGGGCGAGGCGAGGCGGCCGCAAAATTCCATTTTCCTACACGCCCCGACCTGCATACTAGTCCTGATTCGCTGTTTGTTCTCACAGGAGAAGCGGATCATGGATCTCTCGCAATTCGCTACCGACACCCCCGTCATCCGGCACGACGGCTGGAACCCCGAGCGCAAGATCAGGTTTCTCGACCACCTCGCGGCCAAGGGCGACGTGCGCCGTGCCTGCGCGGCGGCGGGCATGTCGCACGAGGCAGCCTATCGCTTGCGCCGGCGCGATCCGCTGTTCGGACGCGGGTGGAACGCCGCGCTGGCCCTCTCGCGCGAGAGCAATGCAGAGGTGCTGCGCTGCCGCGCGATCGACGGAATCGAGGAGGACATCTGGTTTCGCGGCGAATTCGTCGGCACCCGCGTCCGCCACGACAGCCGCCTGCTGCTCGCCCACCTGGCGCGGCTCGACAAGGTGGCGGACCAGCAGCAGGCCCGGCACGACGCGGGACGGTTCGACGAAATCCTGGCGCTGATCCTCGAGGAAGAAGCGCCCGAGGAATTCGGGGAGACCTATGGCGAACTGCCGCCCGACCGCACAGGCTTCGTCGCCGATGCCGCGCGCCACGCGAAGGCCGTCGTCCGGTGGAACTGGCCCGACGCCGAGGAGGACGAAGACGCCGAGCCCCTCACCCCCGACGAGGAATGGGAGCGCGACGAGGACCGGCGGATCGAAGTCGAGGAAGCCTGCGACGAGGCGGCGCACGATGCCACGCTGGAAGCGACGGCGCTGTGGGACGAATGGTTCCGCCGCGCCTGCGGACTGGTGGACGATGTTCTGGGCAGAACCCCGTCAACGGTGTCAACTTCGGGCGGTGCAGCCCCCGCTCCAACTGCGGCTAAGCCCTTCGGGCAAGCCTCCGTATCCTGTCCGCCGGCCGGGGGAGAGGATAGCGCAGCTTACTCGGACAGGAGTTAGCGCAGCTTGGAGAGGGGGCTGGAACAACCCTTGCCACCCGCGCTAGGAAGCAACCAACGGCGCCGAACGCCGATGGGAGAGTAGGCATGGGTTTCAAGCGGTTCATCGCATCGGCTATCATGGGCTTCGCCGCCTTCGCGCAGGCGAGCGCCCAGGTTGCGCCGCCGACCACGCCGGTCACCGATGCGATGCTGCAGAATCCCGATCCGAAGGACTGGCTGAGCTGGCGCCGCACGCTGGACAGCTGGGGCTATTCGCCGCTCGACCAGATCACCCGCGCCAATGTCGGCCAGCTGCGGCTGGTGTGGGTGCGCCCGCTCGACGCCGGACACCAGGAAGGCACGCCGCTGGTCCATGACGGGGTGATGTATTTCCCCGGGCCGAGCGACAGCGTGACCGCGCTCGACGCGGTTTCGGGCGATGTGATCTGGGTCCACAAGCGCGAATTGCCCAAGGACATGCGGGACTATCTCTCGTTCCCCGACACCAACCGCAACCTCGCGATCTACGGCAACCTGATCATCGCGCGCGGATCGGACGACCATATCTATGCGCTCGACGCGCAGACCGGGAAGCTCGCGTGGGACACCACGATCCTCGATTACCACAAGGGCGCGAAGCAGAGCTCCGGCCCGATCATCGCCGACGGGCTCGCGATCACCGGCCGCTCCTGCGAGCCGGAGGGCGGCCCCGACGCCTGCGTGATCACCGCGCATGATGCGAAGACCGGCAAGGAAGTCTGGCGCACCAGCACGATCGCGCGCGGCAGCGATCCGAACGACAAGAGCTGGGGCGGGCTGCCGCTCGAAAAGCGGATGCAGGTCGGTGCGTGGATGAACGCGAGCTACGATCCAGAGTTGAAGCTGCTCTACATGGGCACTTCGGTCAGCACTCCGGCGCCGAAGTTCCTGCTCGCCGGGAACGACAAGACCTATCTCTATCACAATTCCACGCTCGCGCTCGATGTGAAGACCGGCAGGATCGTCTGGCATTACCAGCATCTCGTCGACCACTGGGACCTCGACCATACCTTCCCGCGCATCCTGCTCGACCAGCAGGTCGCGCCCGATCCGTCCGAAGTCACCTGGATCAACCCGAAGATCGACCGCACCAGGACCTACAAGGTCGTCACCGGAATCCCGGGCAAGACCGGGATCGTCTACACGCTCGATCGCCGCACCGGCCAATTCCTGTGGGCGCGGCCCACCGTGATGCAGAACGTGGTCCAGTCGATCGACGGCAGGACCGGCAAGGTCACCGGCAATCCCGAGACGATCTTCGACCAGATCGGCCAGACCCGCTTCGTCTGTCCGTCCTCGACCGGCGGCGCGAATTACCAGGCCCCCGCCTATAGCCAGCTGACCCGGACGATGTATTTCCCGGCGCAGAATCTGTGCGAGACGGTCACCGCGGTGAAGCCCGACTGGGACAATCCCGGCTATTCGGTCGCCGCCAGGATCGGCCTGTCGCCCGATGCCGACGACAAGCTCGGCACGATCACCGCAGTCAATGCGGTGACCGGCAAGACCGCGTGGAAATACTCGATCCGCGCCGGGATGCAGTCGCTGCTGACCACCGGCGGCGGGCTGCTGTTCGCCGGCGACGCCGCCGGCCGCTTTCGCGCGCTCGACCAGGCGGACGGCAAGGTGCTGTGGGAAATGAACCTCGGTTCGGCGGTGACCGGCTATCCGGTCACCTTTGCGGCTGGCGGGCATCAATATGTCGCGGTCTCGACCGGCTTCTGGCTCGGTGACAATTTCACCCCCGAGCTGATCCACGGCACGCAGGGGACGTTGTTCGTGTTCGCGCTGCCCGACGCCGGGATCGGCCAGGCCGGCCCGCCGCGCCCCCCGGTCAATCCCGCGCCAGAGGCGGCCTCGGTCGATCCGGCACCCGGCGGCGGCACCGCGCTGAAAACCATCGACGGCATGTTCTCCGCCGCGCAGGCGGCGCAGGGCCGCGCGGTCTACACCCAGCATTGCGCGGCCTGCCACGGCGCGAATTTCAGCCCCGCCGGCGGCGTGCCGCCGCTGAAGGGCGCGGCCTTCCTCGCGAACTGGAAAGGCCGCGGCCTCGCCGATCTCTATGCGAAGGTGAAGACCATGCCGCCCGGTGCGGCAAATTCGCTGGGTGACGAGGACTATCTCGCCGCGATGACCTACCTGCTCGAGGCGAACGGGCTCAAACCGGGCGATCCGCTCGATGTGGCGAGGCTGAAGGAATTCGGGTTTGCGAAATAGGACGACCCGAGGGCGCCGGGGTTGCGTTCCCCGGCGCCATCCCCGAACGTCCGCCGATGCTTGAAGGAACGATGGAACGCGCCAGCCCCGCGCTGGCGAGATGGTGGCGCAGCCACATAATGGCCGGAGTGGATTATCAGGCCACGCTCGAACAGGTGACGTCGCAGAGCGGTTTCGACCCGCGCTATGCCTTCATGATCGTGATCTCGGCCGGTATCTCGATCCTCGGCCTACTGCTTCCCTCGCCGGCGGTGCTGATCGGGGCGATGCTGATTTCGCCGTTGATGATGCCGATCCTCGGGCTCGGCTTCGGCCTCGCGACTTTCGATCTCGCCGAGATTCGCCGCTCGGCTGCCGCGCTCGCGCTCGGCGCACTGATCGCGATCGTGCTGTCGGCCGCCTTCGTCGCGGTCTCGCCGATCCAGGCGGTGACGAGCGAGATCGCGGTGCGCACCAAGCCCAATCTGTTCGACCTGCTGGTGGCGCTGCTCTCCGCGATCATGGGCGTCTATGCGCTGATCCGCGGCCATGGCGGCGCGGTGGTCGGGGTGGCGATCGCGATCGCGCTGATGCCGCCGCTGGCGGTGATCGGCTTCGGCATCGCGACTTGGAACGGCCCGGTCTTCTTCGGCTCGCTGCTGCTGTTCCTGACCAACCTCGTGACGATGGCGCTGACGGCCGCCTTTGTCGCGCGCCTCTATGGCTTCGGCTCGCATCTTTCTCCGACCCAGACGCGGCTGCAGGCGGCGATCATCGTGCTCGGCCTCGCCGCGCTGGCGGTGCCGCTGGCGCTGACCCTGCGGCAGATCGCGTGGGAGACGCTGGCCCAGCGCCAGATCCGGGACGCGGTGATCGCGCCCTTCGGCAAGGACGCGCGGGTCAGCGAAACCGACATCGACTTCGACAGCCACCCGATCGCGATCCGGGCGGCGGTGCTGACCCCGCGGCTGCTGCCCGATGCCGATACGCGCGTTTCCGAACGCCTGCGGCAGGCGCTGGGCAAGCCGGTCGATCTGCATATCGACCAGATCGACGTCGGGCGCGCGGCGCAGGCGAGCGAGACGGCGCAGATCGCCGCCGCGCAGGCCGGCGCGCAGGGGCGTGGCTCTACCACCGCGGCCGAACTCGCCCGCTCGCTCGAAGTAATCGCGGGCGTCGGCCGCGACGCCATCACGCTCGATCGCGAGCGCCGGCGCGCGGTCGCAAGCGCCACCTCGCTGCCCGGCGCGACGCTCGAAAGCTATCGTGTGCTCGAACAGCGCGCGGGCGCCAATGCCGATGGCTGGGACGTCCGGCTGATCCCGCCGCCGCTGCCGCTGCCGCGCCTGAGTTTCACTGCCGACGATCTGGACGCGGACGGCCAACGCGCACTCGCGACGGCGATCTGGGCCGCCCGGCGATTGCCGCTGGAGATCGCGGTACACGGCAGCGGCGCGCGCGCCGAAACGATCCTTGCCGCGCTGGCCGACGCCGGGATCAAGGCGCGCAGGGCCGGCGCCGGCGGCGCGGTGAGACTCGAATGGATAATGCCAGGGGGCCTGTAAGCCGGGTTCTGTCCTGCGGGTGGTATCCTTTCGGACCCGCCCGCAGGGGCAGCCATTCATCTAGGCTACGGATTGCTCCGCAGCTCAAGCAACCAACCCGGGCGGCTCGGTCGAAACCCACCTGCCCGCTTGCCCCAAAGGACTTGCGGGCGCGCCGCCCCTATTCGGTCTTGCTCCGGGTGGGGTTTGCCATGCGGACCCTGTTACCAGCGCCCCGGTGCGCTCTTACCGCACCCTTTCAGCCTTGCCTGTGTTCCGGACCTGATCCGGAACCATCGGCGGTCTACTCTCTGTGGCACTTTCCCTGAGCTTCGCGGCCAAACCCTTTCAAATCCGGCCGCTCGCCCGGCGGGCGTTACCCGCCACCCTCGCTTCGTGGAGCCCGGACTTTCCTCGGTGGAGTTGCCTCCAACGCGGCTGCCCGGCCCCCTGGCGGCTCCTACCTAGTCAATCCGCGGTCGCGATCAAGCAGAAGCGCAAACAGGATCGCGCCCAGTTCGCCGTCGATCTCGCCTTCGATCCGGCGCGGGCGCCAGCGGCGTTCGAAGGCGCGCACCGCCGCACGCCCGTCGGCGATGTCATAGCCCCAGCGTTCGAGCGCGAGCATGAACGCGCCGTCGTTCTCGAACGGCGAGCCGAGATTGACCTTGGGCGCCTTGAGCGCGAGGTGGATCGCGGCGAGGCTGTCCCAGTCGAACAATTCGCCCGGATCCTCCTTGCGTGCCGGGGCGATGTCCGAATGGCCGACGATATTCGCGCGCGGAATGTCCCAGCGCACCTTGATCTCGGCCAGCAGCGGATAGAGCGCCTCCATCTGCGCCTCGGGGAACGGGCGATAGCCCCATTCGTGGCCCGGATTGACCAGTTCGATCCCGATGCTCGACGAATTGATGTCGGTCTCGCCCCGCCAGTAGCTCCGCCCGGCGTGCCACGCGCGTTTCCCCTCGTCGACCAGGCGGAAGACGGTGCCATCCTCCTCGATCATGTAATGGGCGGAGACTTCGGCCTGCGGATCGCACATCCGCTCCAGCGCCTCGGCACCGCTGCGCATGCCGGTGTAGTGCAGCACCACCATCGAAACCGGCGCCTGCCGCTCGTTCCAGTTGGGCGACGGGGTCTCGCGGTCGACGAGTTCGGACATCAGCGCGGGGTCCCCGGGGCGCTCATCCGCGCGGCAGCACCGCGCCCAGCACCAGCCGGCCGTCCCCCAGCGCATATTGCACCCCGCCGCCGGTCTGCGAGGCGAGCAGGTGCATCATATAGGCCGGCGCGGTGCGGCTGGAGAGGTCCACCGGCGGGAGCTTGCCCGACAGCGCCTTGCCGATGTTCTCGTCGAATGCGATCCGTGGGCCTTCGGCGCTGACCGCGATCTCGCAGGTCCCGTCGCGCACTTCGGCACCGATCACCAACGTCCCGCCGCGCACCAAAGCGTCGATCCCGATCGCCGCGAGGTTGAGCAGCAGCTTGACCGCCGGCTTGGGCAGGAACGGCTGCGCGACCGCCCAGTTCAGTGAGATCCGGCCATTATCACCCACCAGCGCGGTGATCGCGGCGCGCGGCTCCGCAATGTCGACGTCCTCGCCGAACCCGCCGGCCGCGCCGAAGGCGAGGCGGAAGAACTTGAGCTTGTCGGTGCTGATCTTCGCGCTCTGCTCGAGCAACTCGAAGCAGCGCGCCCGCATCTCCGGGTCCTTTTCTTCAGCCAGCAGTTCGAGCCCGTTCGACAGCGCGCCCACCGGGCTGAGCAAATCGTGGCACAGGCGCGAGCACATCAGGCTGGCAAGGTCGACGGCGGAAATGGTCATGCTGAGATTAGAGCCCGGTTTTCTGGCGAAGTTGAAGCAAAGTCGACAGGGTTTCGGGAGAAAACTCCGGCCTGTCCGCACACCCCCTAGCAGGCATGGCCCGCGCACGGAATCCCCGGCGGAAAGAAAGGCGGCTCGGCATGGCGCGCGAAGTTTACGCTTCGTCGAGCGTGTAGGAAAGTTCTTCGAACCTGTCCCGCCCGTCGAGCCAGAAGCGGACTTCCCCTCCGCCCGCGATCGCCCAGACCTTGCCGTCATGCGCGGCCTGAGCGCGGTCGGTCGCCGACGGCTCGGGCGGGCCCGCGGGGTGCGAGTGATAATAACCGGCGATCCGCGCGCCGCCGGAGCGTTCGGCACGGTGCGCATCGATCAGGGCCTGCGGATCGATTTCGAAGTGACGGGCGCGGTTGGCGGCGACGTTGGCGGTTGGGCGGGCGGTCAGGATGCGTGTGCCTTCGCCCAGCAGGAGGCCGCAGGCTTCCTCGGGCGCAGCACTTGCGGCGTGGGCGAGGATTACTTCAAGGACGCCGGGGGCGAGTTTCATGCTTCCCCCCTTACCCCCATTCGCCTTCCCGGCGAAGGCCCGGATCTCGGGCGGTGGTGAGCCAGCCTGAGGCCCCGGCCTGCCCCAGGAGCGGCACCGGACGAAGGGTTTTGGGGCCGGAGCAGGTACTTCGCACCGCCCACACCCCTTTAAAAACCGCCCGCCAACCCCCATATCGGAGCCCGTGGGGGAACAACAGATCATCACCGGCACCCTCGCCGGGGCCGAGCGGCTCGACAAGGCGCTGAGCCTTGCCAGCGGGCTTTCGCGCGAGCGGGTCAAGGCGCTGATCGGCGAAGGATGGGTGACGCTGGACGGCCGGCCGGTTGCCAGCGCCTCCGCCAAATCCGTCGCCGGAATGCACTTCGCGATAACCGTGCCGCCGACCGCCGAAGCCGCCGCGCAGCCGCAGGATATTCCGCTTACCGTGGTGTTCGAGGACGAGCATCTGATCGTGATCGACAAGCCCGCCGGGCTGGTGGTCCACCCCGCGGCCGGAAATCATGACGGGACGCTGGTCAACGCGCTGCTGCACCACTGCCGGGGTCAGCTTTCCGGCATCGGCGGAGTCGCTCGGCCAGGGATCGTCCACCGGATCGACAAGGATACCTCGGGCCTGCTGGTGGTCGCGAAGAACGACGCCGCCCATCTCGGGCTGGCGGAGCAATTCGCCGATCACAGCATCGAACGGGCCTATCTCGCGGTAGTCGGCGGGCATCCGCTGCGGCTTTCGGGAACGATCGACGCGCGGATCGGCCGCTCGGAAGCCAACCGCAAGAAAATGGCGGTGCTGGCGGACGATTCGAATCGCGGGAAACACGCGGTGACGCATTACAAGGTACTGGAACGGCTCGAAAATTCGGCGCTGATCGAATGCCGGCTGGAAACCGGGCGCACCCATCAGGTGCGCGTTCACATGGCGTCAATCGGCCATGCTTTATTAGGGGATCCACTCTATGGCCGCACTCACGCCAAAGTCCGCCCGATTCTCAAGGATATGGGTTTCGAGCGCCAGGCGCTCCATGCGGCGATTCTCGGTTTCAACCACCCGGTAATGATGAAAACTATGCGCTTCGAAAGTGCTTTGCCGGCAGACATGGCGCAATTGATCGACCAACTAGGTCAATAATATCGACGAAATGCGGCGCAGAATGCGCGCAGAACCGTTATAGACATGTGTGGAGCGAGTGGCCGCGCTTCACCGGATGCCCAGCAGGGGTCCAAAAAAATTCGGTCGACACAAGAAAGGTAAAGGGAAACGTGACTACTCAATCCAACGGCAAATCGAGGACCCTCGCCGTTCCCGCGCTGAGCGGGGAGCAGAGCCTCAATCGCTATTTATCCGAGATCAAGAAGTTTCCGATTTTAACGCCCGAGCAGGAATACATGCTCGCGAAGCGCTATGCGGAACATGAAGATCCTGAAGCTGCCGCGCAGCTCGTCACCAGCCATCTGCGGCTCGTGGCGAAGATCGCGCATGGCTATCGCGGCTACGGCCTGCCGATTTCCGACCTCATCTCCGAAGGCAATGTCGGGCTGATGCAGGGCGTGAAGAAATTCGAGCCCGATCGCGGCTTCCGCCTCGCGACCTATGCGATGTGGTGGATCAAGGCATCGATCCAGGAGTTCATCCTGCGCAGCTGGAGCCTGGTCAAGATCGGCACCACCGCCGCGCAGAAGAAACTGTTCTTCAACCTGCGCCGGATGAAGCGCCAGCTCGACGCCTACGAGGACAGCGACCTGCATCCGGACGACGTCGCGAAGATCGCGACCGATCTCGGCGTACCCGAGCAGGAAGTGATCAACATGAACCGGCGGATGATGATGGGCGGCGATGCGTCGCTCAACGTCTCGCTGCGCAGCGACGAGGAAGGCGCTGGCCAGTGGCAGGACTGGCTGGTCGATGACAAGCCGCTGCAAGACGAAACCGTCGCCGACGCCGAGGAAGCGCAGATGCGCCATGAGATGCTGTCCGAAGCGATGGACAGCCTGAATGAGCGCGAGAAGCACATCCTCACCGAACGCCGGCTGGTGGACGACCCGCAGACGCTCGAGGAATTGAGCCAGCACTACGACGTCAGCCGCGAACGCATCCGCCAGATCGAGGTGCGCGCATTCGAGAAGCTCCAGAAGGCGATGCAGCGCATCGCCGGCGAGAAGCTGATCGCCCACGCGGCCTGAGGCCGGGCAATCGCGAACGGGATCGGGGGCCGGGAAACCGTCCCCTTTTTCTGTTTGGCCCGCTTTTCTTTTCGAGGTCGTTCGCGGGGCATTTGCACATCGCAAACCGCTCGCTAAACCTGCCCTATGGTCGGACGGGTAATGCGCTTTTTCGTGATGGCGTTCGTGTGGTTCCTCGTGCTCAGCGTGGGGCTGGTGGTGGTGTACAAATTCATCCCCCCCCCGGTGACGCTGACGATGATCCTCGACGATAACGGGATCGACAAAAGCTGGCGCTCGCTCTCCAGCATCGACCGCAACATGGTCGATGCGGCGATCGCGGCAGAGGATGGCAAATTCTGCAGCCACAACGGCTTCGACCGCGCGGCGATCGAGAAGGCGATCCAGCGCAATGCCAAGGGAGGGCGCATCCGCGGCGGATCCACGATCAGCCAGCAGACCGCCAAGAACGTGTTCCTGTGGCAAAACGGCGGCTATGTCCGCAAAGGCTTCGAAGCCTGGTTCACCCTGCTGATCGAGAACATCTGGGGCAAGCGACGGATCATGGAGGTCTACCTCAACGTCGCCGAAACCGGCCTCGGCACCTATGGCGCCGAGGAAGGCGCGCAGCGCTATTACAAGCATTCCGCTGCCCGCCTCACCCCGGTCGAGGCGGCCCGCATCGCCGCGGTGCTCCCGCTGCCCAAGGAGCGCGCAGCGATCGCCCCATCGGGCTTCACCCGCCGCTATGGCAACACCATCGCCGCCCGGATCGGCGTGGTAAGGCGCGACGGGCTCGACGCCTGCGTTTACGACTGACGCATGAGCGCGGAACACCATCACGATCATGCGCGGGATCATGGCCATGCTCATGGGCAGGGGCATTCCCACGGGCACGGCCATCACCACGGCCCCGCCAGCTACAATGGCGCGTTCTTCTTCGGCGTGGTGCTCAACAGCAGCTTCGTGGTGGTCGAGGCGACGTACGGGCTGATCTCGGGCTCGATGGCGCTGGTAGCCGATGCCGGGCACAATCTGTCGGACGTGCTGAGCCTGATGATCGCCTGGGCGGCCAGCATCATGGCCGCCCGGCCGCCCTCGGCACGCTACACCTATGGCTACAAGTCGAGCTCGATCCTGGCCGCGCTGGTCAACGCCGGGCTTCTGCTGGTAGCGCTCGGCGCGATCCTGATCGAGACCCTGCGGCGACTGTTCGAACCGGCCCCGGTCGAAGGCGACACGATGATCGCGATCGCCGCGATCGGAGTGGTGATCAACACCGCCACCGCCCTGCTGTTCATGCGCGGGCGCAAGGACGATCTGAACGTCCGCGGTGCCTTCCTGCACATGGCGGCCGACGCGCTGGTCTCGGTCGGGGTGGTGATCGCGGGCGTGCTGGTGGTGCGCACCGGCCTGCCGTGGATCGACCCCGTCACCGGCCTGGTGATCGTCGCGGTGATTGCCTGGGGCACCTGGGGCCTGCTCAAGGACAGCATCAAGATGGGGCTCCATGCAGTGCCCGACGGGATCGACGAGGGCGAGGTGCGCGGGTGGCTCGCCGCCCTACCCGGCGTGACAGCAGTCCACGACATGCATATCTGGCCGATGAGCACGACCGAGAATGCCTTTACCGCGCATCTGGTGTGCCCTGCCGGCTTTCCCGGCGATAAATTCCTCCGCGATATCGCCGGCGAACTCGAACACCGCTTCGGTATCCACCACGCGACGGTGCAGATCGAAACCGGCGGAGCGGAGTGCGATCCGTGCTGAACGGCCGCCTGCGTGAAGGCGGCTGCGCCTGCGGGGCTTTCCGCTTCCGCGCACAGGGCGAGCCGATCTTCGTCAACAATTGCCACTGCACGCTGTGCCAGCGCCAGACCGGCGGGACGGGCGTGGTCAACGCCTTCTACGAGAGCAACCGGATCGAAGTGCTGCAGGGAGAACTGACCGAGCATGTCGTAGAGGGCGGCGGCGGCGGCGACCACACGATCTGCCGCTGTGCGCAGTGCGGGACGGCGGTGTTCAGCTATTACCCGCGCGTGGGGCGGCTGGGTGCCGGGGTCCGCGTCGGGAGCTTCGACGATGCCTCGGTGTTCACGCCGACCGCAGTGGTGTTCGCGAAATACCGGATGCCTTGGGTAACGCTGCCCGAGGGCGTGCCAGCGTTCGACGAGTATTACAGTCCGAAGGAGCTTTATTCCGAGGAAGCGTTCGGGCGGCTGATGGCGCTGGTGGAGCGGAAGGACGCGGCAGCCGGCTAATCGCCAGCGAGGGGATGCGCCGGAAGGTGCCGCAGCATGCGGGCCTTGAGCAGGCGCACCAGGCCCGGATCTATGAATTCATACTCGTCGGGAATATCGAGGCATATTACGCGAGTCTGCACGAGCGCCTTGCGGTGCTTGCGTCGCAGCTTGTTGCAGTGGGTCCGTTCCATCACGACGACGATGTCGGCCCATTGCACCAGTTCATCGGTCAGCGGGTTCTCCGCGTCGTGGGTGGTTCCGGCCGAGAACGCTTCTACGCCGGGCCAATCCGCGAAAATCTGCTCCGCAGTCGGGCTGCGTAGGCGGTTCTGACTGCAGATGAAGAGAAAATGCTTCTCGCCCAACGAAGGGACGAGGCGGCCGTTAAGCCGCCTCTTCTTCCTTCTTGTCCGGCCCGAGCACGCGAACCGGCTCCTTGCGGCCGTCGACCACGTCCTTGTCGACCACGATCTCGGTCACGCCTTCCATTGAAGGCAGGTCGAACATCGTGTCGAGCAGCAGGCCCTCGACAATCGAGCGCAGGCCGCGCGCGCCGGTCTTGCGCTTGATCGCCTTCTTGGCGATCGCCTCAAGTGCATCGTCGGTGAAGCTCAGCACCACGTCCTCGAGTTCGAACAGCTTGGCATACTGCTTGATCAGCGCGTTCTTCGGCTCGCTGAGGATCTTGACCAGCGCTTCGATATCGAGATCGTTGAGCGTCGCGATCACCGGCAGACGGCCGACGAACTCAGGGATCAGGCCGAACTTCAGCAGATCTTCCGGCTCGGCCTTCTGGAGCAATTCGCCCACGCGGCGCTTCTCGGGATCGGCGACATGCGCGCCGAAGCCGATCGAACGCTTCTGCAGGCGATCGGCAATCAGCTTGTCGAGTCCGGCGAAGGCACCGCCGCAGATGAACAATATGTTGGTCGTATCCACCTGCAGGAATTCCTGCTGCGGATGCTTGCGGCCACCCTGCGGCGGGACCGAGGCAGTGGTGCCTTCCATCAGCTTCAGCAGCGCCTGCTGCACGCCCTCGCCCGACACGTCGCGGGTAATCGAAGGGTTTTCGGCCTTGCGCGTGATCTTGTCGATCTCGTCGATATAGACGATGCCCTGCTGCGCCTTGTCGACATTGTAGTCGCTGGCCTGGAGGAGCTTGAGGATGATGTTCTCGACATCCTCGCCGACATAGCCGGCTTCGGTCAGCGTCGTCGCATCGGCCATCGTGAAGGGCACGTCGAAGGTGCGCGCCAGCGTCTGCGCCAGCAGCGTCTTGCCCGAACCGGTCGGGCCGACCAGCAGGATGTTCGATTTGGCGAGTTCTACTTCGCCTGCCTTGCCGCTGTGCTTGAGGCGCTTGTAGTGGTTGTGAACCGCGACCGAAAGCACGCGCTTCGCACGGTCCTGCCCGATCACATAATCGTTCAGGGTCTCGAAGATTTCCTTCGGCGTCGGAACGCCGCCATCCTTCTTGCCCGCGATGCCCGCCTTGGTTTCTTCGCGGATGATGTCGTTGCACAGCTCGACGCATTCATCGCAGATGAACACGGTCGGCCCGGCAATGAGCTTGCGCACCTCGTGCTGAGACTTACCGCAGAAACTGCAGTAAAGGGTGCTTTTGCTGTCTGATCCGCTCAACTTGGTCATGCTTTCTTCCTGATCCCCGCACCCGCGATCCCGCTACGAGCCAAGGGGGGATTCGCCCCGGAGTGTAACCCCGCGGACTTTATAATCAATGTACCCCGGTACGGGTAGCAGCCTTGCGGGCTGCTGAAGGGGAAGGGTTGCCAAAATGCTACACTTCTCTTTCAAGGCTTCAACGCCGGTTTTTACTCCGGCGCGCCGCCCGAACCGACCTCGCCGTCGCCGGTTTCGCTTTCCGGCCGGGTCTCGAACACCTTGTCGACCAGGCCGAATGCCAGCGCTTCGTCGGCTTCGAGGAAGGTGTCGCGATCGAGCGCCTTCTCGATTTCGGCGAGGCTGCGACCGGTGTATTTCACATAGAGATCGTTCATCCGCGCACGGATGCGGAGGATTTCCTTCGCCTGAATCTCGATGTCCGAGGCCATCCCGCGTGCACCGCCCGAAGGCTGGTGGATCATGATCCGCGCGTTGGGCAGCGCGATGCGCATGCCCGGCTCGCCCGCGGCCAGCAGGAAGCTGCCCATCGACGCGGCCTGGCCGATGCAAACGGTGGAAACCCGCGGCTTGATGTATTGCATCGTGTCGTGGATCGCCATGCCGGCCGTGACCACGCCGCCGGGCGAGTTGATATACATGCTGATCGGGCGCGAGGGGTTCTCGCTCTCGAGGAACAGCAGCTGGGCCACGATCAGCGAGGCCATGTTGTCTTCGACCTGGCCGGTCACGAACACGATGCGTTCGCGCAGCATGCGGCTGAAGATGTCGAAGCTGCGTTCGCCGCGACTGGTCTGTTCGACCACCATCGGCACCAGCGCTCCGGTCACCGGGTCGTGGCTGAATTGCCCCTGGCTGCCGTAGGTTTCGCCGGAATTGCCAAACAGGTCGATCATGAAAAATGCCCTCTCGTGAAGTCGTGACCTTATGTCGCGACTGCGGGCACGGAGTTCAAGGGCCTTCGCCGATCGACCCACAAAGCTGTTCATCGGTTTCGAAATGACACCGGTCGATAGCGTCGCAACAGACTGACTGGTGTATGTATCAGACGGCGATTACGTCTGTGATCGTCACTGGGAGGGTATGAATGAGCAAGGCTGCACTGCTGGCTGCCGCTGCGGCGCTGGGGGCACTGGTCACGCCGGTGCACGCGCAAGCGCAGGATGCCGCCGCCGCCACAGGCCCGGTGCAGGGCGTGGCGATCAAGGGGGGCCTGTCCTACGTGCCCGAAAACTTTGCACGGTTCGTGCCCCGCAGCGCACTCGACATGGTCAACCGCGTCCCCGGCTTCTCGATCCGCGACAATGACGAGGCGCGCGGCCTTGGCGAAGCGACGTCGAACATCCTCGTCAATGGCGAGCGCGTGGCGAACAAGGCCGAGAGCGTTTATGACCGCATGGCGCGCATCCCGGCCGACAAGGTCGAACGGATCGAGATCGTCGATGCGTCGAACTTCGCGATCCCCGGGCTTGCCGGGCAGGTCGCCAATATCGTCACCAGGCCCGGCGGCATCAGCGGGCAGTTCAAATGGAATGCGGCGGTGCGCCCGCATTTTGCGCCCGACAATTTTTACGGCGGCGAAGTCTCCCTCAACGGCACTGCCGGCAAGCTCGAATACACGCTCGCACTGTCCAACAGCAACGGACGCGGCGGAGTCGGCGGCCCCTACAGTCTTAGCGACGGTGCCGGCGCGACCACCGAATTGCGCGACATGGTGCTGGCCGTCAAGAACGAGAACCCTCAGGTTGCGGCGACGATCAAATGGGACGCGCCGGGCAGCTCGGTCGGCAATTTCCACGCGAATTACCACCGCACCTATTTCGACCTGCTCCGCACCGAAACGCGTGACCTGATTACCGGGACCGATAACGATTGGCGTTATGACGCGCACGAGCGCGGCTACGATTACGAGATCGGCGGCGATTTCGAATTCGCGCTCGGCCCCGGGCGGCTTAAGCTGATCGGGCTGCACAACGAGAACCACGGCCATTATTACGAGACCGCGGTGAGCGACTACCTCGACGCGACCCCGAGCGACGGCAGTCGCTACAGATCCTTCACCGACACCGCCGAGACCATAGCGCGCGGCGAATATGGCTGGAAGATGCTCGGAGGCGACTGGCAGCTGGCCGTGGAAGCCGCCTATAACGGGCTCGACCGCGTTTCGCATCTGCTCGACCTGCGCCCCGACGGGGTATTCGAGGAGCAGCCTTTTCCCGGCAGCACCGGTGGAGTGCGCGAAGACCGCTACGAGGCGATCCTCACCCACACCCGCCAGCTCGCCCCCAATCTCAGCTTCCAGCTCGGCGCGGGCGCGGAATACTCCCGACTCGCCGAAACCGGCCCCGGCGGGCTGGTGCGGACCTTCTACCGGCCCAAAGGCTCGGCCACGCTGTCGTGGACGCCAAAGAAGGGCATCGACCTCTCGCTCAAGCTCGCGCGCAAGGTCGGGCAATTGTCGTTCGACGATTTCCTCGCCGACGTCGATCTCGGGAACAATACCGAGAATTCCAGCAATGCACTGCTCAAACCCAACCAGAACTGGGAAGCAAATTTCGAGGCGAAGAAGGATTTCGGGCGCTGGGGCTCCTCCACGCTCAAGCTCTACGGCACCTGGCTCAAGGATGCGGTCACGCTGGTCCCGTTGCCCGGCCCCAATCCCGGCGATCCGCTGGTGGAAGGGGTCGGCAATGTCGACCGTGCACAGACCTACGGCGTCTCGCTCGACAGCACCGTCAACCTCGATCCGCTCGGCTTCAAGGGGGCCAAGATCGATTTCACCGGCAGCCTTGAGAAAACCCGCATCCGCGACCCGCTAACCCACGTCATCCGGCAGTTCAGCTACGAGGAGCCGGTCAATCTCGAAGTCTCGCTCCGCCACGACATTCCGAAGACCGCCTGGGCCTGGGGCGGCGGAATCGAATACCACAAGGCGCTGCCCTATTACCGGCTGGACGAGGTCGGCTACGATCACGAGGGGCCGATCTACACCTGGGCCTTCATCGAGCACAAAAACGTCTTCGGGATGACCGCGCATCTCGAAGTGTTCAACCTCACCAACGGCCGCGGGCTGGTCAAGCGGACGATCTACGACGGCCCGCGCGACAGCTCTCCGATCCTGTTCGTCGAGCACCGCAACCAGCTGGTCGGACCGATCGTGCAGTTCAGTTTGAAGGGCACGTTCTAGCGGCCGGATTTGCCCTTGCGACCCGGCATTCGCAGGTGCAGCATGGCTGGATGAGGCGAGCAAAACTCTTCTTCGGCACCGTTGCGGTGGTATTGTGTAGTGGCGCGCTGGTTGCGAAACCGCCTGCGCCGATGCCGCCGCCCGAGGCCCTGATCGGAATTTATCGGCAGAGGATCGCCGAATTGGACGACGCAGGACCGCGGATCTCGGCGGTCTTGGCGCTCAATCCCAATGCCGAGTCCGAAGCCAAGCAAGGCTCCTCCCTTCCGCTGCGGGGCCAGGCAGTCCTGATCAAGGACAACATCGAAACCAAGGAACTGCCGACCACCGCTGGCAGCCTCGCGCTCAAGGACAACGCGACTGGCCGCGACGCTCCGCTGATCGCTCGGCTGCGCGCGGCAGGCGGGGTTGTGCTGGGCAAGACCAATCTCAGCGAATGGGCCAATATCCGCTCGTCGAACAGCACCAGCGGGTGGAGCGCGGTCGGTGGCCTGGTCAAGAACCCCTATGCGACCGACCGCAACGCCTGCGGCTCGTCCTCGGGCAGCGGCGCGGCGGTCGCGGCGGGGTTTTCCTGGGCGGCGATCGGGACCGAGACCGACGGCTCGATCACCTGCCCCGCCTCGCTGAACGGGATCGTCGGCTTCAAACCGACGGTCGGGCTGGTCAGCCGTACCTTCGTCGTCCCGATCAGCCACAGCCAGGACACCGCCGGGCCGATGGCCCGGAGCGTGCGCGATGCGGCACTGCTGCTCAACGCGATCGCCGGCAGCGACCGGGCCGATCCCGCGACTGCCGAGGCGGATGCGCATCGGCGGGACTTCACCGCCGGGCTCGCCGCTGCGTCGCTCGAGGGCGTGCGGATCGGGGTGCTGCGCAAGTCGGTCGGCAACAGTCCCAAGGTGACCGCGCTGTTCGAACAGGCGCTGGCCGACTTGAGGAAAGCCGGCACGGTGCCGGTCGAGATCGACTACGAGCCGGACGCGGCGATGGGGCCGGACGAGTTGACCGTGTTGCTCTATGAATTGCGCGAGGACCTCGGCGCCTACCTGCGCGCCTCCCCGGCCGACATCCCGATCCGCAGCCTCGCCGATGCGATTGCCTTCGACAAGGCACACGCGGCGGAGGAGATGCGCTGGTTCGGGCAGGAGACATTCGAACAGGCCGAGGCGACCACCGACCGCGCCGCCTACGAGAAGGCCCGAGCCAATTCGCTGCGCCTTGCGGGCACCGACGGGATCGACAAGCTGCTCAAGGACAACAACGTCCGCTTCCTGATCGCCCCCACCGCCGGCCCGGCCTGGACCAGCGACCTCGTCCAGGGCGACCATTACGACGGCTCGATCGGCGCGGGCAATCTTGCCGCGATCGCCGGTTATCCGCACCTCACCGTGCCGATGGGTGCGGTGGAGGGCCTGCCGGTCGGGCTTTCAATCATGGGGCCGAGATGGTCGGACCGCGACGTGCTGGGGGCCGGCGCCGCCTATGAACGCGCGCGCAGCGCCACGCTGGCCGTGCCGACTTTCGCCCCCTGGCAGCCTGCACCCTGAGGCCGCGGCGAAGTATGGCCCCTTCCCGGCGGCGAATAAAATGCTAGTACAAGTCAAAATAGACAGAATCAATTTCACTTCGCGTGACGGGAGTAACGCGTGACGAGAAAGACTTTACAGGCCTTGGGCCTGGTCCTCACCGCATTCGCCGGCGCGCCGCTTGCCGCCCAGATCGACGGCCTGATAACCCTGACGGATACGCCGACCGGCAACGACATCGTGGTGACCCATGCGCCCGATCCAGTGCCCGAATCCGCCAGCGTCCAGGAGCAGCTGGGCAAGATCGCGGAGACCGGCAGCCATTTCAACGAGCCGGTCGCGATCTTTCAGGAGAAGCTCTGCCCCGGCGTGATGGGCCTGCCGGTCGATATCGCCGAAACCATCGTTGGGCGGGTGCGCTACAATGCCGAGCGGCTCGGCGTGCCGCTGGCCAAAAAAGAGGGCTGCAAGGCCAATCTCGTGATCGGCTTCGTCGGCAGCGGGCGGTCAGATGTCCAGAAGCTCGACAAGCAGACCGGCGGGCTGCTCTCCGAACTCAAGCCCGACGAACGGCGCGCATTGGTC
Organism: Candidatus Andeanibacterium colombiense; assembly: GCA_029202985.1. Lineage (GTDB taxonomy): Bacteria > Pseudomonadota > Alphaproteobacteria > Sphingomonadales > Sphingomonadaceae > Andeanibacterium > Andeanibacterium colombiense. Next base: position 2,800,289 of record CP119316.1, on the reverse strand, counting down.
AACGATACCGGGCCGGTCCACGCCTGGACCGTCACCAGCACCCGCACCCGCGACGGCGCCTATATCCACGGCGACGACCGCTACGGCCTGACCCAGACGGTCAACGTCCAGTCGGGCAATTCGCTGTTCCTGCTCGCGACCCGCGAGGACATTGAGCTCTCGGTGGTGCTGATGGACATCCCCGCGATCGACGGGATGACGGTGAACCAGCTCGCCGATTACGCGACGATGCGCGGGCTGGCGAAGACCAAGGGCGTTTCAGGCAACAACGCCTACGGCACGATCCTGAATCTGTTCGACCCCGACGCCTCGCATCAGACGGAGCTGTCGAACTTCGACCGCGCCTATCTCACCGCAATCTACAGCAACATGCCCAATGTCGTCGCGGCGGCCAAGTTCGCGGCGGTGCCCGGGCTGATGAAGAAGCAGCTGGCGGCGGACGAGGACCGCCCCTGAAGCGCGCCGCAGCGTAAACGAAAAAGGCCGCGAGGGTGATCCCTCGCGGCCTTTTTTGATGCGCTTGGCGGGTAAGCCTTACTTCTTCTTGGCGGGCGCCTTCTTGGCGGCCGGCTTGTCGCCAGCTTCCTTGGGGGCGGCTTCCTTCGGAGCGGCGGCCTTCTTCGGCGCGGCTTCCTTGGCGGGCTTTTCGGCCGGAGCCTTGTCTTCCTTGGCCGGCGCGTCCTTTTTGGCGGCAGCCTTCTTGGCCGGCTTGGCTTCCGCGGCGGGAGCTTCCTCGGCCTCGATCGCGGCTTCGATTTCCTCGCGGGTCACTTCGCGCTCGGTGACTTCGGCCTTGTCGAACAGGAAGTCGACGACCTTATCCTCATACAGCGGCGCGCGCAGCTGGGCCTGGGCCATCGCATCCTGCGCGACGTAATCGACGAAGCGCTGGCGATCTTCCGGGCGATACTGCTGGGCCGCCTGCTGGATCAGCATCCGCATTTCCTGCTGGCTGACCTCGACGCCGTTGGCCTGGCCGATTTCCGACAGCAGCAGGCCCAGGCGCACGCGGCGCTCGGCGATGCGGCGGTAATCGTCCTTCTCGTCCTCGATCTCCTTCAGGGCGGCGGCGGGGTCTTCCTCGCGCGCGGCTTCCTGCTGGAGCTGGGTCCAGATCTGCTCGAACTCGGCCTCGACCATCGTCGGCGGGACCGGGAAGTTGTGATCGGCCGCCAGCGTGTCGAGCAGCGAGCGCTTCATCGCGGTGCGGGTCAGCCCGGCGGTTTCCTGCTCCAGCTGGCCGCGCAGCAATTCCTTCAGCTTGTCGAGGCTTTCGAGCCCGAGCGCCTTCGCGAAGTCCTCGTCGGCCTTGGTTTCGCTTTCGGTCTTCACCGCCTTCACGGTGATGTCGAAGGTCGCTTCCCTGCCCTTGAGGTTCTCGGCCGGATAATCGGCCGGGAAGGTCACCGTGATCACCTTCTCGTCGCCGGTCTTCACGCCGACCAGCTGGTCTTCGAAGCCGGGAATGAACTGGTCGGAACCGAGCACCAGCGCAGCGTCTTCGGCCTTGCCGCCGTCGAATTCGACGCCGTCGAGCTTGCCGAGGAAGTCGATGATCAGCTGGTCGCCATCGGCGGCCTTTCTGGTCTTCGGCGCGTCGGTATAGGTCTTCTGGCCCTTGGCGATGTTCGCCACGGCCTCGTCGACCTGCGCGTCGGTCACCGGGACGGTCAGCTTCTCGAGCTTGAGCCCGTCGATCGACGGCGCGACGATGTCGGGCAGCACTTCCAGCTCGATCGCCAGTTCGGCGTCCTGGCCCTGCGCGTAGGTTTCCTTGAGCTCGACCTTGGGCTGCAGCGCCGGGCGCAGCTGGTGCGAGGTGATCAACCCGTCGACCGATTCGCGGATCGTCGTGTTGAGCACGTCCGCATGCAGCGATTCGCCGTGCATCTTCTTGACCAGGTTCGCGGGAACCTTGCCCGGGCGAAACCCGGGCATCCGCACCTGCGGCGCGATCCGCTTGATTTCGCGGTCAATCCGCGCCTCGATATCCTTGGCGGCGATGGTGAGCGTATAGGCGCGCTTCAGGCCTTCGCTGCTGGTTTCGACGATCTGCATGTTCGGAACTGTGCCTTCTCAAAATCTCTCTCATGCCGGATACTTCGGCGCAGAACTGGTGCGGGCGAAGGGACTCGAACCCCCACATCTTGCGATACTGGTACCTAAAACCAGCGCGTCTACCAATTCCGCCACGCCCGCAGCCCAGCGCAGCCAACAGCGCCCCGATTCCTCGGCGCCTGCGAACAGGCAGAGGCCCTTAGAAGGGCGCGGCCAAAAGGGCAAGCGGAACGGCGGGCGGAAAGGCCGGAGGGAACGGCAAGTGCGGCCGGAGCGTTTCCATCCAATCGCAAAGGAACCGTTCCGATGACCGACCGCGCCCAGTCGACTCCGTTCTACGACACCCCCACCGTGCCACCGGCAACCCCGCCGGTGATCAACGAGCATGCCAACCCCGACGACGCCGGTCTCGCCCTGCCCAATGGCGACAGCGACTTTCCCGGCAGCACGCCGGACGAGACGGTCGAGCCTGGCGGGGACACTTACGACCCCTCGATTCCCGAACAGGGCGTGCCCCCGGGCGAGGAAAGCATCGACGAGCCCGGCGACACTCCGGAGGAGATGCCCGCGCCCGACGCGCCGCGCGAAGCCCCCGCGCCGGATTGATTTTCGGCGCCGCGCTGCCTAAGCGCCGGGGCATGAGCGAAGAAACCACCCCCGAAGCGGCCCCTGAAGTCGCCCCCGACGTCGCTGGCGCCGGTCCCGACGTTCCGCCCGATCGCCTTTCGATCAGCCAGCTGTCGCCGTTTTTCGACGCGGACAAGCTCCAGCGCGGCATCGGCATCCGCTTCAAGGGCACCGTCCGCACCAATGTCGACGAGTATTGCATCTCGGAAGGCTGGGTGCGGGTGCAGGCCGGCCGGTCGCTCGATCGCCGTGGCCAGCCGCTGCTGATCAAGATCAAGGGCCCGGTCGAAGCCTGGTTCGAAGATCTCGGCGAAGACGCGCCGGTGGCCAAGGCGGACTGAGGATTTTCCGTTCGACCGGCCGCCGGGACCGTGGGTTTCGGCGGCTATTTCCCGCGTTGGGCCGCCGCGATGATCTCGCCGATCACGTCGCGATGCCTGGCCGGAGCGGGTGATTCCACGGGCGCGCGCTGATAGGGCGCGGCAAGCAGCGCCGCAGCGCGCGCCGGTTTCGCACCATCGATCCGTTCGTTGTAGATGAACCCGGTCACCGGCCAGGCAGTCCCACCGAGCGACTGGATCGGGCCGTACCAGACCCTGACCTCGCTCCAGTCGTTGGCATCCGAGACATCGACCGCGCGGACATCGTCCTCGACCTGCCCGCGGCGGCCGTTGATCGGCGACCAGTTCGAATGGCGCAGCAGCACCGTGCGCGAATCGAGCACCCGGCTGACCGCCGCGACATGGCCGAGCCGCATGTTGCCATAAGGCTGGAACGCCATCACCGCGCCCACCCTCGGCCGCGAACCGCGCTTGTAATGCCCTTCGGCCTGATTCCACCAGGTCCACGCATCGCCGTAGATCTGGATCCCGGAGACCTGCCGCGCATAAGGCACGCATTGCAGATAGGGCAGTTCGTCGATCGCGCCCTGCGTCGGATCGATGGCGGCGGATAGCGGCGGCGCGGCGATCAAGGCCAGCGCAACCACAGCGATAGGCAATGAAGCTTGTTTCCCCATGAGAACAATTTTCACCCTTGAAGGTTAGTTTGATCTTGCGGGATATGGTTAACAATCGCGTAAGGATTGGCCCCACTTCCCCCCGTAACCGTGCGGTGAACGCGCATCCCGGCTGGGCGTTCCCTCGAAATCCTTGCCTTTCGGCGCGCTTCACGCCACCTGCCGCAGAATTATGCTCCCGCAAGTCATCATCATCGGCCGGCCCAACGTCGGGAAATCGACGCTGTTCAACCGGCTGATCGGCAAGAAGCTGGCGCTGGTCGACGACCAGCCCGGGGTCACGCGCGACCGCCGCTTCGGCGAGGCGCATCTGCTCGGCCTGGACTTCACCGTGGTCGATACCGCGGGCTGGGAAGACGAGGATCCCGATACCCTCCCCGGCCGGATGCGCGCACAGACCGAGATTTCGGTGAAGGGCGCGAAGGCCGCGTTGTTCGTGTTCGATGCGCGCGCCGGCATCACGCCGCTCGACGAAGTGGTGAGCGCCTGGCTGCGCGAACGCGACATCCCGGTGATCGTGATCGCGAACAAATCCGAAGGCCGCGCGGGCGAAACCGGAATTATCGAAGCCTATGCGCTGGGAATGGGCGATCCGATCCCGTTCTCTGCCGAACACGGCGAAGGCCTGGTCGATCTGTTCGAAGCGCTGCGCCCGCTGATCGAAGGGGAAGAGGTCGAAGAGCCGTTCGAACCCGAACTGGACGAACATGGCGACATCGTCGCCAGCGGCCCGCTCAAGCTCGCGATCGTCGGCCGCCCGAATGCCGGCAAGTCGACCCTGATCAACCGCCTGCTCGGCGAGAACCGGCTGCTGACCGGGCCCGAGGCCGGGATCACCCGCGATTCGATCGCGGTCGATTGGGAGTGGATCGATCCGAAGAGCGGCGAGGCCCGCGAGATCCGCCTGATCGACACCGCCGGGATGCGCAAGCGCGCCCGGGTGGTCGAAAAGCTCGAGAAGATGGCGGTCGCCGATGCCAAGCACGCGATCGATTTCGCCGAAGTGGTGGTGCTGCTGCTCGACGCGACACTCGGGCTCGAGCACCAGGACCTCAAGATCGCCTCGCAGGTTCTCGAGGAAGGCCGCGCGCTGATGATCGCGATCAACAAGTGGGACGTCGCGGAAGACCCGTCGGGCCTGTTCAACGGCATCCGCGAAGCGCTTGGCGACGGGCTCAGCCAAGTCAAGGGCGTGCCGCTGTTCTCGGTCTCGGCCAAGACCGGCAAAGGGCTCGACACGATGCTGGGTGCCGCGTTCGAACTGCGCGAGACCTGGAGCAAGCGCGTGCCCACCGCCGGGCTCAACCGCTGGTTCGAGGACGCGACTGGCGCGAATCCTCCGCCGGCCCCGGGCGGCAAGCGGATCAAACTGCGCTACATCACCCAGATCAAGACCCGCCCGCCGAGCTTCGTGATCTTCGGCTCGCGGCTGGAACTGCTGCCGGCGAGCTACGAGCGCTATCTGGTCAACGGCCTCCGCCGCGAACTCGGCTTCGGCTCGGTCCCGGTGCGGCTGACCTTGCGCAGTTCCAAGAGCCCCTACTCGAACTAGGGCCGAGCCCGTTCCGCCGCGCGATCTGTCACCTTTCCGGGGGCGCGGCGGTTTGGTCCGGCTATTCCGCCCGGCCCTCACCCGCCGTCCAGCCCTTGCTCCCGCAGCACGGCCCGGTCGAGCCGATCCATCAGCCGCAACAGCGCGGAAGCGTTCGGTTTTATCGAAGTGCCGCAATAGCGCCCGCCGCGCATGATCGGCCGAACCATGCCGCCATAGGCAAGGCGGACGAGGTCTTCGCCTGTCACCTTCCGGAACGGCTTTCCAAGCGCCGCGTCCCACGCAGCGGCGAAGCCCTCCGCCCCGGGCCGCTTGCGCAGTTCGTAGGCGCTTTGTCGGCTCATCCCGACTTCGCGCAGGGCGGCGGAAACCGAACCGGTCTCGGCGAGGAAGCCGATGAACTCACCCTGCCGCACCGCGGTCCAGCCATTATGGCGGTCGCGCAATGGCACCGGAAGGAAGGGCGGGATGCGTCCGGCGAAGCGGCGCGGTGCGACTTTGGCTGTGTGCGTCATCCGGCAGGATAGACGCCATTTCGGGGCTTGTAGGAAAGTGGTTTTTTCGTCCGGTCAGCCCGGCTTCTGTTTCCTGCGATATTCCGGCACGGACAGCCCGCCCACGCCCCAATTGTCGGGGTCGATCTCCTCGATCACCACATGGGTCGTCGCCGGATTCTTGCCCAGCACGCTGCGGAGGGTTTCGGTGATCTCGGCGATCACGCGGGCCTTTTGCTCCGCGCTGGCGCCTTCGCGGGTGATCCTGACCGATACGAACGGCATAGGCTGAACTCCTATTTCTTCGCGAGGAACAATCCGCCGACCATCACCGCCATGCCGAGCAGGCGGGTGCCGTCGAGCTTGGCCTGCGGGGTGCCGAACAGGCCGAAATGGTCGATCAGCGCCGCCGCCACGATCTGGCCCACCAGCACGCAGAAGATCGCATTGGCGAGGCCGAAACGCGGGCCGACGAAGGTGATCGCAAGGCCGTAGAACGCGACGCACAGCCCGCCGAGATAGAGCCACGGCGGGATCGCGACGATCTGGCTCAGCCGGGGCATCCCGATGATTGCGGCCGAGATCGCGCAGATCACGAAAGCGAGCGCGAAGGTGGTCGCGATCGCAAAGGACGGGTTGCCCACCCGCACCCCGATCCCGCCCGACATCGCCGCCATCACCGGAATGCACATGCCGGCAAGCAGCATCACGCCGACGTAAGTGAAGCTGCTGGTGGGGTTCATCGCGCGGTCTCCTGCCCAAGAGAGGAGACGCCTAGCTGTGGTGCGGGCGCGCGGTTCGCAAGATAGCAAAAGTATCGGAGAATTTAGATCCTCGCTGCCGCGAAGCGATGGGGAGGTCGTAGCGGAGGGGTAATGGCGCTTCCCCTCCACCATCCGCCACGCGGACAGTCCCCTCCCCATGCCCGCGGCACAGGGAGGATTAGGAGCTCAATCCTGGGCCGCCTCGCTCTGCAGCTGCACGTAGTTCTGCAGCCCCATGCGCTCGATCATGTCGAACTGGGTCTCGAGGAAATCGACGTGTTCTTCCTCGCTTTCGAGGATGCGTTCGAAGATTTCGCGGCTGACGTAGTCGCGGACCTTCTCCGAATGCTCGATCGCATCGCGTAGCAGCGGGATCGCTTCGTATTCGAGCGCTAGATCGGCCTTGAGGATTTCCTCGACCGTCTCGCCGACCTTGAGCCGGTTGATCGCCTGGAAGTTCGGCAGCCCGTCGAGGAACAGCACACGCTCCGCCAGAATGTCGGCGTGCTTCATTTCGTCGATCGATTCTTCGCGCTCTTTCTGGGCAAGCTTCTTGACGCCCCAGTGGTTGAGCGTGCGGTAATGCAGCCAGTACTGGTTGATCGCGGTCAGTTCGTTGGTGAGGGCCTTGTTGAGAAACTCGATGACCTGTGCGTCGCCCTTCATGGGAGCCTCGCTGAATAGAGTGGGGATGAGCGGACAATGCGCGCCGAAGCCCGGTGTGGCAAGGCCCATACAGCAAAAAACCGCAGATTTCTGCGGTTTTGCAAGTCATTAGCGTTAGTGAAAGCGCGACGGTCAGCCGGTCGCGAGTTCCACCTGCGGGACCATTCCGCGTTCTTCGATCAGGATCATCGCCGCATCGTCGAGGCATGAGCCGCATTGCGGACGCTTGCCCAGCTTCTCGTAAACGGCGTCGGGATCGCCCCCGTGCTCACGCGCGGCCTTGCGCAATTCACACTCGCGGATGGCATTGCAGATGCAAACGTACATGAGGTTTAGCTAATGCGAATAGATCGCAGTAGCAAGAGCTATTTTCAGGTTCGCGCTATCGCTTCGCTACTTGAGCGCGTTCTCGTTCGCGCTATCGCTTCGCTACTTGAGCGCGGCGCGGCGTAACGGAAAAATCCGCCCATAGGTGAGGCACCGCCACAGCCATTCGAGCGGGCCGTAACGATATTTTTGCAGCCACGGCTTCGACCAGCGGAGCATCAGGCCCCAACCCAGCACCACCGCGACCAGCAGTTCGGTCCGCCCGAGCGTGCCGTAGAGCCCGCCGGCCCAACTGCGGAATACCAGCATCATCACCAGCGAAGTGCCGATGTAATTGCTGAACGCCATGCGCCCGGCCGCGATCAGCCGCTCGCCCAGCCATGTATCCGCGGCCCGCGGCGCCCAGCCGGCGAGCAGCGCGGCATAGCCGAGGATCGCGAGCAGATGCGGCAACTGCGCCGCATCGTCGGCCACGAACAGGCTGAGGAACGGCGGGAAGTGGCGGGCCAGCGCCCACAGCGCCAGCGGCAGCGACAGTGCGGTCCCCGCCGCGAGCCCGCGCCAGCCCCAGCGCCGCAGCACCGCCGGAGCGACCGCGCCGGAGAACAGCCCGTAGCGATAGAGCCCCATCCCGATCAGCATCAGCGGGACCGTTTCAAGCAGCGCGAACCACGGGAAGCGCAGCAGATCGGGCGCGCGGTGGGTCGCGACGAATTCGAGTTCCGCGCGGTAGCTGCCGGCACCGAAGGCCGCGCGTTCGGCCCGCGCATCGGCCAGCTTGCGGGCCAGATCCGCCTCGATCACCCGGTGGTCCGCCGGCGCCGCCAGCTGCGCCGCGACGCTCCCTTCCAGCTCGACCACTCCGATATAGGGCTCGGCCACCAGCAGCGCGCCCAGCGCATACCACCCCAGCCCGATCGCGATCAGCGGGCGCGCCTCCAGCCGCACGAACGGCAGCGCGAGGATCCCGGCCTCCGCATAGAGGAACAGGATGTCGCCCCAGAACAGGAACAGGAAATGCGCGAGGCCGAAGGCCCCGAGCCACAGCAGCCGCCGCAATTGCAGCCACAGACTCTCTCCGCGCGCCCAGGCGCGATCCATGAACAACACCATCCCGGCGCCGAACAGCAGCGAGAACAGCCCGCGCATCTTGCCGTCGATCAGCAGGAACTGCACCAGCCACACCGCGGTATCGGCCCGGTCCATCGGCTTCGCCAGCGCACCCGGCCAGCTATAGGCGAGATGGACCTGCGAGAAGGCGACGATATTCGCGAACAATATCCCGAGCACCGCGACGCCGCGCATGAAATCGAGCGTGACGATTCGCTCGTCTGCCCCGACTGGGGCGCCGACCTGAACAGCCGGCTGGGATTCGCCCGCCGCCGGATCCACTAGCGGGTAACGACGCAGACCTGGCCGGCGGCCTTCAGTCCGGCGCAGGCGGCATCGGCATCGGCTTTGCTCGCGAAACCGCCCGCGAGCAGCTTGGTCAGCTTTCCGGCCGGCTCGAGCACGCGGGTCCGCCCGCGCAGTTCGGGCCGCGTACCGAGCTGCGCCCACAGCTTCTCGGCATTGCCGCTGACCCCGAACGCACCGAGCTGGAGCTTCCACGGCCCGCTGGCCGCAGCGGGGGTAGCTGCAGCCTTGGGTGGCACCGGTTTGGGCGCAAGCGGCTTGGGCTGGCCCGCTACCGCAAGTTGCGGCGGCGGAGCGGCCTTCCCGGCAGCGCCGGAGCGGGTGAAATCGGCCCCGGCCTGCCCCGGATCTTCGATGCCGGTCGCGCGCATTGCCTGATGCACCGCATCCTGTGCGGCGGCCAGCTTCGCGTCGGCGCCAGCGGCCTGCGAGGGATCGACCGCCGCGGTCGCCACCGGGCGCGGCACGCGCGGGCTCGCCAGCGCCAGCGGCGCCGGAACCGCGGCGACCTTGCCGGGTAGCGGACGCGTGGTCGCTTCATCGCCGACCGCGGCAAGGTCGAAGCTCGCCTGCTCGTTCGCGCGGTTGGCGTCGGCGTCCTGCTGCATCCGCACCGCGAGCCCGGCGGCCTGCTGGCGCTGCTCCAGCGGAATATACTGGTCCATCTGCGCGATCGCCGAAGCGGCCTGCGGCAGCCCCTGCGAATTGGCCATGGTCAGCAGCGCATAGGCCTTGACCCAATCCTTCGAAACCAGCTCGCCGTTGAAATAGGACAGGCCGAGGAGATATTCGGAACGCGGATCGCCGCGCTTGGCCGCCGCTTCGACATAGGGCAGCGCCTGCTTGGTGCGCCCGGTCTGGAACAGGATCAGGCCATAGGTGTCGGCCGCGCGGACATGGCCGGCTTCGGCGGCACGCGCATAATAATATTCGGCCTTGGTCGCATCGGCGGTGACGCCGAGCCCGAGGCGATAGGCCTGGCCGAGGTTGAACATCGCATCGGGATCGCCCTTGTCGGCCGGGGCCTGCCATTCCTTGACCGCGGTCGGGTAATCCCCGCGGCTCCAGGCATCGACCCCGTCCTTCACATCGGCAAGCGCGGGCGCCGCGCAGGCAATCGCCGCCAGCCCCGCCAATCCAATCGCATGGCGCATCGCCATCAAGCCACCTCCTCACCGGGACGAGCCGCCCCGATATCGCGATATAGTGAACGCCGCGTTAGCGTTACCTGCTTACCAAGCCCGCGTCCAAGGCCAATCGCCGCCCCGATTTCGCTTCCCGCGTTAATTCAAAATTAGGGGTGATCTGCGATCCCCCAACCGGAATTGCCGGATTTGTGAGACCGATCCGGGGTGTTTTTCAAGGGGGAATGAACCTTGCGCGTACTGGCATTGGCATCGCAGAAGGGCGGTTCCGGAAAGACTACTCTTTCCGGGCACCTCGCCGTGCAGGCCCAGCGGGCCGGCGCCGGCCCCGTCGTGCTGATCGACATCGACCCGCAAGGATCGCTGGCCGATTGGTGGAACGAGCGCGAGGCGGAATACCCGGCCTTCGCCCAGACCACCGTCGCCCGCCTCGCCAACGATCTCGCGACCTTGCGCCACCAGGGCTTCAAGCTCGCGGTGATCGACACGCCGCCGGCGATCACCATGGCGATCCAGTCCGTGATCTCGGTCGCCGAGCTGATCCTCGTTCCGACCCGCCCCAGCCCGCACGATCTGCGCGCCGTCGGCGCGACGGTCGATCTGTGCGAACGCGCCGGCAAGCCGCTGATCTTCGTGGTCAACGGCGCGACGCCGAAGGCCAAGATCACTTCGGAAGCGGCGGTCGCGCTGTCGCAGCACGGCACGGTCGCCCCGATCACCCTGCACCACCGCACCGATTTCGCCGCGTCGATGATCGACGGGCGCACGGTGATGGAAGTCGATCCGACCGGCAAGTCGGCCACCGAGATCGCCGCGCTGTGGAATTACATCGCCGACCGGCTCGAGAAGAATTTCCGCCGCACCGTGTTCGCCGCCCCCGGCGTCGCCCAGGTGCCCGGGATGCACCGCCCGGTAGGTGGCTTCGGCCGCCGGATCGCACAGAATTGAGCCGGCCATGATGAACGAGCCCAAACCCATCGCATCGCTCGGCCCCACGCTCCTCGCGCGCAAGGGCGGTGCCCGCCCCGCGATGCGCGCGCAGGTCCAGCCTTTCACCAGCTTCGAGCGCAACCCGATCGACGATCTGGGATGGAACGACGACGGCGAGGACGAGCCCGGCGAACGGATCGAGGCCAAGGTCCTCGCGCTGACGCCCGCCGCGATCCCGCCCGCACCGGCCAAGCAGCGCGACGGCACGCGTGACGGGGGCCGCCGCGCGGCCTTCACCCTGCGCGTCGATGCGGAGCGCCATCTCAAGCTGCGCCTCGCCTGCACCATCCGCAATCTCAGTGCGCAGCAAATCGTGACCGAAGCGCTCGACCGGCTGCTGGCCGACATTCCCGAAATCGCCTCGCTCGCCGCCCAGGTGAAGCGGGCGTGACCGACAAGCATTCCTCAGAGGATTTGACATGAAGCGCACCGACAAGAGCACCATCGCCCGGGATACGCGGCTGATCGGGCTTGCCCTGACCACGGCGCTCGCGGGTGCCACGCTCACCGGCTGCGCCGCCTCGGCACCGCTCGCCTCGACCTCGGCGAGCAAGGCGGAAACCGCTTTGGCCCACGGCAACCACACCAGCGCGATCGAGCATGCCGAAGCGGCGGTGCAGGCCGAACCGCGCAATGCCTCCTACCGCGCGACGCTCGGCGCCGCCTATCTCGATGCCGGGCGCTTCGCTTCGGCGGCGACCTCGTTCAACGATGCGATGAAGCTGGGCGACAATTCGCCGCGCACCGCGCTGAGCCTCGCGCTCGCGCTTTCGGCCGACGGCAAGGGCAACGACGCCCAGGCGCTGCTGGCCGACTGGCACGACGACATCGCCCCCGCCGATCTCGGCCTCGCCTATTCGCTCGCCGGCAATCCCGGCAAGGGCATCCAGATCCTGTTCAATTCGATCCGCAATGGCGACAACACCGCCAAGGCGCGCCAGAACCTCGCCTTCTCTTACGCCCTCAACGGCCAGTGGCGCGAAGCGCGGTTGATGGCCGAGCAGGATCTGGGCAAGGAAAAGGTCGGCGACCGGATGGCCGAATGGTCCACCGAGGTCGATCCCGCAGGTTACCGCGAACGGGTTGCCGGGCTGCTCAAGGTCGCGCCGAACGCTGCCGATCCGGGCCAGCCGGTGCAGCTCGCGCTCGCCAATTCGGCCGGCGCCGAACAGCTCGCCGCCGAAGCTTCGGCCACCGCGGCCCCCGCCGCGCCGCAGCCCACCCCGACCGAAACCGCTTTCGCGGCCGCGGCTGGTGAAGAACTCGCGCCGATCGGCGATGCACCGCAGGCCGGTTTCGCCGCTGCCGCCTATCAGGCGCCGGAAGTGCCGCGCGGCGACAGTTTCCAGACCGCTTTTACTCCGCCTCCGTCCTCGGCCGCGCTCGCCGCCGTCTCGATGGATGCCCGCGCTTTCGCTGCCCCCGCACCGCGCGGCACCCCGGCCAAGCGCGTCACTTCGGGCTTCGTCGCCGATGCGGGCGGCGCCGGCCATCTGGTCCAGCTCGGCTCCTTCGCCAGCGAACAGGGTGCACGCCGCGCCTGGGGCATCTACGTCAAGCGCTATCCCGAGCTGGCCGACCACGACATGGTCCTCACCGAGGCGATGGTGAAGGGCAAGCGCTACTGGCGCGTGTCGGCCGGAGGCTACAGCATGGCGTCGTCCAGAGCGATGTGCGGCCGGATCGACAGCCGCCACGGCGACGGCTGCTTCGCCTATGCCGAAAGCCGCCCGATGGCCGGCGCGGTGCTCGGCGACCAGCGGATGGCGCTGAAGTAAGCCCCGCCTACTTCCCGACCCTGACCCCGCCCTTGTAGAGCGCGGTGACCCGGCCCTGCGCGGGTTGCCCGTCGAACGGGGTGTTGCCCGCGCTGGCTTCCATCTTGGCCGATTGCACGATCCACGGCTTGTCCGGATCGACCAGCGCGATGTCGGCCTGCTTGCCGACCGCCAGCACGCCCGCGTCGACACCGAGCAATTGCGCCGGTTTCCATGCCACCAGGTCAAAAGCGCGCGGCAGGTCGATCACTCCGTCGCGCACCAGCGACAGCACCATCGCGAGCAAGGTCTCGGCCCCGGCCATGCCCGGTTCGGCATCGGCGAAGGGCAGGCGCTTGTCTTCCGGCCCGCGCGGATCGTGGCCCGAGGAGACGACGTCGATCGTCCCGTCGCCGATCGCCTCGATCACCGCCTTGCGATCGGCCTCTTCGCGCAAGGGCGGCGAGAGCCGGGCGAATGTGCGGAATTCGGCCGTCGCGAGATCGGACAGCATAAAATGAGCAGGGGTGACGCCGGCCGTCACCGCGACACCGCGCTTCTTCGCCGCGCGCACCAGGTCGAGCGCGCCCCCGGTCGTCACCTGCCGCAGATGCAACCGCGCCCCGGCCAGTTCGGCCAGCGCGATATCGCGCGCGACCGCCAGCGCCTCGGCTTCGGCCGGCGCGCTCGGCAGGCCGAGGCGAGTCGCGATCTCGCCCCCGGTCGCGACCGCGTCGCCGGCGATCCCGCCGTCCTCGGCATGGGTGACCACGGTCAGATCGAGCATCGCCGCATAGCGCAGCAGCCGCAGCATCACCCCCGAATCGGCGATCCAGCGCCGCCCGGTCGCGACCGCGCGCGCCCCGGCATCGCGCATCAGCGCCAGTTCGGCGAGGTCGCCGCCGGCGAGGCCCGCGGTCGCGGCGGCAAGCGGGTGGACCCACAGATCGGGCTTGCCGCTATAGGCGAGGAACTGGATCCGCGCGGGATGGTCGAGCGGCGGGCTCTGGTCGGGCATCAGCGCCGCGCGGGTTATCCCGCCGAAATGGAACGCCGGCTTGTCGACCGCGAATACGCCCAGATCGACCAGCCCCGGCGCGATCAGCGCGCCCTTCGCATCGACCACGTCGTCGCCGCCTTCGGCCGGGGCATCGAGCGCGACGATCCGCGCATCGGCGCAGCGCAGCGATCCCGCGCGCACCCCGCCCGGCAGCACCAGCCGCCCGTTGGTAATCGTCAGCGGAAAAGCCTGCTTCATGCCCAGCCCTCCACGCCGCGGGTTCGCCGGGTCAGCACATCGAGGCAGGCCATGCGGATCGCGACGCCCATTTCGACCTGCCGCGTGATCAGCGAGCGATGCTCGAGATCGGCCACGTCGCTGTCGATCTCGACCCCGCGGTTCATCGGGCCGGGGTGCATCACCAGCGCATCTGGCTCGGCGAGGGCGAGGCGTTTCGTCGTCAGACCGTAAAGGTGGCGGTATTCGCGCGCCGAGGGGATGAACTGCCCGCTCATCCGTTCGTTCTGGAGACGCAGCATCATCACCACTTCGGCCCCGTCGAGCGCAGCGTCGAAATCATGGAACGCCTCGACCCCGATCTCGCCGATCCCGGCGGGGAGCAGCGCCGGCGGCGCGCAAACCCTTACCTTCGCGCCGAGCGCGGTCAGGCACAGCATGTTCGAGCGCGCGACCCGGCTGTGGAGGATATCGCCGCAGATCGTCACGCGCAGCCCGTTGAACTCCTCGCGCCCGCGCTCGCGCAGCGCGTGGCGCAGCGTCAGCGCATCGAGCAGCGCCTGGGTCGGATGCTCGTGCTGCCCGTCGCCCGCATTGAGCACCGGGCAATCGACCCGGTTCGCGATCAGCCGCACCGCGCCCGAGCTGCCGTGGCGGATCACGATCGCGTCGGCGCGCATCGCGTTGAGCGTCATCGCGGTGTCGATCAGGGTCTCGCCCTTCTTCACGCTCGACTGCGCCGCGTGCATGTTGACCACATCGGCGCCGAGGCGCTTGCCGGCGATCTCGAAGCTCAGCAGCGTGCGGGTCGAATTCTCGAAGAAGGCATTGATGATGGTCAGGCCCGCGAGCCGGTCGGAATGCTTGTGCGGCTGGCGGTTGAGCGCGACCCACTGTTCCGCCTCTTCGAGAATATAGAGGATCTCGTGGGTCTGGAGGTGGCCGATGCCGATCAGTCCGCGATGCGGAAAAGCCAGCGCGCCGGCCGGAAACCGGCCCGCGGATGAAGAGGTTCGCGTCGATGTCATTAAAGCCGGGCCAATAGGGTGTGTTTGGGCTCAACGCAACCGGTGGGCGGAGAACAACCCCCATCCAACTTCGGGCGACGGGATGGGTGATGCCCTTCCCTTCCCACTTCGGCCCTTCCCACTCCGGTAATGACGAAAGTGTGGCACCTGAAGCCTTCCCCATCTAAACGCGTTCTCCTGGGGCGAAAAACGGAGCGCGCATGAAATTCGCAGGCAAGGTCTGGCGATTGCTGGTCGGGATCAAGGACGGTCTTTCGCTGCTGTTGCTGCTGGCCTTCTTCAGCCTGTTGTTCGGCCTGCTCAGCGCGCGTCCCAGCCCGGGCCAGGTGCATGACGGCGCGCTGTATCTCCAGCTCGACGGCTCGGTGGTGGAGGAAGCCTCGGCGATCGATCCGCTGAATGCGCTGATCAGCCGCGAGCTGCCGGCGAGCGAATATCCGGCGCGGGATCTCGTCGCCGCTCTCGATGCCGCGGCGGCTGACAGCCGGATCAAGGCAGTGGTGCTCGATCTGTCGACCTTTACCGGCGGCGCGCACATCCACATGCAGGAAATCGGCGCGGCGCTCGACCGGGTGCGCGCGGCGAAGAAGCCGGTGCTGACCTTCGCCCTCGCCTATACCGACGACAGCGTGCTGCTGGCGGCGCACTCCACCGAGGCGTGGGTCGATCCGCTCGGCGGCGCGATGGTCCGCGGCCCCGGCGGCAACCGGCAATATTACAAGGCGCTGCTCGATTATCTGAAGGTCGATGCGCATGTGTTCCGCGTCGGCACCTACAAGAGCGCGGTCGAGCCCTATATGCGGAGCGATATGTCGCCCGCCGCGCGCGAGGATGCGGGGGAACTCTACACCTCGGTGTGGAACGCCTATAAGGCCGACATCCACAAGGCCCGCCCGAAGATCGATCTCGACGCGATTACCAGCGACCCGGCCGCGTGGCTTCAGGCGAGCCACGGCAACACCGCGGAAGCGGCGCAGGCCGCCGGGATCGTCGACCGCATCGGCGATTGGGACACGTTCGGCGAGCGCGTCGCCAAGCTGGTCGGCGACGATCCGTGGGACAATAGCCCGGGCAATTTCGCCCATACCGATCTCGAGCCGTGGCTGGCGGCCAACAAGCCCGCCAAGACCGGCAAGGCGATCGGCGTGATCACCATCGCGGGCGAGATCAGCGACGGCGATGCCGGCCCCGGCGAGGCCGGCGGCGACCGCATCGCCAAGCTGCTCGACGATGCGCTGACCGACGATCTCGCCGCGCTGGTGGTGCGGGTCGATTCGCCGGGCGGCACGATCACCGGCTCCGAAGCGATCCGCCGCGCGATCCTGCGCCAGAAGGCCAGAGGCATCCCGGTCGTCGTCTCGATGGGCAATTACGCGGCCAGCGGCGGCTACTGGGTCTCGACCCCGGCCGACCGGATCTTCGCCGAGCCCGAAACCATCACCGGATCGATCGGCGTGTACGGTGTGCTCCCGACCTTCGAGCGCGCGGCCGCCTTCTGGGGCGTCGGCAACGACGGGGTGAAGACCACCCCGCTGTCCGGCCAGCCGGACGTGATCGGCGGGCTCACCCCCGAAACCGAGCAGGTCCTGCAGATGACGGTGGAGCACGAATACAACGTGTTCCTCGGCCTCGTCGCCAAGTCGCGCGGCAAGACCCCGCAGCAGATCGACGCGATCGGCCAGGGCCGGGTGTGGACCGGCGGCATGGCGCGGCAGAACGGGCTGGTCGACCAGTTCGGCGACCTCCACGATGCGATCGCCTATGCCGCGCAGAAGGCAGGGCTCACGCCGGGCAAGTACCACGCCAAATATCTCGGCAGCGCGGCCAATCCCTACGCCTCGCTGATCGAGAAGCTGATGGGCCGCAACACCGAGGCGCACAGCGCGCGCGCGCACGACATGTTCGCGCAGCTGGCGCTGGCGGAGCAGGATCGCGGCTGGCGCCTCGCGCACGACATGCGCCGCCTGCTCGGCGCGAACGGCGCTCAGGCCTATTGCCTCGAATGCAGCGACGGGCCGGTGCGCAAGGACCCGCAGGCGGCGGGCGGAGTGCTGGCGCTGTTCGGCTGGCTCGGACCAAGCTGAGGCAGCCGATCCCCGGCGAAAGCCGGGGTCCAGAGCGGAAACTCCCGCCATTGCGCCCTGGCTCCTGCTTTCGCGGGAGCACAAAGGGAAAGACTTGAGTTCACGGGTGACTCATGGCAATGGCCCGCCCCTGCCTTACAGGGCGGGCGCGTAGCTCAGTGGTAGAGCACACCCTTCACACGGGTGGGGTCGCAGGTTCAATCCCTGCCGCGCCCACCATAATTCCGGCGCCTCTTGCTAGAATTACGCAGTCCTTCTCACGCTTCCCGAACACTGCATGGCGAAAGCCGCCTTCGTCGCTTTCGTGTGCTGTGTCACTTGCGGCTATTCGTTGACAACGGGGGAGAGACAGCGACTATCCTCCCGAGCGTTCGATGCGTGACTGGACCCCTAAGAGTATGGCGTTTCAACCTTTCGGCTACCGATTTGAAATCGTATCTCCCCTCAAGTCGTCCGATGTTAAGGCAACTATTCGCAAAAAGAAGAAAGGCTGGCTGGAGGTCAAGAACGGAGCCCGGGGATGGATCATCGGACCATTCGTCTGCCTGTGGTTCAGCGCTTTCGACAAATATGGGCCGATGCTGTTCGGAGTAATTTCAAGCACCGATCAAGGAACCTGCATTCGCGGACGCGCCGGTTCCGACCTGAACGGCGTGCTCATTTTCTCGCTGCTAATTCCGTTCATCGCCTTTCTCGTCGCTTGGATGATTGCCAGCGACGCATTGGGCCTCGCCCAATTGCTTGGGATTTCTCTTGTGTTCGTGGTCGGAGGCCCATTCCTCTATTGGTCAGCCCATAAGGACAGACGGGCAGCTGAGCCTTTGGTCCGCTTTCTGAGTGACACACTCACACCCGCCGGTCGCTCACGCCGGTCAAAATCGGCAAATTTCAGGATAGCCAAAACCTTCAGATTGATCGTGAGTGGGGATCTTCATGACGGCTCGGTTAATCCCGCGACCATTCATGAAGCCCTACTCCGCACCGGCAGTGGCGATTTCGTCATTCTGGAGGCGAGCGAACAAGAATACCTTCAGGCGGCATCGCGCGATGGGCTGTTCGTGTTGGAAAAACGGGACGGGAGTCACCTGCCGCACTACCGGGCCCTACGCAGCAATGCAGAAACCAGCAACGAGGCACAGCCGAACGACACATTCACGTTTGAAGAAATATTGGCCGCGTTCATGGCGTACGGCTCTAAAACCCAGATGCCGCAATACTTCAGTTGGGAAGCGATGCGCTTTTAGCGCTGGCAACAAACAGCTGGCCAACCGAAGGCGGGCGCCCGCCATTCTTATGATGCCACGGCAAATTCGCTTGCTTCGTCGCGCCCGCGCGGGGCCTCTGGACAAGGCCCACGCCCCAAGGGCATAGGCCTGCCCTATGCATGACCTCCGTTCGATCCGCGAAAATCCCGCAGCTTTCGATGCCGGCCTGAAGCGCCGGGGGGCCGAGGCGTCGTCCGCCGCGATCCTCGAACTCGATACGCGGCGCCGCGATGTCGCGACGCGGATGCAGGAGGCGCAGAGTCGCCGAAACGATGCCAGCAAGGCGATCGGCGCGGCGATGGGCAAGGGCGAGGTCGAACTGGCCGAGGAACTCAAGCTCGAAGTCGCCGAGATCAAGCGCACCCTGCCCGAGCTGGAGGCCGAGGACGCCAAGCTGTCGAGCGAACTGGACCTATGCCTCGCCGCCCTGCCGAACATTCCCGACGACACGGTTCCGCCGGGCGAGGACGAAAGCGGCAACAAGGAAGTCGCGCGCTGGGGCGACCAGCGCAATTTCGCCTTTGAGCCCAAGGAACACGCCGATCTCGGCCCGGTGCTGGGGATGGAGTTCGACACTGGCGCCGCCATGTCGGGCGCGCGCTTCACCTTCCTGCGCGGCCAGATGGCGCGGCTTGAGCGGGCGCTCGGCCAGTTCATGCTCGACACGCAGACCGCGGCGAACGGCTACACCGAATGCATGGTCCCGCTGCTGGTGCGCGACGAGGCGGTGTTCGGCACCGGGCAATTGCCCAAATTCGCCGAGGACCTGTTCCAGACCACCGACGGCCGCTGGCTGATCCCGACAGCCGAGGTCAGCCTGACCAACTCGGTTCGCGAGCAGATCCTGCCCGAGCTTACCGAGCCGATCCGCCTGACCGCCCTCACCCCCTGCTTCCGTTCGGAAGCCGGTGCGGCGGGCCGCGACACGCGCGGGTTCATCCGCCAGCACCAGTTCGAGAAGGTCGAGCTGGTCAGCATCTGCCGCCCCGACCAGTGGCAGGCGGAGCACGATCACATGATCCGTTCGGCCGAAAGCATCCTCGAGGCGCTCGGCCTGCCCTACCGCACAATGCTGCTCTGCGCCGGCGACATGGGCGCGACCGCGAAGAAGACCTACGATCTCGAAGTGTGGCTGCCCGGCCAGGGTGCCTACCGCGAGATCAGCTCGATCAGCTGGTGCGGCGACTACCAGGCGCGGCGGATGAACACGCGCTTCCGCCCCGAGGGCGAGAAGGGGACGCAGGTCGTCCACACGCTCAACGGCTCCGGCCTCGCGGTCGGGCGCACGCTGGTCGCGGTGCTGGAGAATTACCAACAGGAAGACGGCTCGGTGGAGGTGCCCGAGGTGCTTCATCCCTATATGGGCGGCTTGACTCGACTCACGCCCTAAGGGGGCCTCCATTGCGCATCCTGCTTACCAATGACGACGGCATCCACGCCCCCGGCCTCGCGCTGCTCGAACAGATCGCGTGGGAGCTGAGCGACGATGTGACCGTCTGCGCCCCGGCCGAGGAGCAATCGGGCGCTGGCCATTCGCTGACCCTGCACATGCCGGTGCGACTGCATTCCTTCGGCGAGCGGCGCTTCGCGGTCACCGGCACCCCGGGCGATGCGGTGAACCTTGCGCTGCGCAAGCTGTTTCCCGAGGGCCCGCCCGATCTGGTGCTGTCGGGCATCAACAATGGCGAGAATCTGGCCGACGACGTCACTTACTCCGGCACGATCTCGGCCGCGATGGAAAGTGCGCTGGCGGGCATTCCGTCGATCGCGCTGAGCCAGGCGCTTCGCGACCAGGGCCACGGCTTCGCCGCCGCCGAGGGCTGGGCGGTGAAGGTGCTCCGCCCGCTGATCGACGTGCCGATGCCGAAGCGCACGCTGATCAACGTCAACTTCCCCGCCCGCGCGCCGGCCGACGTGCGCGGCGTCAGGGTAGCGCGGCAGGGGTTCCACGATTACGCGCGCGGCTCGGTAGTCGAAAGCGTCGATCCGCGCGGGCGGCCCTATTTCTGGTTCGGCCTGGAGGATGTCGAGCATACGCTCGACCACGGGACCGATCTCGAGGCGGTGAACGACGGCTATGTCTCGGTCACTCCGCTGCAGCTCGATCTGACCCACCATGCGTCGATCGGCCTGCTGGCGGACCGCTTCGGGTGAGGCTTCTCGCCGCCCTGCCCTTCGCCGCCTTGCTGCTGATCGCCGCCGGCGACCCCGCTACCGAGACGGAGCACGTCGTCGCCAAGGGCGAAACGCTGAGCCGGATCGCCGAGCGCGCCGGGGTGCCGCTGGATGCGATCGCCGAGACCAACGGCATCGCGGCGCCCTATGCGGTCAAGGTCGGGCGCAAGCTCACCATCCCGCGCCAGCGCAGCCATGTGGTGCAAAAGGGTGAAAGCGGCTTCGAAATCGGCTTCCAGTACGGGACGAAGTTCAGCGATATCGCCGAGGCCAACGGGCTCGATCCGGATGCCCCGCTCAAGCCCGGGCGCAGGCTGATCATCCCGGCGCAGGTCGGCCAGCCCGCACCGGCCAAGAGCCCAGCCCGGCTGCCCGCAAAACCGTCCGCGAAAGAACCCGCCTTCCGCGCACCGAGCGAAGGCAAAATGATCCTCGGCTGGCACCGCCGGCTTGACGGAACCGGCCACGAAGGGCTCGATTTCGAACTCGCCATGGGCGATCCGGTCCGCGCCGCAGCCGCGGGCAGAGTGATCTTCGCCGGCGTCGCCCCCGAACGCTTCGGCAATCTGGTGGTGATCGATCACGGCGGCGGATGGGCCAGTGCCTATGGCCATCTCGACAAGGTCACGGTGAGGAAGAACGAGAAAGTTCGCGCGGGCGAACGCGTCGGTCTGGGCGGGCAAAGCGGCGAGGCGACCGAGCCCGAACTCCATTTCGAGATCCGCAAGGACGGCCAGCCGGTCGATCCCGCGCCCAAGCTCGGCCTTGCCAGGCCCTGATGGCACGGAACGGAAACCGCCGCCGGTTTCCCGGGCACTCGCAGCCGCTCAAGCGCGCGGTGCCGATCTCGCCCTGGGCCGATCTCGGGATCAGGGTCGCGGCGGCGCTGGCGCTGGTCGCCTTTGTGATCGCGATCCATTACGCCGACCGCAGCGGGCTGGTCGACAATGCCGACCACCATGTCAGCTTCCTCGACGTGGTCTATTTCACGATGATCTCGATCACCACCACCGGCTTCGGCGACATCGCCCCGGTGAGCGACCGCGCGCGGCTGATCGAAGCGGTGATCGTCACCCCGATCCGCTTCGCGGTGCTCTTCATCTTCATCGGCTCCGCCTATAATTTCATCATCAAGAGAAGCTGGGAGAAATTCCGCATGGTCCGCATCCAGAAGCAGCTTTCGGGCCACATCGTGGTGCTCGGCTTCGGCATCAGCGGATCCGAAGCGGTCCAGGAACTGATCGAGCGCGGCACGAAAGCGGGGACGATCGTGGTGATGGACACCGATCAGGACCGCCTCGCTATCGCCGAGGACCTGGGCTGCAACGTGATCTGCGGCGACGCCAGCCGGGACGACAATCTGCTCGCGGTGCGGATCGATCAGGCGCAGTCGATCCTGGTCTCGGCCGGGCGCGACGATGCCTCGATCCTGATCGTGCTGACCGCGCGCCACCTTGCGCCCGGCATTCCGATCAGCGTGGTCGTGCGGCAGGATGACAACGAGACCCTCGCCCGCCAGGCCGGGGCGGACAATGTGATCAACCCGGTGCGCTTCACCGGCCTGCTGCTGGCCGGATCGGCGCAGGGCACGCATGTCGCGGACTACCTCGCCGATCTCGCCTCGGTCGCCGGGCGGGTCCAGCTGGTCGAGCGCCCGGTGCAGCCCGGGGAAGTGGGCCGGCCGCTCGGCCAGCTTGCCAGCGGCGGCATGGGCCTGAGGGTCTACCGCGAGGGCCAGGAGATCGGCTTCTGGGAAGACGGTGCGCAAGCCCTGCAGGAAGGCGACACGGTGGTCGAGATCCTCCCGACCGCGGAGCCTTCGCCAGCCTAGCCCAGCAGCCAGAAGGTCGCCCCCATCGCGAGATAGGCCGCGATCCAGTAGCCGCAGTCGATCAGCACCAGCCGCGCGGTTGCGCGCATATGGGTATAGCTGACCCAGATCGCCGGCGCGATGAAGGTCAGCGCGAGGCCCCCCGCCATCATGAAATAGAGCCACGGCTTGGCATGGAGCGTATCGGCTCCGACCCGCGCGAACATATGCCCGATCATCACCGAGGCGAGCAGCAGCACCCCGGCGGTGATCGCGATCGCCCGCGCCGGCCTGCGGCGGCTGGCGAGCTTGCCCGGGCCGACTTCCTCCAGCTTGGCCCGGCCGAACAGCGGCCCGTACCACACGAAGGCGACCGCCCCCGCGACGAGCGCCGCCAGAAACACCGCAAGCCAGTTAACCGGTCCCATATGACCCCCCGGGTCGTTCCGCGCGGTTTCCATCACCGGACCGCGTCGGAAGCGCGGCGGTAGCGTATTTCGCGCCGCGGGTGTAGGGGGCGCGCGCAATGGCCGAATCTCTGTCAGAACAGGCACCCCAAGCCAGCACGATCCCGTCGCAGCGCAGGGTCGGGATGGTCAGCCTCGGTTGCCCCAAGGCGCTCGTCGATTCCGAGCGCATCCTCACGCGCCTGCGCGCCGACGGTTACGCGATGAGCCCCGACTATGCCGGGGCCGACGTGGTGCTGGTCAACACCTGCGGTTTCCTCGATTCCGCGAAGGAAGAAAGCCTCAGCGCGATCGGCGAGGCGATCGCCGAAAACGGCCGCGTGATCGTGACCGGCTGCATGGGCGACGAGGCCGAGCTGATCCGGGCGAAGTTCCCGCAGGTCCTCGCGGTCACCGGCGCGCATCAATACGAAGACGTGGTCGGCGCGGTCCACGAAGCCGCCCCGCCCAGCCAGGGCCCGTTCGTCGACCTGATCCCGCAGCACTTCCTCGAAGACGGCGGCATCAAGCTGACCCCGCGCCACTACAGCTATCTGAAGATTTCCGAAGGCTGCAACCACGCCTGCGCCTTCTGCATCATCCCGCAATTGCGCGGCAAGCTCGCCAGCCGGCGGATCGACGCGGTGCTGCGCGAGGCCGAGAAGCTGGTCGCCGCGGGGACGAAGGAACTGCTGGTGATCAGCCAGGACACCTCGGCCTACGGCGTCGACATCCGCCATGAGGAGCGGATGTGGCCAATCTCCGGTCCCAATTCCCACCCGGTCCGCGCCCACATGACCGACCTCGCCCGCGAACTCGGCCAGCTCAAGACCCCGCAGGGCGAACAGCCGTGGGTGCGGCTGCACTACGTCTATCCCTACCCGCATGTCGACGCGGTGATCCCGCTGATGGCCGAGGGGCTGCTGACGCCCTATCTCGACATTCCGTTCCAGCACGCCAGCCCGAATGTGCTGCGCGCGATGAAGCGCCCGGCCAACGAGGCCAAGGTGCTCGAGCGGATCCGCAACTGGCGCGCGATCGCGCCCGATCTGACGATCCGCTCCAGCTTCGTGGTCGGCTTCCCCGGAGAGACCGAGGAAGACTTCCAGTATCTGCTCGACTGGCTCGACGAAGCCCAGCTCGACCGCGTCGGCGCGTTCCGCTTCGAACCGGTCGAAGGCGCGCAGGCCAATGCCCTGCCCAACCCGGTGCCCGAAGAGGTCAAGGAAGAGCGCTACGCCCGGATCATGGAAAAGACCGAGGCGATCAGCGCCGCGAAGCTCGCAGCCAAGATCGGCCGCACGCTCAAGGTGATCGTCGACGAAGTCGGCGAGCCCGATGAAGACGGCGACATCGGCGCGACCGCCCGCTCCCAGGCCGACGCGCCCGAGATCGACGGCAACGTCTTCCTGCGCAACGTCGCGCCCGATCTGAAACCGGGCGATTTCATCGACGTCGAAATCGAGGACGCCGACGCGCACGATCTGTTCGGCGTGCCGGTCTGAGCCTCCCTTGAGTCCTCGCGAAGGCGGGGACCTCGGGCAGGACAAGCACGCACGCCTGCGGGGCCGGGCGCAGTTCATCCTTCTAGAGTATAGAGTTCCTCTCCCCTTGCGGGAGAGGATAGCACCGCTTGCATCCGTGAGGATGCTAGCGGTGCTTGGAGAGGGATTTTCCAGCCCTTCCCCCTCTCCAACGCTGGCTAGGCAACAAGTTGCCAAGCAAGCGTATCCTCTCCCGCAAGGGGAGAGGAGGCGCTTCCTGGGTCCCAGAATATGATTGCGGCGCTCCGCAGGGTTACACAAGTTACACCCTGTCACCCTGCGTCTCCGCCATAGACCGCGCGCAATCCCGCCATCAGATCGGCATCCGACCAGGGTGACACTCCTGCGGAATGAATCCGCGCAACCTCGCCCTGCTCCACTGGCCCCGGATCGCCAACCGGCCCGTCACCATCCGCGCCGCCCGCGACTTCGGCCACCAACGCCTCGAACCGCCCCGCATGGCACTCGGCCTCGGGCGCGCGGCGGCCCATCAGCGGCACATTGCCGCGCTGAGTGCTCAGCGCGAGCAATGCCACCGTCAGCCGCTCGTCGAACCGGCGATAGGATCCGACCTGCTCGCCTTTGAAGAAAACCGGAATCTCGACCCCGTTGAGCGCCCGCTCAAGCGCGGCATGGGCGAGGTTGTCGTAGGAATGGTGGAACGCGACGTCCCACGCCAGATCGAACGCCTGCCCCTTCAGCCGCGAGCGCAACCGATAGGCCGACTGCCGCGACATGCCGACCGAGCGCGCGGCGGCGCTGACCGAGTGGCTCGCCGAAAGCTGGCGCAGGAAATCGGCCATCTTCGGCGCGGTCCAGCGGTCGCCTTGGCGGTCGATGTCTGCGGGGTGGGGTTCGGCGCGTTGCTGCGCGGCGGGGAGGATGGGGCCGTGGTGCGTCATCTGGTAGTTTAAGGCACAGATGGGGGTGTGTAGGAAAATGGTTTTTTGGGGTGGGATTGCCCGCCTTCCCTGTACCTGTAACCCCGAACTGTTCCGGGGTCCCGCTAGAATTGCGAGCGAGCAGATCGAGCCGACGCCCTCAGACGTCTAGGTCGAGCGGATACTCGTCATAGGTTCGCCCGTGCAGTTCACGGCCTGCGGCCTTCTTGTTACGTCCACCCCACTGTTTGAAGAAGAAGGCTACATCGTCGCGACGGCAAATCTCATACAGTCTTTCAACCCATTCTTCGTCCATGGGACGCGCTCGTGGACCTGACTCTCCCCCGACAATCGCCCAATGAATCCCGCGAAGATCAATTTCGCCAATCCTCCCAATCAGAGGTTCGAACGAGACAAATCGCGTAGCGTTTTCGATGCCAACAAGGTGCTTCACCCGATCAGCGACTTCTCCGCTTTCGACGGAAGTCCCGATCCACACATTGGCAAAGGCAGAAATTTTCTTGGAAGCGAACAGACCCGCCATGCGATCAGGCCGCTTAGTCAGAACTTGAAAATGATGCTGCGGGCATTTTTCCATAACCTCCCAGACGCTCCGGATGAAGGCTTCGGGCACGTCGGGATGGAACAAATCCGACATTGAGTTAACGAAAATGCGTTTTGGCTTTCGCCATTCAAGTGGCGCCGAAAGGCTGAACTCGTCGAGGTTTACGCGGCCTGTCCATACATATCGGCCACCGCTTTTTCGCGTGGTTCCTCGATATTTCACATGGCCCATTGCCTGCAGACGAGCAGCCATGCGCATCGCATAACAATTCGAGCATCCGGCAGAAGCGATGGTGCAGCCTGCGACAGGATTCCAAGTGACATCAGTCCACTCGATTTCAGACGTGCCAGCCATCTATTTTAAAACCGCTCTTGCGAGCCGCTTTGCAAGCTCATTCGCCTTTGGGCTCGGATTTGCCCACGCAAACATCAACGAAAAATAGTGAATACTATCTTTCCCCAGTCGTAAAGTCTCATCGAGAACGCGGCCACCAAAGGCCTCGCCAATTCGCTCCTTCGCAATCTTTTCAAACCAAGCGATGTCGACTGCCCTTTCCGTCTTAAGCTGAGGTAGGTCGAACAAATCATTCGAATGTTGCTCGACAACCGCTACGTCCCGCCATGCGGTAGTACCAAGCGCCGCATCCACCCGTGGTCCGCCGTCCGGGTTAATATGCCCATCCCCAGACACCTGACGATACATCGCAAAAACGGGCACGAGATACCATAGGTCTACGGCCTTCGTCCGCCCCAAGGCCAGAAGCGTTTCGTAATTGATCTGCAATCCGAATGGATCGAGGAAAACGACTGCCCGCGTTTTATTCCAATCATAGGCACTACAAACATCAAGCAGCATCTTATTAGCGTCGAGCTGAGTGATCTCGATGCGGTCCTCCAAATGACTAAAGTCAGCCCTTACGATATCGCTCAACGCGTGCACATTCGATCGCTTGAGATCGTTGAAAAGATAGCGATAAAATGGTGGCTCTATTCCTAAAGCCCGAACCGCCGATCCAGTCAAGATTTGGTCCGCGTCGAAAACTGGAGCTGCAAACCCACCTAATAAATCCTGACGAGCGTTCTCCTCTTCAGCTTTCGTAGCAGATTTTGGAATTGAGGATCCCGACCCAGCGCAGGCGTCAATATAAAGCAGCTTGAAAGACTGGTTCTTCAGCGCACTAGCGTAAGGCCGAAGATACTTCTCAACCGTATCCAGCTTTTGCTTCGTATATTGGTCGCCGAACGCCTGAGCCGTCATTGTCAATCGCCCCAAGGAACAATTGAAGAACAATAGCTCTATATCGAATATAAAACAACAACCTTAGTATGTTGTTCTGGTCCGTTCTCTACCGCAAAAATCCTGTACTGCCGCACCCTATTTTATCGAGCAGCAGTTTTAGCGGCGTCGCCCGTTCGCGTCGGCGCCGAAGCGATCACGGCTTTGACCCGCACAGGGAATGGAAGCCCCTACCTCTCCTCCCCCCGCCGCCAGGCAAAGTACTCATCAACCGCCTTCACCTGCGCCGCATTCGGCGTCCCGATCACCTTCGTCTCCGCCCCGACTTTCAGCACCGTCGGCTCACCCGCCACATAGCGCGGCCATTCCGGCAGCCCCGCCCCATTCGGATTGCCGGTCTTGGCGAAATTGACCCAGTAGCCCTGCAATTGCGCCGAAAGCGCGCGATCGGTGTCGGTCCAGGCGGTGCGGCCGGGGCGGTGGTCTTCGTTGGCGAAGACCAGCCCGACTTCGCTGCCGTGGCCCGAGCCGTTGGGGTTCTGCGCGGTCGGGCGGTCGAAGTAATAGGCATAGGCCGGGGCCTTGCCGTATCTCGTCTGCTGGCTGGCCCAGGCCCGGGTGTTCCATTCGAAGGTCGTCTGGTTCGCGAGATGGCGTGCGGAGGCGGCGGCTTCCTCGTCGGTGGCGTGCGGGAAGGCGGCGAGGATCGCGTCGGCTTTTTCGCCGTAGCCCTCGCGGATCTGGTCGGCGAAGCTGGCGGCGGTGGTCTTGCGGCTGCCGAATACCGAGGTCTCGTCCGACGTATTGCCGAGCAGCAGCGCGACATCGTTGAACCTGCCCTGCTGCCACAGCAGATACTGGTCGCCCGGCAGCACGTAATTATCCACCGGCGGCTGGTTCATCGGCGCGCCGGGCTTGCCCTGCGCCTCGAGCAGCGTGGCGGCGGGCAGAGCGCGGGCCTCGGCCAGCGTATGCACGCCGAGCGCGCCCAGCCACGCCTTGCCGCTCGCCTCGGCCATGCCGAGCGAGAGCGAGCGCGCGCCGCCGATCGGCTGCGACTGGACCGGGGTGAAATTGCCGCCGCTCTCGGAAATCACGCCGCGGAACAGGCCCTTGGCGAGCGGCGAGGCGTTGAGCATGCTGACCGCGAAGCCGCCGGCCGAATGGCCCATGATCGTGACTTTCGCCGGATCGCCGCCGAACCGCGCGATGTTGGCCTGCACCCATTTGAGCCCGGCGATCTGGTCGAGCATCCCGTAATTGCCCGAACCGTGGCCGCTCTCGGCGCTCAGCTCGGGCGCGGCGAGGAAGCCGAACATGCCGACGCGGTAGGCGATGCTGACGAACACCACGCCCTGCTTCGCGAAATTGGCCCCGTCATACAGCGGCACGCTGGTCGCCCCGCTGTTGAACCCGCCGCCATAGATCCACGCGATCACCGGCAGTCTGTCGCCGGGCGCGTGGGCGGGCGTCCACACGTCGAGATAGAGGCAATCCTCCGAGGCCGGCGCGGTGCTGCCCATCTGCGCGAGGATCGGGCCCTGCATGCAGGCCGGGCCGAAGGCGACGGTGCGCTTGGTCCCGGCCCACGGCGCGAGTGCCTGCGGCGCCTGCCAGCGCAGATCGCCGACCGGCGGCGCGGCGAAGGGGATGCCCTTGAATTCGGAGATGCCATTGACGGTCTCGCCCGCGACGGTGCCGCCGGTGACCTGCGCGGTCGCGATTTCGGCATGTGCCGGCGCGGCAAAAGCGAGCGCGGCGGCAAGGCCAAGTGCCCAGGTTCTCATCGATTTCTCTCCCATTTGTTTTGCGGCAATCTGGCGCAGCAGGCAGGCCCCGTCCACCGGGGGAATTGTCGCGAAGTGTCAGCCTGCCCCCTCTCCCCTCGCGGGAGAGGATAGCCCAGCCTGCCGCGCAAGCGGTTAGCGGAGCTCGGAGAGGGGGGCGACGCAAAGCCCCCTCTCCAACTGCGGCTAAGTCCTTATGGACCAAGCCTGCGTATCCTCTCCCGCGAGGGGAGAGGAGGTCGATCAGCGCAAGGTCCGGAAGGTCACCGAGCGCCGCGCGACCTCCATCGGCGCGATCGAATGCTCCCATTCCTGCCGCACCTCGCCGCTCAGCAGATAGAGCGAGCGCGGGGGCAGCTCGACCGTGCGGCGTTCGAACCCGCCCTCGATCCGCCGGCGCAGGCGCAGTTTTGCCGAAGCGCTCAGGGACAGGCCGATCACCTGGTCGTATTGCGGGCGGTCGCGGTGCCAGCCGATTCCGGCGCCGGGATCGTAGCGGATCAACAGCGCCTGCCGCGCTGCGTGCGGATCGACGCCGACCAGCGGCGCGAGGCGGCCGCGCAACTCCGCCAGCCATTCCGGCAGCGGCGGGGCATCGGCCACGCGGCCGCGCTGGTAATCGTAGCTTGAGCCGTAGTTGACCGTCAGGCGCTTGCCCTGCCACTGGCCGAACTGGAACGGAGCGAGCGGCGCCGCGTCGATCCGCGCGGCGATCTCCCGCTCCTCGGCGGGCGAAACCGCGGCTTCGACCAGGACCAGCCCCGCCACCGCCGGTGCGGGCGCAAACAATTCGCGCTGAATCTCCATCGCCGCCCTATATAGGAACGCATGCGCCAATCGCTCGCCAGACTCGAATTCCATACGGCCGGCCGCGGGCTGACCGAGATTACCCGTGAGGTGGCCGAGTGGATCGGCACCACCGGGATCGAGACCGGGCTGCTGACGCTGAACTGCCTCCACACCTCCGCCTCGCTGCTGATCACCGAGAATGCCTCGGGCGCGGTCCAGCGCGATCTGCTGGGCTGGCTGGACCGGGTCGCGCCGGAAAGCGCCGGCTATGCGCATGACGACGAGGGGCCGGACGACATGCCGGCGCATCTCAAGGCGGTGCTGACCAATCCCAATCTCTCGCTGCCGGTCGCGAACGGCAGGCCGCTGCTCGGTACGTGGCAGGGAATATTCCTTGCCGAGCACCGCCGCATGTCCCACCGCCGCACGGTCGCCGTGCATTTGCTCGGCGAATAGAAACTTAGGACGCAGCTTCGCGTTACCGCCCCATGCCCATCGATATTTCCGCCCGCTTCGATTTCATCCTGCCCGAACCGACCGATTGCCTGCTGCAGTTCGAAGCCGCCCCGCTCCCCGAGCAGGCGCTGCTGGAAACCGACACATGGCTTTCGAGCACCGAGCATTTCGCCCGCGTTCCGGCTCAGGACGGGATCGGCGAACGCATCTGGGTGCGCGCCAGCGGCCGGTTCCACATCGACTATTCGGCGCGGGTCGAAGTCCGCCGCCAACTGGCCGATATCGCCGCCCTCGCGCAGCTCGATCCGCATCTGCTGCCGGGCGAGACGGTAGAGTACCTGATGTCCTCCACCTATTGCCCGGTCGACCGGCTCTATCCGTTCACCGAGGGCGAGTTCGCCGGCACCGCGGGCGGCCAGCGGATCGCCGCGATCCGCGACTGGATCGCGCGCCATTTCAAATACGAACCCGGCTCGACCTCGCGCACCACTGCGATCGACAGCTTCGTCGAGCGGCGCGGGGTCTGCCGCGACTATGCGCATGTGCTGGTGACCCTCGCCCGCGCCTCGGCGATCCCGGCACGCTACGTCAGCGTCTATGCCCCGGGGGTCGATCCGCAGGATTTCCACGCGGTCGCCGAAGTGTTCCTCGCCGATCCGTCGGGCGCTCCCGGCTCCGGGGCAGGCACCTGGCAGCCGGTCGATGCGACCGGCATGGCCGATCCGGCCGAGATGGTGAAGATCGGGGTCGGGCGCGACGCGGCCGACGTCAGCTTCCTCACCTGTTTCAGCCCGTGCGATTTTGGCGACAAGGAAATCACCGTCACGCGGAGCGACGGCTAATTGCGCGGCGCGTACCGCCTTCAATTTGCAGCCTATGCCGCCGCTTGCGTTCGGCGGCGATGCTGGCCAAGAGAGGCCATAGCTGCTAGCCATGCTGCGCTGCAGCACCAGACCTCCGGCCGCGTGAGCGGGAAAGGAAGCGCGCGATAATGAGCTTCACGGCAGACCGCCTGCTGCTGTTCGGCGCGACCGGCGATCTCGCCCAGCGCATGCTGCTGCCCTCGCTCTGCGCGCTCGACGCGGATGGGCTGGTCGCGCCGAACCTCAAGATCGTATGCACCGCGCGCTCCGAGCACCACACGCAGGAATACCGCCAGATCGCCCGCGCCGCGCTGGAGAAATTCCTGCCCCCCGAACGCCGCGGCGGAGTCGCGACTTTCCTCAACCGGCTGCACTATCGCGCGGTCGACGCGAACCAGCCCGACGAGTTCGGCAAATTGTCCGAAGCGCTGGGCCCGATCGGCGACGGCGCGGACCACGGCCTCGCGATCTTCCTGTCGACCGCGCCGAGCCTGTTCGAAGCGACCATCGCCGGGCTGACGCGGGCCGGGCTGACCAGCGGCAATGTCCGCATCGGGCTGGAAAAGCCGCTCGGCACCGATCTCGCCTCAAGCTGCGAGATCAACGACGCGGTCGCCGCGGCCTTTCCCGAAAACCGGATTTTCCGGATCGACCATTATCTCGGCAAGGAGACGGTCCAGAACCTCCTCGCGATGCGCTTCGGGAACATCTTGTTCGAACCGCTGTGGAACGCGGCGCATATCGGCCATGTGCAGATTACGGTCGCGGAGACGGTCGGGCTCGAGAGCAGGGTCGATTTCTACGACGGCGCCGGCGCCTTGCGCGACATGGTCCAGAACCACATGCTCCAGCTGCTCGCGCTGGTCGCGATGGAGCCGCCGTCGAGCTTCGACGCGACCGCGGTGCGCGACGAGAAGGTCAAGGTGCTGCGCGCGCTGCGGCAGGTCGGGCCGAGCGAGGTCGTCACCGGCCAGTACCGCGCCGGGGCGATCGAAGGTACGGCGGTCCCCGGCTATGACGAAGAACTGAAGCGCGACAGCGACACCGAGACCTTCGTTGCACTCAAGGCCCATGTCGACAACTGGCGCTGGCAGGGCGTGCCGTTCTACATGCGCACCGGCAAGCGCCTGCCCAAGCGCACCACCGAAATCCTCGTGTGCTTCCGCGCGGTGCCGCATTCGATCTTCGGCCGCAGCGCGACCGACAACCCCAACAGCCTGCTGATCCAGATCCAGCCGGAAGAGAACATCACCCTGTCGCTGGTCGCCAAGGTCCCCGGGCTCGACCGCGACGGGGTGCGGCTGCGCAAGGTCCCGCTCAAGATCGCGATGCCGGATGCGTTCACCGGCACCCACCGCCGGATCGCCTATGAGCGGCTGCTGCTCGATCTGGTCGAGGGCCGGCCGACCCTGTTCGTCCGCCGCGACGAGGTCGAGGCGCAATGGCGCTGGATCGACCAGATCCGCGCGACCTGGGCCGAGGAAGGCATGACCCCCAAGCCCTATACCGCCGGCAGCTGGGGGCCGAGCGCGGCGATTGCGCTGGCCGAACGCGACGGGGTCACGTGGCATGAGTGAGCGGAAAGGAAGCGGGACCCCGGAACAGGTCCGGGGCGACAGTAACAGGTGGGCCGTCCTCCCAAAAGTCACCCCGGACTTGTTCCGGGGGCCCGCTAACTTGAACCAGCCAAGAACCCCACTATGACCCAGCTCCACCCCACCATCGCCAAGGTCACCGACCGGATCATCGAACGGTCGAAGAAGGGCCGTTCGGCCTATCTGGAACTGATCGACAGCGAAGGCGCCAAACATGCCGACCGCAACCGCGTGCTGCCCTGTTCCAACCTCGCCCACGGCTTCGCCGCGGCCGAGCAGGACAAGCAGGCGATCGCGACCCGGCGCGGGCCGAACATCGGGATCATCAGCGCCTATAACGATACGATCTCGGCTCATCAGCCCTATGGCGCCTATCCGCCGCATCTGAAGATCTATGCCCGCGAAGTCGGCGCCACCGCGCAGGTCGCCGGCGCGACCCCGGCGATGTGCGACGGGGTGACCCAGGGCATGGAAGGCATGGAGCTGTCGCTGTTCAGCCGCGACGTGATCGCGCTGGCGACTGCGGTCGGGCTCAGCCATGCGATGTACGATTCCGTCGCGCTGCTCGGCATCTGCGACAAGATCGTGCCCGGCCTGCTGATCGGCGCGCTGCGCTTCGGCCACCTGCCCGCGATGTTCATCCCCTCCGGCCCGATGCCGAGCGGGATCGGCAACAAGGAAAAGCAGAAGATCCGCCAACTCTACGCGGAAGGCAAGGCTACCCGCGCCGAACTGCTCGAGAGCGAGAGCCGCAGCTATCACGCGCCCGGCACCTGCACCTTCTATGGCACCGCCAATTCGAACCAGATGATGATCGAGCTGATGGGCCTCGTGATGCCCGGCTCGGTGTTCGAGAACCCCGGCACGCCGCTACGCCAGCAGCTGACCCGCGCGGCGGTCCACCAGTTGGCGAAGATCACCCGCGACGGCGACGATTACCGGCCGCTCGGCCACTGCGTCGACGAGAAGGCGGTGGTCAACGCGGCGGTCGGCCTGCTCGCGACCGGCGGATCGACCAACCATGCGCTCCACATCCCGGCCTTCGCCCGCGCGGCGGGGATCGCGATCGACTGGGAGGACATGGACGAGCTGAGCAAGGCCGTGCCGCTGATAGCGCGGGTCTATCCCAATGGCGCGGGCGACGTGAACCAATTCCACGACGCGGGCGGGATGCCCTTCGTGATCCGCGAGCTGCTCGGCGCGGGCCTGATCCACCGCGACATCATGACCGTCGCGGGCAAGGACCTCGGCGCATACGGAATGGAGCCCTGGCTTGAAACTCCGAGTCCCCGCGCAGGCGGGGACCTCCCTCAGGACGGCACGAGGTCCCCGCCTGCGCGGGGAGACGAATTTGAACTGGCCTGGCGCGATCCCGGCCCGTCGCACGACGATGCAATGCTGCGCCCGGTGGCCAGTGCCTTCCAGCCCGACGGCGGGATGCGGCTGGTCAGCGGCAATCTCGGCCGCGCGACCTTCAAGACCAGCGCGGTCGACGAGGAGCGCTGGACGATCGAGGCACCGGCCCGGGTGTTCGAACGCCAGGAAGACGTCGCCCATGCGTTCGGCGCGGGCGAACTCGACCGCGACGTGATCGTGGTCGTGCGTCACCAGGGGCCCCGCGCCAACGGCATGCCCGAGCTGCACAAGCTGACCCCGGTGCTTGGGGTGCTGCAGGACCGCGGCTACAGGGTCGCGCTGGTGACCGACGGGCGCATGTCGGGCGCCTCGGGCAAGGTCCCGGCGGCGATCCATGTCACCCCGGAAGCGCTTGGCGGCGGGCCTCTGTCGCTGATCGCGGATGGCGACATCATCCGCCTCTGCGCCGAAAAAGGCGAGCTTTCGACCAGCGCGGATCTGTCCGCCCGCAGCCCCGCGCCGGTCCCGCCCGCCGAGATGGGCACCGGGCGCGAATTGTTCGCGATGTTCCGCAACCATGCCGATGGCGCCGAGAAGGGCGGCTCGGCGATGCTGGCGGAGGCGGGCCTGTGACCGATCTCGTCGCGCTCGACATCGGCGGCACCCATGCGCGCTTCGCGCTGGCCTCGGTCGGCAGCGACGGCACGATCGAGCTGGGCGAGCCCGAGACGCTCAACACCAGCGATTTCGCGAGCCTCAAGGCCGCGTGGGAGGAATTCGAGCGGCGCTCGCCCAAACCGGTCCCCAAGGCCGCCGCGATCGCGATCGCCGGGCCGGTCAACGGCGACACGGTGCGGATGACCAACAACAGCTGGGTGATCCACACCGGGCGGATCGAGGATCAGCTCGGCGTCGATGAGGCGGTGGTGCTCAACGATTTCGCGGCGGTCGCCCACGCGGTCGCGCGCGCGGACGCCGGCCAGTTCGCCCATCTCTCCGGCCCCGACGGCCCGCTCCCGGCGTCGGGCACGATCAGCGTGTTGGGACCCGGCACTGGCCTCGGTGTCGCGCATCTGTGGCGCGACGGCAAGGGAGCCTATCACGTGCAGGCCACCGAGGGCGGCCATGTCGATTTCGCGCCGGTCGATGCGATCGACGATGCGATCCTCGCCCGGCTGCGCAAGCTCCACCGGCGGGTCTCGACCGAGCGGGTCGTGGCCGGCCCGGGCATCTCGGACATCTATCACACGCTCGCCGCGATCGAGGGCCGCGCGGTCCACGAGCAGGACGACAAGCTGCTGTGGGAACGCGGCATGTCCGGCGAAGACGATCTCGCGGTCACCGCGGTCGAGCGCTTCTGCATGTCGCTCGGCAGCGCGGCCGGCGATTACGCGCTGGCCCACGGCGCGGGTGCGGTGGTGATCGCCGGCGGGCTCGGCCTGCGGCTGAAGGATACGCTGCTCAGATCGGGCTTTGCCGCGCGCTTCCGCTTCAAGGGGCGTTACGAACAGATGATGGCCGGCATCCCGGTCAAATTGATCACCCATCCGCAACCGGGCCTGTTCGGCGCGGCGGCGGCCTTCGCGCGCGAGCATATCCAATGAACCACGACATCGAAACGATCATGCTGACCGCGCCGGTGATCCCGGTGCTGGTGATCGACGACGCGGCGCAGGCGCGCCCGCTGGCCGAAGCACTGGTCGCGGGCGGGCTCAGGGTGCTGGAGGTGACCTTGCGCACCCCGGCGGCGCTCGAAGCAATCGCCGAGATGAAGCGGGTGCCGGGCGCGATCGTCGGCGCGGGCACCGTCACCAACGACCGCGAGTTCGACGCCTCGATCAAGGCCGGCGCCGAATTCATCGTCTCGCCCGGGCTGACCGAAAGCCTCGCGCGGGTGATCACCAGCCACAAGGTCCCGTACCTTCCGGGTATCGCGACGGCGGGCGATATCATGCGCGGGCTCGATCTAGGCCTGCTCCATTTCAAATTCTTCCCGGCGGTGGCGGCCGGCGGGATCCCGGCGCTGAAGGCGCTCGCCGCACCCTTCGCCCAATGCAAGTTCTGCCCGACCGGCGGGGTGACGCAGGATACCGCGCCCGACTGGCTCGCGATCGACCCGGTGCTGTGTGTCGGTGGAAGCTGGCTGGTGCCGAAGGGCCCACTCGATTTCGAAGCGGTCGCGGAGGCCGCGCGCAAGGCAGGAGAACTGGCACGATGAGGACTGTTTCGGATCTGGTCGCCCGCCTCGAAACCCTGCGCGAGCGGACCGCCGAAACGCCCCTCTTCAACCCGGCCTTCCAGCTGAGCCTCGAACTCTCGCGCGAGATCGAGGCCGGCGGCCTGACCCTCGAACAGGTCGGCGAGATGGTCGCCGACCTGGAATGCGATGCGCTGCAAAGCCGTGCGGCGCGGCTCCGCCGCCTGATCGCGCCGGTCGGGATCGAGGCGAACCTTGCCGCCTTCACCCAGGGGCTGGCGGATGAGCCAGACGATTTCCGGGAATTCCGCGCCCGCTGGGAACGCCCGCAGATCCATGCGGTGTTCACCGCCCACCCGACCTTCCTGCTCGCCCCGGCCGAAACCGCGGCCGTCGCGCATGCGGCGTCGAGCGACGGACCGATCGACAATGCGGTCTGCGCGGTGTCGCATGAGAAGCCCGCGATCACGCTGACCTACGAGCACGAGGAAGCGCTGGCCGCGATCGCCCGGGGCGCCGAGGCGCGCGACCGGCTGGTCGGCACGCTGCTGGCCGAGGCGGCGAAGCGCTGGCCCGACAAGTGGCACGGCTTCGCGCCGCTGCCGTTCCGCTTCGCGAGTTGGGTCGGCTACGACATGGATGGGCGGACCGACATCAACTGGTACACGTCGGTCCAGTTTCGCCTGACCGAGAAGGCGCGCCGGCTGGCGGATTATGGGGCGAAGCTCGAAGCGATCGATCCGGCGCACCCGCTGCTCGAAACGCTGCGCGCGGCGACCGCCTATGCGGACGCCCGCGCACAGGATTTCACCGCCGATTTCACCGACCCCGAGGCCCTCTCGGCAATCGCCAACCGCCTGACCGCCGACGATCCGGCCAAGCTGCTCTCGCTCGCCCCACTGATCGAGCACCTCGAAGCCGAGGCGCAAGGCGCGCCGGACGCGCGCGCGATCGCGCTCAAGACCCTCGCCGCCGCGATGCGCGCGGACGGGCTCGGTGCCGGGTGGATCCATTTCCGGGTCAATTCGAGCCAGCTCCACAATGCGATCCGCCGGGTGATCGACCCGGCGGGCGAGCTCGATCTCGGCAGCCGGGGCGCGCTGGTGCGACTGCGCGAATTGCTCGCCGCCGCGAAACCGCACCGCTCGAACTTCGCCGCGCTGGCGATCGAAAGCTCGACCGCGATCCGCCAGTTCCTCGCGATGGCGCAGATCCTCCACCACATCGACGGCGACGCGCCGATCCGGATGCTGATCGCCGAATGCGAACAGCCGTCGACGATCCTCGCCGCGCTCTATTTCGCCAAATTGCTCGGGATCGAAGACAAGGTCGATGTCTCGCCCTTGTTCGAGACCGAGAACGCGCTGGAGAACGGCGGCCGGCTGCTCGACGCACTGCTGGCCGAGGATGCCTATCGCGATTACGTCCGCATCCGCGGAAGGGTCGCGATCCAGACCGGCTTCTCCGATGCCGGGCGGTTCGTCGGCCAGGTCCCCGCCAGCCTTGCGATCGAGCGGCTCCAGGGCCGGCTGGCCGAAGCGATGGTGGCCAACGGGCTGACCGATGTCGCCGCGCTGATCTTCGACACCCACGGCGAGAGCATGGGCCGCGGCGCGCATCCCTCCAGCTTCCAGGACCGGCTTGAATGGCCGCTGAGCCCGTGGGCGCGGCGGCGCTTCATCCGCGCCGGGATCGTGCTGGAACCCGAAGTCAGCTTCCAGGGCGGCGACGGCTATCTGTTCTTCGCGACCCCCGAACTCGCGCTCGCCACCCTCACCCGCATCGCGGAGTTGCGCCCGGCCGAAACCGACCCCGATGCGCCGACCGATCCGTTCTATCGCCGCACCGACCTGAGCCTCGATTTCTACCGCGCGATCAAGGATCACCAGCGCGAGCATCTCGAAAGCCGCACCTACAGCCGCGCGATCACCGCCTTCGGGCTCGGCATGCTGAACCCCACCGGCAGCCGCGTGTCGCGCCGCCAGTCCGACATTTCGGCCGACCGTGAGATGAGCTTGCGCCAGATCCGCGCGATCCCGCACAATGCGATATTGCAGCAGCTCGGCTATCCGGTGAACGTGATCTGCGGGGTCGGCACCGCGGCCGACGGGATCTACGAAGAAATCGCCGGCCTGCTGAAAGACAGCGACCGCGGGCGGCAGATCGTGCGCATGGTCCGCGCGGCCAATGCGCTCTCCAGCATCAAGACCGTCGCCGCCTATGGCGAATTGTTCAACTCCGCCTATTGGGCCAGCCGCCCCTATCGCGGGACCGAGGCGCACCTCTCCGACGCCTGCGAGACGCTCGCCGAATATCTGGTGAAGGACGACCGCGCGGGCGTGTTCCGCCGCCTCGCCAGCCGCCTCAGGATCGATGCGCTCAAATTGCGCCGGCTGCTCGACCTGATCCCCGAAGACGGCATGCGGCCCGAGAACGAGCCGGTGCGGCGCGGGATCGGGGTGCTCCAGGCAATCCGCCTCGCGCTGTTCCAGCACATGTTCATCCGCGCGGTCTCGATCCCGGTGTTCAGCCGCGCGAACGACATCAGCCGCGAGGACGTGCTCGAAATGGTCTTCACCATGCGGATCGACGAAGCCCTCGCCCAACTCCGCCGCGCCTTCCCGACCCACTTCCCCGAGATCGGCGATTTCGCGATCGACGAGCCGACCGACTATCCCGACGGCGCGGCTGGGGAGGGCTATGAGTTCATCCAGCGCGATTTCGTCGACCCGATCGAGCAGGCACACCGGCTGTCGCTCCGCATCACCACCGCGATCGCCAATCATTTCGGCGCGCACGGCTGAATTAACGCTTTGCCGCCGCGCGTCCCGGCGCGAGACGCGCGGCCTGCTTGCGCTGGCTTTCGTCAAGGATTTCGGGGCATAAGGCGCCGATGGACCCGGCAGTGAAATGGATCGGCGGCGTGAGCATCGCCGCGGCGCTCGCCTTCGCCGGCGCGATGGTCGCCGGGCGAACGCTGGGCGAAGACGAGGCCGCGCCGAAGCTGACCGCCGAGGACGTGCTCAAGCTGGACCAGCCCGCTGCCCCTTCCGCGCCTTCGGCCGCCGCCGCGGGGCCCGATCCGGTCTCGCCCGCCGAGGCCCAGGCGCCGCCGCCCAAGCCCTCGATCGCGGCGGACGAGCCGTTCGTGATCAAGCGGGTGCTCGATATCGGGGACCCCATCAAATACGGCCAGTGGTTCTGGGACGACAAGGGCGTGCCCCCCGGCCCGCTGGTGATGACGGTCGATCTCGACGCGCGGGTGATCTCGGTGTTTCGCGGCGGCTATGAGATCGGCGCGGCGGCTGTGCTGCTGGGCACCGACGATTATCCGACCCCGCTGGGGCGCTTCCCGATCCTGACCAAGGAACGCCACAACGTCTCCGAGAAATACGGCAATGCGCCGATGCCCTGGACCCTGCGGCTGACCTGGGACGGGGTCGCGATCCACGGCGGCCATACGGTCGAGAACGGCTACGCCAGCCACGGCTGCATCTCGCCGCCCGACGATTTCCAGGCGAAGCTCTACGACATCGCGCGGAAAGGCGATGTGGTGATCATCACCCGGGGCAAACGCACCGGCGTGGGGAAATCGTTGGTGGGGTAGATCCACTTTCGTCATTGCGAGCGCAGCGAAGCAATCCAGAGTGGTTGCGCGCGTGGCTCTGGATTGCCGCGTCGCTTCGCTCCTCGCAATGACGAAGGTTCAATCCATCCCCTCGACCCGCCGGGGCGGTTCTTTCCGCAAAGTCCAGCAGTCGGTGTCCACCCGCGCGACCACCCCGCCGAGCGTCGCGTCCTTGCCGCGCTGGAGCCGGGCGATCAGCCCGGCGACCGAGCCAAGCCGCGGCTCGACCCCGAGCACGCCGATCGCGCGCGCGAGCACGCGGATGCGGATGAAGCCCGGGGCCTTCGGGCGATAGCGGATCTCGCCCTCGCCGACCTCGACCGCTTCTTCCCATTCGCGCTGGGCGGTCCATTGCAGCACCGCTTCGGCGTCGGCGAGGTGCGCGGCGCTCGCCGCGATCGCCGGCACGTCCAGCCAGTCGGCCGCCTTGAGCGCCTCGCGGATTCGCGCGCGGTCGTATTTCGGGTCTTCGTTCGACGGGTCCTGTGCCGCTTCCAGCCCCGAGCGGGCGACGATCCCGGCCAGTTCCTCGCGCCGCCAGCCGAGCAGCGGCCGCAGCAGCGCCAGCTGGGTCCCGGGCACCACGCCGCGGGCGCGCACCCCGGCGAGCCCCGGTACGCCGCTGCCGCGGTTGAGCCGCATCAGGAAGGTTTCGGCCTGGTCGTCCGCATGATGCGCGGTGGCGAGCGCCGCGAGGCCGCGCTCCTCCATCCACCGGCCCATCGCCGCGTAGCGCGCGATGCGGGCCTTGTCGTGCAGGTTCCCGCGCGCGATCCGCACGCCGAGGATGCGGTGCGGGATGCCATAGGCGGCGCAGAGTTCCGCAACCATCGCCGCTTCCGACCCGCTTTCGGGCCGCAGCCCGTGATCGACCGTCGCGGCTTCGACCCGCTCGGGGATCGCGGCCTTGGCCAGCAGCAGCAGCGCAAGGCTGTCGGGCCCGCCCGAGACCGCGAGGCCGAGCTTCTCGCCTTCGGGCCAGAGCTGCGCCAGATCGGCCGCGAAGCGCGCGATCAGCCGGTGAGAAAGCGCCTCAATTGCACTTCACCCGGGCGGTATCGGCGCGGTACTGCCCTTGCAGGCGGCCGGTGGCGAGAGCCGGATAGACTTCGCTGAATTCGGCCAGCGCGAGGCAGGCACGCTTGGTATCGCCCTTCGCGATCATCGCTTCGGAGAGATACAGCAGGCTGTCGGGCGCGCGTTCGCCGGTCGCGCCCGCGGTGTAGTTCGCGACGAACCAGGTCGCCGCATCGTCGACCTTGCCCTGGTCGAGATAGGCGCGGCCGAGCAGGTTGCGGGCAAAGCTGATCCGCGGGTGCTTCGGATATTTCTGCACGAACAACTGCAGCTGTTGCACCGCTTCGGGGTAGAACTTGGCTTCCCACAGGCGGAAGCCGTAAGTGTATTCGTCATCGCCCGGATCGGCCGTGACCGGCTTGACGATCGCCTGCACCGCGGCGACCCGCGCGGCCGAGGGTGCCGGCGTGGGCGTCGGGGCGGGCGCAGCGGCGGGTGTCGGGGCAGGTGCCGCGCGCACCGGCGCCGGGGCCGGGCTCGGCGTTAGCGTCAGGCCGGGCGGCGGCGGCGCGGTTATCGGCGCAGCCGCGACCGCCGCCTGCCGCGCGGCGGCGTCGAGCGCATCGAGCCGCGCATTGATCTGCGCGATCGCATGGGTGTTCTCTTCGTTCTGCGAGGTCAGCTGGCGGAGCTGGGTCTCGAGCGAATCCAGCCGCCCGAGGATATCGGTCACGGCCGAGGTCGAATTGCCGCCGCCCAGCCCGGAATCGGCCGCCGCCTGCTGCGCGGTGGTCACTTCGGGGGTGAAGAAGCGCCCGTCGCCGCCGGGGAACACCGTGCGCTGGATCGCCTTGATCTCGCTCTCGATCTTGCGCAGCCGTGCGTCCTGGTCCTGGGCATGGGCGATCGAGGGCAACAGCGTGAGGCCCGAGCCCAGCAGCGCCAATACCACGACCTTCCGGCGCATGCGCGCGATCCCGGTCACCATGTCCCAACCTCCTGTAAATTGTCTGCGCGCAGTCTGGCCGCCGCGGGCCAAACCGCTGCTGAACGATGGTTAAATCCTGCCAAGCCCGGATTCGCTTGTCGAGGCGCCCTGCCGCTTAAGCTGTGGGCGATGCGGCGGGAGCGGGTGCCGCCGCTGCCGGAGCAGCTTCCGTCGCGGGCGCCGATTCCTGCAGAGCAGCGGGCCGCGTGGTCCGGTGCCCGGCGCCGGAAACGGCGGCCGCGGGGCTGCCCGGCGCGGGCCGGGCCAGCAGCGCGGCGGCGGCCACGGGGACATTGCTCATCACCCGGTCCTTGTCCGCCAGCGGCGGAACCGGCCGGCCGCCGACGGTGATCGACAGCGCGGTCGGCCGCGCGGTCGAGACCTTCGCCCCGGCGACATCGGCGGGGACGGTGTAGCTTTCGCCCTGCAGCATCTCGCCCTGCATCAGCTGGTTGCCGTCGGCATCGGTGAACTTGACCCAGACCTTGGGCTCGAGCGCGGTGAA
This sequence comes from Candidatus Andeanibacterium colombiense, assembly GCA_029202985.1. GTDB lineage: Bacteria > Pseudomonadota > Alphaproteobacteria > Sphingomonadales > Sphingomonadaceae > Andeanibacterium > Andeanibacterium colombiense. The sequence continues at coordinate 2,758,023 of CP119316.1, read as the reverse complement.
CACCACGGCGCCGGTGGCGGCGGGGGCCGCGACCGGCGCGACGGCAGCCGGCTTGGGCGCGGGCTTCGGCGCCTCGCCCCCGGTCAGCCACGGCAGGCTGCCTTCGGGGTTGATGAAATTGGTCCATACGAACACCCCGCCCCCGATGAACAGGATCAGCGCGGCGAGCGCGCAGAACCATGCCAGCCGGCTGGACGGGACCCGCGCCGGATCGCCCGGCTCGAAGCTCATCGCCCGGGTATCCTGCGGGGCGATCTGTTCCAGTTCCCCGCGCACCTGCTGCGCGATCTCATTGTCGTCGAGCCCGAGCATCTTCGCGTAGGTCCGCGAAAAGCCGACCGAATAGGTGCGGCCCGGCAGCGCGGCGAAATCGCCTGCCTCGATCAAAGCGAGATGGCGCTGGGTAATGCGGGTTTCGGCGGCGACTTGGGCCAGGGTCCAGCCCTTTTCCTCGCGCGCCATCCGCAGCTTCTCGCCAACGCTGACGGGAAGCCTATACTGCCTCATTCCGCCTACGGCTTCCTCATCCATTCTAATTTTCCCGATCCGACCCGCTTCGGTACACAACGGGGGTGACGCCATGAAGTCAAGTACTTGATGCAGCGCGCCATCGCGCAATCGACGGGGCGAAGCGCCGAACGGGTCAATCGATCTCGATTCCGCGCTCGCCGGCCCAGTCTTCCAGTGCTCGGCGCATGTCGGGGGGCGGGGTCGCGAGCCAGGCCTGCATCGCCGCGCCGATCTCTTCCAGATCGACCTTGCGCACCAGTTCCTTGATCGGGCCGATGCCGGCGGGAGTGATCGAGAGGCGCCGGATCCCGATGCCGAGCAGCGCCAGCGCCTCAAGCCGCCGGCCGCCCATCTCGCCGCAGACGGTAACGTCGACATTGTGCCCCGCGGTCCCCTGCACCACCCGGTGGATGAAGCGCAGGATCGAGGGGCTGACCCAATCGTAGCGTTCGGCCAGCTTCGGATTGGCGCGGTCGGCGGCGAACAGGAACTGGGTGAGATCGTTGGTCCCGATCGAGAGGAAGCCGATCTTCGGAAGCAATATGTCGAGCTGTTCGGCCAGCGCCGGCACCTCGAGCATCACGCCGTAGCGGATCGCGGTCGGGAGCTTCTTCTTCTGCCGCTTGAGGAAGGCGAGCTGGCCTTCGAACACCGCGCGCGCCGCGTCGAATTCCCACGGCTCGGACACCATCGGGAACATCACGTTGAGTATGCGCCCCGCCGCTGCATCGAGCAGCGAACGCGCCTGGACCTTGAGCAGCCCTTCGCGTTCGAGCGCGAGCCGCAGCGCGCGCCAGCCCATCGCCGGGTTCTCGTCGTTCTCCGAATGCTCGGAGCGCAGATAGGGCAGCGACTTGTCGCCGCCGATATCGACCGTGCGGAAGATCACCGGGCGCGATCCCGCCGCATCGAGCACGTCGCGGTACAGCCGGGTCTGGCGGTCGCGCTGCGGCATCGCGGCCGAGACGAGGAACTGGAATTCGGTGCGAAACAGCCCGATCCCGTCGGCCCCGGTCAGGTTGAGGTTCGGGATGTCGTCGCGCAGGCCGGCGTTCATCATCACCGTGATGCGGGTGCCGTCGCGGCTGAACGGTTCGACGTCGCGCAGCTTCGCGTAGCCCGCCTGGCGCTCGCGGCTCTTGGCCGAACGCTGCTCGAACGCCTCGATCAGGCTCGGCGAAGGACGCGCGGTGACGATCCCCTGGTCGGCATCGAGCAGCAGCTGATTGCCTTCGCGGATCAGCGAGCGCGCGTTGCGCACCCGCCCGAGCACCGGCACGCTCATCGCCCGGGCGACGATCACCACATGCGCGGTGAGCGAGCCTTCCTCGAGGATCACGCCCTTGAGCCGGCGCTTGTCGTATTCGAGCAGTTCGGCCGGGCCGAGGTTGCGCGCGATCAGGATCGTATCGTCGCGCAGCCCCGCGCTGGCGGCGGTGCCGACCTGGCCCGAGACGGTCCGCAACAGGCGGTTCGCGAGATCCTCCAGATCGTGCATCCGGTCGGCCAGCAGCGGATCGTCGATCTCGCGCATGCGCATCCGGGTGCGCTGCTGGACCCGCTCGATCGCGGCCTCCGCCGTCAGCCCGCTGTCGATCGCCTCGTTGATCCGGCGGCTCCAGCCTTCGTCGTAAGCGAACATCTTGTAGGTCGCGAGGACCTCGTCATGCTCGCCGTCGACGCCGAATTCGGCCTGGCTGGCCATCGTGTCGATCTGTTCGCGCATCTTGTCGAACGCGAGATAGACCCGCTGGCGCTCCAGCTCGGTATCCTCGGCCACGATGTGTTCGATATTGATGCGCGGCTGGTGAAACACCGCGATGCCCGACCCGAGGCCCTTGACCAGCGTCAGCCCCTTGAGCTGGTCCGGCTCGGACAGGGCGGCCGCGCCCACCGCATCTTCGGCGTCGACCAGCCCGGCGTTGTCGATCATCTCGGCCAGCACCATCGCGACGGTCTGCAGCGCCTCGATCTCGACTTCCTCGTAACGCCGCGGATCGACGTGCTGCACGGTGAGCACGCCCACCGCCCGCTCGCGCCGCACGATCGGGACGCCGGCGAAAGAGTGGAACTTGTCCTCGCCGGTTTCGGGGCGATACTGGAACTCCGGATGGGCGGTCGCCTCGGCAAGGTTCAGCGTCTCGACGTTGGCGGCGATCGTGCCGGTCAGCCCTTCGCCCACGCCCATGCGGGTGACGTGGACCGCCTCCTGCGCCAGCCCGCGGGTCGCGAACAGTTCGAGCGCGCCTTCGCGCAGCAGATAGATCGAGCAGACTTCGCTATCCAGCGTCTCGCCGATGATTTCGACGACCTGGTTGAGCTTGCCCTGCGGGTGACGGCGAGACGCCATCACCTCGTGAAGCTGGGTCAGGATCGATCGGGCGGCTTGGGCGGCGCTCATGCCGACCCGACTATAGCACTATCGGCGCCAAGGGAATGCGGATCGGCGCGAAACGCGCCGCCGCGTTACATCACAGCGCGACGATTTCCTGCTTCAGCTGGAGCTTCCGCTTCTTCAGGCTGCGGATAACCGCATCGTCGGGGGAAGGCCGGTTCAGCTCCTCGCGGATTTTGCGTTCGAGGCCTTCGTGCTTGCTCTGCAGGGCGACGATGTGCGTTTCCATTATGGCGTTCTCCTACGTCCGTGAGGCAGCCCGAAGCTGCCTCGAAAGGCGACTCGCCATGCGGGGCGAAGCCGCGCGTTGTCATCAAATCATATTCCTCGTAGATCGGCAATCTGGCGCGCCTGCCCCGACCGGACAGCGCTTTTCGACAGGCCGAGACAGGGAGCAGCCGGAAGGTGACCGAAGAGGAGATGCGCAAGCGGCTGACGGCATTGAGCGTGGAGCACCGCGACCTTGACGCCGCGATCGAGGCATTGACCGGCGCAGGATCGCAGGACCAGCTGCAGATCGCGCGACTCAAGCGGCGCAAATTGCTGCTGAAGGACCAGATCGCGTTTTTCGAGGATTATTTGACCCCGGATATAATAGCGTGAGTCGCTGAAAACGTTCCGCTTAGGGACAGTCTCCAAATGGCGCAGGAAAACCCTGTGGTTAGTGTGGCGAAGCGCGCCGCCGACCGCTAGCGCTGGAGGGCCGATGACTGGTCCATCCGACATAAATCCACATATCGTGGAAGCGCTCTACAACGAGGCGCTGCTGCTGGCCGAAGAGGCGCGCTCGGCGTTCGACCTGTCGGGCCGACTCGACGATGCGAGCGAGGACGAGGATCTCGCCCGCATCGCGCTCTCGTGCGAAGCCCTGCGCACGACCACCCGGATGATGCATGTGATCGCGTGGCTGCTTAACCAGCGCGCGTTCTTCGCCGGCGAGATCACCCAGCTCCAGCTGCGCCGCCACGGTCGCCTGCCGGCCAAGGCGACGCGGGCGGACTCGGACCAGCTCGCGCTGCTCGAGCCGGCGCTGCGCGGACTGATCGGCCAGAGTGAGCGGCTCTACGCCCGGATCGAACGGCTCGATGCCGCGTGGCAGGAGAACTTCCGCATGCAGCCGAGCGCGGTCCACCGGCTGCGCGAGCGGCTGGGCGACCGGGTCGCCTCGCTCTAGAGCCGCGCCGCGGCAATCGCCTTGCGCCAGCGCGCGAGGCGGTCTTCCCGCACCGCATCCTCCATCGCCGGCTCGAACCGCGTGACCCCGCCGCGCATCGCCGCGCACGCATCCTCCAGCGAAGCGAACAGCCCCGCCCCGAGCCCCGCGAGCATCGCCGCGCCGAGCGCGGTGGTCTCGACGTTGACCGGCCGCTCGACCGGCAACCGCAATATGTCGGCGATGTCCTGCGCCAGCCAGTCGTTCGCGCTCATCCCGCCGTCGATCCGCAACCCGGTCCAGCTCGCGCCATCGGCGGCGAAGGCCTGTGCGAGATCGCAGGTCTGGTGCGACTGCGCCTCCAGCGCGGCCCGCGCGATCTCGGCCTTGCCGGTGGTGAAGCTGAGCCCGGTGAACACCCCACGCGCGAGCGGCTCCCAGTAAGGCGCGCCGAGCCCGGTATGCGCGGGAACGATCGCGACCCCGCCGGCGCTGTCGATCGAGCGGGCGAGCGTCTCGGTCTCGGCCGCCTCGCGGATCAGCCCGAGGGCGTCGCGCAGCCATTTGATCAAGCTCCCGGCGACGAACACCGAACCCTCGACCGCATAGGTCCGCTTGCCCTGGAGCTGGTAGAGTACCGTGCCGAGCAGCCGGTGCTCCGAATGCGGCAGCGTGCCGCCGGTATTCGCGAGGATGAAGGCGCCGGTGCCGTAAGTCGCCTTGGTGTCGCCCGGCGCGAGGCAGCCCTGCCCGATCGTCGCCGCCTGCTGGTCGCCCGCGAGACCGGTGATCGGGATCGACGCACCGAACAGCTCGGGCAGCGTCGTCCCGAAGTGCCCGGCGCTGTCGCAGACCTCGGGCAGGGCGGCGCGCGGTACGCCGAACAGATCGCACAGGCCTTCGTCCCAGTCCGCGCCGGCCAGCGGCAGCAGCAGCGTGCGGCTGGCGTTGCTGGCGTCGGTGACGTGCGTTCCGCCGGTGAGTTTGAACACCAGCCAGCTCTCGATCGTGCCGAACGCCAGCCTGCCGTCCTCTGCCGCCTGCGCCACCGCCGGTTCGTTCTCGATCAGCCAGCGCATCTTGGTGCCGGAGAAGTAGGGATCGAGCAGCAGGCCGGTCGCCTGCTGGACCGCGGGTTCGTGCCCGGCCTCGCGCAGCGCCGCGCACTGGCCGGCGGTCCGTCGATCCTGCCATACCAGCGCATGGGCGAGCGGCCGGCCGGTGGTGCGATCCCAGGCGACCACCGTCTCGCGCTGGTTGGCGATGCCGATGCAGGCGATATGGCGCGGACCGCCCGCCGCCGCGACCACTTCCCGCGCGCAGGCGAGCGTGTCGTCCCAGATCTCGCCCGCATCGTGCTCGACCCAGCCGGGCCGCGGATAATGCTGCGCGAATTCGCGCTGGACGACGCGGTGCACGCTCCCGTCGGGCGCGAACAGCATCGCGCGGGTGGAGGTGGTGCCTTCATCGAGTACGAGGATGAATTGTTCTGCCATGGCAATCCCGTCTGCGCTGGCCCATATGCCCGGCATGGCATTGCCCCCGCAACCCTGGCCGACCGGCATCACCGAAGAACTGGAGCCGCTGGTGCGCCGTGTGCTTGCGCCCAACGCGTCGCCCTTCACCTATACCGGGACGCAGACCTATCTGGTCGGCGCGGCCGGAAGCATCGCGGTGATCGATCCGGGGCCCGACGATCCCGCCCATCTCGCCGCGCTGGAACACGCGATCGGCCAGGCAAGGGTCGCCGCGATCTGCTGCACCCATACCCACCGCGACCATTCGCCCGCCGCCCGGCCGCTGGCGCAGGCGACCGGCGCGCCGATCATCGGCTGCGCTCCGCTGGCGATCGAAAGCGGCGACATCCGGGTCGATGCCCCGTTCGACAAGGACTATGCACCCGACCGCGTGCTGGCCCACGGCGAGCGACTGTCCGGTCCCGGCTGGACCCTCACCGCGGTCGCGACCCCGGGCCACACCTCCAACCATCTGTGCTTCGCGCTGGAGGAAAGCGGCGCGCTGTTCAGCGGCGACCATGTGATGGGCTGGTCGACCAGTGTGGTCGTGCCGCCCGATGGCGACATGGCAGACTACATGGCCAGCCTCGATCTGCTCTACCGGCGCGACGACCGCATCTATTACCCCGCCCACGGCCCGGCGGTCGGCAATCCTCGCCAACTGGTGCGCGGGATGATCGGCCACCGCAAACAGCGCGAGCGGCAGATCGTGAAGCTGCTGGGCGAAGGCCCGCAGGCGATTCCCGCGCTGGTCGCGCGGATGTACAAGGGCCTCGACGAACGCCTGTGGCCGGCCGCCGGCCAATCGGTGCTCGCGCATCTGATCGAGCTGGAGCGTCAGAATCGCGCCCACCGCGAAGGCGAGGACTGGGCGCTTTAGGCACAGTTCATCGCCCACCGGCGAGCCTGACTACCGCCTGAAGTAAGAGACACGGGCAAGGCCGGTGTATCCCGGCGCCAGCGGATAAGCCGCCTCCTGGTCCAGGCCGTCGGGCGTTACTGGCGCCACCGGCGGAATGATCTGGAAAGACCACTTGGCTCACGGGACATCGGCCTCGAGCGGAAGCGATGGCAAAGCGCCTGCCCCCGCATTCGGATGCGGCCCCGAAACCATGGTTCGTTTGTCCAGTCCGTTCGGCAGGCGTCGTGCATGCCGCAATTCGGTGAAGCGCACGGGCGTGGGCCGGGTGCCTTCGGGCTGGGTCATGTTGTCGCTCGCGATCAGCCCCTCCTCGGACAGCTTCGGATAGGCCGCCTCGAATCCGGAGACGTAGAGGTCCTTCCAGATATCGAGCAGCACGAAAACGGGCCGGGATCGGCCACGAGCAGCTTGAGCGCATCACCGCAGCGCAGCTCGACCTGCCCGGCAAGGCAGGCACGCTCGAGCATCGTCGCGGCATGCGCCTGCTTGTCGGCGGCCGGATCGATGTTGATCACCCGCGCCCGGCAGATCCGCGCGGCAGGGGCGAGGAACAGCGTCGAATAGCCATAGCTGGTTCGTGCGCGGCTTGCGCGCGCGCACGAGCGCGTGGAGCAGGCCGGCAACCTCGGTTCCGACCGGGAGCGGGAACTCGTCCCGCCGCGCGAGGATTTCGGCACCCGGCATCGTTGTCATCCGCGCCAGCTCGTCGCGGTGGCGCTGTTCGTATTCGGTCGCGGCCGCGGCCATGCGCGGATCGCTGAATTCCATCGGGATCCTCTCGGGTCCGTTATCCGCCGAACCGGACCCGCCCGCTTGCAAAGCAAAAGGCCCGGGAGTTTCCTCCCGGGCCCTTCGTTTGAGGTCCAGCGGACCGGCGGGGCTTAGTAGCCCGAGCCGGGACCGTAGCTGATCTCGACGCGGCGGTTCTGCAGCTCGCGCACACCATCCGCAGTCGGGACGCGCGGGTTGCTTTCACCGAAGCCCTTGGCGCTGATCGCCGAGGCCGGGATACCCTTGCCGGTCAGGTAACCCTGGACCGAGGTGTTGCGGCGGTTCGACAGGCCGACGTTGTACTGCGTGGAGCCCGAACGGTCGGCGTAACCCGCCAGCATGATCGGAACGTTCGCGCAGTTGCCGTAGGCAGCCACAGCCGAGTCGAGGGTCGTCGCGGCTTCCGGTGTGATGTCCGACTTATCCCAGTCGAAGAACACGATGTACGGACCCTTGTTGCACACCGGCGGAGGCGGCGGCGGCGGGGGCGGCGGAGGCGGAGGCGGCGGGGGAGGCGGCGGCGGGGGCGGCGGCGGCGGGGGAGGCGGCGGAGGCGTGGCCCCCCCGAACTCGTGCCGCAGCGTGATGCCACCACCATGGACCGTGTGCCCGTCGGCGATCCAGCCTTCGTAGCCGATCTTGAGGTGAGTCGTCGGGCTCACTTCGGCTGCGAGCGAAGCTCCCAGAACGAGCGCTTCCTTGTCGCGGTACGGGCTGATAACCGAGAAGGTCGAGCCCGGCGCTTCAGCGAAGGACGCCGTGATGATCGCCGGATCGTCATTGAACTCATGACGCCAAGCAGCCTTCAGTTCCGGGGTAACCCCGCCGATCTTGCCCGAGAGCTTCAGACCCAGTTCCGAGGTGAAGTAATCGTCCTTGCTGTCGTGGACGATCAGGCGACCGGCAAAGCTGCCGCCTTCCTCGAATTCCTTGATCTTGGCCGAGACGTAATCGACTTCCGCGTAAGGCGTCAACTGCACACCGCCCAGGGGCAGATGGTAGCCGATTTCCGCATTGGCGGCCCAAATCGACGAGTCCGGCGACCCGGTGACAATCCCGCTGATCGAGCCGACCGCCGCACCGCGGACCGAGTCCGCGCTGAGATCGGAGTAGCTCGCCGCGGCCTTGATGTAGAACGTGCCGGGATCGTAGGCACCGTAGACGCCCAGCTGCCAACCGTCGGCATCCACACTTCCGCCGTAGAGGTCGAAGTCGCCCTTGTTCTTCAGGTAGCCGCCGCCGATGCCGAGGACACCCGCGTCGCCGATCGGGAAGTCGACGCCGATCGCCGCCAGCCACTGGTCCCCGTTGTAACCGGTAGCATCGGCCGAGAGGTCGGTGTCGATGTTTTCCTTGGCATATTGCACGGTCGCCCACAGGCCGACGCCTTCGCGGTTGCAGGTGAGCCTCTTGTCGTCGGTCTGGTTGAGACCGGCGCAATCGGCTTGGTCGGACAACACGCCGTTGAAGCGGTTGCCCATCCAGCCGAGCGACTGCAGGTAGGTCGCATATTGTGCCCCATGCAGAGTGCTCAGCGCCTGCTGGTAACCCGGTACGTCGAGCGTGAAGATCTCGGCCACGAGATCCCCGAAGCCGCCGGTCAGCGAGGGCGAATAGACCCCCTCGATCCCGCCGGCCGCGGCCGCCTGGTTCGGCGTCAGCCCGAAGATCCCGTTGTTGAACGCGATCCGGCTGATGCCGATGTCGACATTGCCGTCACCCACACCGTCGCCGCTGTGGTCGCCGTCGTAGATCGCCGTCGCATCGAGGAAGATCGAGTTCGAGACCGTGTCCGAGAAGGTGCCGCTGAGCGAGGCGCCGACCGCGGAAGCGTCGATCACGTTGTCGAAGTAGTAGCTGTTGGCATAGAGGCCGTTGGCCGATGAAGGACGGATCTCGAGCACCGCATCCGGGCCGATCACCGCGGCGCCACTCACGAACACCTGCGGGTAGTCGCCCGCTTCCGGCGTCGTCGAAGTGCTCGGGGTCGAGATGCTCGGGAGTTCGAGCGCCAGTGTGCCGTTGACGGTGAAGTCATTGACATTGGCGTAGGACGGGCCGTTGCTGGCATAGTCCGGATCCTCACGGTCATCCCGCAGGAACAGCGTGCCCCCGTTGGGACCACCGGCGATCGTCAGGTCGACGTTGGGGTTCAGGTTCGGGTTGATGATCCCGCTGAAGGCGGTTTCGCCATCGTCGACCACGATGTCGTCGCCGCTGGCGACCACGATGTTGCCCCAGATCTTGGCCGGACCGCTTGCGCCGCCGAGCAGGTTGATCGTCACCGGATGCGGTGCATCCTCGACATTGATCGCATTGCCCCACTCGAAGGTGTCGCCGCCATCGGTGCTCTGGCGCGCAATGATCGTACCCGAGTTGTTGATCACCAGCGAGGCATCGACCGGTGCCGAAGCCGTGCTGGTGCCGACATAAATGCCGGTTGCGGTGGCATCACCGGTGGAAGCAACCGCAGTCACGTCGATCGTGCCGCTGTTGTTGATCTCCAGATCGTAGTCGTTGGCATAGACTTCGATGCCAGCCGCGTAGGCGCTGCCGTAGGAGCCGCCGTCGGCCGAGGCCAGGACCGTCAGAGTGCCGGCATTGGTGATCGAGCCGGCAAGGTTGGTGTCTTCCGCGTAGATGCCGACTGCACTGGCGTAGGCGGAGGAACCCGCTACCGCGACTGCCGAGACATCGAAGCTTGCACCGGCGTCGTTGGTCAGATCGAGCGAGTTGGTGAAGCCGGTGGCCGAGAAGCCCACCGCGGTAGCCTCGGCGTAGGTGTAACCGTCCGCCGAAGCCGACGCATTTGCGGTGACGCTGATCGAGCCGGTGTTGTCGAGGACGTTATCCGACCCCTCGCTGCCGCTGCCGGTCTGCGAGATCCCGCTGGCGTAGGCGTAAGCGTAGAGGCCCGAGCCCGTACCGCCTTCGATGTTCGCATTCGCGGCAACCGTGAAGCTGCCGGAGTTGGTCGCCGAAAGAAGCGCCGGAGTCAGCCCGGTCGAAACGCCCACCTGAGCGAGACCGCCGGCATTCGCGCTGGCGGTGTGGCCGTTGCCGCCCACGGTCATCAACGCGGTAGCCGAAGCCGCCACGCCGTATTCGCCGTCCGCGCCGTTGATGAAGGTAGCCGCTGCGTCGTCACCCTGCACGAACTGGATCGTGCCGAGCGCACCGGCGGTTGCCGTCGAGTCGCTTTCCGATTCGGCGTAAGCCGTCGCATCGATCGAGAGCGAGCCGTTGTTGGTGACGGTAGCCGTCGAGCCGATCGCAAGCTGGCCGATACCGGCCAGAACCTGCGCCTGCGCGTCGGCTTCGGTCACGCCGACTGCGTTGGCATTGGCGGCGATCGAAATCTCGCCGCTGGTGACGTTGGTCAGGGCTGCATGCGCACCGCTGGTGATTGCGGTGCCGGGCGTCGCCGCGATCGCAACCTGGCCGATCCCGACCCCGACCAGCGCATAGGCATCCGCAACCGCCGCCGGATCGAAGCCGTCAGCAGTATCGGCACCGTGCGCCACGGCGTTGGCACCGATGGTGACGACACCCGCCGAGCTGTTGGTGAAGGTCGCATTCGCCTCGAGACCGCCATAGGCGATCTGGGCGACGCCGGCCCCGAGAACCGCGACCGCAGCCGCGGTGTTGGTGCTGCCGACGGTGTCCCCGGAAATCGCGGTGGCGTTCGAGTCGATCGTCAGCGAGCCGTCGTTGAAGAGGCCTGCATTGGCCGCTTCGTAGCCATAGGCGACCTGGGCGATGCCCACGCCGCCAATCGCGATCGCGGTGGCGTCTTCACCGGCCGTGGCCGTGATGTCAGCGCCGATCGCAACCGTATCCGTGTTGCTGAAATCGGCCGTCGCGACGCCGTTGGGAGCGATGGCAGCCTGTGCCACGCCGACCAGGAAGCCGCCGTAGGCATGCGCATCGTCGGTGCCGGCGACCGCATTGGCCGTGGCGCCGATCAAGAGGCTGCCGCTGTTGTCGATGCCGACCGAAGCCTTTTCGTCGCCGGCATAGGCGACCTGGGCGATCCCGACGCCGAGGCCGGCAATCGCAGTCGCTTCGGCCGAGCCGTTGGCATCCGCCTTGGCGTGAACGTCGAAGGCGTCGGTGTTGGTCAGGCTGGCGGCGGCGCTGGTCGAGCCGATGGCAACCTGGCCGACGCCGAGCAGCAGGCCCGCGGCGGCAAATGCCGTCGAACCGGCAACCGCCGTGGCTTCCGCATCGACGGTGAACGAACCGTCATTGGTCAGGTCGACCGTGCCGATCTGATCGCCATAGGCGACCTGGACCAGGCCGAGGCCGCCGATCGCGATCGCCTGGGCGTCTTCACCACCATTGGCGAGGGCGCTGGCGCCGAATTCGGTATCACCGTCCACACCGTTGGCGAAGGTCGCATTGGCCGTACCGGAAGTGGCGACGGCGACCTGCAGACCGCCGAGCAGGAAGCCCGAGATCGCATGGGCATCGTCGGCTTCAGCAGTCGCGGCAGCGTCGGCGACGAAGCTGAGCGTGCCGTTGTTGTCGACGAGTGCCGAGGCATCCACGCCGGCAGCGGTATCGCCGCTGGCGAAGGCCACCTGACCGACGCCGAGGCCGTAGAAGGCCGCGGCAGTCGCTTCATTGGCCGCAACCGCATGAGCGTTGGCGCCGCCGACGATCGACGGAACCGCCGCATCGGCAGTTGCCGCCGCATTGGTCAGCGTAACATCGGCAGTGGTGCCGCCGATCGCGACCTGCATGCTGCCGACAAGGCTGCCGGCAACCGCGACCGCGTTGTTGTTGGTCGGCGTCCCGCCGAGCGCACCCGAGGTCGCGCCGGCATTGGCCCTGAGGTCGATCGAGCCACTGTTGTCGATACCGGCAAGGGCCGCGTCATCGCCATAAGCGATCTGCGTGATACCCGCACCGACGAAGCCGATCGCGGTCGCATCTTCGCCGCCATTGGCTACCGCGTCGGCGGTTACGTCGAACGAACCGCTGTTCGCGAACTGCGCCGAGCCGGTCTCGGTGGTTCCGACCGCGACCTGGACCAAGCCCGCGCCGACACCCGCGAGGGCATGGGCGTCGTCGTTGCCGCCGGTTGCATTGGCGGTGGCCGTGATGCCCATTGCACCGGCGTTATCTACCGAAGCAACCGCATCGGCGCCGGCAGCGCCGCCATCGGCAACCGCGAGCTGGCCGATGCCTACGCCGACAAAGGCGTCGGCAGTGGCTTCGGCAGCACCGTGCGCCGTCGCGTTGGCGCTCACGTCGAAGTTGGCGTCGGCGGCATTCGTCACATCGGCATGAGCCGAAGTGCTCCCCCAGGCAACCTGCACCACGCCGGCAAGGACGTTGGCACTAGCAGCGGCGGTGTCAGCCACGAGCGCAGGAGTCGTCGAGGCCGAGAGACCGGCCGCGGCAGTGGCGAAGACGCCGAAATCGCCAGAATTGTCGATCCCGGCCGAAGCCGTCTCGTCACCGAGCGAAAGCTGCTGCACGCCCTGCTGGACGCTCGCCCCGGCTCCGGCGAAGGTGTCGCCATTCGCGGTCGCGATCGCGCCGATCATGACTTCGTCGCCCGCATCGATGTTGAGATCGTTGTTGGCGTGGTCGGCAAAAGCCATCTGGTTGATCGCGGCGGGGCCGGCGATCTGCGCTTCGGCAGTGGCCGCGCCGGCCGGGTTGGCCGCGTCAGCCTGCGCGCTGATCCAGAGGGAATCCGAAACGGCGATGGTGTTGTTCGCGGTATCGCTCGCGCCGGCCATCTGCAGGATCGCGCCGAACACGCCCGCCGAGGCAGAGGCGGTTCCGGTCGCATCGGCGAGAATGTCGACGTTGCTGTCGATGATCAGGTGCTGATCCGCAAGGCTCGGGGCGAACTGGGTCTGGACGACCCAGCCGGTGCCGAAGCTGTTGACCGCCGCATTCGGCGTGCCGCTATCGCCCGCCTGGCCATCCGCAGCATTGCCGATGTTGGAAAGGTCGAGCGTGACAGTGCCATTGCCGATGTTGTTCTGGATAAAGCCAGGACCGTCGGCGAAAGCGGGCGCTGAATTCAGCGCCATTGCGGAAACACCAAGCGCCAAAAGGCGACGCGTGTTGCGGTTCATCCCGTATAACTCCCTCATGTATGCCCCAAGGAGAGGAGCATCCCTGCAGTCGAAAAAATCGCCGGCTTCTGGCCGGTGAATCACTTTGCGACCCCGCCTGTTTTCAGGCGTTGAATTATTATCGATGACCTATGTGGGGCGTTTCATAGCCTCAAGGTCATCAAAGGTCCAGCCAAACAACCAATATGTATGACAAAAATTACCCCTCAGGCTTCCTGCCTAACTAAAGTTAGTCAGACGATCCAGGCATTTCCGTCCACCTCGGAATCGCTAAGGTGTTGTACGTGTTCGCGACTGGTTCGTTCCCGCTTTAAGCGGCAAAAAAATTCAATCGCGTTAAAAGGTTCCTCGGTTCGTCACCGTACCGGAACCACCGGCCGCAACCTTAAGCGTCAAAAGCCCTTCACAAAGCTGTGGAGGACCTGTCCGAAGGTGTCGAGTAGACTGCCGATCTGGCGCGCGCCGGAAATATGGTTGTGCCCCTGTTGCACAAGTATCACGGGTAGGTGGCCCCTTTCGGTGAACCAGCTGTCGATAAGCAACCTCGCCTGCTCCTGGCATTCGCGCATGTCGTATTCGCATACCGCGAACAGGCACGGCACATCGCTGGCGATAAGGCCGGGAAGCGGCGACATCGAGGACCAGTCTTCGATCTCCGCGCCGTAATATTGCGGCTTGAACGGATCGCGGACCACGCTGGCTAGATCATAGAAGCCCGAACTCATGATCGCGCCGGCGAATGTGCCTGCCGCCGCGCCCGGCGACGCGACCACATCGGCGACATGGGTCGCCCCCGCGGAATGGCCCATCAGGACGATTCGCTGCGGGTCGATCCGGTATTCGGCCGCGTGCCTAACCAGATGGAGGATCGCGGCGATCACGTCCTCCCGCCCGGCCGGCCAGCGCACTTCGGGCGCGAGCCGGTAGTTGATCGTCGCGGCGGCGAAGCCCTGCGCCTGCGCCCAGGCGCCCAGGTTATTATAGAACGGCGCGCCGGGCGCCCCCTTGTCGCCCATCACGAAGCCGCCGTCGTGGACGAACAGCACGCAGGGTGCCGATTCGGTGCCGGCCGCGCGGAACAGGTCGAGCCGGTGGCGCTCGTGCGGGCCATAGGCGATGTCGCGGGTGACGGTCGCCTCGTCGGGCACCGGAACCAGGGGGGCAAGCATCGCATTGGTCGCCTCGACCATCTCCATCGAGAATTCCTGGCCGAGGCTGGCGATCTTCGCGTGGAAGCTCTTGCGGTCCATATTTATTCTTCCCCCACCATCAGCACCGGCTTGATCACCGCCGCTGTTTCGCAATCGTGCCACGCCTGGCCGAAATCGGCGAAGTCGTAACGCGCGATCATCTTCTCGACCGGAAAGCGCCCCTGCCGCCACAGTTCGACCAGCTTCGGGATGAACAGCCGCGGCGAAGCGCTGCCGCCGAGGATCCCCTTCACGCTGCGGCCATGCGCAAGCAGCGCCATCATGTCGGGCGTCCACGGCTCGCGCGGGCGGGTGACGAAGCCGGCGACGCCCTGCATCGCGAGCACCTGCACCGCCGCGTCGAAGGCGCTGGCGGCGGTGGTCGTGTTGAAGCTGTAGTCGGCGCCGTGCGGGAGGATCGCGCGGAAGCGTTCGATGAAGTCGCCCGCACCGGCGTCGATCGCGTGGGTCGCGCCGAGCTCCAATGCCAGTTCATTGCGCCCGGGCACCATGTCGACCGCGACGATCGTCGCGGCGCCCGCGACCCGCGCCGCCATCACCGCCGAGAGCCCGACCCCGCCAACCCCGAACACCACGATGCTTTGGCCGGGGCGCACCCGCAGTTCCTCGATCACCGCGCCCGCGCCGGTGATCACGCCGCAGCCCATTGGCGCGACCACGTCGAGCGGGACACCTTCGGGGATCGGCACCGCGCCGCGCGCATTGGCGACGCAATGGGTCGCGAAGCTCGACTGGGCAAAGAAATGGCTCGCGACCTGTTCGTCGCCATTGGCGAGCGAGGTGCTGCCGTCACTGCGTCTGCCGCCGAAGCTGCGCGGCATCGCTTCGCGGCAATAGCTCGGCATGGCCGAAAGGCACGAAGGGCAATTGCCACAGGAGCCGCCCGAAATCACCACCCGGTCGCCGATTTTCAGATGCGAAACCGCGCTGCCGATCTTCTCGACTACGCCCGCACCTTCATGGCCGAGCACCGCCGGCTTGGGCACCGGCATGCCGAGGCCGACATGCGAATTGAGATCGGTGTGGCAAATCCCTGCCGCGACCACCCGAACGAGGATCTCGTCGTCGCGCGAATCGGAGAGTTCGAGTTCCTCCAGCACCGGCACCGGAGCGCCTGCGCGGGAGACGGCAGCGGTTATTCTCATTCCGTGTCATCCAGCGAATGCTTCGGCGAAGTCATCGCCGGGCGGCCCTTCATCAGCAGATCGCCCTTCCACGGCACGTCCTCGAGGCTGCGCCACGCGTTCACCAGCAATTTCTTGAACACCCACACGCCGTCTTCCTTGATGAGAAAATCATCGCGGGTGCCGATGCCGAACACGAAGTTCGTCCCGTAGTCGATGTTGAACTGGAGGATCTGGAACATCGAGCGGACCCGCGCCCCTTCGGCGGTCGGGGTCATCAGGAAGTGCTGGAACAGGTGCTGGCGCCCGAGCCACCAGTGCTGGCGGTGATACCACAATTCCTTGAGGTTCTCGAGGATCGCCGCATGGCCGCGCACTTCGCCCTGCCACAGATGGTCGAAGCTCGCGTCGCGCGCGAAGGAGCTTAGCGCCAGATCGCCATCGGCAAGGTCTATGCCCCAGGCATAGCGGGCATAGGTTTCCATGATGTCGCCGCGATCCTGCGCGGGCATGGTCTTCGGGATCGCGCCCTCAGGCCACGGATTGTCGCTCACGCCACTGCCTCCATCTGATACCGTCCGGTTTCGAACACCTCCTCGGGTACCCACACGCCGTGGAAGGTCGAGCGGATGCGCACCGGCAGATGCAGCCGCGCTATCGGGCCCTTGGCGATTGCCAGCGCATCGAACACCGCGATCTCGCTATGCCCCTTGTCCAGCCGGTTAAGGATCGAGAGGATCCAGCCATCGCCTTCTTTGCTGTCCGGAGCGCGGGGAACGAATTGTGCTTCCTGGCAGGACAAAGGCAGGCCGTGGCGCCACATATCGATTTCGCCGGTCTTGACGTTGATCCGGCCGATCGTGGAGCTGTCGGTTTCGGGATCGCGGATCAGCGTCCAGCCGTGGCTGTAGTCGCGGCCCTGCCAGCGGTCGTCGGTGCGCGGCATTTCGCACGGGATCGGGCACAGCGGACGGGTTTCGTAAGCCCCCGGACTCTCGATGTCGTTGCGCGCGAGGTCGAAGGTCATGCGGGTCAGGATCGGCGGCGCACCCGGAACCTCGCGCCCGTCGGGCGTCTTGAAGAAGGTGAAGCAATTGCCGTTGTAGAGGCAAACGTCGAGATGGACCTTGGTCCCTTCGGTGACCGCATTCATCATGTGGCCGGCGCTGGTGGTCGGGCCGGTGAACCAGCGGATGTCTTCCGCTTTGCCGTAGCGCGGCAGCACCGCGACCATCGTTGGCTTGTCGTCATGCCATTCGTAGAAGGTGCGGCCTTCCTTCAGCCCTTCGATGTCGGGGGTGATCAGCGGGAAGAACGGCACCACGATATGCGTCTCGGTCACCGCGAAATCGTGGACCACGCCCGGCCACGGCGCTTCGAACCAGACCTCGTTCACCTTCTTGCCCGCGGCGTCGAAGATGTAGATCGCGAAGTCTTTCGTGCTGTCGCCCTTGGCCTGGAACGAATAGGTCAGCAGCTCGCCGGTGACCCAGTCGACCTTCGGGTGCGCCGACAGGCTTACTGCGCCAACCTGCCCGCCAAGGTCGGTCTTCGGTCCGGTTTCGAGCGTGTCGGGGTCGATCTCGAACGGGAGATCGTCCTCCTTGAGCACCATCAGTCTTCCGGCATGGTAGAGCATGCTGGTGTTCGCGGTGCCGGGGCTGGTGCCCTCGGCCAGCGGATCGGCGGTGTAGCGGTTGCGGTATTTCCCGAACAGGCTGCGGCGGTGCTGCTGCTGCAGCTTGAAGCGGGGCGTTTCGACCCAGCGGCTGCGGTAGGTGACGTGGCCGTCTTCGAAGCGGAGCATGTGGACCATCCCCTCGCCGTCGATGAAGATGTCGTCGCCGGTCATCGGCGGATATTGGCGGTCGGCCCCGCCGCGATACCAGGTCCCCTGCAATTCGGCCGGCAGATGGCCTTCGACCAGTTCGAGCCCTTCGACGTTGGATTCGGTCCGGAGCGGCTTGCCCCAGTCCTGGTAGAGATCGATGTTCGGGAAGGTGATTTCCATGATGGTGCTCTCCCTTATCCTGCCTTTTCTTTCGTCATTGCGGGGGGCGAAGCCCCGCGGCGATCCAGCGCGTCACGCAATGCGCCCTGGATTGCTTCGCTCCGCTCGCAATGACGAAGCCTACATATTTACCCCATTGCCTGGTCGACGGCGCTGACCGCCTCGCGCGTCAGGCACACCGGCTCGCCCGAATTGATCAGCAGCGCCTGTTTGCGGACATAGCGGGTCAGGTCGGGGCGCAGGCCCGGCAGGCCCGAAAAGCCGAAGCTGTCGTTCTTCGCCTCCGAGCCGAAGAAAGTCAGGAACGTGTCCTGGATGCTGACCTTGCCGGCGTTGATCCGCTCACCGACTGCCATGGCAGTTTCCTCGTCGGGCCCGATCACCGCGGCGGAGAGACCGTAGTCCGTGTCATTCGCCAGCCGGATCGCTTCCTCGATCGTGTCGAACTTCATCACCGGCATGCACGGCCCGAAGGTTTCCTCGCGCATGATCTTCATAGCGTGGTGGACCCCCGTCAGGATCGTCGGGCGCATGTAATCGCCCCCGTCGATTGTGAACGGCGGTCCGCCCTCGACGATCGTCGCGCCCTTGCTCACCGCGTCTTCGAGATGCCCGGCAACGATCGCCGCCTGGTGCGGCCCGGTGAAGGGCCCGATATGGCCGCCCATCGGATCTGGGTGGTTGAGCTCGATCTTCCGCGCGCGCGCCTTGAGCTTCGCGATGAATGCGTCGTGGATCGCCACATCGACATAGATTCGCTCGATCGAGAAGCACACCTGCCCGGTCGCGCTGATCGCGCCGCGGATCGTGGCCGAGACGGCCTTGTCGAGATCCGCCCCGTTCATCACGATCAGCGGGTCCTTGCCGCCCAGTTCGACATCGTAGGGGATCATCCGCGCGCCACAGGCCGCGGCAACCTTGCGCCCGTTGGGAACGCTGCCGGTGAAGGAGATGTAGTCCGCTTCCTCGACCAGGGCCTGCCCGGTTTCACCGTCGCCGAGCACGCAGTCGAACACGGCCGCAAGGTCCGGTATCTCCCGTACGCTGTCGAACAGCGGGCCGGTGAAGCGCGGAGTGACTTCGGACGGCTTGAGCAGCACCGCACAGCCGGCGAACAGCGGCGGGATCGCGTGCAGCATCGAGAGCATGGTCGGCGCGTTCCACGGGCTGATGATCCCGACCAGGCCATAAGGCTTGAGCAGCGTGGTGAAGCGCACATCGGGATTGGCGCGGGCGACGCCTTCGCGCAGCGCGCCCTGCAATTGCGCCGGCGCGCTCGCGCAAAGCCCGCCGATGATCCCGAGCATCATGTCGGGCGCGATCCGGCTGATCTCGCAATAGCCGGTATCGTGCGAATCCGCGTCGATGATCGCCTGGCGGTATTTCCCGCCGATCAGCGCGGCCCATTGGCCCATCACCCCGACCCGCGCCTGCGCCGGCATCGCCGCCCATTTACGCTGGCCTTCGCGCAGTTTCGCGGCCTTCGCGGCCACCGCCGCGCGGTCCGCGACTTCGATTTCCAGGTCAGGCAGGCCGGTGCGCGGATTGCGCACCGACAGGATGCGCGTAGCCATCCGAGTTCTCCCATAGTATCGGTCATGCTTGCCGACACGCCGTTTCATTGATTATTCAAGGAAGTCGCGAAACGAGTCAAGTCGGAAGCGGGGGACTTATGGGTAGAGGGGAAAGAGCGGCTGACGCCGTCGCAACGGCGCATGCGGACGGGGATATCCCGCCCTCGTTCCAGCTCGGTGGGATGTCCTATTTCGGATACCGGCTGGCGGTAACGGCCAAGCTGTTCGACCGAAAATTCGTCGAAATCCTGAAACGGCATTCGACGCTGACCCTGCCGCAATGGCGCTGCATCGCGCAGCTCGGCCTGGCCGAGCCGGGCACGGTGCGCTCGCTGGCCGAAGGCGCGGCGGTCGACCGGGCCGAAGTCAGCCGCGCGCTCGCCCGCATGATCGTGCAGGGGCTGGTCGCGCGACACGACAATCCGGAAGACCAGCGCAGTCCGCAGTTCACCCTGACTGCCCAGGGGCGGACTCTGTTCGCGAGCCTGCGCAAGCCGATTTCGGAGTTCATCGGCTCGCTGGTGGACCATGTCTCCGACAGCGATATCGAGGCGGCGGACCGGGCGCTATGGGCGGTCTCGAAAGGGTGCCTCGACTGATTGCGGGCCAAATCCGAACCGTAGTCATAATCAAGTCACATGAACGCGGCAGTTCCTCGCCACGAACGGGGAATTTTCGTCGATGGCACTGGTCAACATCTTCCTGACGGATCCGGCCGGCGACGGCATGGAGCCTTTTGCCCATGGCGGAATGACCTTTACTTTCAACGCGATGGACGGAATGGGCCCACGCCGACTGGTCGAAGGCCCGATGTGGGCCTTCGTCGACTGGGTGATGCCCGATCTCTCCGGCCTCGAGATGTGCCGCCGCCTGCGCGCCGATCCGCGCACGCAGGACGCCCATATCACGATGGTGCTCGAACAGGACGACCCGGACGACCGCCGCCGCGCACTGCGCGCCGGGGCGGACGATTACATCGTCGGCCCGCTCCACCGGCAGAAAGTGCTCGACCGGGTGCTGGCACTGCAATCGCGCCAGCAGCAGCGCCATGCGACCCAGCTGGTCGAGCTCGGCGCGCTCAAGATCGATCTCGGCGCGCAGCAGGCGCGCTGGCAGGAAAAGCCGATCGCGCTGCGGCCGAACGAATTCCGCCTGCTGCGCTTCCTCGCCGAGAACCCCAACCGGGTGCTTTCGCGGCTGGAGATGATTGAAGGCCTCGGCAAGCAGGACCCGCCGATCGACCCGCGCACGGTCGACGTGTGGATCGGCCGCCTGCGCCGCGCCTTCCGCGCTTCCGGCGCCGGCAATCCGCTGCGCACCGTGCACGCGATGGGCTACGTCCTCGACGCTCCCTGAGGCGCTGCCCGTACGCCGCAGCCCACCCCGCCGCGACAACTCACTACGTTCGTAAGTCTCGCCTCCCTCCCGCGTGCAGGAGGGGTTCGGCTGTCTCGCCTGGCATTATACGAAAAAATACCCGGCCGGAGCTTGCGCTCGCGGCCGGGCAGAGTGGGTGGCTCTGGGAGGGTGCCCCCCGAAAGGGGCGAGCCGTGATCAGAATTCGATGGTCGCCTCAACCCCGAAGGTCCGTGGCGGGTTGAAGTTGCCATAAGCGCCGATGGTGTTGGCGTTGGCATTCGACAGGCGATAGATGTGGTCTTCGTTGAGCAGGTTGCGTGCCCACACCGCCACCGTCAGGTGGGTGCCGCCGTCGGTCATCGGAATATCGGTCAGCGCGAAGCGGCCGTTCACGATGAAGCTCGATTCCGTCAGCACGTTTTCAGCCTGGAAGCTGTACTGCGGGCCGGCATAGTTGGCATCGACGTGGAAGCGAACGCTGGTGCCGTTGTCCGCGATCTCGGTTGCGTAATCGAGGAAGCCCGACACGGCGTGCTTCGGCGTGAACACCACGAACACCTGGGTCGGGTCAACCACCAGAGGTGTGTTCGGGTTGTCGGTCGCCGGGATCTCCGAGTGGGTATAGGCGTAGGAAACGCCGATCGTCACGTCGCGGATCGGCTTGGCGGTTACCTCGGCCTCGAAACCCTTGATCTTGGACGTGCCCGGCGCATTGGCCGTGTTCTCGGTATGCAGGCCGTAGGTCGGGTTCTTGCAATCGTTCTGCGGCGTCACGGTGCAACCCGGGAGGAACTGCACGGTATCGACGTTGTCGAAATCGATCTGCGTGCCCTTGCGATCCATCATGTAGGCGGCAAGGTTGATGCGCACGTGATCGTCGAGCAGCGACATCTTGGCGCCCGCTTCGTAGGCGCGGACCGTTTCGGCTCCGAACGGCTGGAAGTTGCTCGAGCGGGTGTTGGCACCACCAGCGCGGTAACCGGTCGAATATTTCGCGTAAAGATTGATGTCAGGCGTAACGTCGAGCGCCAGGGTTGCCATCGGGTCGAAGCGGTTTGCCGAATAGTCGAGCGTCCAGTTCGTGTCCTTGCCCGAGACCATGTAGAGAACGCCGTCACGCGTATCATGCGTGTAGCGACCGCCGACGGTCAGGTGCAGTATGTCGAAACCATCCGGAGTGAAGGTCGCCTGGCCGAATGCCGCAAGGCTCTTGGTATCGGCATAGCTGCCGCGCTGCTTGAACCAGTCATCGACGCTGGCCCAGCCCTGGTTGCTCGACGTCGGATCGGCAGCCGGGTTCGGGCGGATTGCGCTGACGACCGAGTAGGCGGTGCCGTCGGCATTCCACTTCAGCGGGTTAGGCGTAGCGGCCTCTTCCTGAGCCCGCTCGTCGAAGTAATAGCCGCCGACGACCCAGTCGAGCTGCGGCATGCTGCCGACGATCTGCAGTTCCTGGCTGAACTGGTGTTCCCACAGGTGCGACAGGCTGTAGCGGCCGAAGGCACCGTTGGGAGCGAAGGCCGAACGGTGAGCGCCGGCCGAACCGTCATACTGGAAGGTATCGACTTCGCGGTAGGCAGTAATCGAGCGCAGCAGGATGGCGTCGCTGACCTGATATTCGAGCTTGCCCGACACGCCCTGCGTCTTGTCGACGCTGAGCTGCTGGACGACGCCCATGTCGGCCTCTTTCATGCGCTTGTTGCCGCTGACTTCGACCAGGTCGGCAAGCGGAGCGATGCAGCCCGTGCCGGGGCCAGTGCAAGTCAGGGTGGTGCCAACGTAGGTGCCGACCCGCAAGCCGTTCGGGTTGTAGTTGATCAGCTGGCTGTAGAACGGAGTATTCTCGTCCTTGGCCTTGTCATAGGAAACGGTCGCGCTGAAATCGTCGGTCGGGGCCCACTTGGCGGTGATGCGGCCGCCGACGCGGTTGTAGTAGTTCCAGCCGTATTGGCCTTCCATCGGGTTCTTGGTGGTCGCGTCCTGATGCTGGATCAGGCCATCGACCTTGATTGAGATGTTGGCGAATTCCGGCAGGTTGATGTGGGCTTCGGTGTTGTAGCTGCCGTAGTTGCCGATGCCGCCGACCAGGCGGCCGCCGAATTCGCCGGTAGGGTCCTTGGTCACGATGCTGACCGCGCCGCCTTCGGTGTTGCGGCCGAACAGCGTGCCTTGCGGGCCGCGCAGCACTTCGATGCGCTGAACGTCGAACAGCGCGGCGTTGAGGCCCTGCTGGCGACCGAGATAGACGCCGTCGATATAAACGCCGACGCCTTGGTCGCGGGCGGTCTGATTGGCGTCGAACGGCACGATGCCGCGGATGCCGACGGTCAGCGCCGATTGGCGCGCTTCGAAGGTCGCGACGCGCAGCGAAGGCGCGGCGCCGTCGCCGAGGTCGAGCAGGCTCTGGATGTGGCGGTCGGCGATGATCTGCGGATCGACGACCGAGATCGCGATCGGGGTCTTCTGCAAGTCGGTGTCGCGCTTGGTCGCGCTGACGATGATTTCGCTGAACGCGCCGGTCTGGCTCGAAGCGTCTTCTGCCGCAGCGCCGTCGGCGGCCGCATCGGCCGCGGCGGTCGAGGTCTTGACGAGGTCCTGCGCGATGGCTTCGGCAGCGGAGGCGCCGGTCGCGAATTGCGCGAAGGCCAGCGCTGTGAGCGAGGCCGTAATCTTGATGGCGGAGCGGTTCATGTAGGTTGATCCCTGTGCGTCTGTTTTTGCCGGGAGCGTTGTTTGGCGGACACGAGTCGTGACCGCCGGAACCCCCGATCGGGTCCGCCTCTAGTCCCGCTCGATTTCACTACGGCGTCGGTTCGAAGTCCGTTCGAAGACAGTTTCACGACAGTTGAATGACAGTGATGCAAAAGCCTCACTTATCGACTTGGAAAAGCGGGAAATCGCAGAAATCCGTGTTATCCAAGGTAAGCCGCCAAAATATGACTGATATATGTGACAGGGTTCGAATGCTCGACGCAGGTTTCACAAAATTGTAACGTCGCCCGACCATCGAGCGGTCAAGGGTCGACACCGGCACTTTCGCGGCCAGGCAGGAACATGAGCACCCAACTCGAAACCAGGCTCGAAACGGCACCGCCTACCGAGCGTTATTTCAATCGCGAGCTGAGCTGGCTGGCGTTCAACCAGCGTGTACTCGCCGAAGCGGCGAATGCGCGATATCCGTTGCTGGAGCGGCTGCGCTTCCTGTCGATCTCGGGCAGCAATCTCGACGAATTCATCCAGATCCGCGTCGCCGGGCTGGTCGGCCAGGTCCAGCGCCAGATCGCGACCGTATCACTCGACGGGCGTACCCCGTCCCAGCAGCTCGCCGCGGTGCGCACCGAGATCGCCGATCTCGAACGGCAGCAGCAGGCGACCTGGCGCGAATTGCGCCCCCTGCTCGCCGAAGCCAAGATCCACGTCGCCGACGAAGGCCGGATCGATGCCGATGCGGCGCGCTGGCTGAAGGAGTATTTCATCCAGAATGTCGGCCCGGTGATCACCCCCCAGGCGATCGACCCGGCGCACCCCTTCCCGTTCATCGCGAACGAAGGGATCGGGGTGCTGTTCAACCTCACCCGCCTGGCCGACGACGAGCAGGTGGTGGAGATGGTGCTGGTGCCCTCCGCCCTGCCCCGCTTCGTGCGCGTGCCGCTGACGGCCGAGCGCGAGGAGGCGCTGTATATCAGCGTCGAGAATTTGATCGTGCGCCACGCCGATCTGCTGTTCCCCGGCTTCCGGGTCGAAGGGGACGGGATCTTCCGCGTGCTGCGTGACAGCGACATCGAGATCGAGGAGGAGGCGGAGGATCTCGTCCGCTTCTTCCGCACCGCGATCCAGCGGCGTCGGCGCGGGCGGGTGATCCTGCTCGAGCTGCAGGACGATTTCGATCCCGACGCCGAGCAGATGCTGGTCGACAAATTGATGCTCGACGATGCGATCATGATGCGCACCGACGGCGCGATCGGGATGAGCGGCCTCGCTGCGATCGTCGACGAGGATCGGCCCGAACTGAAATGGGTGCCCTACGCCCCGCGCTATCCGGAGCGGGTGATGGAGCATGACGGGGACTGTTTCGCGGCGATCCGGGAAAAGGATATCGTGGTCCACCACCCGTATGAAAGCTTCGAGGTGGTGGTCGATTTCGTGCGCCAGGCGGCCGCCGATCCCGATGTCGTCGCGATCAAGCAGACGCTCTACCGCGCGGGCAAGCAATCCTCGGTGATCGCGGCGCTGATCGGCGCGGCCGAGGCCGGCAAGGCGGTGACCGCGGTGGTCGAGCTCAAGGCGCGCTTCGACGAAGAACAGAATCTCATGTGGGCGAGCCAGCTCGAACGCGCCGGCGTGCAGGTGATCTACGGGTTCGTCGACTGGAAGACCCACGCCAAGGTCTCGATGGTGGTGCGCCGCGAGGAAGGGCAATTGCGGACCTATTGCCACTTCGGCACCGGCAATTATCACCCGCTGACCTCGAAGATCTATACCGACCTCAGCTTCTTCACCGCCGACCCCAAGATCGGGCGCGACGCGGTCAAATTGTTCAACTTCATCACCGGCTATGTCGAGCCGCGCAAGCTCGAACGGCTCGCGATCTCGCCGATCGGCCTGCGCGCGAAGCTCGACCAGTGCATCGAACATGAGATCGAGAATGCCCGCGCGGGCAAGCCCGCGCATATCTGGGCCAAGCTCAACTCGCTGACCGACAAGGGCCTGATCGATCACCTCTATGCCGCCAGCGAGGCGGGGGTGCGGATCAATCTGGTGGTTCGCGGAATCTGCTGCCTGCGGCCCGGCATTCCCGGACTGTCGGAGAATATCTGGGTCAAATCGGTGATCGGGCGGTTTCTCGAACACGCGCGGATCTGGGCCTTCGCCAACGGCTTCGCGATGCCGAGCCACCGCGCGAAGGTGTTCATTTCCTCGGCCGACGCGATGGAACGCAATCTCGACCGGCGCGTCGAGACACTTGTGCCGATCAAGAACGCGACCGTCCACGACCAGATCCTGCAGCAGGTTCTGCTCGCCAATCTGCTCGACACGGAGCAGAGTTGGGAGCTCAAGCCCGACGGAACCTCCGAACGGGTCGAGCCGGGGGAGCGGCCATTCAACCTGCACCGCTATTTCATGACCAACCCCTCGCTGTCCGGTCGCGGCACCGCGCTGGACGAAGGCGCGCAAGTGCCCAAGCTGGCGCTGCGCAAGGGCGCTGCGTGAGCGCGACGCGGAACACAGGGCCATGATCGGCGACCGGGATACCGCTTTCCCCAGCACCGTGCCGCACCGTGCGGTGCTCGACATCGGTTCGAACACGGTGCGCCTGGTGGTTTACGGCGGGGCGCAGCGCGCGCCGACCGCGCTGCTGAACGAGCGGGTGACCGCCCGGCTCGGGGCCGAGCTGCTGCACAGCGGACGCATTCCGGAAGGCGCGATCGGGGTCGCGCTGCAGGGCCTGCGCCGCTACCGCCGCATCCTCACCGACCTCCAGATCGAGGATGTCGACGTGATCGCAACCGCCGCGGCGCGCCTGGCCGAGAACGGCCCCGCGTTCCTCGATCAGGTGCGCGCCTGCGGCTTCGAGCCGCTGCTGCTGTCGGGCGAGGAGGAAGCTCGGACCAGCGCGATGGGCGTGATCGGCGCGTTTCCCGGCGCCAGGGGAGTGGTCGCCGATCTCGGCGGCGGCAGCCTCGAACTGGTCGAAATCAGGGACGGCCAATGCACCCACGGCGTCAGCCTGCCGCTCGGCGCGCTGATGCTGGGCGAGCTGCGCGCCGAAGGGCCCCACGCGTTCAAGCACAAGATCGCCAAGGCGCTGAAGCATGAGGATTGGGCCCATGCGATGTCGGAGCCGCTCTACATGGTCGGCGGCACGTGGCGAGCGCTGGCCAGCTACGCGATGGAGCAGCTCGATCACCCGCTGACCGACCCCCACGGCTTCGAGCTGGAAGGCAAGGAAGCGCTGCGGCTGGCCAAGCGCATGCGCGACGCCGATCCGGCGCGGCTGGACCTGAGCCGCATATCGGAGATGCGCGCGGGGATGCTGCCCGACGCGGCGGCGCTGCTGTGCGTCCTGCTCGGCAAGCTCGAGCCGCCGAAGCTGATCTTCTCCTCCTGGGGCCTGCGGGAAGGGCGGCTGTACGACCGGCTCGACGGCGCGGCCCGGGCGCAGGATCCGCTGCTTGCCGGGGTCGCCAGCTTCTGCGCCCCGCGCGGCGGCCCGCCGACCCTCGCGACCCAGATCGCCGGCTGGACCGTCGATGCGCTGCCACGCGGCGGACGGGGTTCGGAACGGGTGCGCCTCGCCGCGACCATGCTCGCGCTCGCATCGATGCAGATCGAGCCGAATCTGCGCGTGCGCCAGGCAATCAACTGGGCGCTCTACAAGCGCTGGATGGATCTCGACGATGGCAGCCGGGCGATGCTCGCCGCCGCGGTTTCGGCCAATTGCGGCGTCACCGAGCTGCCGAAGCAGCTCTACCGCCTGAGCGACGCGCGGATGCTCGACGAAGCATTGTGCTGGGGCCTCGCGATCCGCCTCGCCCGGCGGCTCGGCGGAGGCTCGCGCCGCTCGCTGCGCAACACCGCGCTGGCGATCTCGGGCAAGAAGCTGGTGCTCTATCTCGGCGAGAGCCATGCCGATCTGTGGGCCGACCATGTCGAGCAGGATCTCGCCAACCTCGCCGCACGGCTCGGACTCAAGCCGACGTACCGGGTGGTGCCGAACGACGATCTTCTCGGCCAGGCCGGCCTTGGCATCCAGGTGCCGGAGCTGGAAGGCTAAGGCCTGCGGATGCTCGGTGACAGGTCGGCTACGGAGAGATTGCAGTTACAAGGCTCCCTTCACTGCGACCTTACGGTAACAGTAAGAGCGCCCGTCCGATCTCTCCCGGATCAGAGCCCTTTTTCGATCTCCTCCCACGAAACCAGCTTGAAGTTTTGCGCCTTGTCGCCGTTCTCGCCATCCTGCGCCACGAACAGGCCGGTCGGATAATTCGGCCCGAAATCGCCGAGGACCAGATCGATGCCATCGGTTTCCTCGGTCGCGCCGAACGCACCCTTGGCGATTCGGAAGCGGCCGGCATAGGCCATGCCCGGCAGGCGATAGACCGAATAGCTGTTGTCGCCCTGGCTCGAAGCGATCAGCCAGCCGCCGTCCTTGCCTTCGGCCGCGAGCGCGAGGCCCTCGACATCGGCGACGAGTTGCTTGCCGTCGGCCTTGGCGACCAGTTCGCCCTTGGTCGAGCCGGCCGCGAAGCGCCAGATGCCGACGTCTTCCTCGCCGACATAGAGCGACCCGTCGCGCGGATCGGCAACGCAGCCTTCGGTCTGGGTGTTCAGCTTCATGCCGCGGACCAACTCGCCCTTGGGCTGGGGCCCGAAGGTCACGCGATATTCGCCGATATCGCCCGCCTTGAGCACCGAATAGACGTGCAGCCCATCGGCCTGCGCCGCAACGCAGATGCCGTAGCCTTCGCCCTTGCCGCCATCGACCGTGCCGAGCGGGATCAGCTTGGCTGCCTTGGTGTCGAGGCGGTAGAGCATGATTTTGGCCGCCGCCTCGTCGTTGCGATCGCTTGCCGCGACGATGATACCGTCGGCACCCATGTCGGCCAGGGCGACATTGTTGAGCCGCCCTTCCTTGCTGAAATCACGGATTTTGCCGTCGAGGCCATAGACATAGAGCCCGGCCTTCTTATCGGTCGCGACGATCAGGCTGTTGGCGGGATTTTCCGCATCGAGCCAGATCGCCGGATCGTCCGCCGCATCGGCATTGCCGGTGCCAACCGGAACGGTCTCGCCCGACGCGGTAACTTCGAACACCGCCGGCGCCGCCTCGGCCGGTGGCTTGCTGTTGCTGCAAGCCGCCAGCGCGAGACCGAGCGCAGTCAGGGTCAGCGCTGCGCGCATCAGAAGGTCACCTTCGCGCCGAACTTGAAGGTCGGACCGTATTCTTCATACTGCAGCAGGCGCTGGGCGCCGCCGAAGTTCTGATAGGCGAAGTACTTGGCGTTGTTGATGTTGATCACATCCAGCGTCAGGCGCAGGTTTTCCATGACCTTGAACTTGGCCGAGAAATCGAGCTGGAAGTGGTTGTTGACGATGCGATCTTCCTCCGCGCTGTCGCCGACCTCATCGAGATATTTGTCACGATAGGTGCCCGACAGGCGCATGTCGATCGGCCCCTTGTCGAAGCCGAGAACGACGTTGAAGGTGTTGCGCGAAGCGTTCGGCATCGAGATTTCGCGGCCGTCGGCGAGCGTCGCCTTGCTGTCGGTGTAGGTGTAGTTCAGCTGGGTCAGCAGGCCGTCGAAGGGTGCCGGCAGCATGTCATAGACCTGGCTGTAGCTTGCTTCGAAGCCGATCACCCTGGCGCTGTCGCCATTGATCGTGGTCGTGAACTGATCGTAGGTCTCGCCTTCACAGGTGTAATTGTCGAAGGTCTGGGTGACCGCGTAGTTCTTGATGTCCTTGTAGAACCCGCCGATCGAGATCGCGCCGTTGCCCGAGAAATAATAGGCAGCGCCGATATCCGCGTTCCAGGCCTCATAAGGCAGGAGATCGGGATTGCCGAATTCCGCCTCATTGTCCTCGTTGACGGTCGAGCGCGGAGCCATCGCCGCCAGCTTGGGCCGCACCAGCGTCTTGTAGCCGGCAAGCCGGAAAACCAGATTGTCCTGTGGGGTGTAGCGGAAAGTCAGGCTGGGAAGCCAATTGGTGTAGCTGCGCTTGTACTGCACCGGTTCGACCAGCGGCAGGTCGTAAGTGTCTTCATCGTCGGTCACGACGTTGCCGTTCAGCTCGTTCCTGGTGTGCTCCATGCGCACACCACCGATCGCACGCAGCGTGGCGCTGTCCCATCGGCCGAGCAGATAGGCTGCGGTGACGTCTTCCTTGACCGAATAGTCGCTGGTCGCGGAATCGAGCGCGGAAGCATAGTCGTTGATCGAAAGATCCGCCTCATTATCGAGGAACCACTGCGCCGTGTCGGTCTTGCTCATCACCGGCCCCATGTCGAGCAGGCGATAAGTCTGTTCGCCCAGCACGTCGGCCAGCGTGTAGTTCTTCGACTTCTTGTAGCGGGTCATCTCGAAGTCATAGGACTTCTCGCGCCAGCGCGCCTTGGCACCGGCCTGGACCGTGAAGTCGCCGCCCGACATCGCGAAGGTGCGCGCGAGGTTGGCCTTGAGCGCATATTCCTCGTCGGTGCTGTCCGAAAGCGTGGTCAGTTCGACGCGGTCGAGCGTATAATTGGTCGGATCGTTGACTTCACTGGCCCCGCTGGTGATCGAATAGACCGGGAAATAGCGGCCCGAATTGTCGAAATCGATCACGACACCGGATTCGTCGTCGAAGCTGCTGGCGAAGCGGACCGGATCGAGCGAGAAATTCTCCCGCTCGCTCGACTTGGCATAGCTCGCCTGCCAGTCGAACTTCCAGGTTCCGGTGTCGGTCTCGCTGCCGACCGAAACCGAGCGGATGCGCTGGCGTTCGAAGCGGTCCTTTAGATCGCGCTCGACGGTGATCTCCTGATCTGCCGTATCGAAGCTTACAGTCGAACCATTGACGGAAGACGGGCCGTCATCCTCGAACTCGCTGAGGTCGAAGGTCGTGCGGCGGCGATATTCGTGATCGTCGAACTGCGCCCAGTTGCCCCGGATGTAAGCTTTGGTGGTTCCCGACACGCGCCAGTCGAACGACAGGGCGGCGTTGAAGCGCTTACGGGTCACGTCATAGTCCCGATACTCCAGCGAAGGAGTATAATAGGCTCCGCCGGATTCCACCCAGTTGTCCGCCTCGACATTGTCGGTCTCGAACTGGCGTTCGTAATAGCTGACCGACCCGGCGACGCCGAAGTGGTCGCCCAGCTTCTGGGTGAAGTCGAAGCCCCCCTTGGGCGTCACCTTGCCGCTGTAATCGTTGTAGCTGCCCTCGGCGGTGAGCGAATAGCGGTTCTTGCGGCTGTCGAAGGCGCTGGCGGTCTTGATCTCGACCGAAGCGCCGATGAAGTCGCCATCCATGTCGGGGGTGAAGGACTTCTTCACTTCGATCGATTCGATCGTGTCCGACGAAATGACGTCGAGCGCGACGGCGCGGATGTCGGATTCCGGTGCCGGGATGCGCACGCCATCGACCGAGGTGCTGTTGAGGTCCGGGTCAAGGCCGCGAACCGAAACGAAGCGACCTTCGCCCTGATCGTTGAGAATGTTGACGCCCGGCAGACGGCGCAGCGATTCGGCAACGTTCTGGTCGGGAAATTCGCCGATCGCATCGCGGGTCAGAACGCTGCTCACACCGTCCGCCGCCTTCTGGCGGGACAGCGAGCTGGCCTGGTTGGCCGCCTGGCCAACCACGAGGATTTCATTGCTGCCGCCGAGCGTCACATCGACGGATACCGTGCCGCTCTCGGCGACCTGGACCGTCTGGCTGACGGTCTGCGCTCCGATATAGCGGACCTGGATCGTATAGGTTCCGGCTGTTACGTCCGGAAAATTGAAGCTGCCGTCGCGAGCGGTCGTCGCGACCCGATCGAGTTCGACGATGCGCACCTCAGCCGATTGCAACGCGATGGTTTGCGTCGCATCCGAAACGTGCCCGGCGATATCGCCGGCAAAAGCAGGGGTTGATATGCCGGCCGCCATAGCTGCCGCACAGCTCGAAACGAGCAGTCGAGTGTACATCATTACCAGTCTCCGTGTTCCCGGAGCCGGCGCTAATGATCCATCATGACATGCAAGCTACGGCGTGATTGCAATTTCGTGACTACCCACACCCTATCGAGCGATATCAGTAGTATTGGGGTGCAATTCGTCACCTGGCCCGCCGCGCCGGCGGCACATGCCGATCGACGATGAACCCGGCGGCCGAGAACAACACCGCGCCCGCGCCGATCACCGCGAAGAACGGCGCCACGCTGCCTTGCCCGAGATCGAGCAGCCAGCCGCCGAAAGCGGTCGCCGCGACGGCGCCGACCCGGCCCATGAATATCCCGAAGCCAATCCCGGAAGAGCGGCACGAGGGCGGATAGGCATGGGTCATGATCGCATACATCGTCGCCATCGCGGCGCTGAACAGCGCGGCTGTCAGGCCGACCAGCCCGACGACCAGCATGCGGGTGCTCTGGTCAGGCGCGGCGGGCATCGCCTCGATCACCGCGCCGAGCCACACCAGGCTGGCAAGCAGCGTGCCGCTGAGCCCGAATACCAGCAACCGGGTGCCGATCCAGTGCGCGAGGAAGCCGGCGGCGATCGACGCGACCACCGAAGTGATCCCGCCGACCGACACCGCATAGGCGGCATCCTCGAAGGTGAAGCCCTGCGCGGTCAGCATCGTGGTGGTCCAGCTGAGGATCGAATAGGCGACCAGCGCCGCGGCGGTGAAGGACAGGCCGATCCCAATATTGAGGCGGAGGTTGCTGCGGTGGAGCACACCCACCGCACCCTCGCGGTCGCGGTGGTCGGGCGCCAGGTCGATGTCGCCATCGAGCACCCGCCGAGCCGCCAGCCGCGCTTCTTCGGCCTTGCCGCGCGCGAGCAGGAAGGACGGGCTGTCACGCAGCAGCGCGATGATCAGCACCACCACCAGCAGGGTCGCCGCGCCGAGCGCGACGAAAGTGCCGCGCCAGCCGTAGGCCTCGATCAGCGAGGGCGCGACCGCAGCGACCACGAAACCGCCCGCGGGCGTCCCGACCGACAGCGTGGTCACCCCGACCGAGCGCCAGCGATCCGGCAGCCATTCGCCTGCGAGCGCGATCGCATTGGCATAGGCCGAACCGAAGCCGAGCCCGCCGATCAGCCGCCAGAACGCCAGTTCCCACACCCCCTGCGGTGCTTTCAGGGGCCAGATCGCGATTGTCTGCCCGCCGGAGGACCAGCTCGCCGCGATCGTCGCGAGCGAGAACAGCGCCGCCGCGATCGCCAGCGACCAGCGTCGCCCGAGCTTGTCGCCGAGCCAGCCGCCGCCCCACGAGCCAAGTCCGAAGCCGACCAGCGCCGAACTCATCGCGACCCCGAAAGTGCCGCGATCCACTCCGAAATCCGCGATCACCTTGGGTGCGATGATTCCGAGCAGTTGCGCATCGACCCCATCGACCGTCAGCACCAGCATGCAGATCGCGAAGGTCACGACCGAGAAGGTTTTGAGCGGCGTACGCGAGAGCGCCTCGCTGAATGTGCTCGCCATGATCCTGCTCCCTGTTATCTTTTGCGCGGCGGCGCGACATGCCGGTCGACGATCCACGCCGACAGACTGACCAGCAGCGCGCACACCGCCATAACCGCGAAGAACGGCACCACCGACTGCCCGCCGAGATCGAGCAGGCTGCCGCCGTAGAAGGTCATCAATATCCCGCCCGCGCGGCCCATCATCATGCCGAGGCCGATTCCGGTCGAGCGGCACGAGACCGGATAGCCGAGCGTTATCAGCGAATAGAGCGTCGCGATCCCGAGGCTGCCAACCCCGCCGATCGCGCAGGCCAGCACGGTCACGAGCGTGACCGAGGACCCGCCCTGCTCGATCGCCGCGCCAAGCGCGAGTGTGACGGCGAAGGTCACCAGCGAGCAGGCGAGGATCGTCGCGCGCGAGCCGAAGGCGCGCACGGTCCAGCCCGACAGCAGCGCGCCGAGGACCGAGACGATCCCGCCCCAGAAAATCACGCCGATGGCCTGGGTCTGGCTCAACCCATGCGAGGTGAACAGTTCGGTACCCCAATAGTTGATCGCATAGACCACCGCCGTCAGCGCGGAAAAAGCGAGGCTGGCGCCGAGCGTCAGCCGCACTGTGCTGCGGTCGAACACGCCGACAACGGGTCCGCCTGCGACCGCGCCCACCTGCTCCGGCACCAGTTCCATCCCGTCGCCAAGCACCCGCCGCGCGACCGCGTTAGCCTCGTCGCTACGGCCCTTCGCGAGATAGTAGGATGGCGATTCCCGCACCACCAGCAACGCCAACACCCCAACCGCGAGCGAGGCCACGCCGAAGGTCAGGAACAGCCCGCGCCAGCCGTAATCCGCCAGCAGGAAGGGCGCGACCGCCGCGGCGATGGTGCCGCCCGCGGGTGTCCCGACCGAAAGCAGCGCGATCACATAGGTTCGCAGCCTTGCGGGCATCCATTCGGTCGCCAGCGCCAGCGCATTCGGGCCCGCCGCGCCGAAACCGAGCCCGCCGATGAACCGCAGCACGGTCAGCGCCGAAACGTCCCCCACCCGGCTCGCGGCGATGGTCGCGCAGCCGAAGATCAGCACCGAGACGAACAGCGAGCGCAGCCGCCCGATCCGGTCGCCCAGCCAGCCGCCCGCGAGCGCGCCCAGCCCCATGCCGAAGATCGAAGCCGACAGCGCCCAGCCGAATGCGGCCCGCTCGATCCGCCATTCCTTGAGGATCGTCGGCACGACAAGGCCGAGCGATTGCCCATCCATCCCGTCGAACACCAGCACCAGTAGCACGGTCAGCACGACCGCGTATTGGAACAGGCTTACGGGGCGGCTGCTCACCGCTTCCGAGAAATTTGTCTTCAAGCGGTGTCTCTCCCCACCTTGTGTTTCTCCCTCTCCCCTTGCGGGAGAGGGTAGCGCAGCTTGCCGCTTTTACGGCTAGCTTAGCTTGGAGAGGGGCTTGGTTGCGAACGCCCCCTCTCCAACTTCGGCTAGACCCTTCGGGCCAAGCCTTCGTATCCTCTCCCGCAAGGAGAGAGGATCTGGGCAATCCTAACCCAGCAGTTCTCTATCCACTTCCCCGATGTTCCGCGCACCGAGCATGCCCATCGTGCGCACAGTTTCCATCTTGAGCAAGTCCAGCGCGCGATGCACACCGTCTTCGCCCCCGGCGGCCAGCCCGTAAAGCGCAGCCCGCCCGGCCAGCACGCCCCTCGCCCCAAGCGCGACCGCCTTGATCACATCGCTCCCGCGCCGCACGCCACTGTCGAGCAGCACTTCGAGCTTGTCCCCAACCGCCGCGACAACCGCCGGCAGTGCCTCGATCGAGGAAATCGAACCATCGAGCCCGCGCCCGCCGTGGTTCGACACCACGATCCCGTCCGCGCCGTATTTCACCGCCCGCTCGGCATCGTCGGGCCGCAAGATGCCCTTGAGCACAAGCTTGCCCTGCCAGCTGTCGCGCAGCCGGGCGATTTCGTCCCAGTCGAGATTGTCCTGCTTGAACAAGGCGCCGGGGTGGACGCTCTCGGTCACACGGCGGCGCAGCCGGTCGGGCAGATTGGCCTGGCTCGGGATCCCGCCGCTCACCGCATAGCGCCCCATCACCCCGGCCAGCCAGCGCGGATGGAGCAGGATGTCAGTGAAGTTGCGCGGGTTCAGCCGGAATGGCGTGCCGAAGCCGTTGCGGTAGAGATATTCGCGGTTGGGCGGCACCGGCAGGTCGAGCGTGACCAGCAGCGCCTCGCAGCCAAGCTCGTGCGAGCGCTGAACCACCGCCGCCGACAGCGAGCGGTCGGCCCACATATAGAGCTGGAACCACAGCCGCCCGCCGGCCGCGGCAATCTGGTCGATATCCATCGTCGAGGCGCTGCAGATCGTGAACGGCACCCCGGCGCGCGCGGCAGCTTTGGCCAGCGCGAGATCGCCCCGATACCACAGCAGCCCCGCCGCCCCGGTGGGCGCGACTGCCAGCGGAAAGGCCGAAGGACAGCCGAGCAGCGTGGTCGCGGGATCGATCGTCTCGACGTTGCGCAGCACTTTCGGGCGGAAGCCGACCGCCTCGAACCCGGCGCGGTTGCGCGCAAGGCCCAGCTCGTCCTCGACCCCGCGTTCGACATATTCCCACACGCCGAGCGGCAGGCGCCGCTTCGCCTTCGCGCGGAGATCGGCGATATTCCAGCAGTCGAAGGTTCCCCCGCCGACCATGCCTCACTCCCCTCTTTCGTCATTGCGAGCGGAGCGAAGCAATCCAGAGCGCATTGAGTGACGCCCTGGATTGCCGCGCGGCTTTGCCGCTCGCAAGGACGGGACCGGGGGCAAGGTCAGCCGCGCCCGAGGAAGGGCAGCTTGTTCTGGACGATCATCGCCTCGTAGAAATTGAGGTGATCGGGCAGCGCGGTCATGTGCAGGATCGCGTCGGCGATGTCTTTGGGCGAAGCGGCGAAATCGGCCGCCAGCTTGACCGCGCCCGGCGCGATCTCGGTCGCGACGATACCCGGGTTGAACAGCGACACCGCGATGTTGAAGTCGCGGCCATCGACCGCCAGCGCATGGGTAAGGCCGTCCAAACCGTATTTGCTCGCGGTATAGGCCGGGCTGTCGGCCCGCGGCACCCGGGCCGAGATCGAGCCGATGTTGACGATCCGCCCGTGGCCTTGCGGCTTCATGATCCGGAACGCCTCGCGGCTGCACAGGAAGGCCGAGGTGAGGTTGGTGGTAAGCACCGTATTCCACTGTTCGAGGGTCGATTCCTCGATCGGGATGCTCTGCGCGACGCCGGCGTTGTTGATCAGAATATCAACAGTGCCGAAGCGGTCGACCGCCTGCCTGAACAGATTGGCGACCGCATCCTCGCTGGTGACATCGGTGACCACGCCGATCGCCTCGCCGCCCGCGGCTTCGATCTTCGCGACCAGTGCTTCAAGCCGGTCGGCACGCCGCGCGGCCATCACGACCTTGGCCCCGGCCTCGGCATAGCCGAGCGCGCAGGCCTCGCCGATGCCCGAGCTCGCGCCGGTGACGACCGCAACCCGGCCTTTGAGGATATCGAGGTTCACCGGCATTCTCCCTAATTCGTTTGGTTTCTCCTCCCGAAAAACCCGGCCAAGCGCAAGCGGGATCGACAGATTAAGGGCGACTGTTTTTCGCGCCCGCGAATGATAGAAGCGACGTATAAAAGGGGAAATCGGATGCATAAGGGTTTATTGCTTGCCGCCGCTTGCTGCGCGCTGATCGCCGGCGCAGCTACGGCGCAGACCGCGGCCAAGGACACCAGGGGCACGCCCGACGAGCGCGCCGCCGCGATGCTGAAGCAGATGACGCAGGAGGAGAAGCTCACCCTCGTCAAAGGCTATTTCTCGACCGATTTCCCTCCAGCCAAATTCGTCGCCCCGCCTGAAGGCCGCGCGGGATCGGCCGGCTACGTCCCCGGCATTCCGCGGCTTGGCATTCCCGGCCAGTGGCAGGCCGATGCCGGGGTCGGGGTCGCGAGCCAGGGCGGTGCGTCGAGCAAACGCCCGCATACCGCGCTGCCTTCCGGCCTCGCGCTCGCCGCGAGCTGGGACCCGCAGATCGCTTATGACGGCGGGCGGATGATCGGCTCCGAAGCGCGCGCGGACGGGTTCAACGTCCAGCTCGCCGGCGGGGTCAATCTGGTCCGCGAACCGCGCAACGGGCGCAATTTCGAATATACCGGCGAGGATCCGCTGCTCGCCGGCACGATCGCCGGCCATGCGATCGCCGGGATCCAGTCCAACCATATGATCTCGACCGTGAAGCACTATGCGTTCAACGACCAGGAGACCGACCGCAACGCCGGCAATGTCACGATCGACGAGGCGGCCGGGCGCGAGAGCGATC
The DNA here is from genome assembly GCA_029202985.1 of Candidatus Andeanibacterium colombiense. Lineage (GTDB taxonomy): Bacteria > Pseudomonadota > Alphaproteobacteria > Sphingomonadales > Sphingomonadaceae > Andeanibacterium > Andeanibacterium colombiense. Next base: position 2,720,873 of record CP119316.1, on the reverse strand, counting down.
TGCTCGCGTTCAAGATCGCGATCGAACAGGGCAATCCCGGATCGGTGATGTGCGCCTACAACCGCTTCCGCGGCGATTTCGCCTGCGAGAGCGACTATCTGCTGACCCAGGTGCTGCGCAAGGATTGGGGTTGGCAGGGCTATGTGATGTCCGATTGGGGCGCCGCCCATTCGGCCGTCAAGGCAGCCAACGCAGGGCTCGATCAGGAATCCGGCTTCGGGCTGCATATGGACGACAATTTCGGTGCCGACCTCGTCGATGCGCTCGCCGCGGGCAGCGTCGCCAGAGCGCGGCTCAACGAAATGGCGACGCGTATCCTGCGCTCGATGTTCGAACACGGGCTTATCGATGATCCGGCAAGCCCGACCGGCGGGATCGATTTCGCCGCGAACAAGGCAGTCAGCCGCAGGGGGGCGGAGGCGGGCGCGGTGTTGCTGAAGAACGAGGGCGAGTTGCTGCCGCTCGCGGGCGTAAAGCGGATCGCGGTGATCGGCGGGCATGCGGACAAGGGCGTGATGTCCGGCGGCGGATCGAGCCAGGTCTATCCGGGCGATGGGCCGCTGGGCGGGAACGCGGTCCCGGGCATCGCGCCCACCTCGTGGCCCGGGCCGGTGGTGTTCTATCCGTCCTCGCCGGTCGAGGAATTGCGGAAGCAGCTGCCGGGCGTACGGATCGACTATCTCGACGGCAGCGATGCGGCAGCCGCTGCGGCGCTGGCCGGGCAGGCCGATGTCGCGATCGTGTTCGGCACCCAGTGGGCGAGCGAGAGCATCGACGTCAAGCTGGCGCTCGACGGCGAGCAGGATGCGCTGATCGCGGGGGTCGCCAAGGCCAACCCGAAGACGGTGGTGGTGCTGGAAACCGCTGGGCCGGTGAGGATGCCGTGGAACGGCGCGGTCGCGGCGGTGCTGGAAGCGTGGCTGCCAGGCAGCGGCGGCGGGGAAGCGATCGCCAATCTGCTGACCGGCAGGGTCAATCCGTCGGGCCGGTTGCCGGTGAGCTTCCCGGCGAACGAAAGTCAGCTCCCCTATCCGGGCGAGCCGCGCAAGGGCGAGATCGCCTATACCGAAGGCGCGGCGGTCGGTTACAAATGGTTCGACAAGCACAAGCTCACGCCGCTCTATCCGTTCGGCTACGGGCTCTCCTACACACGCTTCACGATGGATGCGGTGAACCTCGACCAGGACGACCACCGGGGGCTTTCCGCCGAAGTGACGCTCAGCAATATCGGCGAACGCGAGGGCGCGCAGGTGATCCAGCTCTATGCCTCGCACGACGGCTGGGAAGCACCGCGCCGCCTCGCCGGTTTCGCCAAGGTCAAGCTGAAGCCGGGCGAGACCCGGAAGGTCGATATCGCGATCGACCCGCGCCTGCTGGCGAAATGGGACACCGGGGCCCACGGCTGGACCATCGAGAGCGGGCAATATGCGATCGCGGCGCAGGGCGATGCGCTGAGCGATGGCGAAGCGGTTGGCTTCTCGCTCGATGCGCCGCTGTTCTACCCGGCGGGTTGGAGCATGCCGAAGAAGTGATCCCCCGCGCAGGCCGGGGTCTCAGGCCGCCACGCACAACCGACTGAGGCCCCCGCCTGCGCGGGGGATCAGTTATCGCTCGCGGATTCCCTTGCCCTCAAGACGCGCGCGATCGTGCGGGCCGGTCAGGTCCACTATCGGCCCGGCCGGCACGATCCGCGACGGGTTCACGTTCGACAGCCCGTAATAGTCGGCCTTGATCCGCTCGAGCCACACCGTTTCCGCGATGCCGGGCCATTGATAGAGTTCGCGCAGATAGTTCGAGAGCCGCGGGTAATCCTCGATCCGCCGGAGGTTGCATTTGAACGCGCCGTGATAGCCGATGTCGAACCGTACCAGGGTGCAGAACAGCCGCCAGTCGGCCTCGGTGCATTCCGTGCCCGCGAGGTAGCGGTGGCTTGTGAGATGCGCATCGACCGTATCGAGCGCATCGAACAACACCCCGACCGCTTCGTCATAGGCATCCTGCGTGGTCGCGAAGCCGGTGCGATAGACGCCGTTGTTGATCCGCGGGTAGATGTAGTCGTTCCAGCGGTCGATCTCGGGCCGCAGGTCGGCGGGATAGAGGTCGAGCCGATTGCCGGTCAGCCCGTCGAACGCGCCATTGAACATGCGGATGATCTCGGAGCTTTCATTGCTCACGATGCTGTTCGTCCGCGTGTCCCACAATGTCGGCACGGTGACCTTGCCGGTATAGTCGGGCACCGCCTTCGAATAATAGCGGTGCAGCGGATAGGTCTCCGGGGCCGGCCCATCGGGTCCGTCGTCATAGGTCCAGCCCTCGCCGCCGAAGGCAGAGAGCGCGTAATAGGCCGGAATCAATCCGGTCAGCCCCTTGAGCGCACGCACTGCCAGCGTCCGCGCCGCCCAGGGACAGCCCCAGGCGACGAACAAATGGTAGCGCCCAGCTTCGGCGGGATATTTCGCCGCCGGATCGGCCGAGACCGCATTGCGGAACAGGCTGTCCATCCGTACGAAGCGGCCGCCCTTGATCTCCTCGGCGGCGGGCATCGAAGTGACCCAGCGGCCGTCGACCATTCCGGACATGGCTCAGTTCCTCACGAAGTGCGGTCGATGCAGCGATAGTTCTTCGGATCGTTCGCGTCGCCCTTGCCGCCGAATTGTGCAACCTTTGGCCAGGCGCAGAGCGGGCGGACCATCGACCCGTCGGCCTTCTTCGCGACGATCGTCTCGGGCGCCTTGCCGCTGGTCAGCCAGCTGTCGAGCTGCTCGAGCAGCGGCAGTTGGTCCGCGCCGGCCCCGCCGCCGCAGTGGTTCACCCCGGGGGCGAGGAACAGGCGCAGGCCCTTGGCGGCGCCGGCCGGATCGGCCTGCTTCACGCCCTCGACATAGTCGATCGTGCCGACCGGGCTCGGGCCGGGATCGCTTTCGCCGTGCCACATCAGCAATTTGCCGCCGCGCTGGAAGAATGGCGTGAGGTTGGTGTCCTTGGCTTCGTACATCTTCGCGAAGGCGCTCTGCCGTGCCTCCACCACCTGCGCGGGAGTGAGCGCATGCATATCGACGATGCTGCCCGGGAACAGCACCGGCAGCAGCCCGCCGAACCCGCCGCCGTTGGAGAATTCCTTCCAGTCGCCACCCACCGCGACGAACATGTGCCAGTCCGCCTCGCCCCCGCGGCTCATCGGCCATTGCGCCCAGCTGCCATCGGGCGCGCGCACGCCGCTATAGGCGGTGCGGACCGCCGCGACCTGGCCCGGGGTCAGGCCGGGAACGCTCGCCGGATCGAAATTGCACGAACGCGGATCGGCGATCACGCCGTCCTTCACCCCGTCTTTCGCGTCGCATTGCGCGAGCGCGGCGGCGGCGATCTTTTTCGCGCCGTCGATCCCGATCGCGGCGCCCGGAGCGGCGAAGCTGTTGTTGCGGAACACCGCGCTGGTCTGGGTGACGAGTTCGTAAACCGGGGCGCCGGCGATGATCGCGTCGTAATCGGCGGGGAAACGCTGGGCTTCCATCAGCGCCATGCGCCCGCCGGTGGAGCAGCCCTGGAAATAGGCCTTTTCCTGCCCGCGGCCGTAATAGGCGGCGACCAGCGTCTTGCTCGCGGCGGTCATCTCATGGACCGCGCGCCACGAGAAATCCCTGGCCTTCGGGTCTTCGACCACCCAGGCATTCTCGAACGGCGCGGCGCTGGCATGGCCGCCATCGGTCTGCGCGGTCGCGTAATGCGCGATCAACCCAGGCTTGGCGGCTTCGAGCGTAACATTCCCGGCCCAGCCCCCGCCGCCAAGGCCGAGGATCTTGCCGTTCCAGCCTTCCGGCAGCCGGAAAACCACGCCGATCGTCGAACCGGCTTCGGGTGAGAGCGTCGCGCCGATTTCGCAATAGGCCGGAACTTCGCCTTCACCCGCGACCCATTTCGCCGTGGGATTGCTGCCCCCGAGACTGGTCGCGGTGGCCGCGTCGCACTTGCCGTTGCCGACCTGCGCGACGTCCGCATGCGCGGTGCCGCAGCTCGACAGCAAACCCGCGCCGATCACCAGCGCGCCCGAAATCCCGATCGCCTTGAGCATGTCGCTTCTCCCGAAACCTTGTCCATCTGGTGGACTTTGTCCGGGAGCTTTTGGGCGATGGTGTGGCGGAGCGTCAATGGCGAAGGACGGCCCGAACGCCGGACAACAAAAAACCCCCGCCGAAGCGGGGGTCTCTTGTTGGTTGCGGGGGCAGGATTTGAACCTGCGACCTTCAGGTTATGAGCCTGACGAGCTACCGGACTGCTCCACCCCGCGTCACCTAACTTATTCGCCTCAGGCGCCGGCACCGGCATGCGCCGGCTTGGCTTTCCTCGCGACCTATGGCCGCTGCGGGCGACCGTTCGGCCTTGCGAAGCCCGATGGGCTCCGAAGGACTCAAGCCTTGAAGCCCACTCGGGGCGCCAAGACCAAAAGCCGCCGCGCGGACGGACCGGCAGCGGCTTTTTGTAACATGATGAATGGGTTTTTCCGTGCTCACGTCGGCTACAATGCCTGGCGACGACCTACTCTTCCGGAGCTTGAGCCACAGTACCATCGGCGCAGTCAGGTTTCACGGCCGAGTTCGAGATGGGATCGGGTGGGTCACTGACGCTATGGTCACCAAGCAATGAAGCCGGCGTGTCACGGTTTTAATCGATGCATTTTCAAAGGCGTGTCCGGCCAAGAAATCCTCCGCCATCGCGGACAACCTTTTCAGGACTGTCATTGATGGTGGGACTCTCAAGCATGAACAGAGTTATTAGGACCGGTTAGCTCCACACATTACTGCGCTTCCACACCCGGCCTATCAACGTGATGGTCTATCACGACTCGAAGATACCTAATCTTGAGGGAGGCTTCCCGCTTAGATGCTTTCAGCGGTTATCCCGTCCATGCATAGCTACCCTGCTGCGCTCCTGGCGGAACGACAGGTACACCAGAGGCATGTTCACCCCGGTCCTCTCGTACTAGGGGCAACTCCTCTCAAGTATCGACGCCCACGGCAGATAGGGACCAAACTGTCTCGCGACGTTCTGAACCCAGCTCACGTACCACTTTAATTGGCGAACAGCCAAACCCTTGGGACCTGCTCCAGCCCCAGGATGTGATGAGCCGACATCGAGGTGCCAAACGATTCCGTCGATATGAGCTCTTGGGAATCATCAGCCTGTTATCCCCGGCGTACCTTTTATCCGTTGAGCGATGGCCCTTCCACGAGGGACCACCGGATCACTATGACCGACTTTCGTCTCTGCTCGACTCGTCAGTCTCGCAGTCAGGCAGGCTTATGCCATTGCACTCTAACAGACGGTTTCCAACCGTCCTGAGCCTACCATCGCGCGCCTCCGTTACTCTTTAGGAGGCGACCGCCCCAGTCAAACTACCCGCCACAGAGGGTCCCAGCGCCGGATAACGGCGCGTGGTTAGACATCAGAAAACAGCAGGGTGGTATTTCACCTATGGCTCCACGACAACTGGCGTCATCGCTTCAAAGCCTCCCACCTATGCTACACAACTCTTTCCTAATGCCACTCTGAAGCTGCAGTAAAGGTGCACGGGGTCTTTCCGTCTAACCGCGGGTACTCCGCATCTTCACGGAGAATTCAATTTCGCTGAGCATATCCTGGAGACAGTGGGGAAGTCGTTACGCCATTCGTGCAGGTCGGAACTTACCCGACAAGGAATTTCGCTACCTTAGGACCGTTATAGTTACGGCCGCCGTTTACTCGGGCTTCAATTCGGAGCTTGCACTCCTCCTCTTAACCTTCGAGCACCGGGCAGGCGTCAGACCCTATACGTCGTCTTGAAGCCGACTTAGCAGAGTCCTGTGTTTTTGCTAAACAGTCGCTACCCCCTGGCCTGT